>NZ_JBIAUQ010000014.1:0-271255 GCF_042893155.1 Streptomyces sp. NPDC001668
GCCCCGAGCGCAGGGGCCCGGTGTCACCGGCCGGCGAGCAGGCCCCGCAGCACCCCGGCCCCGTACGACAGCCGCGGCACGAGCGGGCGCAGCAGGTGTCGCACCTGAGACGCGTGCGCCGGACACCGGATCCGTCCGGTGCTGTGCGGGCCTGGTGGAAGCCGTACTCGAGCAGGCAACTGAAGATCCCCCGCTCCCCCGGCCCCGGGCAGCCGTACCGTCGTGGTGCTGCGCCGGCACGGCAGTTCGGCGGTCAGACGACGGCCGGCTCAACGGTCAGGGTTCCTTCGACGGTGTCGATCGTGGCCTGGGTGCCGAGCGGGATGGTCGGAGGGTGCAGGCCGTGTCCGGCGGGCAGTCCGCCCAGAACCGGAACGCCCAGGCGAGTCAGCCGGTCGCGCAGGACGTCGGTGATACCCCATCCCCCCAGGGCCGGATCGCCGGCATCCTGCTCGAAGCCGAGGAACTGGCCCAGTGCGACACCACGCAGCCCGTGAAGGGCCCCGGAGCGGGTGAGCTGGGTCAGCGCACGGTCGACCTCCCCCAGCCCTGTGCCCCGCTGGTGTTCCAGGAAGAGGATCGCCCCCTCAAGGCTCGGCAGACCGGCTCCGGCCTGGGTGCGGACCGCATCCAGGCTGCCGCCGACCAGGACGCCGGCCGCGGTGCCCTCGACGGTGACGCCCGCAATGGCCTGGCCGGTGTCGCGGCGGATGACGACCGGGTCGGTGGTCATCAGCGCGCGGCGCAGGGCGTCGGCCGATGCGCGCCCGGACCATTCCTCGCTCCAGTTGGCGAAGGGGCCGTGCAGGCAGGCCAGGCGGCAGCGGGCCCACAGGACGAGGTGGAGGTGGGTGATGTCGCTGAACCCGACCACGGGTTTCGGGTCGCGGCGCAGCGCGGCGGTGTCGAGGTCGTCGACGATGCGGTAGGCGCCCTTGCCGCCCCGGGTGGCGATCACGGCGCGGACCCCCGGATCCCCGAACGCCGAGTTCAGGTCGAAGACGCGGTCCTCATCCCGGCCGGCCATATACCCCCACTGGTCAAAGACGTGCTCCCCCAGCTCGACCCGCAGCCCCCACGACGCCAGCAACTCGACGCCGCGGGCGACTCCCTCCCGGCTGGGAGGGCTGGCCGGAGAGACGATCCGTACCCGGTCCCCGGGCCGTAACCGCGGCGACCGTAAAGGCGGGAGGCTGTCGACGGTGTCCATACGGCGATGCTCCCCCACACACCAACCCATCCGGGCACATCCTGCTCCGGCCGCCGCTCCCGCCCGCCACCGTGCTCCGCGTGAATCTCAGTCAAGGCCGCTGCCGGCACCGACCGGCGCACCCGCAGCAGGCGCTCCGCCCCGCTCGAGCCACCGGTCCACCCAGGCGGGCACGGACAGGACACGTTGCTGCCGGGCCGCGTAGAGCACCGGCTGGTGATCCCGGAACCACTCCAGCCGCTCGCCGCGGCGTTGGATGGCACGCACCTCCAGCACTCCGGGCCACCCGGCAAGACCAGCGCTGACGGTGGTGCACTGGTCACTGCAACCAGGCGGCAGACGGCAGTTACAGTCCTCGTCCACCACCGCGACAGGCAAACCCCAGCCGGGCGCGGCAAGCAACGCCATCAACCGCCGGTGACCGGCAGCACCATGACCCTCCGCGAACACCGGATCGATGATCCACCGCTCGCCACCACCACACTCGCGATGACCCAACCAGCCAGTCACCCCCAACGGCACACCCAGAGTGCGGATCAGGCCAACCCGACGCAGCAGCCCGCTGGCCAGCCACGCCGACACCGCAGCACCCCCACGGCCCACACGCCGATAGACACGCTCAGCCGCATGCCACCCACCCGGCAGGTCCCGGTGGCACGGCGTCATGCCGCACAAGCCCGTCTGCCGGTCCTGGATGTCAACTGCGCGCAGCCACTCATCGGGGTCCACGCCCAGCAAAGTGACGGAAGCCGACGAATCCAGCAGGCGCAGCACCACCTGCCCGCCCTCAACATGGGTTCGGGCCCCGGGCACCCCCTGGATGCCGCCGTACTCGTCGGCGCGCGGCAGCAGGACCTCGGCCAGATCCAGGACCTGGGTCTGGGCCGGGTCCCGCCGCTCGACCGGGTCGGCCTCGAACCGGATCAGGAGACGGTCAGTGCGCGGGTCGACGTACTCGATGCCCCAGGAGTGCACCGTGGTGACCCGGCGCCAGGCCAGTGCGGCCATCACCCCGGCCTCCAGCAGCAGCTGGTCGGCGTCCGGAAGCGGGATCAGTTCAGAGCCGGGCGCGGCGGCCTCGACCCGGCGCCGGGCGGACTGCCAGGGCAGCCCGGTGTACAGACACAACAGCTCAGCGCGACGCTCGACGGCGGTTGTCTTCATGACCCGGAGCCCCTTCAACACCGCGAAGCCGTCCCGACACAGCACGCGGCGCAGAGCCACGAGGAACATTCAGAACCTGCAGCGGTGCCGGCCGAGTTGGCTCCTCCACGGCGTGCTCGATGTCGGGTCGAGCACGGGGCAGGGACCCCGCCGGGCCCACCACTCAGCATTCGACCACAAGCCGCCACGGACAGCCCCAGGCCACCGGGACGACACACCCCCTCATCACCCGCACGCCGTACCAGGCTCCGCGCCGGCCTCGCCCTTCAGAGCATGCCCGTCGACAGGCTGCTGGACGTTGCTCGGGGTGCGCGCGATCGGCGCAGGCACCATCGCCGCCGCCGATGGCGGGCGGCTCCTGCTCACCGCGCTCGCGGGTGCAGCCGTCCGTCCGGCCACCACCAACGGCACCCCCGACCGTCACGCTCTCCAAGGAGGAGATGTCACAGGGTCACAGGGTCACAGGTACCTCTTCCCACCAGGGAAAACAGGGGGATGATGTCACAGGGTCACAGGGCATACAGGGCATATCGGGCGGCCTGCGAGAGAAGATGTCACAGGTACCCCGCCCGATGATGGACGCCGACTTCCTCGCCAAGAGCGCCGCGCGCATTGGGTGAGGCGCGTGGCGTGGTCCAGTTCAGGGCATGCCAGCGGGGCCTTCTCCAGAAAACCCGGCCGATGAACAGACAACGTGCTGCCAGCCCCGCCACGGCTTCGGTCAGGCTGACGCTGGCACAGTCATCACTCAGTCGCGGCCAACGTTCATCGAGGTGACGACAAGGCCGAGCTCCTTGGCGAGGACGTCCGCGCCCGCTCCGCAGCAGGCCCGAATGACGCGTACGGTGACCCACCGGGCTTCACCCTCACGGGATGTGGCCAGGTTCCAGTTCGCCGTCCCGTCGTCGCGGGGACCGCCGCAGACCCCCTCGTTGCAGCATCCGGTGTACGAATCGTGGGCCTGCTCGTACGGGTAGGCCTGGCCGCAGCCGGAGCAATGCTCGAAGTCCATGTTGCCCACGCTGATGGTCCGGCTGCTCATGTCCGGCTCTGCTCCTTGCCTCACGGTGTGATGCTGGCCCTGACCGGGGTCATGGCGCACTCCCATGAGGTTTCGAATTGGACCCTGCGATCTACCCGCTCACAGGTCGGCGGAACCGAGTTCTCCCGGCACTCCAGACTTCCGGCAGCACGAGCGGGCAGCGTGAGGAGGACCGACACGGGCACCGCGAGAGCAACAGCGCCAAGCATGAGGCCCAGCAGAATTCCAGCCCGTCGGCCGATGAGTGACTCGTTCATGAGATCTCCTGCTGATTGCGGTGAAATGCTGGGTGAGTGGTGGCGCCAACGGAGTCGATCAGCTCTCGGGTCCGCCACGCCGGACCCTCGATGACGCTTAAGATAATACATTCACTTCAGTCGGATTGCGAACCTTAAGCGTCATGCGTCACGCAGCCATCCGGACCAACCATGGGACTGCCAGCGGCGCGCACCGGGTACAGGGGTACGGCGGTGGTCAGCTCAAGTCATGCACGATCAGCCAGCCTGGCTCGGCCTTCATGCGGCAGCCCAGGAACGCGGCGGCTGCACGCAGGACCTGGTCCCGCTCGGACGATGCTGGGAAATCCTGCACCGGCTTGCACGTGCCGGGCGGCAGTTCCTTGGAAGTGACGCCGATGACGACGCTCTCGGGGCCCTCCTCGCGGCTCACCGTGTATAGCTGCACATCTTCCCTCCCGTCGCCCAGACGTCGGGTACGCCGCAGCTCGGTCAGGCCGTCGTCGACGACGGCCCAATCTGCCTCGACAAGCTCGACGCCATAGACGGCATAGAACGAGTGATCCACACTCACGCGGCAGTTCTCCCTTCAGATGGAGGCCGTACCAGGACGGGAGGGCGGAGCTGCCCGGCCGCCGCCTCGGCGGCCGGCCTGCTCGCCGTGTTCCGGGCCCCTGAGGCCGTCACAGGCGGACTCTCCTGGCCCGGACGGCAACGCTGCGAGGCGGGAGCGGCGGCGCCGAGCCGTCCGGCACCGCTACCGGGGCGTTGCCGTAGGGCGTCCTGAGCCTTGCAGGGCGTGATCCCCCTCCCGGGAGGGGTGCTGCCGACACCAAGAAGGTCCGAAGGGCGCGCAGTTGCGCGGCGTCGCGTACCCCCGGCGGGATTCGAACCCGCGACCTCCCCGCTGAGAACGGGGCGAGCTGAGCCGGACTACTCCACGGGGGCATGTCCCGCCGTCGACCGGAGATCGGATCAGGTAGGGCCCACGAGGAGCTTGCCCATCACCTTCCCCGGCCGGGGCAGGGCCGCCGTTGGCCCCTCCCCAGGAGCCGCGGGCGACGCGCGCCAGCAGATCGGGTCCGCCGGGGAGAGCATCGCCTTCCCGCTGGTACGTCGTGGACGGACGGGATTTGAACCCGTACCCAACCCCGAAGGGTTGCTCTGCCCATTGAGCTACCGTCCCAAGGAGAGCGTCCTCTCCTCTTCAACCCGGCCGGTGATCAACCGGCAGGGTCCGAGCAGCGTGCCGGTGCGTGCCCTCTCAAGGGGGCTGTGTCCCTGGAGGGGCAACACCGGCACCTCGCGGTCCGAGGGGAGTTGAACCCCTTCCCTCCCCCGGCATGGGGGCCGCCCTACCAACTGGGCCACGGACCTGCCATACAACGCGGATCGGCCGCTCCTCGCTGCCTGGCGCCGTCGGGTTCGATCGCTCCCCGACGACGCTTAAGACAATACACGAAGCAGAGGTCGACCGCAAGCCTTAAGCGGCAAACCGGCACCCTCGACCCTCACCGGCGATCGATGGGCGAGGGGTTCGTCGATCAAGCCGAACCACCCGAGGGGATGACCAGTCAGTACGGAAACACATGATGACGCTTAAGACTTGCGACCCCAGGGGTTCAGACTGTACAGTCTTAAGCGTCACCGGGCGGGGCGGACGCCAACCTGATCAGGGAGAGAAGACCATGACCACCATCGCCGAATACCAGGACCTGATCACCGAGCACGCCTCGCTGCGCGCCCTGCGTATCCGCATCAACGGCGCGGGGGTCATGCCCGACGCCGATGTGGAGGCGCGCGCCAACGGCGTCATCGCTTGCGCCATGGAAGAGGCCGAGTCGGCCTCCCGCCTCAGCCCTCGCCAGATCTCTCTCCTCGCCCCCGGACTGCGGGCCTCAATCGCCCGGATGACGGCCGGACCTGAGGAGTCCCATGCCGATGCCATGGCTCGCGGCTGGGCGGCAGCCCTCCGCCTCCGCGCCGGATGATCGACGAGGCCGAGTAGGCCGCAGAGCGGCCGCTCCATGCGCTGCGGCCGTGCGAGCAGCCACTGATCCGACCGACCACAGGGCACCGCCCCCGACCAGGAAGCACGATGCTCGAACTTGCTTTCGCGCTGGGATTGTTCCTCACGGGATTCGTCGCCGGCGCGCTGTTCATCGGCCAGGAGATCGACCTGCGTCTCGAGCGCCGGCACGAGGCCGTCCATGTCTGGCTCATCCGCCAGGTGAACGCGGGTCGCCGCAGCCCGCTCTTCTACCTCGTCGTCACCATCGAGTTCACCGTGGTCCACCCTCGTGAGGGTGCCCGTTTCGTCGGCGTCAAGCTCGCGAAGCTGTGGCGCGGCACCGGCCGGGCCGGTCAGGACCACTAGTCTGCGGCCAGCGGGCTGGCAGACCGCCGACGCGCGCCGGCCCGCTGTGGCTGGCTTCTTCACTCGTGGCTGACCGGGTCCCGCCCGGATCGCAGGTCACGCGGCTTGCGACGGCGACTGGACGAGGTGTGCGGCCCACCGTTCGCGTGCCTCGTCTGCGGTGTCCGCGGCCAGGGCCGTGAGGAACCCTGATGCCGACCACCCGCACCAGCAGCCGACGAACCAGCCGGTCCACGGCGGCCTCAAGCGAATGAGGGCGGGGTGGTGCGCGTCGAGGACGAGTCGTGCATGTCCGCTGCGTGCCGCCCCAAGTCCCCTGCCGCAGAAGTGCTATTCGGCATCATCGGCCGTCCACAGCCATCCGCACTCCCCGGCGAAGCGCTTCGCGTCCACCGAAGCGGCCTCGGGCGCGACCAGTCTCGCATCGCATTCCGGCCAGTCGCACCGGAACACAGTGACCTTGGTCCTCATGATCGGCAGCGTTCGGGCGGCGCCCGCCGTTGCCGGTCCGTTGATTCCCGATTCACCTGCACGCGGGACGGCGCCTTCAACGGTGGTCAGGGGCCTGCGGCGTGATTGACCTGCTCGGGTGCTTCGAAGAAGGCCCGGGCAGCGTTGACCGTGTCGGCCAGGGTTGCGTGAACCTCCAGGCCCGGCCGGGCAAGGCGGAGTTGGACCACGAGGTTGTTCCGCCGTGCGTAGCGGGGATCGGCACCCACCACGATCGGCGTTCCGCCCGCGGCCATCCTCCCCAGCTCGTACAGGGCGATCGGCTGATGGGACTCCGAGGCGGGAAACCAGAACAGGACCAGCGCAGCGCGGTGGAGATGCGTGTACTCCCAGGTCACCTGGGCCGTCTCGGCCTCCGGGTCGTGCACCGGGAACTCGGTCCTGCGGGGGTTGAGGACCACCACGTCCAGGTCGGCGAAGGCGGGTGCCGCCTCTTGCTGCCAGTTCTCGCACAGACCGATGCCGCCGGCCAGGAACACGGCCGGCAGTCCGCCCTCGACGTACTCGGCGGGCGCCTCGACGTAGCGTGCCTGTGTTGCTCCGGGGCCGTGAGCGGGACAGAACGCGGCAGGAAGTGAATGCGACTCGCCCAGGGTGCCGTAGGTCCATCCCGGCGGGAGCTCGGGAGTGCCGTCGGCCCGGACGACGAGCAGAACCGATTCGTGCGTTCGGCAGGCGCGGTCGGTGCCGTGCCCGTACGCACAGCGCGCGGTCAGTTGTACATCTCCCGGACGCCGCTGACGTGCTCGCGTGTCTCTCCGCCAGGCCCCAAGTCTCATGGCCCCACTCTATTGACGGCCGGCGCCGGTGACGTGCTAGGCCCAGCATCCTCCGCGGCTGGTCTGTCAGTTGCGTGAGTCGGGGTCGGCTGCCGGGGCGTCGGCGAAGTCCTCGATGAGGCGGCGCAGGTCGCCCCTTCGGCCCTCGGCGTGAGCGTCGAGTGCCGCGCGAAGGAACTTCTCACGCCGTACCTGGGCCCGCCAGTCGGGTTCGGGCCAAGCGGTGATCGCGGCCCGCAACAGCCTCGCGAGCTGGCGTACGGCTTCCTCCCCCCGCGCGTAGAGGGTGAACTCACTGCGGCGGTCGTCGGCCGGAGTGGAGGAGAGCCGGACGCCGGGGTAGGCCCGGTCAATACGCTCGTCAACTGGCGTTCCGGACCACTGGATCGCCTCTTGAACGCTGCGCGGCTTGCCCTCGACGGCTTCCAGCGCGAGACACCACAGGTTGACGAAGTCGGCCGTTTCGGCGGCGCCCGTGCTGGAGCGCAGTGCGGCGCAGGCAACGGGCGCGCCTCGGCCGGTGGTGAGGCTGATGACGGCCGCGCGCATGCCCCGCACTCGTCGGTGGGCCGCTTCGATCAGGTCGGGCAGGTCGGGCGCGATGTGCGAGAGGTCGGCATCGGCGATCTCGCCGATGCCTCGGGTCCGCTGCAGGGGGCCGACGAGGTCGGCGACGAGTTGGGTCTGGGGAGTCAGAGCGGTCAGGGTTATCTCCGGGTGGGTCAGTACGTTCACGACGGCTCCCGCCGGTGCCGGCCGGGCGGCGCGCGCGTCGGCGCAGCGGGCTCGGCGGTGCGGGGAGCTGCTGGTCACGTGGTGACGACGCAACATTGAGGTATCCGGCCGGGCGGCGTGGGTCGTCAGCCGAAGGCCGCCGTATGGGTCTCGGCGTCCCGGACGGCCGCCGCCAGGTCGACCTCGGCCTGGAGGTCGATGCCGGCACTGGCGAGCTCGTCCAGGAGCTCACGCGGGGCGGGGTCATCGCCCTGGTCTGCTGCGGCAATGTGCCGGGCCACGGCGGCACGCAGCACGGCCAGGGTGGCCTCGGCCTCAGCGAGCCGGAGCAGCACCCCCGGCACCACGCCCGCGCAGTACCGGCCGAACTCCTCGGCGCCGCGCGCCCTTTGGACGTGACGGGCGTAGGCCCTGGCAGCGTCCAGGACGTCATCGGGCGATGCCGGCCGCGCGGGTCCGAGCAGGTCGGTGAGAGCGGCGAGTTGGTCAAGCGGGGCGGGGTTGAGCAAGGGAGTGCTCCAGGTCGTGTCTGGTGTGGGGCGCGGGCCCGGCGAGGGGCGGCTTGCCTCCGGCGAGGCTGCGGGCGTGGTCAGAGGTTCATCTCGGTCGTTGCTTCGCCGTGGATGGCGGCGTCCATGACGACGTCGCGGGCCTGGAGCGGGGTCAGCAGTGCGGAGATGGTGAGGTCCTGGATCATCTCCGGCATGTCCCAGGGGCCGAAGGTCTGCCCGGGAAGCTGTGAGACCTCACAGACGTACTTGTCGCCTTGGGAGCGGACGGTGACCGTCGCTCGGTGCTGGTGGGCACGGGTGGCCGGCTCGGATCTCGAGCAGGTGGACCTTCCATGTGCCGGCCAGCTCCCACAGCGCGCGGGCCTGTCCGGGACAACGATCCGGCTGGTCATGTACGGCGCTCTCCAGGTCGATCCGGTGATCCCTGCAGCCCGCCGGGTGCGGCGGCAGCCGTCCGTTTCCCCGGAGTCGCAGCTCCGGGGAAACGGACGGGACTTCGGCGAGCGCGCCCTGGGTTGGACCCTCACCTCTGTGCACCGCCTGGCGGCGCGACAGCTGGCCACTCCCGGTTGCAGGCAGGGGAAACCCGCGGTGGGAGAGCCGAGCGCCTCTGCGGGGACTCGAACCCCGTCCGTCCGAGTTGACAACCCGGCGCCCTACCCATGGACCACAGAGGCCTGATCAGCAAGCCCGTCCGACCGAAGGCGGTGGGCTTGGTCTGGTACTCCTGCGGGGATTCGAACCCCGGCTTCCGGATCCGTAGTCCGGTGCCCTATCCGCTGGACTACAGGAGCAGCAGCATTCGCTTCCGCCCCTCTGGGGCGGTGCCGCAGGCCCCGGGGGGATGGGGCCTGCGGCGGGGTTCCTCCCGCCCCGGGCGGGGGGAAGGGACGGGGAGAACCCAGTGAGCCGACGGGATTTGAACCCGTTCCTCCCCCAACAGGGGGTGTGCACGCCAGTCACTCCAGCTCCAGGAGGTAGCGACCCTCCCTTGAACCCGGACGCTGATCAGGCGCCCAGGTCCGCGTGTGGGTCACCGGGGAGGGGCGACATCAGCCTTCCGGCCCGTCACCCCAAACCCCCGATGACGCTTAAGATATTACCCCGCAGCGCCGCAGCGTGCAACTCTTAAGCGTCACTCTTGATGGGGGAACGGCGCTGACCGGCAGCAGTCGGTGCTGCGAGGCATGGCCCCTGAGCCCTGGGAGCGAAGAGCGGGAAGCGGCAGTGCGCGGCTGGTACTCAGGCCGGAGGGACGGGCCCGGCCCGTCGCCGCAGACGGTCCGCAGAGGCATCGGACCTGCAAGCCCACGTCGCGGAAGAGCGGCGAGCAGCCTTACCTGGTGGTCCCGGCAGCGGGCGAATCTTGCCTGACACCGTCGAACTCACAGTCGACGATCGTGACCGAGTAGCCGGCAGACACCGGCTCGCGCATCCGCGGAGTGCGGACCATCATCCTCCACCAGGAGAAGGACTCGTCCGGCTGCCACGTGATCTCCAGCGCGTCACCGTCCGGCCAGGCGCTGCGCAGGTCGGTCTCACAGCGCTCTTGGGCGGAGGCAAGGTCGTCGTAGACCGGCTCGAGCGGCGAGTAGGTCTCGGCGTCGCTGAAGTCAGCACGGTACTGCGCACCGCCGCCGTCTACATGGGCAGTTGAGGGTGATGAGCTCACGGGCGGATCCTTTCAGGCACCGGCCGGCCGAGCGGCCGTCACGTGGACGCGGGGGATGGCGTACAGGTGGCACTCATGGTCATGGCGCGGGTTGTGCCGGTCCTGGGCGTAGCAGTCGCAGTGCCGCAGGACCGGGTTCTTCACGCAGCCCGCGACGAACGTCGCCGCGACTGCGGAGTCCTGTGCGCAGTCCACCAGGCCGCCGTCGCCTGCGATGTAGACCGGGTCGCCGACGGACTCGCCCCGCTCGTTGTGCAGAAGGACGCTCCAACCGGTGTGGGCGGCGGGGACGTGGCTGACAGAGCCGGAGCGGTCCGCGATGGACAGCCGGCCGAAGGTGCCGCGGCCGAGCTGGACGGTCACGTCGCAGGTGTCGCTGTGCGTGGTTCGGACGACGGACAGCTCGTCCGGCGTGATGCCACGCTCGGCGAGCTCGGCCAGAAGCACCGTTCCGGCGGTGCGGTCCGGATCCGCCAGCCACTGGGCCACGGCACGTGCGCAGTGCTGGGCCTCAGCGCCGAGCGGCCCGTGCTCGGGCGTGGTGTAGACGGTCCCGACCTGGGCGTAGTCCGGCAGGCCGTCGGGCACCCAGATGGTTGCCGACAGTCGGGCCCTGTCCGGCTGCGGGTTGTCTCCGCCCCACTCGATCATGACGTGCTGGCCGTCGAGGGCACGGTCACGAGGGATGTGCGCCTGGTGCGCGTAGACGACGTTTTCGCCGGCGTCGTAGAAGGCCGGGACGCCGGCGGCCGTGCAGGCCGCGAGAACAGTGGCGGCTGTCGGAGGCGGGCTGAATAGCGAAGCGGGCTGGCCAGCAGGGCCGTTGGGAGTGGTCACGGATCTCCAGCGGACGGAGGGGTTCGCGTGGGTTCGTGGGGCAGGCGCCACCAGCACGCGGAATGACGCTTAAAATACTACCCACCCAACACCATGCCAGCAACTCTTAAGCGTCACTTGCGGTCAGGGGTGTACTCGCGGGGTCGCCGCGGCGCAACGCCCTGTCAGGAAGTGATCTCTTTGGTCATCATGACCCGCGTGGGCGGCTGGTCGGCCGTATCCGCCCGCTTCCAGCCCTGCCGCTCCCAGAACAGCAGTGCGCCGGACCTGCCCGGCTCCACCAGCAGGTAGGCGCCGCTGTATCCGCGCCGCCTCAGGTGTTCGCTGAGGTAGTCCTCCAGACGTCGGCCGCACCCGCGGCCGCGGTGGCCGGGCCAGGTACATCAAGTAGACCGGGTACGTCCACGCGCCGACCCGCTTGTGCCGGCGGCGCGGCAGGAGCTGAGTTGCTGCCGCGGCCACCACCGTCCCGGCCTGCTCCAGCAACCACACGTCGAACTCGGGGTGGCCGTCGTCGTTGCTGTCCAGGTCGCGAAGGCGTTCCCGCCACTCGCGGGCGCCCGCCGTGCTGCGCTCCTGCGGCCACTCCGCGCCGAGAAGCCCGAGCAGGATCGGCAGATCGTCGATGGTGGCCCGGCGGATCGCATCCGCCTTCACTGCGGGCGCTCTTTCGCCTCGTCGGTCTGACGGCGCAGCATCGGCCGGTCGGCGTACGGGTACATCGGGGTCTGCTCGGCCATCTGCGGGGCCAGGTCCAGGCGGAAGATCCTGCAGGGCTGGCCGTAGTGGTAGCGCGCCCAGGCGAGGGCGGCCCGCCTGGTGGGCTCGCGGCGCAGGACGCCCTGGTCGGGGTGCTCCACCAGCCAGTCGAGGTGCCCGTCACGGCGTGAGTGCCACAGGGCGAAGAGCACGGCGGCCACCAGTGCGGACACCGCCGCCCACGGCAGCGCGAGGAGGCGGGCGGCCTCATACATGGATGGCGGCTGTGCCCAAAGCAGCAGCAGCGTCATGACGGGCGCGGCGGCCCACGCCGCCCAGTAGGAATAGGCCTGTCCGGCCACGGCTCGGCGGTACACGCCGACGGCTCCGGCGAGCAGGCCGACCGACAGCAGGACCGGCCAGTGTTGCGTCGAGGCGGCCGCGAGCAGGGCGCACAGCGCGGCGCCGCCGGCCAGGCCGGCCGCCGCGCGGACCGCCTGCCGTTGCTGCTTGTCGCTCGTGCCCATGGCCTCCCCTCGGCTGATCTCCCGGGGCAACTCTGCCACGGCCGTGTGGCGGCGCCGGAGCTGCGGCATCCGGCGGCCGGGCGGGGCACTAGGCCGCGGCGATGACCTCGCCTGGGCGCAGGAACATTCCGGTGTCGATGAAGTGCTGGCGCGAGGCCGAGGACTGGGTGTCGTAGTCCCCGTACTTGCCGGGGGTCGGGTCGCAGCCGCACGTGCAGGGCGGCATCGGCTCGCCCTGCCCGGAGCGGGTGAGATGGCAGCCGCCGCAGTCATCGGTGCCGCTGGTGTTGGTGAAGGCGCATGCGCATGTCCAGGGCGCTGTGGGCTCCCCGGTCGGGGCCGTGTCGTCGCTCACGTGGGGGTTTTTCTCCCTTGGGTGGCTCGCGTGGGGCGGGGTTGTTGCAGGCGTCAGTGGGTGGGGTTGAGCACCAGGGCGGGCAGGTGGAGCGGGACGTTGCCGTCCTCGGTCAGGTCCGGCGCGCCACCGGCCGCATAGCCGTAGGTGCCGTTGGCCGGGTCAGGCTCGTAGAAGCCGACCTCGACCCGCGGCGCGGCGGGCGAGCTGATGAACTCCTGCGGGTTTGTTGCGGAGCCGATGGCCACGATGGCGTCGTCGGGCAAGTCGATGTTCGCGAGGGCCTCTCGCAGCTCGCTCAGCCGCAGACCGCGCACGAGGACAGGGAAGTCGCTGTTCCAGTCCGCGGAGCGCCGCGCGGCATGCACAGGCGTGCCCTGTCCGATGAGCTCCTGGGCCCGCTCGGGCGTGATCGGTACCAGTTCACGCAGGGGTGCGGGGTAGTTCCCCCAGCCGTAGCCCCAGTCAGCGCGCAGGTATCCGGCCTTCATGCCGAGCGTGGGCTCCTCCAGGAGCAGCAGGTGCCCCCGGGGCACCGCGTGAAGGCAGTCGTATCCGTCTACTGACAGGGCGCGCACGTCAACGGCCACCTTGCTGTCGTCGTTCGTCTCGTCGTCCACGGCGGTCCTTCCTCGGGTCAGTCTCTCGCTGGGTTGCATGGCGGCGGGCAGTGGGCGCTTTCGGCCGTCAGGGGGAGCCGGTCGCCGTGGTGGCGCACCGGCGTGGTCTCCAGGGAGTTGGCGCTGGTCGGCCGCCGGATCGGTCGTTGCGCCTGCTGGCGGTGGCCCGGAACCTCACGGCTGTGCTGCCGCCTGAGGTGCGCCGGCCTCGGCGGTGTAGCCGCCGTTGGCGCTCACGTGTCGACGCCACTCGACGATGCCGCTCAGCGGGTAGCCCGCAGATACGGACAGCTTGCCCACGAAGTCGCCATGCCGGTCCCACTGGAGACGGTCTGGTGCTGCGCGGTCTGCTCTGCCATGAAGGGCCTCTCGGGGTGCGGGGATCTGGTGGCTGGTGGGCGGGCGCCGGCCGGGGAGTCCGGCTCGGCCGGGCGGGTGAGCTGATTCGTTGTTCGCCGCCCGGGCGCTTTGCGGGGCCGCTCGTCGCCTCGATGCGCCCTGGCGTGTGCTGCCGGCGGGCGCACCGAGGCGCGGCGCCTCTAGCCGGGGAGCCACAGGCCGGTTGTCCGCAGGTGCTCCCGGCCTTCGGGCGTGCGGTTGGCCGCCGCGGTGTTCCGGTTCGCCTGGGCGTTCTGCCGAAGCTCCTGGGCCCGCGTGTCACGCTCGGCCGGGGAGTAGGCGGCGAAGTAGCCCTCACCGTTCGCGCACGCGTCCGCGAGCCGGTCCAACTTGTCCGCCTGCGCCTCCTGATAGGCGGCGTAGGTCTCGATGGCCTTGTCGACGTCACCCGCGAATCCGGCGCTCACGTAACTCCCCCTAACTCCCGTTGACGCTTAAGAGCTTACATGGAGAGTGGCGCAAGGGCAAGCCTTAAGCGTCATGTCGGGTTGGAGTTGCGGGCGAGTGCGCTGTGCATCCCGGCTTCGGCCTCGGTGTCAGGCGGGGTCAGCCCGGCCCAGCCACGTGTAGGTGATCTCGCAGGAGGCAGCCGGCTCGCGGATGCTCAGTCGCACGACACGGCCGTCCGTCGAGGCGAGTCGTCCCTCGCCCGGGAGGTGGGTGCTCAGGTCGCGGTTCATCTCCATGCTGTCGACGGTCGTGCGCACGGGCCTGCGTCCGTCCTCCCGGCGGACCTTGTGGAACGAAGTGCCCCAGTAGGAACCATCGGTGGGCAGGCCCAGCAGACCGCCGCCGTCCTGCAGCGTGACCGGTGTGTGAGTGGGGTGCGTCGTGCGTAGTTCGGCCATGAATCGGAGGTGGTCGGCGCACTCGTTGAAGGTGAGCGGGACCGGCGGCGGCCCGTACGCGCGGGTGGGCTCGGGCAGTTGAAGGATCAGGCAGGGCTCGCGCTGGGCGGTCTCGGCCTGGGCACGGTCGGCGTAGATGCCGCCGTCGCTACCGCCGTCGTCGAGTCGGATCGCGATCCATCCGGTCCGGGCGCCGCGCAGGAAGGCGTGCATCGTGTCTGACATGCGCGCGGCTTGCCGCGCGACCTGCTCACGGGTGTGCATGGGTGGTTCCTGGGTGCGGGTGGCCGGCCGGACGGTGTACGCCGCCCGGCCGGTGGCGAGTTGAGGTCAGTGGGCGAAGTGGGCGTCGATCTCGTCGGGGTGCATGTAGACGGTGCTGACGCCCGTCAGGGGAGCCCACGCCGCACGGCGCGTGACGGTCATCGTCGCGCTGAGCCATCGCGGCTGGTCGGCGAGCTTGTCGTGGTGGACGGTGGGCCGTCCGGCGCGGTAGACCCCGCGCACGCGACCGTCGCGCGCATCGAGGTCCAGAGCCGTGAGGTAGCCGCCCTCGGCCAGCCAGTTGACGAGCGCGGTGGCCGCGCCGCCGGTGAGACCGTACGGGCCGCACACCAGCGTGTCGGCCGCTCTGGCGCGGGTCATCGCTCGTCCTCGGTACTCGCCGTAGAGGTAGGCGGCGGCCGTCTCGGCGCTGGGCAGCCCGCCCGGCGTCGGCTGGGCCGGCATCAGGGCGAGGTCGTTGACGATGTCCCACGCCTTCGCGCAATACTCGCGGCGCACCGCGGCGCCGCGCTCCAGCGCTCCCTCGCTCATCGAACCGCCCTCGTAGCCGCCGTGGTCGCGCCGGAAGTCATGGCGCAGCCGGCGGGCGGCGTCGACGAGAGACGGGAGCGAATCGGGGTCGTAGGCGTACTCGGTGCTCGCAATGCGACGGATGCCGTCGTCGGGGCGCATGGGAATCTCTCCTGCCCTTTCGGGTCGTTCGGGATGTCGTAGACGGGGCGTGGCCGCCGGCCTGGACGGTGCGGCGTATGGTCACTGGCCGGATCGGTCCGGAGCCTCGGGTGCGTCCGGACGGCGATGAATCCAGCAGCCCTCGCCCAACTGGTCGGCGTAGGACTGGCCGACCTCCCAGCCGCCGCCCGCGTGTTCGGCATCGTGTGTGATGCGGACCAGGAGCTTTTCGGCGTCGCTGTCAGGACCGGGCTCGAGGCGCTGCCACAGGTGCGCGGGTTGAGGGCGCACTGGGGGCCGCTGATGCCCATGTGGAAGCCGGTCGTCAGCCTGTTCCACCCCTGCCCGTCGAGGCCCCGGGGCGGGGCCGCAGGCTCGGCCAGGTGGACGGGCACGGGGTTCGTCCTCGCTAGTGCGGGAGCGCGGGGGACGGCGGGTACGGGCCCGCGATGACGACGACCTCGTGCGGGGCGCGCCCGTGATGCGCGGCGATCTCCTCCCGGGCGGACGTCTCGCTGCCGTCCGTCTCGAACAGCCCGTCGCGGATGCGCGAGTCCATGGCGGGGATGGCGTAGCGGACGCGGTGGCCGTGGGCGTGGGTGCCCCACACGTCCCCCAGGGCGAGGCGGGTGTACGGGCGGCCCTGCGGGAGGAGATCGCGGCCGTTGCTGGCCCAGAACTTCTCGGGGCCGCCGTCGGCGGGGCGGATGCTCAGCCCATCGCCCTTGGAGAACGAGGGGATGCCAAGGAAGCGGTAGTGCGCGGCGATCTCCCGGTCGGTGCCCTCCAGCAGCTCCGGATCGATGTTGAACAGAGTGACGGCGCGCTTGAGCTCGGCCTCGTGGTCGCCGTCGTCGGTGGTGTACGAGAAGGTCCGCAGCATCGGGTGGTCCGGCAGGTAGCCATAGAACCGGCCGTCGCTGTCCGTGTTGTGCCAGACGGTCAGTCGCATGCGCAGGCTCACTGGGCGGTCCTTCCAGGTGGTGTGTTCGGCGCGAACCCTCCGCCGGTTGACGCTTAAGACTATACATCGCCCCGACGGGCGATGCAACCTTTAAGCGTCAATGGGCGGTCAGGTTTCCGGTCGGCGGGGACGGCCGGCCGAGGTGTCAGCCGTTGTCCGTGGCGTCGGGTGGCGCGGTCCTGGCCCGGAGGCCGAGGGCGGTGAGGTAGGCGGAGTTCCGGCCTCCTCCGTCGTGGGGCTGTGCTTGCCCCTCGGCGTCGCGGTACTCGGCGAATCCTGCGCCCTGCATGGCCTGTACGGCCGGCCAGGGTGTCGATGCCGGAAGGCGGCCCTCGGCGGTTGCTTCCTGCAGGGCCTTCCATTGGGTGTCGGTGAACAGGGCCCGTCGTCCCGCCGAGTTGATGTGGTGGCCCGTTGCGTCCTGCGGGTCGGCCCCGGGCGCGGCCGTGACCCAGCGGGCCGCCGTGAGTGAGGCGAGCACGCGGGGCTTGGTGTCGGCGGGGAGGCGGCCCGCGTCGTCGGTGAGGGCGCCGGTCAGGGCGAGGCGCTGCGCGCGGGTGGGGGGCTTGGTGGTGTCGGGGGTTATGTCGGTACTCCTTCCAGGTGTGCGAAGCCGGGTGCGGGGGTGTCGGCATGGCGGTCGTGGACGACTTCACGCGGCGGGTTCCGGGAGCGGTGACCACAACCGGCCGGGCCGGGACCGGCCGCCAGCGGCGTCCACCAAGGCTGCAGGGGGCGTGACGGGCGCCGCGAGCTGCCCGGCGGCGGCCGGTCGTCACAGGGGGACCACGCGGCCCGTGACCGACTGTCCCTGAAGGTCGAGGCGGGTAGCGCCGTGGACGAGGGCGATGCTGCTGACTGTGGTGATGGCGGCCGGTCCGCAGGCCTGCGTGGTGGCGGTGACCTCGACCGTGCCGGAGCCGGTCTCCACCTCCAGGCTGTCGCCGCTGTAGGCGTTCACGGTGACGTCCCCGGACTCGGTCTTCACCTTCGCCGCGCTCTTCACGTGCCCGGCGGTCACTGCACCGCTTGCCGTGCCGCCGACCAGGATGTTGACGCCGTCGGCCGTGACGGAGCCTGAGACGGTGCGGAAGCCGAGCACGTGCAGGTCTCCGTCCACGCGCAGGTTCGCGCTCTTCGTGTCCAGGACGACGCTGGAGTCGGGCGGGACGGTGACGTGAACAGTGATCGTGTCGGTGTCGCGGCTGTCGCACTCACCTGCGGAAGAGACGGTGAAGACGGATTTCCGCACGGAGCCCACGGTGACATCGCTGACGGCGACCCGACCGGCGAAGTTGTAGGTGCTTCCGCCGGAGCGCACGACGCGGGCGGCCACGTCCGGGATCTCCACGTACATGCGGGGCTGCCCGTCGCCGGTCTCATTGATGGACGTGGCATCCCGGACCGCCTTCGCCAGGGGGCCGTCCGGGGCGCCGGTGCTGACCGCGGCCGTGGCACGGACGGCAGTGGAGTCCACCGTGACGCGGACTTCACCGATGCCGCTCATCACGCCGATGCTGACAGGCCCGTCGACTGCGGCGGTGAAGGTGCGCTGAGTGCTCACGTGCAGGACTCCCGGGAGGGTCGAGGTGAAGTGCCGGCGTTTCCCCAGCACCCTTACTTGACGCTTAAGACAATACTTCGCCCGAGCTTCAGATGCAAGTCTTAAGCGTCCATTTCAAGTGGACTTCAGAGCCTGTCCCGGCGGGCCAACCCGATCGGGCGGCGAGCCAGGGTGCGCGCGAGTCCGGGGCGCGATCACATGGCAAGGACACTTCCGGAGACAGAGCGGCCCTGCAGGTCGACGTTGAAGGCTCCGCGCACGCGGGCGACGCTGGCGATCGTGGCCACCCTGGCCGACCCACTCGCCTGGGCTGTCGCGGTCAGATCGACGGCGCCGGTCACTGTCTCCACATCGAGACTGCGCCCGCCGTAGGCGTCGACCGTCACATCCCCGTCGCCTGTCTCGACATCCACGACCTGGTGTACGCGTGCGACGGTCACGTTTCCGTCGACCGTGCTGCCAGTCAGGACGTTTACGCCCTCGGCCACGATGGAGCCTGCACCGCTGTTGAAGCTGAGCATGTGCAGGTCGCCCTCAACACGCAGGTTCGCGAACTGGGTGTCGAGCACGAGGCTGGAATCCGGCGGCAGGGTCGCATGGACAGCGACGGTGTCGGTATCGGTGACGATGCCGGGGCCATCGGGGACGATCACGGCCATGGCGGCGTACCGGTCGTTGACTTCGCCTGCCGCCTTGGCGCCACGGACCACATCAGCAGACGGACTGTCCGGTGCGCCAGCACTGACGACGACCTCGGCGCGGGTGGCTGCGGTGTCCACGGTCACCAGAATCTCCCCGATCGGGCTCGCCAGACCGAGGCAGACGGCGCCTTCGGATGCGGCGGTGAAGGTGCGCTGAAGGCTCACATGCAGGGCTCCTTGGCTGGTGGCGAACGGCGCGGACCGTCCAGCCGCGCGCCTACGACGCTTAAGACAGTACATAACTTCCACGCATCTTGCAAGCCTTAAGCGTCACACCAAACCGGCAGCCTATTCATCATTGACGCTTAAGACTTGCATTCACGCCCACTTGCATGTAACTTCTTAAGCGTCATCAGGGCGGAACTCCCGCCCCTGCATCACAGGAGGAACCGTGTCTGTCGCCACCTTCGCCGCCAAGCCCCTGGCCGCCGCCTACCTGGCACTCCGGCTGCCCGCCGGCACCGAGGTGACGTACCACGGGACCGCGACCGAAGGCCACGGCCGGTGGACGGTGCGACCCTGCTCCTGCGGCCGTTGCGTGCTGGCTGTCCTGCGCGGCCTTCCGGCCACCCGCTACGAGTTGTGGGCCCCGGGCGCCCAGCGCCCCGG
Organism: Streptomyces sp. NPDC001668; assembly: GCF_042893155.1. NCBI lineage: Bacteria > Bacillati > Actinomycetota > Actinomycetes > Kitasatosporales > Streptomycetaceae > Streptomyces > Streptomyces sp. NPDC001668. The sequence continues at coordinate 19,318 of NZ_JBIAUQ010000014.1, forward strand.
CGTGACGCACGTGCGGCACACCTCGGTGCGCCCGGTGGTCGGCGAGGACGAGCTGAACGAGGCAGTGTGGGCCACCCTGCCGACCAAGTACGTCTCCGCACACCTGCGCACCGTGCTGCGCCGGACCTTCCCGGGCGTGAAGTTCTCCGTGCGGACGGGCCAGGGCAAGCACGCCAACGAGATCACCGTCAGCTGGAACGGCGGGCCGGGCCGCACGGCCGTCAGCACGGTGACCGCTCCGCTGCTGGCGACCTACGGCGCCGGTCAGCGGCGCCGCCCGCACGCCGTGACCGTGACCGTGGGCGGCCGCACCCGCAGCGGAATGCCGATGGCGGCCGCCATTCACCTCAACCGCGCCTGACTGCGCAGCCCGTCCACCGGGACCACTGGACCACCGAAAGGAACGTACGTGATGAACCTCGGCTTCACCGGCCTGGCCCTGTACATCTCGATGTACGACACCGGCGCGCTCGTCACGCCGTACGAGGCCGACCAGGTGCGGGCCGAGGCCATCGCCCGCTACGGGTTCGACGGCCTGCGCGCCGAGGCCTTCAAGCGGGCGCTGTTTTGCTCCGCCGTCGAACCGGACAACCACTGCGACCGGTTCAGGTGGGCCGAGGCCGCCGCGTCTTTCGTCGATGCCGCCTGACAGTTCCGAGCGCCGACCGCGCCCCCTGCCTCCTTCCTGGCTCGTCGGCCCCGGCGGGCCCTGCAGAAAGGCGAGCCGATGAGTACCTGGATCAATCACGCGGGTCGCGTCTACGCGTTGCCCTGCGGCGTGACGGTGGCGTGTATCGCACCCACGGTCGACGGCAAGGCATGGCGCAGCGTGGTCATCGCCAGCCGTCGTGCCGACATCCGGTGCGGGGATACCGCGTTCGTGCCGGCGGATGACATCGCACCGGGAAGGGCACGGCAGTTGGCCCCGCCCACTGACAAACCGTCCGCCACTGCGCGTCCTCCGGGATACATCCCACACAGTCAATGACGCTTAAGGCTTGCAGACATCCTGCCCTGAATGTATTATCTTAAGCGTCATATAGACCCGGACAAGGAGTCGTCGCCGTGAACCGCAGCCTCACCCGCCAGATCCTCCGCGCAGCGCGGCAGACACCCGACAGTGCCGAGCCGTTCCGGCACCTGGTCGAGGTGGACCTGTTCTTCGGCGAGGCGGCATTCGCGGACGCTCCCGAGCCCTGGTCTCCGGGGGCCGGCTTCGTCGAGGTGATGGGCGGCGCGTGGCTGCGGGGCAATGCCGACGGCACGCAGACGGCCGTGGTCGCGGGGGTGGGCCCGAAGGAGCTTCCGGCGGCCGACGGCGGTCCGTGGACCGAGGAGGAGGTGTGGACGGTCACGTCGGCGGACCCGGACGTCTTCGCCTACCTGGACGACAAGCCGCACCGGGTCACATGGGCCTTCGGGCGGCTGGACGTGGAGATCGTGCGGGAGCCGTACGCGACACACCCGCAGGCGGCGGTGGACGCGTACTGGGAGAAGTTCTACAGGAAGTGGTGGTTCCTGCCGGAGCTGCGCGAGGACGGCCGGCACTCGGTCACGCTGGGGTGCGCGCCGAACGATTCCTGGGAGCACGGCCCCTGGCCGCTCGCGCGGGCCTGCGGGCGCCTCATGAGTGCCCTCGGCGGCCGCGCCACGGTCCGCAGGACGGTGAACCCGGATGCGCACCGGTCGGTGGTGCCGCAGTGCGTCACGCAGATGCGCAGCATCCCGCTCGCGTGACCGCGTAGCTCTCCCCCAGCAACCAGTTTGACGCTTAAGGCTTGCATTCAGGATCTCCCGCCTGTATAGTCTTAAGCGTCAACAGGGCGGGGAACACCCCGCCCGCCACCTCTAGGAAAGGGCAGATCGTGCGGGAACTGCGCCTCATCGACGGCAACGGCTACCTCGCCATCGTCCCCGGTCACGACACCGTCATCGTCCTGGACGACGACGCCGACACCACCAAGGTCGAGGCGCAGCTGCGCGAGATCGCCGAGATCGACGCGGAGATCTGGCGCGGCGTGGCCCGCGAGCACGCCATGGCCCTGGGCGGTGAGAACACCGTCAACGGCCGCCTCGCCCTGGCCAAGGTCCGCCAGTACGACGCGCGCAACTACACGATCCGCCGCACCACCGTCTGACCGGACCGGCCCCGCGCTCCGGCGCGGGGCCCCGGCCCGCCGCCTCCGCAAGGCGGCTGCTCCGCCCCGAACGACGCAAGGAAGAAGCAGATGAGCCCCGACGAGCGCCGCAAGACCATCCGCGAACTGGCCGCGACGGCCAGCCGTGAGCAGCTGCTCACGGCCGTCCTGGACGCGCTCGCGGACACGGAGTCGGCGCAGCGGGCCCTCGACTACGACGACTACGGCGTCGGCAGCTGCCGGGACCAGAAGGTCGTCGAGGCCGAGCACGCGGCGCGCTCGGGCGTCGGCGACGACGTCGAGCGGAGCTTTCTGACCGCACTCGGCGGGTGAGGCGCGGGCTGCACACCGCGCCCCTCCCCCCTTGCTTCCCCTCGACCGCCACCCCCGCCTTCGACCGTACGGAGCACCATGAACGCCCAGGACGCCACCGCGTACCGGCACATCATCGCCACCTCGCCCATCACCGTGGACCTCGGCGGCGGCCGCCAGGGGCTCACCAATCCCGCCTGGTGCGGCTGGTACGGCAAGGGCATCACCGGCGCCCACCCGTACGGCGGCTACCGCCAGGTCGTGACCTGCCCGGCCTGCATTCACCTCGACGACTGCGCGCAGTCCGGCTGCGCCGATCCCGCCCACGACTAAGCCCCCTCGCCCCAGCCCGGCCCCACATTCCCGAGGAGTCAGTTGACCGCCGCTCGCACCACCGCCGCCGACCGGGTCGCCGCACTGCGCAAGTACGCGGCCGCCACCGGCGAGCCGCTCGACCACCTCTCCGACCTGGACGTCCTCAACGCCGGGTTCGACATGTTGCAGGCCGACCACATCGCCACGCGCGACCGCTACATGGGCCTGCTCACCTCCCTGCGCAAGCACGACGAGGCCCTCCGGTCCTCCGTCACCCGCGAGTTGACGGCTCGCGCCGACCTGGTCGTGGCGCAGGCCGTCCGGCAGACGAGCCATCAGCTCACCCGGATCCTCGACGCTGTCGAGGCGCTGCCCGACAAGCCGGGCGCCGACCGGATCGCACAGCTGAAGCAGATCGCCGCCAGCGCCCGGCACATGATCCGGCTGCTGCGCGAGCGCGACGAGGAGGACGGGCGGACGTGGCAGCCCGACAGCAACCGCGACCTCGTGAACAACGCCCGCCACGTGATCGGCGTGCTCGGCGAGCGGGACGGCATTCCGGCCGACGAGGTGATCCGGCTCGTCGGCGAGGCACTGAGCCCCAACGGCAACCTCCAGGACCTGTTCACCGTCGCCGACCAGGGCACCGCCCGGACCCGCAGGCGTGAGCCGGAGTTCATGGGCGAGGGGTGGCACGACCGCCGCAGCTACTACACGTACGAGCCGGACGGTGACGCCCGGCTGGTGGCCTACAGCCTCGGCGATGCCTGGCACCTCGACCTGTACGAGGGCGCGGGGCGGCTGCTGGCGTACGGCGTCGTACCGGAGAGCGAGGTCGCCGCGCTCGCTCCGGTGCTGGTGTCGCGGGCCGCCGCGTGGTCGGCCGAGTGCTCCGGCTACCCCTGGCGCCGCTTCGCCGACACCGTGACTGCCCTCCGGGCCGCCTGACCGGCCACCGCCCCCGCCTGCCTGCCGCCCGGCCCCGCGCGCCGGGCGGCCCCGCCCACCCCTTGGAAACAACCCTGTGAACCTGCACTTCGGCCGCTTCCTCGGTGTCGGCGTGAACCGCACGCCCGCCCCGGCCGCTGCCCCTGAGCCGGCCGTCCGCACCCGCCTCCCCCTCGTCTCCCGGCGACGCCTCCGCCCTCGCCGACATGACCGCCGCCGCTCCCCCGCGCCGCGCCTGGACGCCGCGTTCTTCGCCGACCGGCAGCGCGTGGCGGCGATGGTCGCCCACTGGAGCCGCGACGACCTCTACAGGCTCGGGAACACGCTGGTCGGCGAGGGGGACCGGCGCATCGAGGGCGAGTTGCTGGAGGTACTGCGCACCATGTGCGCACGCGAGCCGGGACAACCGCCCGTGACCCGCGTGGAGTTCGTGACCGATGCGAACTACGACGACCAGGTGTATTGGGACGACGAGGCGGTCTACCTCCACGATCAAAGCGGCGGCGAGCCGGTGCCGTTCGACTTCGAGGCGCTGGAGGAGGGATCGGAGCAGGCCGCGCTGGATGAGCGGTTCCGTGACCTGCTGGCCGACTACGCCCGCAGCTACCCCCCGGGCGACGGTGACCACCTGGTGGTGAACCTCGCCACCGGAGCGTTCGAGCATTCCGGCAAGTGGTCGTTGGTGTGAGGTGCCGACAGCGTGACTGACCGCACGGTGTGCGGCGCCCCCGGCCGCGACGAAGAAGAAGGCAACGACGTCTCGTGCGACCTGGAGCCGCACGGTCCCGAGACCGACCACCACGCCGTGATCATCGGCCAGTACCTGCGTGAGCCCATCGGCGAGATGTGGTGGCCCGTCGCTCCGCCCGAGCCGCACGAGCGCATCCTGCGGATCATCTCCGACATCGTGAACGACGCGAACGACTCCGGCGGCATCGGCCTGGACGACCTGGTGGCCCGCCTGGCCGCCGAAGGATTCGCACTGCCGCCCGACGGTCCCTGACCGGCCCAGCGCACGGCCGCACTCCTGCGCCGGGCGTGACGCGCACCTGTCCCGCTCCGGATGGCGCGGGTTCCCCCGCCGGTCCGCGCCCCGGCAGGCGGCAGGCCAGCTCCCTGGGCACCACCCGCGCCTGCGGCGCGTCTCGAGGACTGCCGGCACACACGGCCAGCAACCGCTCCGCTCGCCAGCCCCAGGTGGACCCAGGACCCAGCTCAACGCTTTCACCTGGGGAAATGACGGTTTGAGGACCCAGGGACCCACCTTGCGCCCCCCTGCCGACCGGGCCGCAGCTCAAGCCCGGGCTGCCACACCACCATCCTTGACGCTTAAGGCTTGCATCGCCGGCGCCATCCATGTATTGTCTTAAGCGTCACCAAGGGGGCGGGGTGGACCCGCCGGCCTCCCATCGCGCGGGCCGCGCCCCCGGGCGTCAGCCGCCTTCCTCACGACCTGATCCGGAGAACAGTGACCACCTCGTACGCCACCGCCCAGCGCCTCGGCACCCGTAGCCACCAGTGCGACGCGACCGCCACCGCCGCCGACGGCGGCAACCGCGCCTTCGCCCTGCTGGACGGGATCGGCTCGACGGCCAAGGTGCGCGCCTGGACCCGGGACAAGGCCCGCCTGCTCGCCCGGATCGCGGCGCAGACCGGCAGCCCGGCGGCCGCCCTCGCCGCTGTCCGCGCGGTCGTCGACCACGAGGGCCCCGAGCAGCGCCACGACCCCGACAGCAGCGATGAACCGAGCGCGGTAGCGGTCGTGGCGGTGTGGCTGCCCGGCGGGGTGCTGCTCGTCGCCTGGACCGGCGACGCCCGCGCGTACTGGAACGGCAAGCCGCTGACCGTGGACCACAACTGGGCCGAGATCGCGCGCGCCGAGGGCCGCAAGGCGCCATGGTGGTACCGCAACATGGTCGCCTCGCACCTCGGCCGCCACCCCGACGACGGCACGCACGGACCCCTGGGCGAGGCCGAGCCGGTCAAGGGCCCCGGACGGCTGGTGCTGCTCTCCGACGGCGTCTACTCCCCCTTCGAGGACCACGGCTGGGACCTGGCCGGGGCGATGCGGGACGGGCGGCCCCGCGAGACCGCGGTGCGGCTCGTCAACCGCGCGGTGCGCTCGCCGGACCCCCGTCACGACAACGCCACGGCCCTCGTCGCCGACCTCTGACCACGCCGGGGTACCTGCACCCCGGCCGGTTCCCTGCCCCTCACCCGCACCGGCCCGCCCGCCGGCCGGCGCCTGCCCATGATCGCCCGCCGCCCGCCTGCGGCTCTCCCAAGTGTTGGAAGGTTCTGCATGTCCGTACTGTTCACCGCCGAGCACCGGCAGGCTGTGGCGTATGCGGTGACCTGCGGCTGCGCTCCGGCCACAGACCAGGCCACCCCACTCGGCAGCTACGACGCGGCCGTCCGGGCCGCCCTGGCCGCCGGGGCCGCCGGGACACGCGGGCCGCTGCCGGGCTGCGTACTGCCGGACATCTGCCCGCACTCCCCGCTCCTGGTCGAGCCGCTCGACCCGGACGGCCCCGCCCCGGACGTCGAGGCGAACGGTGCCAACACCCGGCTCCTGCTGGCGGCGCTGGGCCTGGACAGCCAGGAGGGCCAGGACGCGTGGGGCCAGATGGCGGCCGACCTCTTCCTCGGGCGCGTGCTGATCGCCCTGGCCCTGGCGCCCGAGGATCCGGGCGCGCCGTGGACGCAGTCCGGGCGTCACTATGACGGCGGCCGCTCGGCCGGATACCTCCATCGGCGCCTGCTCGACCTGCACGACCTGGCCCAGTGGTGCGCGGCCCACGGCCGGGAGGTCGCCTGGGCCTGACCACACAACTCCATCTTTGACGCTTAAGACTTGCATTGACGGGTGCCCGCTAGTAATATCTTAAGCGTCAAAGGCGGTACGGGGAGCGGCCGCCGGAACCACCCGCAGGGAGTGATCTCATGACCGCCGTCATCGCCGAGCAGACCGAAATCCGGATGACGGTGGCCGAGTTCGACTTCATCACCTGCGACCAGTGCGGCAAGCGCTCGCCGTTCTTCGACGACGGCGACGACGGCACGCACGAGGCGCACGACGCGGGCTGGCACGTGTTCACCAGCGAGTGCGGCTGCCCCAACCTGTGCGGCGACTGCGCCGAGGAGATCTGCGGCGTCGTCGACACCAGCCCCCGCCTGTTCGGCATGCGGGTCATCTGACCGGCCCCGGGCGGGCCGCACGGCCCGCCCGCCCTTGTGCGACCGCCTGATCGAGGCGGACCCGCGCGTGAGGCATCCCGGTCACCCGCTTCACCTTCCCGCCCAGGCGCCGCCCCGGCGCCCGCGCCAACCAGCCATAGGAGAACGCCCCGTGTCCAGCAGCACCGTCACGACGCCCGCCGCCCGCCGACCGGCCACACGCCCCTCCGCCACCCGCACCCGGTCGCACGCATGCCGCCGCCCGCTGCACCGTGCCGCACAGGCGTCCGCGCTGGCCGTGGCGGCGCTGTCTCTGGCGACGCCGGGCGCGTGGCCAGTACTGGTCGTGGCGGTGCTCGTCGTGGTCGCGGCGCGCATGCTCCGCTTCGGCGTCAGCCCGCTCGCTCGGCGCGGCGGAGCATCCCGTGCGGGGTTCGGCTGGTCGGCCGCGGCGGCGGTGAGCGATGCGGCGCTGGTCTTCGTGCTGGTGCCGCTCCTCATCGGCTCGCTCGCCTTCCACGGCGGGCACCTGCCGCCGTCGGCGGTCGTCTGGGCACTGGTGGTCTACGGCCTGCGTGCCGCCGCGCACCGCTGAGCCGCCGGTCCGGCCGCGCGGTCCGCCCCTCGGCGCTCGCGCGGCCAGGACCGTCCCGCGCGCCGGCCCGCCCGGCAGTCGAAAAACGCAGATGACGCTTAAGGCTTGCATTTCGAGGCGAGGTGCCGTATGCTCTTAAGCGTCATCAGGGCAGGATGTCGCCACCGAGGAGCACGCTTTGACCGCCACGCCGATCCCGCTGTACCGCGTCCACGTCGCGGCGCCCGTCTCCTACATCCCCACCGGCCCGACCACCGGCGTCAAGGTCGGCACCCCCACCCCGGGCAGCTTCGACCCGGCCGCGGTCCGCGTCGTCCCGGCAGCGGACATCCGCCCCGGCGACGTGGTGCTGGGCACCTGCCAGCCCCGCCACGACCGGCGGACTCTCATGCCCCTCGACGACCGCGCCCAGTGGGTCAGCTACTTCACCGGCACGCCCAAGGTCCAGCAGCACGGAGCCCGGCCGTTCGACGCCGGTCACTGCGACTGGTGCGCGCACAACGCCTTCTACATGTGCATCACCCCCGGCAGCGGCCACGTCGTCGTGGACGGCTGCACCGTCTACCCGCCCGGCGCCCTGCTGCTCGCGATTCCCCGCACCCCCGGATGCGCCCGCGCCGCCTGAGTTCCGGACCGCCCGACCCGGCGGCCGATCCCGCCGCACCCGGCGGCACGGCCGCCGTCCGCCCAACCCGCCCCCTACGTAAGGAAGCCATGGCCGAATCGCCCCTGCAGGTCTACATCTACGCCGCCGACGCCGCCGACCGTGACGCGGCTCTGCAGGTCCTGTCCGAGGCGGGCCTGGAGTTCGGATTCGACCGCACTGACGCCCCCGCGACGCTCGCATTGGGCGAGCTCTACGGCACCTACGAGGAGTGGGACGGGCAGTGGGCCGAGGTCGCCCGGCGGCTGATCGAGAAGGCGCCGAGCGCCGTGTTCGAGCTGTGGCAGGACCCCTCGGAGGAGCGGGACGGCTCGTACGTCGCCCATGTACCGGCCGTCGGCACCGTGGAGACCGGGTGCGACCTCAAGGGCGTCCCGCACGTGAACCTGCCCGACCTACTCGCCCGCCTGTCGGCGCTCCCCGACCACACGACGGTGGCCGAGTGGCTGGCTGGCGGCGGCGCCGCGTTCCTCGGTTCGGCCGTGCTGGAGGCGCTGAAGCCGTACCAGGCCGCCGCCGGCCGCTGAAGCCTCGACAGCACCACCCTCCGATTCTCGCCCTTCCGTTCGCCCCCCGCCGGGGCCCAACCCGGCCTTGTCTTTGTGGAGTTCACCGTGTCGCCCCTGTTCCTCCCCCAGCCAGACCCGTATCCCGGTGGTCCGGACGGCAAGGGGTGGAGCCGCCTGTCGCTGAACGCGCACATGGACGTCCGCAACCAGTGCGGACTGCTGCCGATCCGGTTCGCGTCGCTGTTCGAGAGCCGCACCGGGCGGCAGCGCTGGGGCGGCTACGAGCGCTGCCGCATGGGGCGAGCCTCGTGCAGCACCTGTCCCGTGCAGGAGGCGGCGCAAAGGTACGAGCCGATCGAGTGGCCGGCCGGCTCGCCGCTGTGCCTGGGCCGTGTCCGGCCGTGGGCGCTGACGCCGGGGGCCCTGCTGGCAGATCCCGCGCAGGGGCGCAGCTACGTGGAGCTGCTGACGTGGCAGAACGTGAGCACGGGCGTTTCGGTGAACTGGCCGGACCTGCGCGACGACTTCCGGGTCCAGTTCAGCTGGTCGTTCGTCGATGCCGAGGGCGAGGCGTTCTGGGTGGTGCGAAGCGACCCCGCCGCCGAGGACGCGCCCGTTCACACGAGCCGTTCGGGCAACGTCACCGAGCACGCGGTGCACGGCCGGGCCGGGGGGCCGCTCGTGGCCACCCTGCGGTGCCACGGCGTGTGCGCTCACGACGACTGGCGCCTTCGGTACCTGGCCGCGGACATCGCCGACGCCGCAGGCAACGCCGCCTCGGCGGAGGCGGCCGAGCTTCCCGAGCGCCTCCCTGGCATCCGGCACACGGAGTTCAGCCACGAGGGTCAGCACACGGTGCTCCGGCATGAGGACACGCGCTACCACCCCGCCTCAACCCTGGAGGTCATCTGGCACCAGCCCGTCACCCGGGCGTGCCTGACCGCACTGGTGGCGCACGCGGTCCGCCTCGTCATCTGGTGATCCGCCCCGCGGGGCCTCCCGTCGTGGGCCCGCATCGGCGCCCGGTCCGCACTCGGGACCGTCGGCTCCGGCTCCCCGCCATTCCCTCATCGTCCGACGAAAGGAATTGTGTGTCCTCTGCTCCCCTTCAGCTCCTCATCTACGCGATCAGCGACGCGGAGCGCCCGGCCGCGCTGAAGGCCATCACCGAGGCCGATCTGCGGCTGGGGTACGGCCGTAGGCAGCCGACATCGCTGGAGCTCGGCGAGCTTTACGGCACCGACGAGGCCAGCGTCGGCAAGTCGGCGGAGCTGGCCGACACCCTGCGCCGCGACGCGCCCAGCGCAGCCTTCGAAATCTGGCAGGACCCCTACGCCACCGTCGGCCACTACGTCGCCCACGTGCCTGGCATCGGCAGCTACGACTCGGCCTGCGACGAGGACGGCACGCCCCTGGTCGACGTCCTGGACATGGCGCAGCGCCTGATGGCGCTGCCGTCCGGCACGACCGTGGAGGCGTGGCTGGCCGCCGAGGGCAACGGACTGCTCGGCCGACGGGTGCTCGACGCCCTGGACGCCTTGCGAGACATGCTGCCGGACGGTCCGCCGGCCGACGCTGACAGTGCCGACGCCAGCCGCCCCGCACCCGCGCCGCGGCTGCACACGCAGGTCGGCGCGTTCCATCTGCTGGACTACGGCGCCCTTGAGGACTACGCGCGGGAGCACTACGGCCGCCCGTACTCCGCCGTGGTCGCGCAGGAGGGCGGCAACGACAGCGTCTATGAGGTCACCGCGTCGCTCACGCACACCCTGGTGTACGGCGACGGCCGGCTCGTCGAGCAGCCCGGGCTGGCCCCCAACGACCGCCAGGACCTCGACTTGTGGCTGTCAGGGGAGGGCAGCGACCCGCACCCCGGCGTGATCCTCAGCGACCTCGCCCAGAAGGGGCTCACCCCGGACGGCTCCTACCTCGTGCGCGTCTCCTGGTAGCCCCCGCGCGCGCTCGGCGGCCGCCACCGCGATCGCACCGGCAGCGCTGCCGCGCCGGCTCGCCGCCGCTCCCCTCTTCCCCCTTCATCACCCAGCCCCGGCCGGCGTTCGCGTTCGTGCCGGCCGGGCCCGTCCCCTGCGGAAGGAATCCGATGACGCTCAGCCCCACCGGCGCGCGCATCCTCGCCGAGAACGAGGACGGCATCGTCCGGGGCCACCCCGCCGCACTGGCCCGGCTCGAGGCCGACCGCCTGATCCGCTACAGGCTCGGCACGCCCACCATGACCCAGGCCGGCCACCAGGCCCTGGCGGACTGGATCACCGAGCACGGCCGGCCCGCCCCGACGTCCCCGGGCATTGCGCCCAGGCTGCCCGCGCGCCAGCACGAGGCGGTCCTGACCGCCGCGCGCCGCCCCGACCAGCTGGTGCCCGGACGGGACAACGCGGCGGACGGTGAGGAGTGGTTCCAGGCCCGGACGCTGGACGGCATCCGGCAGGCCGGTTATGCCACCGCCTACCCGGGTGACCCGCACTCCCTCTACCTCACCGCCCAGGGCCGGGCCTACGCCCGCCAGCGCGGCGGCATCGACGTGCGGCGCCGAAAGATCGTGCTGGTCGCCTGCGGCCAGAACAAGCAGCCCGACCCCGAGCGCTGGTACCCGGCCGGCGAGCTGTACACGGGCGGCTATCACCTCTCGCTGCGCGGCGCGGCCGCCGCGCTGACCCGCCCGCCACTGATCCGGATCGTCTCGGCGTTGCACGGGCTCGTCCCCCTGACGCGCAAGCTGCGCCGGTACGACGTGCGGCCGGGCGACCCGGAGGCGATCACCGCGGACGGTCTGAGTGTGCAGACGGCCGCGCTGGGCCTGGGCGACGCGGACGTGATCTTTCTCGGCGGCCAGGACTACATCGACCTCCTCGTCCCGTCCGTCCCCCACCTGTTCACCCCGCTCACCGGCGGGATGGGCCAGCACAAGGGCCAGTGCCGGCAGGCCCGCGAGGACGCCTCGGTGCGCGAACGGTGGTGGGCACAGGCCGCCGCGCTCTTCGACCGCCACCACGCCCCCGGCACCCAGCCGGCCTCGCCCTGAACCCGCACGCTACCGGCGCCCATCACCCCATTCGTGACCGAAAGACCTCGATGACACCAGCGCTTCTCACGCCTGTCGACAAGCCCCTTACCGCCCGGCCCCTGCGGTTCTGGGACCGCGACCGGATGTACTCCACGACCAGCGAGAAGGTGTGGCACCGCTGGAACGGGCAGTGGATCAACTATCTGTACGCCCAGGGCCGCGGGCCCTACACCGACGCCCAGGCCCGCGCCGCGCTGGGACGCCGGCGCGAGGACGGGCGCGCCGCGATGCGGTTCGTCCCCTGGCATCCTCCGCTCGACAGCACCCTGCCGGGCTCCCCCGTGCGGACCGTGGACGTCTCCCGCCTGGTGCTCGCGCCCGCCGACTGTGCGCTGCCGTTCCTGCGCCTGCCGCCCCGCGGCCCCAGCCCTCGCTATGAGTTCGCCTCCGTGCGCGACCTCGCGCGGCAGCTGTCGCGTCAGGAGCTGCAGCGTGAAGAGGACTACCCGCCCGTTCTGATGCTGGACGAGGTCCGCACCGCTCTGCTGACCATCCTGCGCGACGGTGACGGCGAGGCGTCCTACCACCGCGCTTCGGGGCGGCTGTTCGCCCGGCAGACCACCGAGCTGGGCACCACCTCGTTCGCCTGGGTGATGGGCTCGTACTGCACGGAAACCGCCTGACAAACCCACACCCGGTGTCGCTTAAGACTTGCATCGAACAGCACTCGTCACGTATACTCTTAAGCGTCACTCGGTGGGGTGTACGAGAAATCACGACCGGAAGGAAATCAGCCCGTGCACCCCACCGTGACCGAGGCCGAACTGGAAGCCATCGCCACCGAATTCGCCCTCCAGGAGGGCGACCTGGACGAAGAGGTCGAGGACCGCGCCCACGACCGGGCCGCGGACGCGTTCAACAACGGCGCCCGCCCCGAGCTGGACTTCTGGGACGCACACGATGCGGTTCATGACGACGCCGACCAGCTCGCCTCACGCATCAACACCGCGGGCGTCACCGCACAGCTGGCCTACCTGACCGAGGGCTGCACCCCCGACGAGGTACGCGCCCGGCTGCGCCGCACCCCCGCACGGCAGCCCGTCCCCCGCGACGGGAACACAACCCGAGAACTCACCGGAGACTGATGCATCGCACCGACCTGCTGCCGCTGGCCCAGCACTGCCTGCCGCCCGGCCTTCCCGAGCACGTCTACGAGGACCACAACCGCCGCCGCAAGGCGACCACGATCGCCTTCTGGCTGATCACGAGCTACAACGGCCGCATGCTGCCGTCCGACGTCGACCGCATCACCGACCGCGACATGGACGAGGCCGCCGACCGCGCCGGGGTCAACCGCCCCGAGATCAACCCCGAGGAGACCCGCAGCCTCGTGCGCGGCATCCTGCGCGCCTACATCAGCCACCCCGACCCCGCCCAGGACACTTCGGCAGGCGCTGCCCGGCAGCCGTCGAGCGGCGAGCAGCTCGTGCAGGCCCTGGTGAAGTTCGTCGAGGCGTTCGCCCAGAACACGCCCCCCAAGTAGCCCACCCCACCGGGCCCGAGGAGGCTCGCCGGTCAGCCCGGTATCGCGGGCCCGGAACGCTGCGTCGCCCCGGGCCCGCGCCCGCCCATCCTTGCCCACCGCTCGCCCGGCGCCGCCGGCGCCCCCTGACTGCCCGGAGCCCCATGGACATCAGCGCCCAGAGTGCGCTGCACGTGGCCCTGCTGGCCCATGCCGACAGCGCCGACCCCGAACACCCCGCCACCACCGCCGCCTTGCACCTGCTGCGGCTCGCCGACGGCCACGGCCCGGCCCCCTCGCGCGGCACCGACGCCAGCAGGGCCCTGACCGAAGTCCGCACCGTCCTCTCCCGCGCCCGCACGGCCCGCGCCGCTCTCGACCGGCCCACCGAGCACCAGTACGGCGAGGACGGCAGGCCGCTGCACGATCCGGTCACCAACGAGTGGGTGGTCCTGAACGACCCCGACGCGCAGGAGATGCGCGCCGCGCTCGACACGGTGATCGCCGTTCTGGAGCGCTGGGACCGCACCGGCCGCACCCGGCGCCCCACCAGCCGGTGACGGCCGGCACTCCGGAAGGGCGCACCGCCGTGACCGAACTCCCCCGTGTCATCGATGAGATCGGCGACGGCCTGATCCTCGAGTTCCGAGGCGTCTACTTCGGCATCGACCGCATCACCCGCCGCGTGTACTGGGCCTGCCCCTGGGGCGAGCACCTGCAAGCGATCGAGGACATGGTCCGTGTGATGCTCGGCCCGGAGACCTACAACGCCCTGGAGACCCGCTACACCGGCGACTGGGAGGCGGCCGCGTACGAGCCGCGCAACGCTGCCGAGCTGGAGATCGGTGACCTGATCACCCTGGAGAGCCACCTGCACACGGTCACCGGACTGACGCGCGTGGCCCACCGCATCGAGATCCTCACGGACAGCGCCGAGTTTGCCGGCCCCTACCCGGTCGACGCCGACCGCCGCATCCCGGTGCACCCGGACACAACCGCTGCCCCCTCCCCCGCCGAGCACCTCGCGCTGTCCGGCCTCCGCCCCGTCGACACCCCGCCCACAGACCTGACAGCACGACGGGCGGCACCCGCAACGCTCTCAACTCCTGGTCCTTTCAACGGCACCCACCGACCTATGACGCTTAAGACTTGCTAGCAGACCTGCATCAATGTACTGTCTTAAGCGTCACTTGGCGGGCTTGATCCGCAGGCCGGCCCTGGTGACGGACACTGAGAGGAATCCCATGTCACCAACCTCAGGCGAGGTCCGCTTCCTCGTCGTGTGCGCGACCGTCCTGGCCAGTCCCGGATACCGCGAGGACCGCATCTCGATTCGCCGCCGCGGGGAGGCGGACGCCTTCGCGTTCATCGCCTTGCCGCACGGGATCGCGAGCATCCGCGATGCTCTGGCCGCCTTCGGCTGGCGTCTGCGCGGGAGCCTGGAGTACGTCGCCGGCCCGAACGAGGAGCGCGGCGAGGTCGAGCCGGATCAGCCCGCCGCCGGTGCGGCGATGGAGGAGCTGCGCGAGATCGTCCGCAGCGAGATCCTCGCCCGCATGCTCGCCCTCCTGGCCGACTCCCGCGCCCGCCATTTCCAGGCCGTGCTGCCCGAGGGCGACGACGCCCGTGTGCCGGTCGGCTGGACTTTCCGCAACGGTCTCGGCCCCGCCGTCGCCTACGGCTGGGTTACCGCGAAGGGCCGCGTCAACAACGTGGTCGGCGTCCCGCACCGCGACGAGGCTGCGGGCACCGTGCGCCAGTGGCACGCCAGCGGCACGGACGCCCCGTCCCATTCCGAGCCCGCGCGCGAGATCCTGCGTGAGCAGTCGCCCGCCGACCTCGCCCGGCTGCTGTCCACCATCCGCCGCGGTGGCATGGCGCTCGAGGCGGACGGCGGGTGCGCCGCGCGCGTCTTCCCGGCCGGTGCACTCGCCCCGATGAAGGGCCGCAAGCTCGCCGCCAAACGCTGCCGGCACCACTTCTACGCCCACGACGACGTCGCCGGGGACCCGGTCACCGCCTGTGCGCGCCGGGCCCCCGAGACCCGCTTCGGGGTGTTCGGCAGCGAGGGGTGCGTCGACTCCATGGACTGCGCCGTCGCGGCCGCCAACGAGGCGGTGCGCCTGAACGCCGAGGACGACAGCAGCCCGGCCGACGAGCCGGAGTACGGGTGGCAGGCCCTGTGCCGTGAGCACGAGGAGCAGCCCGCAGGCGACTGCGAGGAGTGCGCCACCGCCGAGGGCGAGGACGAGCCGGACGAGTTCGACGACAAGGACCGTGAGAAGGAGGCGCACCGTGTTCGTCAAGGGTGACCGCATCGTGTGCCCCGACGGCCACCTGCGCACCGTCGAGGGCATGGCGCCCGTCCCGCCCGGCGAGAGCGCCCACGTCATCGTCGAGGGCGGCGCGCGGTGGAGGGCCGAGACCTGCCTGCGGGCCAACCGCACGGACATCGTCGAGGCGCACCGGCGCTGTCGCGCCGCAGCCGCCCGGGTGCGCACGGCCCCCGACCCGGACGACCCTGAGTGGCGCGGCGCCCTCGACGAGCTCGGCCGAGCCCTCGACTTCCTGCGCACCGCCGACCCCGTCGTCCGCCTCGCCCTCGCCGAGGACGACGCCCGCGCGGCGGCACAGGCGGTCCACCCCGGCGCGCACGACTTCCACCCCGTGCACCGCAGCGGCGAGGACACCCCGTCCGGCTGGTCCTTCCGCACAGGCCACGGCTCCCGCGCCCGCTACGGCGTGGTGGCCCTGACCGCCGAGGTCGCACCGGTCGGCCTGTACGAGTACCGCACCACCGCCGAGCGCGCCTTCCTCCAAGCCGTGCGGACGGACGTCACCTGCGCCGCCGGCTGACCCCGCGCCCCGCGCGGCCCCGGCCTCGCCTTCGAGGTCCGGGCCGCGTGCGGGGGCACCAGCGTGAGCGCTGCGAACGGGACGAGCGCCTCGCCCGCGGCGAGGACTCCCACCTCTGCGAGACCCGCGCGCTCGCCTACATCCGCAACCGGCGCGGCCACATCTTCGCCGTCGCCGGTCCCCGCCTCGCCCCGGCCCTCTTCTGCGAGGAGCTGCAGGCCGAAGCCCTGGTCCGCAACGGCCAGATGCTCATCCCGCTCACCGCCGGCGAGCCGCCGCCGAAGGCCTCCGCCGCCGAGATCCCCGAAGGAGCTACTTCCGTGGCTGTGATGCCCCAGCCCAAGACTCCCTCCGTCGCCATCGCCCGCGTCCTGCGCCGGCTGGGCCTGGCCCAGGGCCGCGGCAAGGACTTCCGCGTCACAGGCTTCTACCGGGGCAGCGAGCGCCTGCACACCTTTGTGGTCCTGTACACCCGCGCCGCGCAGGAGACCGTCGCCGCTCACGCCGACGCGATCGAGCAAGCACCGGAGCTGGGCGGTTTCGCCTTCACGGTCTCCGTGCGCTACTCGGGCGGCCACCCGGTGACGTCCATTCGCAACGGGGCGTGCGAGCGCGTCCGCGAGCAGCCCCCCGCACCGGCCGACGCAAAGGAGACCGCGGACGCGGCCGAATCCGATGAGGCGGTGGAGACAGCACCCGTCGTCGACTGGCGTGAGCGGTGGCGCCGCGAGGAGCAGGCGAAGGAGCTGGGCTGGTCAGCCCAGCACGCCGAGGCCGTCCGCCGGGCCGCCGCAGGCGAGCTCGTCCGGGACGCCGACGGCACCCCGCGCCGCATCACCCGCGCCGGCCGGGCCGGTGCCCGGGTGGCCGCAGGCCGGATCAGCGCCCTGGAAGGCGCCGGATTCCTCGCCACGGTCAAGGCCGCCGACGGCTCCCGCCGCATCGAGGCCACCGCCGACGGGCTGCGCGCCCTGCTGGTGTGGGACGCGGAGCAGCCCGAGCCTGTCACGCGCTCCCGCAGGCAGGAGTGCATGCCGCTGCGCCCGCTGCTGTACGGGCAGGAGTGGCGCCAGCGCCGAGATGAGTTCCTCGCCGAGGAGGAGCGCCGCCGCATCGAGCGGGAGAAGTGGTGGGCCGAGTGGGAGATACGTCGTGCCGAGGAGGAGCGTGAGGAGCGGCGCTGGAAGGCGTGGGCCGCCGTCGAGGGCGTCCGATACACATGGCGCAAGCGCCCGCGCGGCTGGGTGCCCACCGACGAGCAGGTCCGCCTGCACGGCCTGGACCTGGAGGTCGTCGCCGAGTTGCGGGCCGAGGCCGCCCAGCTGGCCGCCGAGGAGGCCGAGGCCGCCAGGGAGGCCGCCGGCGCGGATGCGGAATCCGAGGAGGCCGGGGACGCGGGCCCTGCGAGCGTTCAGGAGGACGACGGGGACGGGGAGTTGTGGGACGGGGTACCGGACATCATCGCCGGACCGGGCGTCGTCGTGCCGGGCATGCACGTCCAGTTCCTGCCCGAGCACCGGCCCGGCCCCCGGACCCGCCACGCGTTCGCCGGAGAGATCGTCTCCGTCGGCACGACACATGTGCGCTGGCGTCCCTACACATGGCATCAGGACGTGCGAACTCCCCTGGAGCACATGCGGATCAACGCCGTCATGCACGTGAACCAGACCGAGGACGTGCGACGCAACGCCGCAGCACTGAATGCCGGGCGGGCCCTGCCGGGGTGGCCCGAGTGGTGCAGGTGGAGCCTGGCACGCCACCTTCAGCACGCCGCGCAGCAGCGCACCGGGCCTATCGCGCACGGCGACTCGTCCGGGAGCCCGCCGTCCGGGGCGCGGTGAACGCGTGCAGCAAACACCCACACGCTTGACGCTTAAGACTTGCGACTTCCGCATGCAGCGGGTACATTCTTAAGCGTCAACCGGGGTTCCGCTCCGGCCACGCGCTCCCGCGGCCGCGCACCAGCGCGGTCCCCAACTCCACTTCCCTTTGGAGGCTCTATGTTCTTCCCTGCCGAAGGCGACCGGATCGTGGTCACCCGGACGATGAAGGGCAGCGCGCGGTCGACCAGCTGGGTCGGCACCGCCACCGAGGTCATGCCGTTCCAGAAGAGCGAGTCGGGCGTGTGGATCGGAGGGTGGCGCCTGACCGGCCACAACATCGCCACCGGCGAGCCGGAGGACTCCCACTTCGCCTGCTCGGAGTCGCTGGCCCGCTACGGCCACGGCGAGCAGACGGTCCGGCTGGCGACCGAGGAGGACTGACCCCCGTCCTCCCCGGGGGGTGCGCTGCGACGCGCACCCCCCGGCCATGTTCCCGACCGACTGCGCCCGCTGCCGGCCCCGTCGGTGGCAGGAGCCCCGCAAACAGTCCGCCCGTCATCAACTCACCAGGATCAGGACGTGATCGAGTACACCGTCGAAGGAGCCATCGAGTTCCGGCCGTCCGTCCCTCTCGCCCAGCTGTGGGAACTGACAGCAAGCGGCCGGTTCTCCCTCGCCCCGGCCGGTGCCACGGAGGCGGCCCTGAACACCTTCGTCGAGGAGAACATGTGGGTACTCGTTCCCGACCCCGACGGCGGCACGGACGAGCAGGATCGTCCCAGGCGGGTCCAGAGCCTTCGCGTGGTCGACATGGGGATCCACTCCTACGCCGTCAAGGACCGGCTTGCCGAGCTGTCCGCGTGGATCGGCCAGGACCATGAGCTCGTCGGCTGCCTGGAGTTCTGGGGTGACGACGAGGGCGACCTCGGCGTCGTCGTGCCCGTCGCTGGGGGTGGCTGCCCCTCGTGGCGGCTGGCCGGGGACCAAGCAGACGATGACGCGATCCGGCACCCCCAGATCGGTGACTGCGCCCGCTGAGTTCACGCCTCCGGCCTTGGCCGCAGCAGGGCCGACCTGTCCGACTGTCGCCTGCCCGCCGTAGCCGGGCCGCCCCGCCATCCCCTACGGCACATCAGAGGAACGACGCCCCGTTGAGCGATCCCTTCTACGCCACCGTCAACCACCGGGCCACGCTCCGCCAGTTCGGCCTGCTGCGCCGCGTCGAGTCCAGCGCGCTGGTCACCGGCGACCGCGAGGTGCTCCGCGTCGACGATCTCGTCTTCCACATCTCACTCGCGGAGTCGGTCGTCCGTGACGAGTACTCGGGCCTGTACCTGACCACGATCAACCCGCAGATCGGACGCCTTGACGTGACGACCCTGCGCTTCGACGAGCTCACCGTCTTCATCGGCCCACCGGGCCTGCGCCAGCGCCGGCGGCTGGGCAAGCGGCTGACCGTGCACGATACGGATCTTGTCCGTGCCGGGGTGCGCAGCCCGGCGATGGAGCACGCCGTCCGGGATCACCTCCGCTTCTACACCGGCCGCCCCTACCCGCTCGGCTGGAGCCTGCCAGCACTCCGGTGGCCGGCCACGATGCGGTGAGCCCGCGGCCCCAACCGGCAACAGCCGATGTCCGTACACACGCAGTCCGGCTGCGCCGTCCCGCGGCGGAGCCACTCCTACGGCGCGTCGAACTCCCAAGGGCCCTGTCCGGCGCAGCCTCCGGACGCCTCAGCGCCCGCTGGTGAGGGCATGCAGGGACCCTCGGATCCGGGCACTCGCCTGGTCCAGCCCTCTTCGCTCAGCCGGTGTCCAGGGCCGCTCCGGGTCGTTGCGGACCGGGAGGTAGAGCACGGTGGACAGGGTGATCAGGCCGACGGTGTCCGAGGTGATCTCGAGGGCCTCAGCGCGTCCGCGGCGGGTCCAGCAGCGGCTGAGAGCCACTTCGTTGAGGACATCGGGCGCGGCTTCCTGCAGACGGCGCGCGTACGCTCCCGGCAGTACCACGGTGGCCACCTCGTGGGGCTGCGCCGCCGCCGGCACACCGGCCGGGTTGTCGAGCCAGAACACGTCTGTCGGCTCGGCCGGCCACCGCGGACTGCCGGATGTGTAGGTCTGTCCGGGCAGTTCCCTGCCGGTCAGCAGTCTGAGCTGGTCCAGCCGCTCGAAGCGGGCGCGGTCGATCCACACCGTCCACCGGGCACCGCAGTCGCGGTGTGTGCACTGCGCCTCGGCGCTCGCGTATCCGGCGGACAGCTGGGCGAACACGCGCTCCCAGACGCCGACGCCGTCGGCCCAAACGGCGTCGCCGTACAGCGGATGCCGCGCGGGATCGTAGTGGTGCAGGAGAAGTTGCATCGTCGGCAGGATCCGGGCGACGCGGTTGCGTATCGGGGGGTGGCCGGCGCTCCGGCAGTCGGGGCAGCGCATCAGGTGCTCAACACCGTGGCGGCTGTGGACCCAGAAGCCCTCGCTCCCGTTGCAGCTGCGGCACAGCGGGCCGCGGATCAGACCGTGGTCGTGGCAGTGGTCCCAGAACGCCGCCGGATCCGGGCACAGGTCACACCGGTAAGCGCGGGCCGGCGGACGGTAGCGCGGATGGTAGGCGGCACCGGCGTGCTCGCCGGTGTGCTGTGGCGGCAACAGTGCGCTCTGGGCAGGGAGTTCGGATGCTGGCTGGTGAGTCACTCCCACAGCCTGGCCTACGCCACTGACAGCGCCACTCATGCTCACGTCAGGACGCGGTGGCGGGGCCGGCTGTGACGAAGGCGGCGACGACGGCGGCGATCTCGGCGGCGGTCATGCTTCGGCTCCACACGGTGTTGTGAGCGGTGCAGCCGAGGGTGAAGGTCAGCCCGGAGTGGGTGGGGGTGGTGTCCTGGACCCTCGGGCGGCTGGGGCAGCGGCCGTGCCGTTCGATACGGCGCACGTGCTCAGTGGCGATGTCGACGCGGAAGCGTTCCGGCAGGGTCTGCTTCCGCTCGCATGCCGGGCAGTCCAGCAGAAGGGCGAGGGCGCCCGGTCGCTCGAGGAAGCGGACGCCCTTGCCTTCGTAGGTGTTGCAGCTGGCGCAGAGCGGGCCGCGGACCAGGCCGTGGTCGTGGCAGTGGTCCCAAGTGAACGCCCGGCTGAGTCCGCACATCCGGCACAGGAAGCGAGCGGGCCGGGTGGTGCGCGGCACGGAGGTGTAAGCAACGCCGGCGAGTTGCCCGGTGTACGGCTCGCAGGCCGCGACCGAGCATGCCGGGCACAGCGTGACGTAGCCGCGCGGGGTGGGTGCGCGCCATGCGCCGTAGCGCGGACCGAGACTTCCGCAGCCGCGGCAGATGCGGGCCTGCTCCAGCAGCTCGTTGTCGCGGGCCTGCCAGCGGTCCATCACCTCGACGTACTCGCGGGGCATCTGCCAGGACGTCCCGGTCCAGGTCATGTGATCCAGCGGATAGGTGCCGGCGCGGACCATCTTGCCGAACCGTGCGCGGAAGGCCTCCATCGTCAGCGCCCCGGGCAGTCCGTGGAGGTTGACCGTATGGAGGAGATCCCAGTCGCCCTCCGGCTCCAGCTCGTGGAAGGCGGCGTTGCCCATCCAGCTGACGATCTCCCGGCGCCAGTTGGTGTCCGGGCCGAGCCAGTCGCTGCCTTTATCGCCGCGGACCTCGCCAGGCTGCCGCACGGGTAAGTGGACCTCGACCAGGTCACCCGGTTCCAGCCGCAAGCCGGCCAGCGTGCGGCCGGCCTGCTCCACCTCCTCGGCGACGAACCACCAGCGGTTCTTGGCCTTGTGTCCCTCCAGAGCGGTGTCGCCGAAGAAGACGTGGCCGTGGTGATGGAAGCCGCGGGTACCGAGGGCAGCTGTGGCCAGGCGCATCGGGCACGTGCGGGTCAGGTCGGCGAGCAGATCCCGGGCATGCTGCGGGCTGATGAGCATGACCGCAGGATGACAGCGGCCACTGACAACGGCGCCGGCCTGCCGTACTCAACTGCCACGAGCAATACGGCAGGAGGCGCTTACGGCCGCATCATCGAGACGAGCGTGCGCTCCTGCGGACTGAGGGCGATGGTGGAACGCGAGCGCTCGGGGAGGCTCTTCTGCTCGACAAACGTCGAGAACACCTGCGCCCCGATCGTGCCGGGCTCGGGGAAGCGGCGGGCGAGGTCGGCGGCGTCCCGCAGCTGGCCCATGTCGTCATCAGGCGTAGCGGGCACCGGGTTCTGCATTGTCGAAGGCTTGCGCCGGCGCGCCGATCGGTGCCCGTCAAACAAGGTGAGCGGATCACGCTTCGGCCGGTCCGTGATGCCGCGGCAGCAGGAGCCACGCCTGACACGTGCCCCCGCTCGACGCTTAAGGCTTGCATTCACACCAGCCTCCAATGTAATATCTTAAGCGTCATCAAGGCGGATGTGCCGCCTCTTGAAGCTGACCGTGAGGGAGACCGTGAGCACCCCCAGCGCCACCACCGGACCGGCCGAGAATACGGCGGCGGGCGACGACCTCCTGCTGTCCTTCCGCACGGCGAACTCCCGTTCGCTGCGCCACGAGGAGACGCTGGACCTTCAGGCACCCAAGCACGACATCCATGCCGACGGCACGGTCCCGGTCGCGGTGAACGGTGTCTGGCACGGCGTCGCGATGTCAGCGGGGATCTTCGGGGCGAACGCGTCGGGCAAGAGCAACACTCTGCGGGCCCTCGCCGACATGCGTGAGGCCGTGGTGTCCTCGCTCGGCCACTGGGTCGGGCTGGAGGAGCTGCCCCGCTCCCCCTTCGCCCTGGACACCACGAGCGCCAGCGCATGGACGCTGTACGAGGTCGACGTGCTGCTCGGCGGAGTGCGGTGGCGCTACGGCTTCGAGCTGAGCACCCGGCGCGTGGAGCGGGAGTGGATCTACAGCTTCCCCCAGGGCCGCCGCCAGGTCTGGATGGACCGGGACGCCTCTCGCAGCGAGGTCTTCCAGTGGCCCGGCAACCGGGTGCGCGACCGTCGGCTGCTGGGCGAGATCACGCGGGACAACGCTCTGCTGCTGTCGGTGGCCGGGGCGACCGGCAATCCCGATCTGGAGCCGCTGGCGCGCTGGTTCGTCGGCAACCTGACCGAGATCCGGCCCGAGGCCGCTGAGGCGGAGCGCGACGTCCTGCGACGGCTGTTCGAGGACGAGGCCCACCGGGAGCGGGTGGGCGCGCTGCTGGGGGTTGCCGACCTTGGGGTGAGCGGGGTGACGATCGACCCGCGTTGGGGGTCGGTGCACCTGCTGCACCGTACGGCCGGTGAGCCGGTTGCCTTCCCCTACTCCGCCGAGTCGGCCGGGACGCGCCGCACGGTGGTGCTGCTGTCGGGGCTGGTGACGGCGCTGGAGCGGGGGCACGCGGTGCTCGTGGACGACTTGGGGGCGGGCCTGCACCCGCGCTTGGTCAGTGAGATCCCGTTCCTGTTCGACAGCTCGGCCAACTCCCGGTATGCGCAGCTGGTGTTCGCCTCCCACGACTCCACCCTGCTCGGGCACGGCGAGGTGCGCGACCTGGACCCGGCGCAGGTGTGGGTGGCCGACAAGGACGCCGAGGGCGTCACGCGGCTGAACCGGCTCACCGATGCGCGGTCCGAGGGCGC
The DNA here is from genome assembly GCF_042893155.1 of Streptomyces sp. NPDC001668. Lineage (NCBI taxonomy): Bacteria > Bacillati > Actinomycetota > Actinomycetes > Kitasatosporales > Streptomycetaceae > Streptomyces > Streptomyces sp. NPDC001668. Next base: position 42,802 of record NZ_JBIAUQ010000014.1, read on the forward strand.
CGGGGGCCTGCAGAGCCGGTACCTGGCGCGAGAGTTCGGCGGGACGCCGTCGTTTCCCGGCGGCGCGCTCGCCGAGGCGGTCCGCGCCGCGCAGACCGGCGGCCGGTGACCGGCGCCGTTCTTCCCCAGCTCTGCCCGAGCGCGAAGTCCTGCATCCGGGATCTGACCGGGCCGACGGCGCCCTGGTCACGGGTGCAGGCAGCTCCGAGCCAGATCCGATCCGAAGGAACATGCCCGTGGACGACATCGCCCAGGACCCGAGCAGCCCGTCGGCGGCCCAAATGGCCGAGTATGCGCGCCCCGCTTGGGAGTTGTACGCCGCCGCGCATCCGGGCGTCACGATCGCTGACCTGATCAGCGATCTCCTGCACCTCGCCGACAGCCTGCCCGAGGAGCAGTACCGGGGCGCCGATGCCATTCTCGATCGCGCTCGGCGCGACTACTTCGCCGAGCGCCCCTAGATCCGCCAAGCCTTTGAGGCCTGGGCGCCGAGCCGCCAAGGAGCACGGCACACGACCGTACGGGCCCAGGCGTCGACGGCAGAGCGATGAGCGAGGGCCTGCCCGCCCGAGGCGGTCGGTCGCGCCCAGGCCCAGGGCTTGCATCTGCGGGATCACCCCCAGCCCCGGGCCGGCCGTGGCCGGGGGCGGCTGGCGCCTGATCCGCCGCATGCATGCGGGGAGATGGGCGGCGCCCGGCCTTGGCGTCGGGGGCCACCCAAGCAGTGCAGGCCGGGCCAACCGCAGCCCAGCAACCCTACTCGCTATTGACGCTTAAGGGTTGCAAGTGATGCGTGAATCGAGTATTATCTTAAGCGTCACGATGGCGATGGAGTGAAGGAGTGGGACGTGACCGAGCAGCAAGCCCTGGTCAACTGGTGCCGCCCCGACTCGCGGGCACAGCGTGGTCCGAACGCCTACCTGTTCGACGACGGAGCCAAGGCCTACCGGAGCTACGAGAGCCGTCGCATCCCCTGCCCGCACTGTAAGAACGGCACGCTGGACACCCCTTATGACGGCGGCGGGCTCCAGTGCCGGTACTACCGGTGCAAGGCCCGCGTCGACCGCGCCAGCCTCCCGCTGGCCCCGGGCGAGCGGCTGTGGATCAACGACTTCACCCCGTTTGTGGTGCGGCCCCGTGACTGAAGCCGTGGCCGAGCGGACCGATCCGCCACTGGAGGCCGTCCGTCTGCAGCGCGACCGGCTCGCCGACTTCGTGCGTCTTCTGCTCGTCGGCAACCCGCGCAGTACAGCGCTGGATGCCCGGCTGCAGGCCAAGGCCCTGGTCCTGCTCGACAGCCTGCCCGTTCCCGAGCGGTGCCCGGGCGCAGCCCCGCACGACGAGGGCGATGGCCACGCGTGGTTCCTGCCCACCGAGGCCGGACTGCGCTGCTGGTACTGCCGCTCCCTCAAGCCCGACACCCCCGCCCCGAAGAAGGAGGACACACCCCAACCGTGCGCGTAGAGGTCACCATCGATCTCGGCCTGGTCATCGACGGCGTCGAGCACACCGCCGACTTCATCTGGGACGTGGGCGACCGGCCTGTCCCCGTCCGCAAGGACCGCATCGCCTTCGGCGAGTACACCGCCCGTGTTTTGCGCCGCCAGTACAAGTGCGCCGACGCCGACACCCTCACCGACACCCCGGGACTCGCTCCGGTCGAGCTGGAGCTGTGGGCCGCACCCACCAAGGCAACCCGCCGCTCCCGCTTCACCCCGCAGGAGGTCCGCGACATCCTCGCCGCCCTTCCGTGCGTCAGCGACCTGCACGTCACCGGAACCCTCTGACCACTCCCTCCCCCCTCCGGCTCCCGGGCTGCCTGCCCGGCCAACCGACAGGAACGCCATGCACCACGCCACCTACGTCGCCGACCGTATGGACGCCTCCAGCGACTCCGCCTGGCGGCTGGCAGTCGACGTCGCCAAGTCCGCCAGCCGTGCCGCCGCCTACGCCGGAGCCACCCTGCTCGCCGAGGCCGTCGGCGTCGAGGGCACCATCCACCTGCCGGAGCCGACCTCCGGCACCTGGTGCCGTCTGGCGGCCGGTCCGCTGACCGCCGACTTCCTCGCCACCAGCCACGGCGACCGCGCCCGCATGCAGCTCACCCAGGTCACCCCGGAGGGCTACGAGCGCGTCCGCGCCTGGGTCACCGAGCGCGAGAGCTGCCGCCACGGCGAGGACTGCGAGATCTGCCAGGACGACCCGTGGCCCAGCTACGAGGAGCTGACCAGCGAGGACGGCGACTTCGACATCGTCCACCTCGACGAGAGCGAGCGGGGCACCGCGCAGGCCGCCTTCGGCCGGGTCACTCTCACCCTCGACAACGAGCCGGTCGCCACCCTAGCCAAGATCATCCGCCTCGCGCGGGCCGCCTGACCGGCCTGCCCATCCCGGTGCGGCCCGCTCTCGCGAGGGGCCGCGCCCGCTCAGGAAGGACCCCACCGAACCCGTGTCCCCGTCCCTTCGCCACCGGGCAGCCGCCAAGCCCGTGCACGCCAACGGCGAGCCTGCACCCACCGCAAGGGCGAGCCCTGTCCCGGACGGCAGTACCGGGCCGTGTGCAAGCGGCCGGGCTGCTCCTTCGACCAGCAGCAGCCCATCAAGGCCGCACTGGAGTACGTCCGCGACACCAGCTCCTGCCCGCACATCCCCTCACCCGCACCCCAGACGCCCGCCTAGCACGGCCACCAGCCGACCGCTCCCCGCCTCATCCCTGCCCCGCCTTGCGCCGCCCCGGCGCGTCAACGCCCATACAAGGAAGCCCGTTTGCGCACCATCGCCCGCACCAGCACCCGCATCATCACCGCCCTCAAGCGGGAGCTCACCCATGCCTCGGTCCACCAGGGAGCCCACGACGTCACCGGCCGCCCCATCGAGGTGGCCGAGGCCTGGGAGGCTCTGTCCCACGCGGGCGCACGGCTGCGGGAGCTGGACCGGGTCACGGGCACCTACGAGATCCGCGTCAGCAGCAGCCTGCACTACCTGCTGCGCCGCACCGCGCCCGGCGTCCCGGACCGGATCGACGTCGTCGTCGACCGCGACCCCGACGCCTTCACCGACGTGACGGTCTTCGTCAACGGCCGCGAGGTCAGCGGCCCCACCATCGCGGTCCATGTCGTCGATCCCGGTGCCACCGGCCCCGATCACGAGTGGCTGGAGTCGGTCACCGAGCACGAGGACGACGTCCCCGCGGCGGTCCGGGACCTGTTCGACGAGACCGCCCGCCGCTACCACGACGGCGTCGCCTGCGACGACGAGCGGTGCACCCCGGACGACAACACCGACAGCACGCACGCGCACCAGGCCGCAGCGGCCTGAACGCTGCCTCAACTCCCCTTTCCGTTCGGCTTCTTTCGACGAGAGATGTGATCACCATGGAGGACCCCTACACCCGGCTCGACATCGTCCGCTGCACTCCCGGCCCGACCGCACAGGCCGTACGCGAGCTGATTGCCGGACCGTTCCTCGACAAGGACGCCGACGAGAATGCCGACGACGTCACCGACGAGGACCTGGTGGGCGGCTTCACCTCCTACACCCTGGACGTCGAGGAGGTCGCGGACCTGTTCCAGGAGCTGGCCACCGTCGGCGGCGACCTCGCGCTGCAGCTGCGCACCGAGCACGAGACGGGCGAGCCGGGCATGCTGTTCGCCTACGCCGCCGGGACCGGCCGCTTCCAGGCGCCGTGCGACCGCAGCGGTCAGGTACTCGTCCCCGCCGACCGCCTCGCCGCCCTCGCCGCCTGCCGCAGCCCGAAGCGCCGTGCCGCCCTGGCCGAGGAGCTGACCGGCCGCCGCGTCCTGGACGCGCTCCGCGAGGAGCCCGCACCGGCATCCGATCGGAGGAAGCACTGAACATCACGAGCACGCCCGCCGCGGAGCAGCAGGCCCGCATGCGGCAACGCCTGGCCGGCCCGGAGGCCGACCTCCTGCGCCTGGTCGACCAGGCCACCGGCGCGGAGATCCGGCCGGGAGACGAGATCGCGGACCCCTACGGCCAGGGCACCATCGTCTACCTGGGTCCGACCAGGGGCTACGACATCAACCAGGGCCCATCGAGCCAGGCACCGGGCCGCATCGCCCGGGTGTACTACTACGAGCCCGAGACCGAGTGGGCTTACCGGCCCTGCGAGCTCGGCGCCCGCTACGAAGAGCGCCCACCCGCCTGACCGGGCACCGGCCACCTGTCGGCGCCGCGACAGGCGTTCTACGGCTCCAGCCGGCCAGCGGCACGGGCGTCCTCGTAGACCGGGGTGATGCCGAGCCGGGTGTGGAAGGCATCGGCGAGCGCCAGTGCCGTCTTCCACGCCCAGGTCGTGCAGCCGTGGCCCAGGCACTTCTGCGGGAAGTAGGGGTTGCCCGAGTCGGCGTAGAAGACGTTCGGCTCAAAGCCCCGTTGGCGCAGCTGCGTGACGAGCCTCGTGGTGTCGTCGGCCCCACCGGACTCGGCACCGTCCGCGGGACGCAGCCTCGGTGTGTAGTGGACCAACGCGTTGCGCAGCCGGCGCAACAGGTCCGCGTCGGCGTACACCTGGGTCCCCGGATCCAGCGGCGGCCGGCGCAGCACAGTCAGCGCCAGCTGGAAGAGCGTGAGCGTCGGCAGCCTCTCCACGTCCTCGGCGATCTCGGCGATCAGTTCCCGATCACCGGCTTCGAGCCCGCCGCGCCCGCCGGCCACCTCCAGGTTGTCCCGGCCGGCCGTGGCGTAGAACTCATTGATGCTCGCCTCCAGGAAGCAAAACGAGGCGATCACTGATCCGGTGGCGTAGGCCATGTGCTCGGCGGGACTGGTCCCCTCCCCCGAGCCGGCCCTGTACTCCGCTTCCAGGCGGCCGCAGTGCCGCGACAACGTGCACGCTGTCAGCGCGTGGTCGAACGAGAAGTAGTGCCACACGGAGATCTGCACGTCGTCCATCACGCCAACGTAGCTCCGGCGTGCCGGATCCGCAGTCCGGCGAGTCTCCCCCGGACTCGGGTAGTCCAGCGATCTGTCGGGACGTGCCGCGGTTCGGAGGCTGCCCTGCCGAGAGGCGGGCCTCCGCGACGACGCCTGGATCCTTCGACTGCGGGCTCTGGGCAGCGCCCGCGCATTGGCGGCTTCCCGCTGTGCCCGGCTGGAAGCGGAGTTGGACCTATCGGCCGCGATCAACACCAGCCGCCAATAACGCTTAAGACTTGCATGCACGTTCCGGTGAGAGTAGCATCTTAAGCGTCAACGAGGGCGCCTTTCCCAGGCAGGCCACGCGGGCCGGGAACACTGTCTGCGCGCCCCCACCACCCCGCAAGCTGCGCAGGAGCACCGCCTTGGGCGCCGATATCAGCATCACCGGCCGCGTCACCTTCGACACCGCAGTCCCGCTGGAGGCCATCGGCCAGGAGCTGGAGCACCTGCGCCGCCTGGAGAACGACGACCAGTTCACCCTCACCTACACCACCGACGGCCTCGCCCTTGCAGGACTTGAGGCAGGGCCGCAGCATATGGCGGGCAGCCACGGCGTGTGGGACGGCGCGCTGGCCACACTCTCCGACATCGCCCGACGCCAGCGCCGCACCTTGCACGCCGAGGCGACCTGGATCTCCGAGCCCGGCCCCTACCGGGGCGTTCTCGTCGTCGACGCGGGCAACCGCTTCCATCACGTGCCCGACGACGAGGGCGCCGCAGCACACCGGGAGCGCTCCTGCGACTGCTACGGATCGGGACCGGGGCGCGTGCGGCCCGAGGACGTCACCGACGACCCCTCCGTGCGGATTGACGAGGTAGGCGCCGGACCGTTCACCGACCACATCGTCGTCTGCGACCGGCACGGCGAGGTCGCCGCCCTCACCTCGCGCAGCGGGGCCGTCGACGCACGCGAGGCGCACCTGCTGGAGAAGCACACGCCCGAGCCCGTCCCGCTGGGCCAGCAGGCCGCCCTCGATCTGCTGCCCATGGACCTGCGCTACCACATCGTCCAGGCGGCCAAGCAGCTCGGCAGCCTCAGCCCCTACCTGCCCGGTTCGCTTGCCCTGCGAGCTGACGCGCGCTCCCACGCCCGCAAGGCCCGTCAGGTCATCGACTCTCTCACCGAGCAGTCATCCGCCGACGTGGTCGGCCAGCTCGTCGACGCGCTCGTGGAGCAGCTGGTCACCACTGCTGGCCGCGACGCCCACGGCAGCCGGTGGTGACCAGCTCCAGCCGGACCGCCCCGCCACCAGCGCAGCTGCGGCCGGGTGCGTCCGGCACCGCCCACGGCCCGGGCCAGGAGCGGCTCGGCGCGCGGCACGCGATCCCGGTCGTGCCGACCCCGGCGGGCGCTCTCTCGCCGGCCGAGGGGGCGCCCGACGGCGACCGGCTGCACCGCCCAGCCCGCGACGGCGACGTGATCCGCCTACGGTGCGGCACCGAGGTCCGGTTCGCCTTCAGCGAGCCCGGCCCCACTCCGAGCATCCGCCGGGTGCACTACTACGCCATGGTCGCCGGCCGGTGGGGCGTCTTCAGCGAGCTGTACTTCAACCAGCCGGTGCGGCGGGCCCGTTACAGCCCGCCGCACGAGGTGCAGGCCTGGCGCGTGCGGGTCGAGCTCAGCGACATCCTGGCCGCACTCGACGCCTGCCGAACGCGGCCCAACGCACCGCGCTTCGCCGCCGCGGCCGACCGTCTCGAACGCCTCACCCAGGTCATCGAGCGCGGGCCGACGCCCGGCGGGAACCAGGCCCGGCCGACCAACCACCCCTCCCCCGCCACCCGTCCGCTTCACTTCCTATAGCCCGCCGAGGAACCACATGGCCACCCGCTTCAAGGCCCACCGCTACACCGACGGATCCATCCGCATCGAGATGCCCGTCGTGCACCAGCTCAACGCCTTCGCCATCACCGCCGTCCTGTGCTCCAAGCACCGCTCCGACGACACCGACGACCTGCCCACCCTCACCTACAGCCAGGTCATCAAGACCCTGCGCACCGAGCTGCGCGAGCGCGGCCTCGAGCACGCCTACTACTGGCGCGACGAGTTCGACGACGAGGAGTCGGACGAGGCGGACGCCCTCCTGCACTGGGCACAGGGCGAGGTCAGCCGTCTGTTCCCCGAGCTCGGCCCGCCCATTGCGCACTGACCCCCTCCCCCACGGCCGACCAACCACACCAACTCGACCGCACCTGTGGAGCCTTCGTGCAGTCCCTCCCCCTCTTCCCCTCCTTCCGCCTCGGCGCCGACGACGGCACCGGCCGCCGCCCCGTCACCGGCCCCGACAACGTGCTCGCCGGGCACGTCACCGGCGACGACGGCCTGCGGGCCCACACGCCGACAGGCGCCGGCCCCCGGCGCACTGACGCCCTCCAGGCGGCAACCGACGCCGTCATCCTCCACCTCTACGAGCACGGCATCGACACCCTCGACATCGCCCAACTCCCGTACGACACCGTGCGCCAGGCCCGCGCGGACCTCTCTCATCTGGTCGGCCTGCGCGACGAGGTGGTCGACTCTGCCGCCCGCGCCTTCTTCTTCGAGGCCGGCCGCCAGCCCCACGTCGCCGCCATCCTCGCCGGGCTGGACCTGCTGATCCCGGAGATGACGACCACCACCGCCGCGGCCTGCCGGCGCACCGCCCGTCTCCTGGCCGAGCTGCCGGTCCCCGCCCGCACGCTGCTCGACACCCACACCGGCGACGCACGCGAGTGGATGCTCTTCCCTCTCGCCGCGCTGATCGTGCACGCCGACCTTGCCCGGACCCGCCTCACCGCCACCGCCCAAAACGGGGACGTAGCGCCGGAGTTCGCGGGCCCCTTCTCCGCGCGATACCTGGCCGAGGAGGCCATCGCCGCCGTCCGCCGCGCCCACCACGACCTCACCGACCGCAAGCGCGGCCTGAACCGCCCCGCCGAGCTCACCACCGGTCTGGACACCCTCGCTCAGGCCTGCAAGGACCTCCCCTGGCGCGACGCGGCACGCACGGCCGACAGCTGCCAGGCCACCGCAACCGTGCTGCGCACCATCCACGCCGCTGCCGCAGCCCTCCCCGCGGCCGCCGCCCGACGCCCCACCGACGCCCAGCTGTTCACGGTCCACGCCGCCGAGCTGGCCCTGCTCGCGGCCGACGCCGCCGACCGGCTGCAGGCAACCGGCGCGGTCCTCCGCGACGCCGGCCGACTCGGCACCCTGCCCGCCATCCTCGCCACCGCTGCCCAGGCCGCCACCACCAAGCAGCCCGACGGATCCATCATGGTCCTCGTCCAGGGCCGCAATCTCGGCACCATCCGCCCCACGCCCGATGGACTGTGGACCGCCGACAACCTCACCCAGCCCTGCCACTCCCCTGAGGGCGCCATCACAGCCCTGACCGCTTCCCCGAACCCGGCCTGACCCCCACCGGCCAGTGCGCCGCGGCCGCCCGCGCACCAGCAGGACCGATCGGCTTCGGCACACAGGACGCCGCCGCTGGCAAACCCGCATTGTGAGTGGCCCCAGCCATCCGATGATGACGCTTAAGGCTTGCACACTCCGGATCTTCCCTGTATAGTCTTAAGCGTCAAGCCGGAGAGGTAAGGGCAACAGGGGAGAGCACGGTGAACAAGGAAGTCCAGAAGCTGAAGAAGGAACTTGAGCAGCAGGGCTTCACGGTCAAGCAGAGCAAAGGGACGAACCACTACCACGTCTTCAAGGGCAAGAAGTTCGTCACCGGGATGCCCTGCACCCCCTCCGACTCCCACGCACTGAAGAACGCCAAGGCCTACTGCCGCAAGGCAGGGTTCCAGGACCGGGACAATGGCCAGACCAAGGGCAAGGCCAAGAAGAAGGCCGGGAACAAGAGGCGGTAGCGACCAACCGGTGGCCGCCGGGCACCAACCCGGCGGCCACCCGCCACCGACTCAACCCAGACAATGAGGAGATTCGACACGTGAACTCGTTCAGCGTGTACGTGGAGTTCGCCCGGAAGGCGGACCTCGACACGTACGACCGCCTCCTGCAGGCCCTGCCGGAGCGGTACCGGCCTGCGGTCGGCCCGGCGGAGAACGGCAACATCTCCGTGCGCCTCCTCATCGACACCGACACCGTCCCCCGCGCCTTCACCCTCGGTGTCGAGGCCGCACAAGGCGCAGGAATCGCCGCCGACATCACCCCCGACACCGTCATCCACGCCGAGGTCATGACCGAGGCCGAGTTCGACCGACGCGAGGCCCAGCTGCCAGCTCCCGCCGTCCCTCCCCTCGCCGGCATCCACGAGGCCGCCGACATCCTCGGCGTGAGCGAGGCGGAGGTGACTGAGCTGGCCCCCGAGCTGGAGCCCCATCTCGTCCAGGACCTCGCCTCCGGCCCGGTCTACCTCGCCGCCGGCGTCGTCGAGACGGCCACCCGTCACGCCCTGTCCCCGGACGACCAGTCGCTCCTCCACGTCCTCTACGCCGCGTCTGTTCGCGCTCCATTGCCCGACACCGCGCCGAGTCACCGCGCGGCAGCCGCCTACGTTGGGGCAGTGCTCGACGACGGAAGTGTGCAGATCCACTGCCGAGCGGACGCTGCTCTCGACCTCGGCGCTGCCCTGCGCCGACTTGCTGACCGCACTCTGGTCATCATCGACGACACTCACGGCATCCCGGGGGAGCGTCGAGAGGGTTCCGCCGTTGCCGTCATGCGGTCCCGCATCACCGAGCGCGGCAAGCGCCATGCCTCGATGACGGGTAGAGAGAGTCGTCCGGTCTGACATTGTGATCCTGCAGTGGGCGTCCGCATGCCTGACTCCGACCTCATGGCGAGATGCTCCGCCCCAGCTTCTTGTCGGGCCCGAGCTCGAAAGGCGTCGACCGTCGCCCTTCGGGCCGTGCGCCTGCATCCTGGCTCACGTGCGACGTCCAGCTTGCACACTCATCCGCGTTGCAGCTTCGTCACCCACTGAAGACCCGCAGCGCGGCTTGATTGACACCTCGGCAGCCCTACCAGTCCAGCCCGTCTTTACTGCCTCTGACCTGGGAATATACCGATAGCTATGCCTAGTGATAGGTCGATCGCTAGGCATACAGAAAGCCTCGTACGTACACCGATGCCCATCCTGATCGGCAGGCTTATGTGAGGTCTCATCAAAGACCAATAGCCCGACCTCATAGATAGATCCATCAATATCTTGATCAACAGCTACACGTGTGTCCTCTTAAAAATCGCTATCAATGTACGTTTAGACAGTCCTTAGCGAAGTCACATACCACTTCCCATATACGGACCCCTAAGACGACCCTTAGTCGTTACCTTGAGCAGAGCCATCACCGTTCCGATGTCGACACCTACCTTCCTTACGTACTTCCTGGCGCACCTAGGAACGTCCGCGCTTCTTACGTGCGTTCCAACCTTCCGTCCGTGACTATTTAGGTTCCTCACACACTTCGAGCCTGCCTTCTGTCGACCGATCTGCACTCCATAAGTGCATGAGACCGTACGTAGCAACGCTCGTGAGTACGACTTTGCATGCTTCCGCACTTAGCTACCTCAGTACGTACTGAGGTAGCTCCCTACCTAGCTAGGTGCGTCCTTCAGTACGTAGGTAACAGTCATAAACATTACGTGACTGCGACTTTATGACGAACAGTCCGTACGTCCTTAGCGCGTTAACCCTTTCGGACCTTCCATCCGTAAAAAGCTACGCTCTTCCTCACATACCTACGTACGTGCCGGTTACTCTGCCAACTTCCGTACGTATGTAGTGGGCTACTTACTGGGCTACGAAGCTACGAGACTCCGGTGGACTCTCAGCGAGAACGTCCGTAGATACGGACTGACCAACGAGGAGTAGACCGACCTGCACACCGAGGGTGATTCCATTAGCTCCTAGCTGCCTCCAGCCCTCCGAAAAGAAGTACGGACCCTGCACATCAGCAACGCCCCACCGCCGTACGCACATCTGGGTATAGACGCCCTCGCTCCGATCGTCCGCAGTGACGACCCCTACAGCCAGCGACCAACCGGCCACACGACGCACCGCTCTGACGTCCCAGTGCCCGACCGGAGGCCGGAGCCAACGAGCTACCCGCCACACGACGCACCGCTCTGACGTCGCAGCGCCCGACCGGAGGCCGGAGCCAACGAGCTACCCGCCACACGACGCACCGCTCTGACGTCGCAGCGCCCGACCGGAGGCCGGAGCCAACGACATCCGCTCCAACACACTTGCCTGCAGTAACAACAACCAGGGCATAGACGCGCGTTGCTCCGAACCCATCCATCAATGGGGCTGCCTGCACACCCGTGAAACGACACGCAGGTCCTGAGCCACAGCCGTCATACCTGTTATCGTCACTACGTCCTGCGAGATCGCTGACAGCAACATTGCGAGAGGCACCTCGACCACACAGGTCAACACAAAAGCTCTAAACCGGGCGGAATCCTCCCGCTCCACCTAGCTTCCCTCTCACCGAGGAGAGATGATCACGTGCAACGAATCGCCATCGTGAGTCAGAAGGGCGGTCCGGGTAAGACCACGACGGCCGTAAACCTTGCCGCTGGTCTCGCACTGGGCGGAGCCGACGTCCTCGTCGTCGATGTCGAACCTCAGGCGCAGGCCGGCACGGCGCTGGGCACTCGACTCGACCAGTCGACGCTCAATCTCTCCCTCGGACTCAAGCTCCAGCTGGCCGCGCAGGGCATGCCGGCCACCCTTGAGGACATCGTCATTGACAGGACTGAAATCCTTGCGAAGTGGCCCAACCACGGTCGCCTTGCCTTGCTCGCTTCCGAGCAGCGAACGATGGTCAATGCCCAGCACATCCTCCACGCTGCTGGCAAGGAACGAACCCACGTTCTCAATGACCTGCTCGACACCCTCGACGAAGACTTCGACTACGCCATCCTGGACACACCGCCGGCTGTCGAGGCCCTCAACGCCGTCGCCCTTGCGGCGAGCGACTACGCGCTGACCCTGTGCTTGCCAAAGCACGCCACCGTCGAAGGCGCCGTGGCCATGCGAGCCACGATCAAGCATCTTCCGGGCCAGGGCCAGACGAAGCCGAAGTACCTCGGTGCGGTGCTCAACATGTCCAAGCCGGTTTCGGAATGGAAGGAAGAGGAGATCGAGGTTCGCGACCTGATGGTCGACGCCGGTCTCCTGCCCTTCGTCACTGACATACGAGAGGACACCCGCATCTCCCGAAGCTACGATGCGGGCGTTCCGTCGGTAGTCGGCTTCGCTCGCCACGCGTGCGGCAAGCGGTACGCCGAACTCCTCCGCGAGGTGTTGGTCCGGATGGAGTCCCCAGAGAGCGAATGGCAGATTGCGCCTTCGGCTTCGGAGGTCCTTGACGCGAGGGAGGGCTCCGTTGTCTGAAAGCTCTTCATCGCAGTCCAGCGCCACAACGGGCAGCAAGAAGAAGGATGCTGGCGACCAGCCGTTCGCGGGGATCGCAGCAGGGGCGCGGCGGAGGAGGCGCACTGCATCGCCTGCTGAACGTGAAGCTCGAGCCAGGGCACTGCAGGCACAAGCAGAGCAGGTAGCGGATGCTGGCTTTCTCGGAGCTTCGGCTCCTGAGTCCAGCGAGTTGTCAGTCGGTGCGGTCTCTCCCCTCGCATCCCCGGCAGACGCCTCCGGTCAGCAAGGATCCGTGGTGGCACTTCCCGTCGCGGCCGCGGCGCAGGCGGAGGCCCCGACCGAACAGGTGTTGCCAGCTGCGGCACCTGCGCAGATCCCGTCGCCGGGGCCTGCGCCCGAGGCCGTGCGGGAACCGTCGCCTCAGGCCGACCAAGGTGAGAAGCCGGACTCAGACGGGGTGGCAGAAGCACCCGCTCGGGATCTTCCAGAGCAAGAAGGGGTGACCGCAGCCGGCGTGGAGGTTCGTGACGACGAACCAGAGCTGAGCGTTGAGTCGTCAAGTGCTGAGGTAGATCAGTCACCGGACGCCCAAGGCGCAGACGGCGAGACGGGGGAGAGGGCCGGCGGCCACGTAGACCGCCAGGAGCAGGGTCCTGATCAAGAGGACGGCGCTCCGTCGGAGCAGGTGCCAGTTGACGACAGCCCTGCAAGCCGGCGACGCGGCTCCGAAACTCGGAAGACCACCCCCGCAGCGCGAAGTGGAAAGCGATCTGCTCCTGCTACGCGCTCGTCGTCGCGCACAGCCCGGCGCGACGCTGGTGTGGCTGAAGACGAGATGGCACCGTGTCACCGTCTTGTCCATACATCCTTCGAAGCCTCTCGGACCAACTCACAGACGTGGGAGACGATCGGCGCGAACATGATCCCGCCCATCTGGTCTGCGCTCCGAGAGCAGATCGCTGCTGACCGACGTTCGTCTGGCAATCGCGATCTTGCAAATGGGCACTACATGAACATCGTGCTTGAGTCAGCGCCCCTCGACATGGAGGAGATCTACGCTCTCTACGAGGAGCTCTCAGGGAAGTTCCGAGGGCAGCTTCCGTCCGGGCGGAAAACCACACTTCGGGTCAGCGCGGAGGCAGCTTCCAAGCACTACGAGTTGAAGGAGCTCTGCGATGAAGCTGACTTCGCGCGCAGAGGCCTCTACGTTCATTCCGCGCTGATGCTCCGTTTCCTGAGCCAGCTTCGGGAGGCCGGTCCCCTTCCGCGCCTTGAACTTCCGCCGTTGTTCTGAGCTCTCGCCGACGGCCTGTCCTGGTTGAAGTGCAACCGGGCCAGGCCGTCTTCTGCGTGTACGACACGCCGCAAGCAAGTAGATTTTCATTCCGTTTGCCCTGTTCCGCCTGCCTGGGCTGCGGCCTTGGCGTAACAGCTGCAGCGCACGCATCCGCCATCGGACGGTCGCAGTGCATCGCTATTGGTCGGTCACTGAACGGAACACATCGAGCACGTCAGCCTCCTGATCTCGCGTTATACCGATGTCCATACCTATAGCGCTTCCGATCGTCCTTCCCTGATGGCTCCTTACCCACCTACCTCAACACCCTGCTGCCAGCTGACGGACTAAGGGCTATGCCGATGTGGCTGACAGCGCATTCGTGACGCGTTTTGCGATAGCCTCGGCATCGTCAGAACACCCATGACCTCTGGAGACATGGATGCCACCGGGCACAGTCCTCAGCGCCAACGCGGTCGCCGTAGCCGCCAATCTCGACCGCAGCTGGGCATACCGAGCAATCGAGGCCGGCGTCCTCTCTGAGCCATGCTTCCCCGCAGACGTGGTCGTGCTGAAGGTCTACAGGGTGCTATCGCAATTCGTGTGGCCCGACCGCCCCAAGCCGCGATCCGCCAAGCATGAGCTCGACGTTTGGCAGCGCACGGCACTCAACGCGACTCGGAATGCCGTCACGGACTCCGAGACGACTCCCGAGACAACGCTCTACGTCCTCCAGGGCTCCACCAAGGTCGTCCATACCCGCAAGGAGCGGGCCGAGCTCGAGAACTCCGACCCCACCGGGGACGAGCCTTCGTTCTTCGACGCGCAGACGGTCCTTCGCCTCCCAATCGGACGCTGGATCCACGAACTTGAGTCCGTTCTCGCTCGCACGCCTCGGAGCGCTCCGCGTCGAGCCCCCGTGGGGGGACGACGTCCCAGGCCCGCCGCATCCAAGACAAAGGCGTCATAAGTCCAAGGTCGGAAGGTGGTCCTCGAATGCGGGTCTGTCGCTCCACATCACCGAACGCGACTGACCCGTGCTGCTCGTCGAACCCGCCTGCCACTCACTGCTCTGGACGCCACATGCCGGCCCCAAGCCGGGCGCCCGCTCCAACCAGACTCCCGCTCTCCATCAACCAGGAGAGAGCGGGCCAGTGATCAAAAGAGAACGGCCTGGGACCGCGAATCCCAGGCCTCTCCTGTTGTCGAGGAGGTGAGGAAGAACCGACATCCCTAGCTGAATCACGTCGCTTGCCCGGCTGTCCTGCTACGCCCTAGCGGGCCGGGTGGCGATGACGGACGTCCAATACCTCCTCGACAGGAGCAGATCATAGCTACCCGTACGAGGGCTGGCTCAGTCATGCCTGAAACAGGCGGGGGAGAACAGCCCAATACGACTCAATCTCCACCATCGGTGGCTCATCCGCCTCGGTCAGCCTCGCGTCGCTCCTCGCATTCCGGCGTGGACGAGTCGAGGTCCATCACCCAGGGCCCGCGCAGTCGCCCGCTGCGCCTCGGGCGGGTGATGCGGACGCGGCTTTCTGCGGCGGTCCGGGCGCTCATCGCTGATCCGCGGTTGGCGGGCTGTACGCACACGCAGCTTCTGGCCGCGGTGGTGCTGATGGGGAAGACCAACCATCGCTCTGGTCGGGTCCAGACGACGGCTCGGGAGCTCGGCCGGTGGCTGGGGGTCACGGAGTCGAGTGTTGATCATGATGTGTTCCCTGCCCTGGTGGCGGCGAAGGCGGTGACGACGGAGGTCGTCACGGCGCCGAGCGGCCGGGTCGAGGGGGTTTTGTGCCGAGTCGAGCCGGTGTGGGAGGTGCGGGGCGAGTACGGGGCTGCGCTCGCGCTGACGAAGAAGGAGTTCGCCGTCCTTCTGGGGCTGTTGGAGGCGCTGTTCGCGCCGGGCTGGGCGGGCGTCGAGACGCCGGCGGGGTTGCTCGCGGAGCGTGATGGCCGGGGTGCGGCCACCGATCGGCTGGCGTTGCTGCTGCTGGTGCTGCACGCGCGTGAGGACGGAACGGTTCCGCTGGTGGGTGGGACGGTCAAGGGCGGGCGTGGCCGGTGTGCGGCGACGGTGGCGAAGCTGCTGGGCTGTTCGGTGTCGGGCGGGAGCAAGGTCTTGGCGCGGCTGCGGCGGTGGAAGGTCGTGCAGACCCCGTCGCGCCGTACGGGGTCGGGGATGCGGGGCAAGCAGCTGCTGCTGGTGCCGGCGGTCGCCGACGCGTCCGCCGATGGTGGTGCCGTGCCGGGTGCCGGTCTTGCGCCCGTCCAGGGGATGCCGGAGCCGGCCGTCGCTGCCGCATCGTCTGCTTGTCCGGCGTGCGCGGCCGTGGAGTCGGCGGATGAGGCGTCGCCTCTGGCGGGGGAGGGGTGGTGGCAGGAGTCGTTCGAGGACCTCTTTAAGGAGCGCCCCGCTGCTGCACCCGGAGATCTTGACTCCGGTCAGCAAGGCAATGCCCCAGGTCAGCGCCCTGTCTCGGACGTTGTCGAGGGTGCTGGGAGCGAGGTTGCGGGGCGCCCCGATGCCGCGTGCCTACACGCGGTCCACGCTGGGGTGGCTGAGGTTGAAGAAGAGAGTGCGGGTGATGGGGGGTTTTCCGGCTCTGCCGTCGGGGGCGGAGGTAGTCGGCGGGAGCGCGTGCGTGCGCGTGAGGACGCGCCTGGTGCGTCGTCGCCTGTCCCGGGTGGGGCTGGGGGTAGCCCGCTGCGCGGGGAGAAGCCTGGTCGGCTCAGGTCGGGTGGAGGCGAATTCGGCAGCAAGCGGCGGGTGTTCGGCCCTGCTGCGTCGGTCCCGGAAGAGCTGAGTGAGGCGCTGGCGCCGGTGGCGGGGTTGTGGTCTCAGCTGGGCCGGGCGAGTACCCGGCGGTGGCTGGCGGGCCTGGTGCGGGGTGAGGTCGGCCGGCTGCGGGGGCTGGTGGGTCCTGAGCTGGCGCAGCGGGTGCTGGCCGAGAGGCTGGAGCGGCGGCTGGATGCGCAGCGGCCGCCGGTGGGGGATCTGGTGGGCTGGCTGCTGAAGCGTGGGTTGCCGCAGCGGCCTGGGTGCTGGTCGCAGGTGTGTGACGAGGGCCTGAGGATGGACACGCGGGGGGCGTGTGAGAGCTGTCAGGTGCTGGTGGGGGACCGGCGGGGGCTGCGGCAGCGGGTGGCGAGCCAGGTCCTGGAGGAGCGGCTGTCGGGGCGGCTGGTGCTGGCTGAGCGGGAGGTGGGCCGGGAGGTCGAGCGGCGGCTGCAGGAAGCCGTGCGTGAGGAGCTGGTTCGCAAGGCCGCGGCGCGGGCGCGGGCGGTGGCCGAGCAGGTGGTGCGGGATGCGTCGTACGGGTTGAAGCGGCGCGCTTTCGCCGAGGCGGAGCGGGCGCGGGCGGCGGCGCCGTGTGCGGACTGCGGGCTGCCGGAGGCTGCCGGGTTGTGCCTGGGGTGCACTGAGCGGCGCGGGATGGAGGCGGCCTTGCAGGATGCCGTCCGGTACGCGCTGGCGCTGCGGTTCGATGCGGACGATGCGCCTGGCACCAGGGCGTTGTGGCAGGACTGCGAGCGGGTGACCCGGACGGTGCTGGCTGAGCGGCTCGGCCGGTTGCGCGAGCAGGGCCACGATGAGGCGGCCGTGGCGTTCGCAGGCCGTCGGCTGATCGAGGAGCTGCGGGACCGGCGCCGGCAGGCGGCGCTCGTGCGGCTCGGGCAGCACGAGGAGGCCGAGCAGGCCGCCCGGATGGCGGCCGCGGCCGTGCGCCGCAAGCAGCGCGAGGCGCACACGGTCGAGGCCCGCGATGCCGTGCGGGCGGCGGGGGAGGCGGCCCGGCGCCGGGTTGCCGAGCGGTGGCTGGGCGAGCTGTTGGCCGAGTTGCGGGCGGTGTGTTCCCTCGGCAAGGCGGCGCCGGTCGAGGTGACCGACTGGGACCGGGTGCTGCCCGACCTCGCGGCGAAGGCCCTGCCGGAGGACGCCGAGCGTGCGGTGCGGGAGTTGGTGCACGCATGACGGGCCAGGTTGTACAGGTTCGGCCGCCCGTGCGCGGTGGCCGGCGCGCGGTGCCGGTGTGGGAGCGGCGTGGGTTGTCGGCCCGGATGCGCCGGCTGCTGCTGGAGGGGGACGTCACCGGCCGCTACGGCGGCGCCACCGACTCCGATGGCGGCTACCGCCTCACCATGGCGCTGGCGGTGGGTTGCTCGCAGCCG
The DNA here is from genome assembly GCF_042893155.1 of Streptomyces sp. NPDC001668. Classification (NCBI taxonomy): domain Bacteria; kingdom Bacillati; phylum Actinomycetota; class Actinomycetes; order Kitasatosporales; family Streptomycetaceae; genus Streptomyces; species Streptomyces sp. NPDC001668. Next base: position 60,520 of record NZ_JBIAUQ010000014.1, read on the forward strand.
GGCCGGGCCTGGACGCCGGCGGACTTCTTCGAGGCCCTGCTGTACACGCCGACGGCCGGCGGGGCGTGGGCGCGGCAGCTGCGCGAGCGCAAGGGCACCGACTACGCCGAGGCGAAACTCGGCGCGATGCTCGACAAGGCGCGCCGGCTGGTTGCCGAGGCCCCGGTGATCACGTGCCGGCAGGACGCACTGGAGGCGATCGAGGCCGTGCGCCAGGTCGTTGAGGACCAGCCGTGGTCGGCGGCCGGTGGTGCGGGCAGCGACCTGAAGAACCTGATCGCCCGGCTCACGCTGTGCGAGCGGTCCGGTGGTGTGGAGCACACGGCGTCGGTGCGGCAGTTGGCCGAGGCGATGGGCTGCGCGCGGGCCACGGTGGAGGCGAGCAACCGCCGCCTCGTCGACGGGGACTGGCTGGTGCTGGTCAAGAGCGGCTCGGGCAAACTCCACGGCTCGGTGTGGCGGCTGAAGATCCCCGACCGTCTGCGCCCGTGTGTGACCGCAGAGACAGGTGGTGCGCGAGTAGGACGGTCGCCAACCGCGGGGTACCGGGGGGCAGGAACTGTCCCAACCGTGCACACGGACACGCGGGCGGTCGGCTCGCTGATGCACCACGACGCCTTCCACCACCACGGACACGGCCTGTCCGGCGCGCGGATCCTGGCCTGCCTCGACCCGCTCGACGGCCTCGACGTGAGAGCCCTGCGAGAGGCGACCGGCCTGCACCGCAGCACCATCCAGCGCCGGCTGCGCCACCTCGTCGCCGACGGCCTGGTCGCCGAACTCGACGGCTACTACTACCTCGCCTCCGCGCTCGCCGGGCCCGCACGCCTGCACCCCGACGAGGACCTCCTTGACGACAGCGCCCACCGGCGAGGAACCAGCGGTCGCGGCCGGTGCCGCCGTGCCCGGCACCAGGTGGAACGCGTCTGCTACCGCCGGTGGCTGGAGGAGCGGCAGCTGCGTCAAGGCCAGCGGCGAGGCCTCGTCCTGGTACCCGACGGGGTCGTCGACCCGGCGACCGGCGAGGTGCACGACGAGAGATGGCACGGCTGGGACCTGTCCGACACCCGTCGCCCGACCTTCCCCTACACGCCCAGACCCGGCCAGGCGGCGTGATGAGGCACCGTGACGATCAGTCCTCCTGCGCCCCGCAGGGCGGACACGCCGGGCCCGCTGCCCCTGGACGGGCCGGTGACGGTTCAGTCGGCCTGCACGTCCATCAGGCCGGTGCCGGCGGCGATTTCGTTGAAGAGCGCCTTGAACTCCCGCAGTTCCTCCAGGAACTCCCGCCACACCGCGTCGCGCTGCTCGCCCAGGTGCGCGGTGGCGGTGTACAGCTCGACAAGGTAGCCGGGCATCGCCCGCCCCCAGCACTGGTCGTTGTCCCACCACGCGCGCAGCACGGCCCGCAGGTCGCCCATGCTCAGCACGCCCGCGCACGGCAGCACCGCGGTCCGGGCGACGAACTGGCCGTGGTCGAAGCTGCCCACCTCCTCCAGCACGCCCGGCAGATGGGCGGCGAAGTAGGCGTCGGGGCGTTGTGCGATGACCTGGCAGCGGTCGCTGACATGCAGTGCGGCGAACGCCCCTTCCAAGGCGGGCAGGCTTGTGCGGACCTCCGCGTTCGCCACCAGGGCCAGCACAGTTGCCTCCTCCGCCGGCAGCGCGCCGGTGCGTTCGGCCTGGCCGATGCCCTCGATCCGGGCGTTGAACTGTGTGATCAGAGCCTCGGGCAGGCAGGCCCAGAACGCCGGCAGGTCGCCGAGCCGGGCCAGAGCGGCGAGCTGGACGGCCGGGTCGGCCTTTACCAGGCGGTCGGCGTGCCGGGCCAGACAGTCCGTGGCGAGGGCGGCATCGCGCCCGGCGAAGTGCCGCAGGCACAGGGCCATCCGGTCGGCGAGCATCCCGGCCGGGATCGTCACCTGCGGATCGTCGATCTGCAGCAGTGCGAACTTCGCGGCGAACTCGACCACCTTGGCGCGGGCCGAGGGGCGGACACGGTCGAAGAAGGCGTAGCTGAGGTACTGCGGATCGAAGGTGAACGCCGGGTCGGCGACCTGGACCATGAAACTCGCCAGGATCTTGCGGCCCTGGCTGGGCGGGTGGACGAGCACCGCCTCCAGCGCCACCGCGAGGTGAGCCCGGGCGTACTCGGCTGTCGGCTCGAACAGCTCACCGAGCGGGCGCAGCGAGGGGTGGGCGCAAAGATGCCGGTCCTCGCGCAGCCGCTCCAACTGCATTTTCTGCGTGCGGTCGATCAACTCGAGTTTCTCGGCGATCTCCAGGATGCTGCGCTCGATGCCGAGCATGATGTTCACCGCGTCGGCCTGACCCGGCTGCTGGGCCCGCTCGACGTCCTCGACCAGGCCGCGGGCGTCGCTCTCCCCGTCCTCCTTGAGGATCTCCGCCTTGTGGATCAGATCCGCGCACACCGCCGTCCAGGTCAGCACGATCGCCGCGCGGGCGGCACCGGAGGCGTAGCAGCGGTGCGCCTCCCGCACCAGCGGCCGCACGTCCGGGTTGAACACCCGCGAGACCCGCTCTTCCAGGTCGAGCATCAACTCTCCTTGTCCGTCACCAAGCTCCATCGGGGGCCCGCCGGCGCCACCGGGGAGCCCAGCCGGCTGTCACACGATCTCAGCCCGGCACAGCCAGAGCCCACGCGAGGCTGTCCCGACCGCCCGGTCCAGGTGGTTGCGGCGGAGCGGTCACAGGCCCGGCCCGCGCGTACGAGGCGAACGGCCTCACTATCGTGGGGCGTTGTGCCAGGGGCCGCCCGGCGATCTGGCCGACCCACCATCGTTCGGGGCCGCCGGCCCCTGAGCCCGAACCGTTCCAAGGGGGACGCCGCCTGCGCGCGCCGCTTCCCGCAAGGAGGATTGCGCAGTGACGCAGGCACAACCCGAGTACGAGTTCCACGGGCTCGTACGGCTGACCGTGCCCGGCGAGATCCAGGTCAGGGACAGTGACCGCCTCACCTTCGAGGACTTCACCCGCACGCTCGCCTGCCCGCAGTGCGGGACGAGCACAGGGCTCACCCTCCAGGCCGGGGACGACACGGCTGTCGTGGTGTGCCCGCAGGACAACCGGGCGTTCGCCGAGCCGCGGATCACCGCCTTGAAGGTCCGCCTGCTGTCCGCCCGACCTCTTGCAGAGCAAACGCTGGAGGTTCCCGCACCGCTCGGCGGCGGCGCACCGTGGCTGGACATCACTCCGGTGCTGGATGAGGACCGCACGCTCGCGGCGTTCCGCGACCTCGACGAGGCGGACGACGCGGACCCGCGCGTGCAGTGGGAGAGCGGCTTCGGCTTCGCGGCCGAGGAGAACGGCCCTGCCTTCGTGATCGCCCTGTCCTGGGCGCGCGCCCTGACGGCCTGGGCGCTGCTCCAGCACGGACGCCTGTACGAGCAGGTCTTCGACAACGACACCCCGGACCGTGAAGCCCACATGATCCTGGTGGCGCTCGCCCTCGCCCTGTACGAGAGCACGTTCCGCCGTGGCACGGGCGAGCGCATGGCCGCGCTGCCCCTGACGGCACCGATGGCGTGGCTGCGCCCCGAGCCGGAGGCGGCCGGACGTCGCCGGCAGCTTCGTGCCGTACGGCCACTGGGCGATCCGAGCCTCGGCGGGCGGCTGCGCCTGACCGACATCGCACGGCTGGAGGGGGCCGGCGAGCAGGAGTGGGACCGCTGGTGCGAAGGCGCCTACCGGGTCCTGGCCAGCCACCTCAAGGAGGCACGCATCCGCTCGGCCCAGGAACGCGGCGACCGGATCGACGCCTGGGAGCAGGCCCGCCTGGTCGACCGAAAGCCCGCCGCCTACTTCGCCGAGGACACCTACTTCTGGTACGCCGAGCCCACCCGCGTCCATTAGCCGCCGGCGCCCGTGGCCGCGGGGCCTTACTGCGGGGGCGGGAAGACCGCCGGGCCGGCAGAGACGTCGGGCGCCTGCACTCTGACGCGCAGGCGCCTGCCGAGGCCGTCGGCGAGCCGGGCCGTGACGGCGGCGTGGACCCACCGGGCGAGATCATCCAGGGTGGCCAGGGCCCTGTCGGCGTCGAGCCGCTCCACCTCCCGGTACTGCAGATCGCGGTCCAGCTCGGCGACCACGGTCTTCAGTGTGGTGGTCTGCTCGTCGCTCATCAGGCGTGCCGGTGCAACGAGTTCGACCGTGACGTCGTAGCGGTGCCCGCGGTCGGGGGAGCACACGTGACCGGCCGGGGCGCCGGAGGCGTGATGGTAGAGGTACGCCGTGAAGGAGTGGACGCTGGTCACCTTGGCCTGGTCCAGGTCGGCGGTCTGCTCCAGCAGGTGGTGGATGAAGTGCAGACGGGCCGGGTCCACCGGGGTGCCGTCCTTGAGGTACATGGCCGTATCGGCCATGGCGAACTGGGCCATCGCCACCGCTGAGCGGCAGTCGCGGCACTCGCTTCGGCCGTGCAGCGTGACGGTCGGGTGGGCGGACGCGAGGTGCTCGTAGAAGGCCAGTTCGTCCGCCCTGAGGCCCGCACGGTCGTCGGCGATGCCGTGCGTCCACCAACCGTCCGCGATGGCATGGCACGTGGCGCAGGCCGCTATCTGAAAAGCCACAGTCACCGGGTCACCCTATCCACCGCCCCCGCCCCCTCGAAGCGGTCAACGCCCTGTCGCAGAACGGGATACAGGTGCACGATCGGGCAGGTGAGGCCGGCGCCCGCGGCTACGTGGTTGCGGCAATGTGGGGCCTGCGCCAGCGGCTGCGCCGCGGCCGGACGGCGGATCGGGCCTGCTGGCACGCCTGTTCCAGCACCGCGAGCAGGGCCTCGGGATGCTGGGTCGGCAGCCGATGGCTGCCGCCGGGCACGACGCGCACGCGCGCGGTGGCAATCTCATCGGCCAGCCGCAGCGCATGCTCGGCCGGGATCAACTGATCCTTCTCCCCGACCACGATGTGTACGGGGATCCGGCCCAACGCCTCCAGTCGGCCGGTCACATCGTGCTGCATCAGGGCACGGAACCAGCGCGCGGCGAGGTCGATCGGGGGCTGCGGATACGGGCGGGGCCTGACCATCTGCCGCACATGCCAGGCCGGCCGTGGCGCGCGGATGCAGACGGCGGCCATGGCGTGGCGGGAGATCCCCACCAGCCGCCGCGACCACGGGTGGCCGGCCGCGCTGGTGTCCAGGCCGCCGCTGGTCGTGGCCGCCAGAACGACGGCGCAGACCGTGGAACCGATCAGATGCGGGTACTGCGCGACCAGAGCCGTCACGGCCATCCCGCCCATGGAGTGCCCGACGAGCACGACCGGGGTGCGGGCGGGCACGGTGGCGTCGATGACCGCCTTGAGGTCATCGCCCAGCAGCGCGATCGAGGGCCGGGCCCGGCCGGGCGTGGAGGCGCCGTGGCCGCGCTGGTCGTAGCGCACGATCCGGGCCCGGTCGTGCGGCAGGTGCCGCACCACCTGGTCCCACACGGACGCCGTGGCCTGCCAGCCGTGGCTGAAGACGACCACGAGGTCGGGGGACGCGGGCCCTTCGGTGTAAACGGCGAGGCGGGCGCCGTCCGGACGCTGCACTTCGGTGAACGACCGGGCGCTGCGCTCCCGGCGGGCGGGCTCAGTGGTGGAAGACACGATCAGTTCTCCATCAGCGCGATCTCGAGGGTGGCGGTGTCGTCCGTTCGCAGCTGGCGCAGCAGCTGGTCACACCCGGCACCGGCCAGCAGTTCGACGCGTCGGCAGGAGGCGTCGGCCTCCGCCGCGGCGAGGGCCTCGGCGGCGAGCCGGGTGCCAAGGCCCTGCCCCTGCCAGGCGTCCTCGACGAGGAGTGCGAGCTCGCACACTCCCGGCATGCTGGTGCGCAGCAGGTGGGTCACAGCGATGACCGTCTCCGGCTGCCCGGTGGGACTGGTCACCCAGGTCCGGCCGGCGGCGGGGTGGACCAGCCGCGTCCATTCGCGTCGGGTCAGGGAGCGCCGGGCGCACCGGTAACGGGCGTAGGTGCTGGCGAGCGAGCAGCGGGCGTGCAGGGCGTTGACCGCCGGCAGGTCGGTGTAGTGGGCGGCGCGGGTCACGGCGAGGGGCGTGGTCTGCTGAATCTGGGGCGGGGGCACGCGTGATCCCTTCGATTCCTTCCGGCAGATTGCCGGGACGGGCGAGGCGGGGGAGACCACCGACGCTGCCAGCGCCGCCCTGTGGACAGACCACCGAGCCGCCCGCCCTCGGCCACGGCCCCGAGGCCGCCCGCTGCCGGTGCTGCAGGAGCTGGCCACGGGCAACTACCCGGGGTTCGCCGAGACCTGGCGGCGTACGGGTACAACGCCCGCGGCCGGGACGGGCTCCTGGCCCGCTCGGCCCACGGCGGGATCGCGGAGGCGGAAGCCGCCCGGCTGACCGGCCTGTCACGCACCACTGCCCGCAACGTCATGGGCAAGCAGGGCGCGCTTCAAGGCGCCGGGCCAGGCGGCCCGGGAGCGTGATCTGTCCACAGGCCGGCTGTCGAAGACTCCCAGACTCCACTCATGGAAGGAGTCCGGCGTGCCGGCCAGCACCAGCCGCATCCAGCTGACGCGATGGCACCGCGTCCTCATCGCGATCGTCGTCCTCGGCGTGGCCGTCGTCGCCGCCATCGGCTTCGTCGGTTCGTACGCGGCCGTCAGCGACCTGGCGCGGGCCAAGGGCTTCGGCGAGTTCGCCGCCTGGTTCCCCATCGGCGTCGACGCCGCGATCGTCATGCTGCTCGCCCTGGACCTGCTGCTGGACTGGCTGGGCATGCAGCTGCTCCTGCTGCGCTACGCGGCCTGGTTCCTCTCCGGTGCCACGGTGGCCTTCAACGCCGCCGCGGCGATCGGGGATCCGGTCGCCATGGCGATGCACGCCACCATGCCGCTCAGCTTCCTCGCCGCCGTCGAGGCCGCCCGCCGCGCCATCAGCCGGCTCGCCGGGCTGTCCGAACACCGGCCCATGGACAGCGTCCGCCTCGCCCGCTGGTTCCTCGCCCCGCGCAGCACGCTGCTGCTGTGGCGGCGGATGAAGCTGTGGGAGCTGACCTCCTACGCCACGACCATCACGCTGGAGCAGGAGAGGATGCTCTACCGGGCCCGGCTGCGTTCGCGGTTCGGCTGGAAGTGGCGCTCGAAGGCTCCCGTCGAAGCGCGCATGCCCCTGAAGATGGCCCGCTATGGCATACCGATCCGAGACTCCCTCACGCCTGAGACGGCCCTGCTCCTCGGCCTGGACCCGGCAACCCTCCTCGCCGCGCCCGCCACGTCGACGGGACACCGCGCTCTGGAACCCACCGGTGACCCGACCGCGCCCGAGCCATCGCAGGGGGCGGACGCCGCGCCGCAGCCGCCATCCCCCGCCGTTCGGCCGCCGTCGGCCGACTCGGACGACCAGACGCGCCCCGGCGCGGACTGCGACACGGACCGGGAGGCCGCCTCGGGCCAGGAGCCGGCGCGGCACCAGCAGCAGGTCGTCGAGCAGCCGACGCCGACCGGCGAGCCCCAGGCCGGCAAGGCCGAGATAGACGAGGGGCGAGACGGACCCGACGTGGAGCAGGACGAGCCCGGCGAGGACACCGCCGCCCACGCCGGCAGCGGCAGTGGCGGCGAGCAGGCGACGAGCCCCCCGTTCGAGCGCGACGAGGACCAGGCCAAGATCGTCGCCGGGATGCGGCCCGCGGACGCGATCCGCCACGCCATCACCGTGCTCAACACCTTCGACCACGCCCAGCTCGTCGAGTGGCTCAAGCTCCACGGAAAGAAGGTCAACCGCGGCCAGGCCTTCCGCGTCGCCGAGGCCGCCGAGAGAAACAGCAAGCAACCGCACGCCGACGCCCAGCGGGAGACGGAAACCGACCCGTTGCAGCAGACTGCAGCGTAGACAACGGGTAGCGCCGGGAACGGGGCGACGGGGGAACGCCCCGCCCCGGCTGCCAGCACCGTAACGCTCCCACCCCGGGCGCCGGGGTGAAACGCGCCAACCCGTTGCTGCGCAACGCCCGGCGCGGACTACCACCGGACCCCGCCCGCTCGACGCAGCCGTTGCATCCCCGAGGCAACGCGCCCACGCAACCGGACGGCGTCCACCACAGCGCCCGCACCGCCCGGCGCCCTTCGCCGATCACCCGCGTCGCCGCTCCCGCCTCCCGGCCCCGCCGTTGTACAGGGCCGCCGGCCGCCGGCACGGTGCTCTCCCGTACTGCCACCGGCAACCAGGGCAAACGGCCCGCTGCCGCGGGGCCGAGCAACGCCGCGCCGAACCTGCTGCCCTGGTTGCGCCTGTTGCGTCGCGCGGTCGTTGCGGATGCAGCCGGGCAGCGCTCACCCAGCAACGCAGCAACGCAGCAACGACGCAACACGTGTGCTGCGCAACGTCCAGCAGCGGGCCGCGCCCCGTTGCACAACGTGGCCCGCCCAGCGCAACGGCCCTCGCCTCCGCGGGCCGCCTGTTGCGTGCCCTGCTGCTGCACCCGTTGCTCCCGGGACGGACCACGGGGCCGGGGCGTGTGACGCCGGGGGAGTCCGGGCGCCGGCGGCGCCGTGACTTATCCACAGGCAGCCGCTCGTAGCGTGCCCGCACAAGATCGTCCCCGCCCGTCGGACGGGCGGCGGAGCGTTGTGGTGTGGAGGAGCTCGGCGATGGCGCGCAGCGAGGTGGACCGGCAGATCGAGGAGACGGTGGAGGCCGTTGCCCTGGGTCTGGGCCGGCTGCTGTCCGGACGCGAATTGGACGGCGTGCAACGCACCGACGCGACCTTCTTCAAGCGCGGCACCCGCGTTCTGGACGGAGTCGAAGGCACCGTGCGCCGCGGCTCCTACCGGGCCGGCTGGCAGCGCGCCGGGACCCGGCTGCTCACCCTCGGCGCGCTCGGTGCCGGCGGCTGGAGCTACTACGACGACCCCGACGGCACGATGGCCCTGCTGCACGAGGCCCAGGACCTCGCGCCGACGATCGGTTCCGCGGCCGGCGGCCTGCTGCTGGCCGGGGGAGTGCTGCACCGGGTCCGCACCCGCGGCCGCCGTGAGCTGATGCGCGAGTGGGTCGAGCCGCTGCACCTGGCCCTCAAGGAGCCGCTCGGCGTGCCCGAGGGAACCCGCCCGGACGCCTACCTGCACATCCCGCTGAACTTCTCCGACGACGACGCCGAAATCCGGATCGATCTGCCGGTGGACCTGCAGTTCAACGAGCAGAAGGTCTCCGAGATGGTCGTCAAGAAGCTCGCCCTGCAGGGCGTGAGCTTCTCCTGGAAGTACGACGGCCGCGAGCCGTATGTGCTGGTCAAGAAGGTGCACCGGCCCCCGAGCAAGGTGGTCTTCTCCGATCCCAAGGTGCGCGAGCTCGTCCAGAAGGTCCCCGAGTCCGCCCCGCTGATCGGCCTGGAACGCGGCCATAAGATCGTGAGCGTCGACCTCGACGCCGAATCGCCGCACGTCCTGGTATCGGCCGGCACCGGCGGCGGTAAATCCGTCATTTTGCGGACTATCGCCTCCCAGTTGATTCACCACGGCGCGCACGCGTACATTCTCGACTTCAAACGCGTCTCGCACCTGTGGGCGCGCGGCGTGAAAAACGTGCGCTACTGCCGGGATATCGCCGATATTCACGACGCGCTTATTGCGCTCGGCGCCGAGGGACGTCGGCGTATTCATGCGGCGGAGCAGCTCAGCGACGACGCCGACCCGTCGGAGGTTGGGCCGCGCATTGTGATCCTCCTGGAGGAGATCAATGCGACGATGAAACAGCTCACCCGCTACTGGGAGAAAATCAAGGAAAAGGGCGACCCGAAGATTTCCCCGGCGGTCGATGCGCTCGCTGAGATCCTCTTCATGGGCCGCGCGGTGCGGCTGCACGTTCTGCTGGTGGCGCAGTCGGCGACCGCGCGTGCCCTGGGCGGTCCGGAAATGCGTGAGAACTTTGCTACGCGCATTCTCGCCCGCTATACCCAGAACGCGTGGCGCATGCTCGTGCCCGAGGTCCAGCCGGCTCCGAAGTCGACCCGGCACATCGGCCGCGCCCAGGTAGTGCTCGGCGGCACTGCGCACGAGACGCAGGTGATGTTCATGACCGACGCCGAGGCTCGTGCCTGGGCCATGGCCGGGGCCGCGTCCGGTCCGACCGTCTCGCTCGCCAAGGAGGAGATGTCACAGGGTCACAGGGTCACAGGTACCTCTGTCCACCAGGGAAAACAGGGGGGTGATGTCACAGGGTCACAGGGCATACAGGGCATATCGGGCGGCATGGCGGAAGGGGCGTCACAGGCCGGTGAGGCGGGCCCGCACGGGCCGCTTGCCCTGAAGGCCGCGGCGCCCGACCGTGCCGAGGGCGCCGAATCGGCATCCGTACAGGACGCCACGGACGGCGCGGCCGGTGAGGCTGCGGCCGAGGAGGCCGAGGCGCCCGTCAGTCTGCGGGAGGCCCAGCAGAAATACCTGCCGCACCTCACCCTCGCGGCCCTGCGCAGAGCCCGCGCCATCGATCCTGAATTCCCCGATCACGTGGAGAAGAAGGGGCAGCAGTTGTTCTATCTGCCGTCCGACCTCCTGCGGTGGGAACGGAATCGGCCGATGGCGCGCGCTGAAGCCGATCCGGACGAGCAAGACGACGCCGAGTAACCGAACCGACAGCCCGATGGGGCCCGCACCAGCCGGTGCGGGCCCCATTTTTGTCCGCATCCTCCGGCGTGCGAGCGCTCCTGGATGCAAAAACTTATCCACAGGGCATCCGCTTTAGCTTTTCGGTGTGAGCTTCCCGCACATGCATGCGGGGTGCTGTGTTCCGTCGTGCCTGCCGGGCGCGGGATTCGAGCGCGACACGGCCGAGGAGTTAGTAAATGAGCCGACTGCGAAGGTTTCTGAACCTTCCTGAAAAGAAGAGGGCGGGGGGCGAGGAATTCGCCGAAGCCCTTGCCGGGCGTGCCCGAAAAAGGCCCGCCGACGGCGCGGTGACAGATGTCCCGGAGCCCGAGGAGTCCCAGGACGCGGGTGCCGAGACCCGTCCGACGCAGGCGGCCGGCTGGGCGGAGGAGGACGAGCCGTCCGGTCACATCGTTGCCCGGCGCACCGGCCGCGTCGTGCTCTGGCTGGTCATCGGACTGGCCGCGCTCACCGGCGTGAAGACCTGGATCGCCCCGGCCCAGCCGCCGGCCCGCACCACCACGTCCGACCCGCAGGCGCAGGCCGCCCGCGACGACGTGCCCGAGGCCGAGGCGGCGCAGGTCGCGGCCCGCTTCACCCGCTCGTATCTGACCTGGTCCGAGGACGACCCCAAGGCCCGCGAGAGCGAACTCGCCCGGGACCTGCCCAAGGGTGCCGACCCGAAGGCCGGCTGGGACGGGCAGGGCACCCAGCTGGTCGCGCAGACCATCCCCGGCAAGATCACCCAGACATCCCCCCACCACGCCCGCGTCGTCGTCGACGCCAGGATCTCCACGACCACCGGCAGCGGCACCAAGACCAAGACCGTCTCGACCTGGCGCGCCCTGGAAGTACCGGTCGCCGAGTCCGGCGGCCGCGTCCTGGTCACCGGCCAGCCCGCCCTGGTCGGCCTGCCCGAGGCCGTCACCTACACGGAGCCGGCCGCCCCGGACACCGACGCCGACCTGAGCAGTTCCACCCGCTCCACCGTCGAGGCCTTCCTGACCGCATGGGCCGCCGGCACCGCCGACCAGACCGCCGCGCCCGGCGCCGACATCGCCCCGCTCGGCGACGGCATCGTCCTGGGCGGCCTGGACTCCTGGAACGTCCAGGACGGCTCCGACGACAAGCGCACCGGACTTGCCGTCGTGGGCTGGAAGACCGGCGGCGCCACCCTCCAGCAGACCTACCGGATCACCCTCACCCGGGTCAGCGCCAGCGGCGCCTCCCGCTGGCAGGTGTGGTCCGTCACCGCCCAGTAGCCACCGCCCCGGCCCGCGCCCCGACGCGGCGGCACGCACCGCTACGAGCACCACCAGCAGCAAGGGAGATACCAGCCATGGGCGGAAACAGCCTGGCTACGTGGGTCATCACCATCGTCGGCACCCTCTTCGGCGCCGTGCTGGCCGTCCGCAGCTTCGGCCACTGGGCGCGCAGCGAGTGGGGAAAGCTGATCACTCATCTACTCGGTGCGGCCGTCGCCGCGATGTCGATCTTCAACACGCAGAAGACCATCGACATCCTCACGTTCGTCGGCGGCAAAGCCTTCTCGATCTTTCAGTAGGAGGCGGCCCAGACATGCGTACCTCACACACCTTCAGCAGGCACTGGGACCTGGAGATGCGCCAGCACGAGCTGCTCGGCATCGACCTGGGAGAGGGCATCCCCCGCACCACCCTGCGCTACGGCGCGGTGATCTTCCCCCTCTGGTGGGGCACCTGGCTGCTGCTGTTCGGCCTGCCCTCCAGGCCGCTGTTCCCCCTCTTCCTGCTGCCGCCGCTGGGCCTGACCTACTACGGCGCCAAACGCTCCCTCATCTACTGGCGGCGCACCAACCTCATGGTCTGGGCCGTACGCGCCCAGTACCTGCTGCGCGGCATCGCCCCGGTCATCGGCCGCGGCCGCATCCCGCACGGCCGCCTCGGGATGCGGCTGCGCGGCCGCCGGCTGGGGGAGCGGGCCCCGCAGCTGTCCCAGATGCCGGGCCTGTCCTCCCTGTTCACCTCCGAGGGCCCCGACCCCGCCCGCTCGGCCGGCGAGGCGCTGCACCTCACCCCCCGCCCGCGGCTGTACGGGCCGGACGCCGTGGCCAAGGCCCGCCGCCGCGCCCGCCGCATCCGCCGCTCCGCACCCAAGGAATCGCGATGACCGTCCAGACGACCATGCCCATCACCGCCCTGCGCACCCTCGTCCGGCTCGGCGACGCGCACACCGCCCGCGCCCTGCGCACCGGCGGCGGGGTACTGATCGGACTCGCCGCCGAGGACACCCCCGTCACCTGGCCCGACGACGCCGGCCACGTCCTGGTCGCCGCCGGCGGGGGAGGCGGCACCACCACCGTGCTGCGCACCCTCGCCGCCCAGAGCCTCGCCCGCGGCCAGCTGGTCGACATCCTCGACCTCGACCAGCGCGGCCCCTCCCACCCCTGGGCCACCGCAGTGGAGAACGTCTCCTACTTCCGGCGCATCCCAGCCATCCACGACCACCTCATCGGCCTGTTCGACGAACTGCGCCACGCCGCCGCCCCCCGACCGCAGCGGCTGATCGTCATCGAGCACGCCGAACGCCTCGTGTTCGCCCTGCGCCAGTTCTGGTCCGACACCCGCCCGGACAGCCAGCTGGCCGAAGCCCCCGGCGTGGAGGCCCTGCAGATGCTGCTGGGCGCCGGACCCGCCAGCGGCATCCGGATCGCCGCCGGCAGCCCGCAGGGACTGGGCCGTCACTTCGGCACCGCGATCGCCGACCTCTTCCCCACCCGGCTCCTCGCCTACGCCGGCCAGACCCTGTGGGCGCGCATCGCCCCCGAGATCTGGCCGGTACCGCCCGTCTCCGTCATCCCCGGCCGGCTGCACGCCGTCCGCGACCGCACCGCCACCCGCCTGCAGGCCCTGTACCTGAGCGAGTCCGAGGCACACGCCTGGGCTCGCGGCGCCACCCCGAAGGAGCTGCGATGACCACCGCGACCCGCGCCAAGCGCAAGAGCGTCTCCCGCGTCGGCCGCCTGCTGGGCCTGGGCGCCGAACGCTTCATGCCCCCGCCCCAGCTCGTCGCCCTCGCCGACGGCCTGGTCGTCACCTCCACCCAGGCCGAGGCCTGGTTCGTGCTGCACAGTGCCAACACCGACCTGATGCCCGAGCCCACCCAGGACCTGGAGCAGGACGCCGCCGCCCTCGCCCTGGCCAAGACGCTGGCCGGGTACAACGCCCACCTGAAGATCGTGTGGTCGCGGCTGGACGGCGAGGCCTTCCGCGCCGAGGCACGCGAGCTGTTCACCGCGGGCGACGTCGAACACTTCGCCGACCTGTGGGCCTACCGCCTCGACGGCCTCGACCTGCCCCAGCGCCACCTCCTGCTCGGCGTGAAGATCGCCGAACGCTCCTCGGCCGGCACCGCCAGCGCCAAGAACGCCGCCACCGGCGCGCTCGGCATCCGCACCACCGGGCTCGCCAAGGACGAGCTCACCCAACTCGACGCCGTCGCCCGCCGGCTGGAGCGCCGCCTGGAGGCCACGCCCTGGCGGGCAACGCTCGCCCCGGTCGAACTGCTCGCCTGGGCGATCTCCCGCGAATCCCACCGGCCGCAGCCCGCCCCGCCGAACCTGCCCACCATCACCGGCGCCTCCCTGGTGCGCCTGACCCAGTCCCGCGCCATCCCCCACCACGACCACGTCGAACTCCTCGACGCCCGCGGCCAGACGGTGGCATGGACAGCGGTGCTGGCCATGCCCACCTTCCCCGAGCAGCTGCACACCCCCGGCGAACAGGAATGGCTGCGCTGCCTCAGCGAGATCACCTACAGTCACCCCGACACCGGCGACGAGACCCTGGTGTGCCCGGAAGCCAGCGTCCGCTTCGCGGTGTGGCGCAAGGGCGCCGCGATCAAGGCCGTCGACAAGGTCCGCCAGGCCGCCAAGGAGCAACGGCGCTCGGCCGCCGAAGGCTCGGCGGGGGAGACCTTCGTCGAGACCCAGGAAACCGAGCTCACCATGGAGGCCCTGCGCCAGCGCATGTCGCGCGACAGCCTCACCCTCCTCGAGGACCACCCCCGCCTCATCGTGACCTCCACCGAGTCGCTGGAGGACCTGCGCGCCCGTGTCGATGCCGTCATCGCCCACTACGACGGACTGTCGATCGACGTCATCACCGCCGAGGACGAGCAGCGCGAACTGTGGCTGGAATGCCAGATCGGCGACATGCTGCGCGTCCCCGACCTCGGGCACGTGCGCGAGACCGACGCCCTGGCCGCGTCCATGTTCTGGGGCGGCAGCGAAGCCGGCGACGACACCGGGCCGATCGCCGGACTGCTGACCGGCACCACCCCTGGCGTGTGCCGCCTCGACATCACCGCCGGCAGCGCCCGCGGGGACGCGACGACCACCCTGTTCGTCGGACGCTCCGGCCGCGGCAAGACCACCAGCATGATGCTGGCCACGCTCACCGCGGCGATGCGCGGCGCGTTCGCGCTCATGCTCGGCTTCAAAGGCGACGAGGTCGGCCTGTACCGGGCCGGACAGTACCTGGGACTGGACGCCCACCACGTCACCTGCGGCCTGGACACCCCTGCGGTCGCCGACCTCTTCCGCCTCCTGGGGCGCGGGGACGCCGCTCTCCAGGTGGTCTCCCAGATGCTGATCATGCTGCCGGAGCGGATGCGGGAGCAGGGCGTGGAGACCCACCTGCTGCGCGCCTGCAACGAGGTCGCCGAAATGGACGACCCCGCCTCCTGGCGCGTGGTCGACCTGCTCAAGTCCTCCACCAACGAGCTCGCCGCCGAGGCCGGCCGCGCGCTGGAGGAAGTCTCGCGCACCCAGCTCGGCGCGCCGCTGCTGGGCCGGCCGCGCGAGGGCGCCTCCCCGCTGCGCCCGGAACCGGGCCTATGGCTGGTGCAGGTACCCGGCCTGACGATGCCCCAGGTCGGCACCAGGCCGGGCGACATGACGATGACCGAGCGGGTCAGCCTCGCGCTGATGCGCGGTCTGATCGCGTACTCCCTCAACACCGCTGCCCGCACCGACCTGCGCGACCTGCCCAAGGTCATCTCCGTGCCCGAGGTGCACGTCCTGACCGCGACGGACGACGGCCGCCGCTTCCTGGACTACATCGCCCGGACCGGACGCGCGCTCGATACGTCACTGGCGATCGACACCCAGGACCCGCGCTCCCTGCTCGGCCTGGACGGTGTGCTGGAGGCCATCACCACGGTGCTCGGCTTCGAGCTCTCCACCCGCGAACAGCAAGACGCCCTCGCCGAGTTGCTGCGCCTGCCGGTCGGAGCGGCCAGCCGCGCCCTCATCCACGGTGTCGGCAAGAACGCGCACGGCGAGATCCGCCACGGGCACTGCATCGTGCGCGACCGCCGCGACCGGGTCGCCACCATGCAGTGGGACGCCCCCTCCGCCGAGCTGCTGCGCGCCCTGTCGACCAACCCCAAGGACCAGGCCGCCGACGAGGCCGCCGAGCAGGCAAAGCACGACGATCCGGACGGACCGGGAACCGATGGCCAGGACCCGGGCGGACAACCGGACTTGATCAAGGCAGGATCGGAGGCCGCGTGAATACCACGTGTACTTGCCAACGAAGGAGTCCTGATGAACTCGCGAACCCGCCTGGCCGCCGCCGCCCTGACCGCCACCGTCCTCGGCGCGCTCGCCGCATGCTCGTCCTCCGGCGGCACGCCGGCCAAACCGTCCGCGTCGGCGGACCCCACCGCCAAGGTCAAGTCCACCGCTGCGACGTACATGAAGGCGTGGATGGCCGTCACCCCCTCCGACGGCCGCACGATGTGCACGCTCGAGACCGCGGCCGCGCGCCCGAACTACGACGACGACGGCGGCACCCTCAAGGGCTGCATCGCCCAGCGCCAGGAGGACAGCGCCGCCGACACCGCCGACCCCGCCTCCACCCAGGCCCCGCTGAGCATCAAGGTCTCCAACGTGCAGGACGTGCCGGCCTCCGACACCCACCCGGCCGGCAAGGGCGTCCTCGCCACCATGCACCGCACCGGCGACAAGCCCTTCCGCTACGCGCTGCGCCTGGTCAAGGACGGTGACGCATGGCGGATCGAGCAGAAGACCGACGTCGGCGACCGCTACGCGCACACCGCCGACCCCGTGGCCGCGGTACTCGCACAGATGGAATGACCATGAACAAACGGCTCGTTGACCGCATACGACGCCTGACACGACGCCTGCGGCTGCCGCGGCTGCGCAACCTGATGATCCCGATCGTCGGGCTCTACACCACCATGGTGGTGCTCGCGCCGGCCGCGGCCGCCGACGACACCGACAAGTACAACCCGGCCGGCATCGGCGACCTGATGCCGTCCCCGATCACCCCGCCCCACGGGCAGCACACCCTCTTCGAAACGTACGCCCCCGGCGCCTACCAGCTCGACAAGCAGCTCTCCGACGACCTCTTCGGCGGCGATCTGATCGACGGCAGCATGTATGAGATCTCCCAGATGCTCATGGGCGTGCTCACCATGGTCGGCCGCGCCACGGTGACGATCGTGCAGTGGTGCTTCAAGGTCGTCAGCCTGCCCGAGGTCGAACCGGCCATCTCCAAGGCGATCGGCGCGGCCGCCACCCCCATGGCGCAAACGTTCCTGCCCGCGGCGCTCGCGCTGGGCATGTTCATCGCCTGGGCCCGTCGCTCCGACTCCTCCATGCTCGGACAGCTCGCGTGGGTCGCCGCCAGCGCTGCGATCGCGACGACGTTCTTCACCAGCCCCTCCACCTGGGTCCAAGGGGTCGACAACGTCCGCCAGGCCGGCTCCACCGTCGCCATGACCACCATCAACGGCGGCCTGTCCGGCGACACTTCCGACTCCCTGCCCTTCAAGACCCCCACCCCCACCTGGAGCGGGAACGCCAAGGACGACGCGATCCGCAAGGCCAGCGACGCGGTGTGGCGCACCTACGTCGCCACTCCCTGGTGCCTGGCGGATCTGGGGAGTATCGAGGCGTGCAAGCGGTGGGGGCCCGACACCCTCAAGCGCGGCTCGGACATGGACTCCCGTGAGGACTACCTCAAGGACCACATGACCGAAGACCGCGCCGGCCATGAGGCCGTCCAGTGGCGTCAGGGCCACACCCCCTCCGGGCGGATCGGCCTGCTGATCGCCGCCCTCATCTCCGCCGTGATCTTCGCCGTGCTCGCCCTCTCGCTCGCGGCGGCCACCCTGGCCAGCCTGCTGGGCTCGCTGATGCTGCTGGTGTGCGGTGTGGTGTTCGCCGCCCTGTGGTGCATTCCCGGCAAGCCCCGCCAGTGGGGCGTGGGATGGTTCGAGATCCTCGTCGGCCTCACCCTGGTGAGCTTCACCGGCACCATGCTGCTGGGCGCAACGATGATCACGTCGCTGGCGATGCTCTCGCTGCTGCCCAGCTTCGGCTGGCTGATGGTCTCCTGCCTCAACATCGCCTGCGCCGGCATGGCCATCAAACTCAAGGGCCGCCTGGACGGCATCGTCTCCGGCGGCGGCGCCCAGCTCGCCGGCCGCGGAATCCTCAACGCCGCCGGGCACTTCGCCGCCACCCGCCGCCTGCGCAACGCCATGGGCAACACCGGCAGCGGCCGGGGCAGCGGAGGCCTGGTCGGCGTGCTGCGTGACCGCTTCCCCGGCGGCATCAACCTGCCGCGGATACCGCGCCGCTCGCCCGCACCATCCCCGCAGCCCGCCGGCGACGACGACACGTCGATCACCGTCGAGCGCGTGCGCACCTACCCGCCCCCGCCCAGCCGGCCCCGGCTGCCGTCCGGCACCTACGGCGACCACGCCGCCACCCGCCCGGGCCTGCCCGGCGGCCCCGGCTCCCCGCCCAGCGCCGGAACCCCCGGCTCCGACAAGGCGGCAGCCGCACGCCAGCGGGCCGGGCAAGCCGGCCCCTACCAGGTGCGCTACGGCGCCCCGGACCCCACCGGCGTGCCACCCCACCCGCGGCAGAACGGCTCCAAGACCATCCAGGGCGAAGTGGTCCGCGATGAGCCGGCCAACCCCGTCGGCGCGAAGTTCCGCTCCTACCCGCCGCCCGCCAGCGGCCGGGTGATCACCGGATCCGTGGTCCGCGACAAGCCCGCGCCCGCGCCTCGCCCCGAGATCAGGCAAGCGGCCAGGCCCGCCCTGCCGCCCGCCAAGGACAGCAGCTGACCCGGGCGCCGGCCAACTGACCGGCGCCCGCCTTCCCCAACCCCCTTTCGCGAGACCCCCTGCGGTCCGGCCCTTCCTGCGGCCGGACCGCCCCGGGGCCATCTCGCCATGCCCGCACGCCCTTTCACCCGCGCCCTCACGGAGCCCCGCACCATGACCCAGCCCGAGCACGACACCGACCCGACCCGCCCCTCCGCCCGCGACACCGGCAGCGCGGACCGGCGTACCGGCACGGCGGGTGACGGCGAGCGCACCGCAGCCCAGTGGCGGCAACTGCTGCGCGACCAGCCACCGCCGGACGAACTGGCCGACCTGCCCTGGCGAGCGCGCCGCCGCGGACGGCGGGCCTGGAAGTCGGCCCGCCGCGCCCAGCGCGAACAGTGGGTCAAGGCCGAGCGCCGCAAGGTACCCACCCCCATCACGATCCCGATCATCGCCCTGGTCCTGGCCGGCGCCGTCGGCCTGGCCTCCTGGCTGCAGTCCGGCCACGACCACCAGGCCGGCGCCCACCCGGCACCGAGCGCCACCCCCACCGCCGCGGCCGCCCAGAGCGCCGACCCCGCGACCCCGACCCCGGCGACCACCGCAAGCCCCACCACCACCACCAGGCCCACCACGCCCGACGGCATCGCCAAGGCCTTCGTCACCGCCTACTGCACCCGCAAGCCCCTGCAGGACGGCTCGCACAAGGCCGCCGTCGAACGCGCCGCCCCCTACGCCTCCGCACCGCTGGTCACCAACCTCGCCAAACACGACGACAAGGACTTCAACCAGCTCGTCGCCGCCCAGGCCGTCAAGGCAGCCCCGACCACGGTGACGATCAGCCAGCCCGCCGCCAGCCAGCGGCCCGCACCGGACACCGCCGTCCGCGTGTACCGGCAGGCCACCGCCGTCATCGCCGTCGAAGGCACCGACGACTACCGCTACACCCGCCACCTGACCCTCGAGATCGCCCGCGCCGACGTCGGCCAGCCGTGGATGGTCACCCGCGTGCTCGGCCTGAAGGAGTAGGCGTGCAGCAGGACTTGGGACAGATCGCCGTCACCGTCGCCGCCAAGAAGACCCTCACCTGGAAGATCGCCATCGCGGCCGGGGTGTGCTTCCTGGCCGCCCTGATGCTGATGGGCGCGCTCCTGCCCGCGCCCTCGGCCGCCGCCTCCAGCTGCGAGGACACCGGCGTCGGCACCGGATCGGCCACACCCGTCACCGACAACGCCTCCACCGGCAGCTCCAGTTCGGGCTCCGGCAGCGTCCACGACAAGCAGATAGCCAACGCGCAGGCCATCGACAACGTCGCCATCCGTCTCCACCTGCCCGGCAAGGCCACCCTGATCGCAATGATGACCGCGATGCAGGAGTCGAGTCTGCTCAACCAGGACACCGGCCATCTCGACTCCGTCGGCCTCTTCCAGCAGCGGCCCTCGATGGGCTGGGGCAGCAAGGCGAACATCATGAAGCCCGCCTACGCCGCCGAGTCCTTCTTCAAAGGCCGCGGCACCAACCAGGGCCTCATCGACATCAAGAACTGGACGACCCGCCCGCCCGGGGACGTCGCCCAGGCCGTCCAGCACAGCAAGTACCCCTCGCTGTACGCCGGCCACGAGTCCGAAGTCCGTGCCCTGGCCAAAGAGGCCGACATCGACCTGGCCCGTGCTGGATCCGCCACCGGCACCAGCGGAGACAACGCCACCGCCAGCAGCGGCGACGACAGCACGGCGGCCTCCGGCGACGTCCCCAGCCAGTGCCCCACCAACGACACGGTCCCCGGCAGCACCACCGGCGCGAGCAGCGGCACCTTCACCGACGGCAAGAACACCGTGACCCTGCACAACCCCCGCACCGTCAAGGAGGCCATCCGCTGGGCCCGCCTGCATTCCGGCGCCCTGTCGACCCCCGCCTGGTACCGGCGCTGCCTGGCGTTCGTCGCCAACGTCTACGGCTGGTCCTTCAGCGGCGTCGACTACGCCATCGACCACTACAAGGTCGTACCCGCCAACATGCGGCACCCCGGCGACCGGCACCCCCCTCCCGGCGCACTCCTGTACTGGGACACCGGACACCGGGCCGGCCACATCGCCGTCTACCTCGGCAACGGCGAGATCGCCTCCAACGACATCGTCAGGCCCGGCTACATCGACGTCGTCAAGGCCGACGAGATCGAAAACCGCTGGGGCGCCAACTACGTGGGCTGGACGCCGCCGGTCTTCCCCCGCGCCGGGTGAAGCCGGGCGGCCCCGCACCGGTGCGGGGCCGCCCGCCGCCGACTTCTGTCTCGTTCTGTTGGCCGCTGCACGCGGCATCTCCCGCAAGGCCGGTACCCCGTCATGACCCCCTCTGCCCAGCCCACCGCATCCGCCCGCTACTCCCAGCTGCTGCGCCGCCCGCACGTCCTGCGGCTGCTGACCGGCGCCGTCGTCGGTCACCTGCCGGTCGCCATGGCCCCGCTCGCCCTCCTGCTCGCGGTCCGTACCGGCGGCGGATCCGTGCGGCAGGCCGGTGTACTCACCGCCGTCTACGGCGTGAGCGCCGCCCTCGGCCAGCCCTGGTGGGGACGCCTGCTCGACCGGCACGGCCAGCACGGCGTGCTGACCACCACCGCCCTCGCCTCCACCCTGTCCTTCGCCGCCCTCGCGGCGCTGAGGCCCGGGGCCCACCCGGCCGGCCTGCTCGCGCTGACTGCGGCCGCCGGGTGGGCCACCCCGCCGCTGGAAGCGGCGCTGCGCGTGCTGTGGCCCGAAGTCACCGACAGCTCACGCCAGTTGCGTACCGCGCTCGGCCTGGACGCCGCCGCCCAGGAGGTCGTCTTCATCGCCGGCCCGCTGCTCGTCCTCCTCCTGGACACCGCCCTCGGAGCCCGCACCGCACTCGCGGCGTGCGCCGTCCTCGTCCTCGGCGGCACCCTGCTGCTTGCCACCGCCCCGCCGGCCCGCACCTGGATGCCGCCCGGCACCCGGCACACCCGCCGGGTCAGCCCGCTGCGCCTGCGCGGGCCCAGGGTTCTGGCCGCGGCCCTCTTCGGCGCCGGCATCGCCCTGGGCGCGATGAACATCGTCGCGCTCGAACTCGCCGAAACCCACCACACACCCGCCCTGTCCACCCTGATCCCCGCCGCCCTGGCCGCCGGCAGCCTCACCGGCGGTCTCGTCTACGGCCGACGCACCTGGAGCGGACCGCCGACCGGACACCTCCTGGCCACGGCCGGATGCCTGCTCGGCGGACTCCTGCCGACCCTGGTCGCGCCGCCGCCGCTCCTCGCCGTCCTGACCGCCCTGCTGCCCGGCCTGTTCCTGGCACCCCTGCTCGTCCAGACGTTCGCCGGACTCGACCAGCTCGCCCCGCAAGGCACCCTCGGTGAAGCAGCCGCCTGGATGATCGCCAGCCTCGGTCTCGGGCAGGCCGCCGGCTCCGCACTGGCCGGCGCCGTCGGCGGCAGCGGACCACTGGCCCCGGCAGCCGTCACGGTCGCCGGCGCCGCCGGCTCCTGCCTCGTCCTCGCCGCCGCACGCCGCACGCTGACACCGCCTGTCCCGACCGCCGCACCGAGGCAACTCGCCCGCCGCTGAAGGCGATGGGTTATCCACAGGCCAGCCCGCCCGGAGGCCGCGGCGTCAAAAACTATCCACAGGCTCCCCGTCGGAAGCTCTTCTCAGCGGACGGCACCCGCCCGAGGGCGGGGAAGTCCCGGCCGTCGCGTATCCCGATAGGAGAGGCATCTTTCCCATGCTCAGAACCCGTGCGCGCGTGATCAGACGGGCAGCGGCCACGGCCGCTGCGGTGGCGGCCGCTGGTCTGTTCGCCGCTCCGGGCGCGTCCGCCGCCGAGCAGTCCACGGACACACCGGCCGTCAGCGTCCCGGACCTCCTGCCTGGCGTGCAGGTGTCGGCATCGGCCGGACTCAGCGTGACAACGGACCCGACCGACCCCGGCGACGGGACCGACCCGACCCCCACCAACCCCGGTGACGGCACCGATCCCACGCCCGATCCGACCCCCACCGATCCCGGCAACGGAACCGACCCGACCACACCGACGGACCCCGGAAACCCCACCGACCCCGGCACGCCGACCGATCCGGGCACCGACCCGACCGACCCCGGCACCCCAACCGATCCGGGCACACCCACGGAACCGGGCCACCCGACGGATCCGGGAACACCCACGGATCCCGGGACGCCGACAGACCCTGGGACGCCCACCGACCCGGGAACGCCTACCGATCCGGGGACGCCGACGGACCCGGGAACGGATCCGGGCACCGATCCCACGCCGACACCGGACCCAGGCGGCAACGCAGGCTCCGGCGGCCACAGCGGCGGCGGATCCAACTCCGGCAGTCAGCACGGCTCTTCGGATACCGGCTCGGACGACTCCCACCGCAGCGGCGCCCGGCAGACGTCCGCGCAGGAAACGCCCGACAGCGAACCGGCCGCCAACGCCTCACTGGCCCACACCGGCGCCTCCGGTGACGGCGAACTCGCCCTGGTCGCAGCCGGGATGCTCGCGGTCGGCATGACCGCGATCGGCGCGGCCCGCTACGGGCGACGCCGCACCCCGGGCGACACCGACAAGCCGCGCGGCGCCGCCTAGAAGCGTGCCGGCGTCCGGGCCCCCGGACGACGGCCTCGTCAACCACTCGTACTCGAACCCGAAGGAAGCAGATGCGACCTGTACTGCGCCGCACCGCGATGGCCGCAGCCACCACGGCTGTGCTGGTCGGAGGGATCGCCGCCACGGCCACTCCGGCCTCCGCGGTCGGCTCCAGCGCGTGCACCCGCAACGACCGCAACCACAGCGTGTGGGGCCCCAACCTCGAATGGCCGAACATCCGCACCGGTCCCGGCGTGGCCTACAAGTCCAAGGGCCACCTGGACTCCGCCGGCGAGTTCTGGGTGGAGTGCTCCGCCGTCAACAAGTACGGCAACCGCTGGTACTACGGCGAGTCCCTGTCCAGCAGCTCGTACGGCGTGAAGGGCTGGGTCGCCGCCAGCTGGTTCTAGCACCACCGCGCGCCGCCGACGCGACGCGCCCTTAAGACCGCTCCCTCATGGAGCGCCCGGGCCCAAGCGCCGTGACCTGACCACGGCCAGGCCCACCTTTCCAGGCCTCGGTGACGCCGGTGTCCGACACCGCGTCCAGTGCCTGCTCACCGACCTCTCGCCGAGGCACACCCCTACCCAACAACACCCCTTATATGGAGGTTCGTGCATGTCTGCACGTCGTATAGCCGTGCTCGCGGCCACCGCGGCCGCCGTCTCCCTGCCGCTGCTGTCCGCCCCGGCGGCCACCGCGGCGCCGCAGTCGGTCGCCACCGCGGTTCCCGCCTCGTCCTGCACCGCCAACCCCTACCTTCCGTGGGCGGTGCACGGCACCAACGCGGTGACCATCCGCTCGAAGGCGACCACCCACTCCACCGCGCTCGGCGTCCTGTACAAGTCGCACAAGTTCAAGGTCCACTCGTGGACCAAGGGCGCGAAGTGGGTCAACATCACCGACAAGAACACCGGCGTGCGGGGCTGGGTCTCCGGCAAGTACGTCTACCGCGACGTGAAGATGTGCCTGGACTGATCCACCCCTGACCGCGGTGCCCCGGCAACCCGTGCTGCCGGGGCACCGCCCCCCTTCGGTGGCCGCCGGCCCTTTTCCCCTCACTCTTCTTTCTCTACCGCGCAGGTATCGCCATGCTCTCCTTCGCCGTTCCTGCGCCGATGGCGCGCAGCTCGTTGATGCGCGCCAGCGACGCCCTGGCCACCCAGACCGCCACCTACGCCATCCCCCTGCTCATCCTGGTGACGACCCGCTCCACCGCCCTGACCGGAGCCGCGTTCCTCCTGGAATGGCTGCCGCGGCTGATGGCCTTCACCATCGGCGGGCCCCTGGTCGACCGCTTCCGCGCCGACCGCGTCTTCCGCACCGCCGCGCTCGCCCGCACGCTGCTCTGCACGGCCGCAGCCTGCGCCCTGGCCGTCGTGCCCGCCGCCGGCACCGCGGCCACCGTCATCGTCATGACCGTCGGCGCCGCCGGCGGACTGCTCTCCCAGGCCTGCTTCGTCGCGGTCGAGACGCTCGGCGCACACGCCAGCCGCGCCGCCGGCGCCGATGCCCACCGCGTGCAGTCCGTGCAGATCGGCATCGACCAGAGCGCCCTGCTGGCCGGCCCGCTCCTCGGCGGCCTGCTGCTGGCCGTCGGCCCCACCCTGATGCTCACCGTCGTGGCCGCCCTGTCGGCCACCGCCGCCGCCAGCACGATCACCGCCCCGCCGTCCGCCGACAGCACCGCCTCCGGGGTACGCGCCGTGGCAGCCAGCCTGCGCACCGGCTGGCGCACCGTACGCGGCATCCCCGCCCTGGCCTGGCTGGTCACCGGACTCTTCGCCAGCAACCTGGCCCTCGCCGTCACCCAGGCCAGCGCCCCGATCACCGTCATGACCAGCTACGGCCACTCCTCGATCGCGGTCGGCGCCGTCTGGAGCGCGGCCGGTCTGGTCTCCCTCGCCGCCGTCGCCGCCTGCCGCCGGGCCATCGACCGCTTCGGGCTGTGGCCGGTCGGCGCCGCCGGCGCCGCCACCGCCTGCGCCGCCTGCCTGGCCACCGCCCTCGCCCCGAACCTCGGCGTGTACGCGGTGACGATCGGCGTCCTGATGGCCGGCGAGGGCGCGCTGACCGTCGTCCTGCGCACCCTGCGCGCCCGCCTCATCCCCGCCGCCGTCTTCGGCAGCACGCTCAGCGTGACCATCGTGCTGATCGTCGTGCCGATGCCTGTGGCCGGCGCCCTGGTCGCCGCCCTGCCTGCCAGCGCCCTGCCCGGCCTGCTCCTGGCCTGCGCCGTCTTGCAGGGCCTGGCCATGGCCCTCGCCTTCCGCGGCCTGTGGCACCACCGCGCCTCCTACGCGTCCCGCCCCACAGCCGCCGATCCCGCGCCCGCCGGCCTACCCGTCCCCGCCGAGGCGGACGCGCCGCGCGCGGCCTGATCCCGTTCCCCCACCCGCCCGTCTGTCCCGGGAGTTCACCGTGTCCCACCCCATGCTGCTCGTGATCGGTTCCGGCCCGCGCCCCATGCGCGGCTACCTGCTGGAGCAGACCGCGGCTCACTACCCGCTGCTGCTGATCAACGACGCGCCGCTGACCTGGCAGAAGCCGTACGTCGTCGACCACCAGGTGGCCGACCTGAGCGACCCGATCGCGGTCAACGCCGCCGCCGCGTCGCTCGCCGTGCGCTGGCCCATCGCCGGCGTACTGACCTGGGACGAGTACCACCTGATGGCGGCCGCCCGGCTTGCCCACAGCCTCGGCGGCCGGCCCGGTAACCCCCTGTCGGCCGTCGCCGCCGCCCGCGACAAGGCCACCTCCCGCCAGCGCTTCGCCGCCGCCGGCGTTCCCTCGGCCGCCTCCACCTGGGTGCACTCCCTGGACGCCGCTGCCTCGGCCGCCGAACGCGTCGGCTATCCGATCGTCCTCAAGCCCGCCGCCCACGCCGGCAGCATCGGCGTCGTCCGCGTGGACACGATCACCGACCTGCCCGCGGCCTGGGCCATCGCCTCCGCCGGCGCCGCCCACCAGGGCCCGGAGGGACAGGGCGTGCTCGTGGAGGAGTACCTCGACGGCCCCGAGGTCTCCGTGGAGACCGTCACCCACCGGGGCGTCACCAGCGCCGTGGCCGTCACCCGCAAGTCGGTCGGCTTCGCCCCCTACTTCCTGGAGACCGGGCACAGCGTCACGGCCGGCGACCCGCTCCTGTACGAGGTCGCCCCCATCGCCTCGGCCGCCCTGGAGGCAGTGGGCATCACCCACGGCGTCAGCCACGTCGAGCTCCGCCTCACCCAGGACGGACCGAAGGTCATCGAGGTCAACGCGCGCCTGGGCGGCGACCTCATCGGCGAACTCGTACGCCTGGCGACCGGGATCTCCCTGCCCCTGGCGTCCGCCGCCCTCGCCTGCGGTGAAATCCCCAACCTGCGCCCCACCCAGCAGCGCAGCGCCGCCATCGGCATGATCTACCCGCCAGCCGAGGGCATCGTCACCCACCGCGACCTGCGGCCCGGAAGCGACCGACACCTGGAGCACTTCCAGTGGCTGTGCGACGTCGGCGACTCGGCCACCCTCACCCCCTCCAGCACCACGCCGAACAACATCCGCGCCGGGTACGCCGTCGTCAGCGGCGACAGCGCGCACGACGCACAGCAGCACCTCGCCGACGTCCTCGCCCGCGCCAAGGTGAAGGTCACCTCCGCCGTTCCCCACGCCGCGTGAGCAACCCCGGCCCGCCGCACGCCGCTCGAAGGGAACGACCTATGACCCGCCCCGCGCCCGACCGCCTCACCGCCGCGCTCTCGCACACCGACCCCGCCCTCGGGGTCTTCCTGCCCGCCGGCTTTCCCGCCCCCGGCCTGGATCTCGAAGCCCTGCAGGCCTTCGCCGCAGCCGGCGCGCGGATCCTCGAGGTGGGCCTGCCGTACTCGGACCCCAGCCTCGACGGGCCGGCCATTACCACCGCCTACCAGCACGCCCTGCGCCACGGCACTCGCATCGCCGATGTCCTCACCACCGTCCGCCGGGCCGCCGCCACCACCGATGCCGCCGTCGTAGTGATGACCTACTACAACCCCGTCTACCGCTACGGCGTCGACCGCTTCACCCGCGCGCTGGCCGACGCCGGAGCCGCCGGGGCGATGATCCCCGACCTTCCCCTCGAAGCAGCCGCCCCCTGGATCGCCGCCTGCCGCGCGGCAGGCCTGCACACCCCGCAGTTCGTCGCCCGCCACACCAGCGACACGCGCCTGGCCCACATCGCGGCCGCCGCCTCCGGCTGGCTCTACGCGCCCGCCACCCACGGCAAGACCGGCGCCCGGCACGACCTCGACCTACCCGCCCTGCAGGCCTTCACCACCCGCCTGCGTCGGGCCACACCCCTGCCCGTCGTCACCGGCATCGGCGTCGCCACTCCCCAACTCGCCGCGCAGGTCGCCCCCTTCGTGGACGGAGCCGTCATCGGATCCCCCGTGGTCCGCATCCTCCTCGGCCAGCCCGACCCCCTCGGCATCGCCGAGGCCGCCGACCGCACCGCTGCTTTCGTCGAGTCACTGCGCGCACGCGACCTGAGCCCCCTGCACAGCGACACCGCCCCCTGACCCCCACCCCAGGCCGACACGCCACCGCACCGACTACGGCACCGGACGTTCGCCGACGGCTCGGTCACCGGCGCACGGACCGGCATGGGGGAGCGTTCGCGCAGTCCCCGCCTACCGGACATGCGTTCCCTGGCCACGCCTGCCGCCGTCCCGCACACCACATCAGTGATCATCAACTTCTCCGCCCACCACGCTCCCGCCCGAAGACTTCGAGGTCCCCTCACGGTGAAGCCCTCCACCGCGCTCCGCGCGCTCTGCACCGCCGCCCTGGCCGGCACCCTCGCCGCCTGCCACACCCCGCTCACCCAGCACGCCGCCGCCAACGACAAGCCGGCATCCAGCCCCGCCCGCCAGGCCCTGGACAGGTTGCCCGTCCACCAGGCCGGAACCCAGTCCGGATACGACCGGATCGACAAGTTCGGCACCGCCTGGCTCGACACCACCTCCGCCCCCGGAGCACGGAATTCGTGTGACACGCGGAACGATGTCCTGTTCAGAGATCTTTCGCAGGTCCGGTTCCGGGACGGTTCGACGTGCATCGTCGCCTCCGGCACCCTCCTCAAGGACCCCTACACCGGGCGCCGCATCGACTTCGTCCGCGGCCGCGGCAGCTCGGGCTCCCTCGATATTGACCATCTCGTCGCGCTCGGCGACTCATGGCGCACCGGTGCCCGCGCCCTGAGCCAGGCCGACCGTGAGGCTTTGGCCAACGATCCGCTGAATCTGGCTGTGGTGTCCGCTTCCGCGAACCGGCAGAAAGGCGATCAAGACGCCTCCACCTGGCTGCCGGCCGCGACCGGATGGCGCTGCACCTACGTCGCCCGGCAGATCGCGGTGAAGAAGAAGTACCACCTGTGGGTCACACCCTCCGAGCGCACCGCCATGGCCCGCGTGCTGGGCGCCTGCCCGGCCCAGCCGCTGCCCGGCGAGAACGATCCGGGCGTCGCGCTCAAGAAGAAGTAGCAAGGAGAACCCCGTGCGCCGCACCGCCACCGCCCCGATCCCCCGCAGCCGCACGGCCCCGGCCCGTCCCTCCCGCCGCCCGCCGCTGTGCCCCCAGCCCGACTACTCCGCCGTCTTTCGCGAACCGGTCTATACCGATCCACGCGTCGCGGAATGGTTCCGCCAGAGCTGGGAGGAAGAACAGCAGCAACGCGCCTCGCGCCGTCGGCGGCCCACCCCCTGACGCCGGCCGCCGCCCCGCCCGCATGGTCCTTCCCGGACGCCGATGCGGGCACGACACCACCGGCATGGGAGCCTCGAACACGGTGTGCGAGGTCGGCTGCACACCCGGACACGGGTTTCGACGAGGAGCAGTCACAGTGCAGCGCTGGTGCGGCTTGGAGGACATCCCCCAGGACTGGGGACGCAGCGTTGTCACCATCGGCTCGTACGACGGGGTCCACCGCGGCCACCAGCTGATCCTCCGGCACACGGTCGACCGGGCCCGGCAGCTGGGCGTCCCCGCCGTCGTGGTCACCTTCGACCCGCACCCCAGCGAGGTCGTCCGCCCCGGCAGCCACCCGCCGCTGCTGACCCCGCACCAGCGCCGAACCGAGCTGATGGCCGACCTCGGCGTGGACGCGGTGCTCACCCTGCCCTTCACCCTGGAGTTCTCGCAGCTCTCACCCGCTGACTTCGTCGTCAAGGTCCTCGTCGAGAGGCTGCACGCCAAGGCGGTCGTCGAGGGCCCGAACTTCCGCTTCGGCCACAAGGCCGCCGGCGACGTCGCCTACCTCGCCGAGCAGGGCAAGACGTACGACTTCGAGGTCGAGGTCGTCGACCTGTACGTGTCCGGGACCGCCGGCGGCGGCGAGCCCTTCTCCTCCACCCTGACCCGGCGCCTGATCGCCGCCGGCGACGTCACCGGCGCCGCCGAGGTCCTCGGCCGCCCGCACCGGGTGCACGGCGTCGTCGTCCGCGGCGACCAGCGCGGCCGCGAGCTGGGCTATCCCACGGCCAACGTCCAGACCCTGCCGTACACCGCCGTCCCTGCCGACGGCGTGTACGCCAGCTGGCTCCACGCCCGGGGAGAGAAACTGCCGGCCGCCATCTCCGTGGGCACGAACCCGCAGTTCGACGGCATCAAGCGGACCGTCGAGGCGTACGCCATCGACCGGACCGGCCTCGACCTGTACGGGTTCCATGTGGCCGTCGACTTCCTCGCCTTCGTCCGCGAGCAGCAGAAGTTCGACACGGTGGAGGCACTGGTGGAGCAGATGACCAAGGACGTCCAACGGTGCCGGGAGCTGATCTCGAAGGCCGTGGACTAGAAGGCACGCCGCTCACTGCCCTCAGCGCGCGCATCGGCCACGGGCGGCGTAAATGTGGCGATGTGGTGCTGACTCCTCCGATCGTGCCGATGCTCGCCGAAGCCCGTCGGGAGCTGCCCCCCGACGGCGCGCTCCCTGGTGACCTCCGCTTTGAGGCCAAGTGGGATGGGTTCCGGGCTATCGTCTTCGCCCGCCCCGGCCATGCCATGATCCAGTCCCGCAGCGGCGCTGACCTGACCGACGCCTTCCCGGAGATCGCCCACACGGCGGCACACCTCGGACAGGCCCTCGTCCTGGACGGTGAGCTGGTCGTGGCCCATGAGGGACGGCTGCACTTCGGCGAGTTGCAGCGCCGCGCCCGCCGACGCGGACGCAGCGCCGTCCAGGCCGCCGCAGACAGACCCGCCAACCTCGGGGTCTTCGACGTCTTGGAGCAGCGGGACACTGTCCTGGTCGACCACCCGTACCGCGAGCGCCGAGCTCTGCTGGAAGACCTCATCGACCGCGAGATACTCGTCGCTCCCTTCACGCTGATACCGGCCACAGGGGACCGGTCGACGGCGCAAGGCTGGCTTGATCCCGCCTGGGGAGCGGTCGGTGTTGAAGGCTGCCTGGTCAAGGGCCTCGACCAGCCCTATCAGCAGGGCAAACGCGGCTGGGTGAAGGTCCGCTCGCACACCACGGCAGAAGCCGTCATCGGCGGCGTCACCGGAACGGTCACCAGGCCGCTCACCCTGCTCCTGGCCCGCTACGACCAGTCCGGAGAACTCCGCCTCGTCGCCCGCACCACCCCGCTGGCCACCGCCGCACGACGCGACCTCGGATCACGGCTGACCCCCGCCGACACCGACCATCCCTGGCGCGGCCGCCGATTCTCCGTCGGTTGGGGAACCCGCGGCGACCTCCAGTACCAAACGGTGCGGCCCGAGCTCGTCGTCGAGTACCTCGCAGACACCGCCGTCGACGACGGCCGCCACCGCCACCCCGTGCGCTTCCTACGCATCCGCGAGGAGATGCATCCAACGGACGTGCCGAGGGTCGCCGAAGCGGACGAACCGCCAAGCCGAGGCGACGCTGGAAAGCAACCCCCCGTCGCGTTAGGCGGCTGGTCGACGGCAGAGCCATCGTCATGCCTTTGCACCAAAGGCAACGCTCGGTCCGGATCGTCAGGAGGCCACCGCTAGCCACCGCATGTATCGACATGCGGTAGATGCGGCGCTGCTGGACGGAGTCTGGCACGACATCGATCCCGAGTCGGGGCAGTCGGGCCGTGCCGTGGTTGCGCGGGAATGCGACTTGATCACTGGTCGCAGAGGTCACTTAGGTCCCCTCGTGCGCCACCGTAACCGTTGTGTCAGCATGGAATGGCGGATGCCTTGCCGGCCGGGACCGAATAGGCGAAACCGCCCTTCGCTGCGGGCCCTTCTGGGTGGTGAGCGCACACATGGGTATTGCACCAGACACACCTCCGTTCGACGCGTGGCGACTCCGCGAGGACAGGAAAGCGGTCAGCAATTACGGAGATAAGGATAAGCGCACCTACTTTGAACATGATCGCGATCGCATACTCTACTCCTCTGCGTTCCGGCGACTTGCGGGAGTCACGCAGGTAGCAGCGGTGCGAGAACACCACCTTCTGCATAACCGACTGACGCACAGCCTCAAGGTGGCGCAACTGGGGCGCAGGATAGCGCAGCGAATACACAGAGAAGGATTCGACCCTGGCTTCGAGGCGGAGTACCTTCCGGATGTCGTTGAGTCTGCAGGCCTAGCTCATGATATCGGCCACCCTCCTTTCGGCCACATCGCGGAATATGTACTCATGGATAAAATGAGAGAGATTGGTGGATTTGAGGGAAACGCGCAATCGTTCCGCGTCGTCACTAAACTTGCTGTCGCGTGGGAGGAGCAGCGCGGACTCAATTTGACCCGGGCAACCCTGAACGGGATCTTGAAGTATCCGCAGTACGAGGATGAACTCCCCGCCACCGATAGGTCAACAGGGAAAGCCTGGACCAATCGTAGTTATGGCAGCAAGTGGGGGGTCTATAGCACAGAATCGGAAGAGTTCGAGTTTGCGCGAGCCCGAGTCGGAGCCGAAGAACGAAACAAGATCCGCAGCCCCGCAGCGGTAATCATGGACTGGGCAGATGACGTGTCATATGCCACTCACGACCTGCAAGATTATTTCCGGGCTGGCTTGATACCGCTGCATACGCTAGCCATGGAGGAGACCGAAGCGACAGAGGATTTCTACAATTTTGTTGACAGGCGCCTTACGAAGAGCCACGAGGGCTACCGGTCAAACCTGCTACGAAGTGAATACGAGAGACTCAAGGGGGAGGTTCCGAAGCGTAAATGGCGCGATTTGCGCGCCGATCGAACCGATCTCGCGCAGACTGTAAACGAGTTCATCGCCCGGTTCGCCAATTCCCTTCAGATCGATTCCAGTAGCCCCTCGGGCTTGTTGATTCCAGACGGCATCCAATATCAAGTTGAAGCCCTGAAGCAGCTTACGTGGTTCTATGTCATAAATCGGCCATCTCTTGCGCTTGCGCAAGAGGGACAGAAAGGGTTGATCGCCAGACTCTTTGACGAACTTGAAGGACTCCTGGAGCGTCGCAATGCAAGCCCCGGCATGAAGAACCCTGTTCCGGCCTTCCTGGGGGAAATCTACGACGATCTCCTGCGGTACGAATCGGAATCTCCAGGAAGGTCAATGGGAGAGCGTCAGCGTCGAGCCAGAGCTGTATGTGACTACATCTGCGTGCTCACGGAAGATCAGGCCGTCGACTTGTATGAGCGGATCACTGGGCTTAGCGTATCTCGGGGCTCAATTTTCGGAGCGTGGTTCGACTGACTCTTCGGCCACCCGATCCGTCGAAATGGACCGGCACGTTCGGTATGAATGAGGCAGCGCGGCGGCTTGCTGGCTCCCTGGTTTTGATGCTCGCCGAGGGCGTCGAGCCTGGAGATCGAGTCGAAGCAGATGGTGGTTGAAGGACCCATGCCCACGCCGACAGAAGGAGACGCTCCGCAACGCACGTGCCCGTGTTGAACTACGTCGCCAGTCATTCCGGCAGTGAAGGAACGTGGTCGCATCAGAGACCTCGGAGCCCCGGTAGGCCCATAGGGCGCCCTGGGGCCGAGTGTGCTCCGTGAATCACTACGCGGTACCGCTTCCGCCCGAGAGAAACCACCGCCGTCTGCGGCGGCCTCGCGGCTCGCTCCGGCCCGTGGAAGGACTGCCCGGCGGTCCACTAGGATGGGAGTGGCCGAGCACGGCAGCCCGTACGGCCGGCCAGTCCTGTTCACACCACCAGGAGAACAGGGCCTTGGTGGCGAGCACCGGAAAGGGCAGCGCGTCGACGAACCCCTTGCGCTGGTATACCTCGTCAGGGCGCTCGGCGGGGTCGAGCCGATGCTGATGGTTGACGATCAAAGCGGCGCAGGTGACTGGCTGGCCGGGACGCAGCTGCGGCCAGGTCTCCAGATGGCGTTGCAGGTAAGAGACCAGTTTCTCCCCCGCCGCGCCGGCGGCGGCCTTCACTTCGACCAGGCAGGCGGACCCGTCCAGAACGGCGAGGAGGTCAGCCGACTGGGTGCCCAGTTCCGCGTCCAGGTCGGTGACGGTGAATCCAGCGGCGCGCAGCACGACGGCCACCGCGTCGACCAGCTCGGCGCCGCTGCCGTACAGCAGACCGGACCGCACGGGTTCGGCTTCCTGCCGCGCCCGCTCCAGATCGCTCTGCAGGCGGCCCTTGTCTTCTAGGTAGCGGCGGTCCAACTCCTGAAGGGCGCCGCGGGCTTGCTTCTCTGCGGGCGTCTCGAGGTCGGGGTCGACGCTGTGTCGGGAGCGGACGCGGCGAAGCGCGGCCGGGACGTGCTCTGGAAGGGCACGCTGGACGAGCCAGTCGACCACCGTGTTCCAGTCGATCCCATCAGGGATCACGTACCAGATCTGCTGACCGTCGCCGGAGGTCCAGCGTGCGACGACGGGTTCATCCAGGCTGTCCACGAGGATCGGCACCAACTCGCCTTCCGGCGTGTGCACGGTGGTGCCGCGCGGGCCCTCCATGGCGGTTGGCTGCACGGCCATCGCCCACCAGGGGGCGTCGGCCGGGCGGTTGCGCAGCCTCAGGCCCAGGTCGCGATCGGCCGCGTCCAGATCTGGAGCCAACGACACCTCCGCCCCTGCGAGCAGGCGCTTGCCGGCGATCGAGCCGGTGAAGTGACGGAAGTCCACGCGGCCGCCAGGTCGGCCGAAGACCGACCGCACGCCGTTGTTGTCATCGTCAACGTTGCCCATTGTGGCGATGATCAGCGCGGGCTCGCGGCGCGATGCCGCCCCGGAGAGGAACCTGTCGAATTCGTCGGCGCCCCGATCGGCGAAGTGGCTCGGGTTGATCGCGGCGGCGCAGGTACTGGTGTCCTGGTTGAGCCAGCGCGGTTCAACACCGTGCTCGCTCCACCTGATGCCCGCGTACTTGGCCGAGGCCGCGAAGCGCTGGCGCGCGTAGTCGGCGGCCTGCGGATCGGGCTCCTCCATCTCGGCGGGGTCGTGGACAGCAATGTGAACGGGGACGAGTCCGTTCGGACCCGAGAGGTGCGCGGCCATGTCCGAACCGTAGCGGCCCCCTGTGACGCCACCGCCCCCGGCCGCCACCGTCCAGGGCCGCGCCCTCACATTCGCATCCGGTGGACTGACAGGGAGCAAAAAGCGTGCAGGATGGAGCCATGGAGGACGAAGTGCCGTTGTCCGGTGGACGCATCACCCGCGGCGTGGTCAGGGTCGGCGACACCGTTCGACGGCCGGCTACGCCATCGTCGCCGTTCGTTGCAGAGCTGCTCGATCACCTTCAGCAGCAGGGCTTTGCCGGTGCCCCACGCCACCTTGGGTACGACCCGGCGGGTCGCGATATGCTCAGCTACCTGCCCGGCTGGGTGCCCGCACGCTTCCAGCGCTGGAGTGACCCCCAAGTCGCCGCCGCGGGTACCTTGCTGCGCGCCTTGCACGACGCCACCCGTGGCAGCCGCCTCGCTGGTCGGCGTCCCGTGGTCTGCCATCACGACCCGGGGCCGAACAACACAGTCTTCTCAGACGACGATGTTCCGGTCGCCTTCATCGACTTCGACACTGCCGCACCAGGCGATCCGCTTGAAGACCTCGGCTACATGGCGTGGACCTGGTGCATCTCCTCCAAACCCGCGGCACCGCCTGCCGGCGCCCAGGCAGCGCAGGTGCGCATCCTTGCCGATGCCTACAGACTCGACGCCGCCTCCCGCTCCTGCCTTGTCGAAGCCATACTCGAGCGCCAGACGCGTAACGCCCAGTGGTGGCGAAGCCACCTCACTCAACCGCGGCCTCGCGTCGCTGACGACCAGCAAATCACCGAGCGCATCCGCTGGTCCGAGCGGGAATACGCCCATACCGCGGCCAACCGCGAGGTCTTCGAGGCAGCCCTGCGCTGAGGACAGCCCTGCGCACGGCTCGAACGCCAAGACGACCTGCTCAGCGGTGCCAGAGGCCTCGATCAAGCGACACCTCCTGCCCAGCCACGACCGGGCAGGCGTCCTGGGCGACGGGACGGGTATGTCAGTGCCGCCTGCCAAGATCACGGTATGGCTGAATGCGTGGATGACCTGCTGGAGCACGGCAACGGTTGGGCGGAACGGATCCGGGACCGGGTGACCCACCTGCCGCCGGAGCTGACCGCGTTGGTGCTGCACCTCGGGCAGGCCGGAACCTTCTGGGACTGGCACTACAAGGTCGACGCCGCCTGGAAGCGGCACACGAAGGCCTTGCTGAAGGCCGACGGCGCCCGGGAGCTGGTGGCGGAGGCGATACGCGCCCTGTCGGCCGACGGATCCCTGCACGACTGCACCGACCCCAACGTCACCTGGCAGGAGCTGTGGGCCAAATCGGACCGGACCCCCACCCGTAACCTGGCCTGCGGCTTCGCCTTGGCCGCCGGCTACCTCGCCCGCGGCGCCTCGCCGACCGAGCTCGAGGACCTGGTCGCAGACCTGCTGACGGTGGCACGCAAGAACGCCTTCGTCCTGGACGGCTACTACAAGCGCGACGACGACCTGTCCGGCGCCGTCTTCACCGCCCTCGCCGACCTGTCGGCCATGGAAGCCCTCTGGACCCTGCACCGCGAGGTCCAGCCCGGCGCCCACTCGCACCGGCACCTGGCCAAGATGGTCAAGAAGACCGCCACCCGCCTCGGCGTCCCGCCCCACCAGCTCCAGGAACGCACCGTGCCCACCCACGGCGTCGGTCCGGACGGCACCCTGAAGCTGGGCTGGATCGGCCGCGGTGCGATCTGGCTCAACGTTCCCTACGAGGCCGTCATCACCGTCTCCGACAGGGGCCGGGTCACCGTGGACTGGATCGACGTAGACGAAGGCGGCGCCACCACCCGTACCTCCTCACCGTTCCGCTCGCCCACCGGCTTCAAGACCAAGTACCTGCCTCACAACGTCGACGCGACCCGGCTTCTGGCCCGCAAGATCGAAGAGTCCCTGAGCGCCGAGCGTCGCCGGCTGTACGCGCTGCTGTACGAAAACCGCCTGTGGCCACATGCCGAATGGGCCCGCTACTACCGCGATCACCCCCTCACCGGCATCTTCGCCCGCTCCCTGATCTGGGAGTACGAGAGCGAAGAGGGCATCTGGACAGCGGGCCTTCCCCACCCGGCCGGCTGCCTCACGCTGGACGGCCGCACCCTCGACGTCGCTGACACCGCCCGTATACGGCTGTGGCACCCCAAACAGGCAACCCCCGCTCAAGTCGAAGCCGTGCGCACCTTCCTCACCGAACGCGACGTCCACCAGCCCTACGACCAGATCAAGGACGCCACCTGACACCCAACCCCGACCCGTCGCGCACCCCAACCCCGGGGCTCCCGCCAGGCGAACGCCCATGACCTGCATTTTTCGGCAACTCTCAGAAGCTGGCGAGAAAAATGGCTACGCTGGCCGCTCTACGCGGGCTGCGCCCCATCTGAAGGAGCCACCCGCCGTCCGCCGCTGCTGAACCGGCGGACCGACACGACCCACCCCCACTGGTTTTCTCTCTACGACCCCTTACAGGGCCCCGTTGCCGATGGCACGGGGCCCTTTTGCATGCCCGAAACCGCTGCAACCTGGAGGCACCCCGTGGCCGAGCCGCACTTCACCGACCCCGAACTGACCGCTATCTGGGCATACCTGCGCCCCTCCCCGGCCGAAGGCCCGTCGCCCGCGCGCCTGGCCCGCGCCACGCGCCACCGGACACCTAACGCCCAGGCCATCGCCGCCCGAGAAGGCCTCGATCTCGGGCCCGAACTGCAGCGCGTCATCCAGCGAAGCCGCACGGCCGCTTCGCGCACCAGCTCACCCCGCCGCAACACCCGTCCCCGCCCCGCGGAACGCTCCCAGGTGAAGCAGCTGATCGCCACGCTCGCGCCCCGGATGCGGCAGCATCTGCTGCGTGAGCGAACCGCCGCCTGGGCCGCGCTCGGTCTGACGACCCCGGAACTGGAGACCTGGATGCGGGCCCTGGGCGTGGACGGCGCCGCGACTGTACAGGCCTGCAAGGCCTGGGGAGTTGGTCCCGCTGCGCTGGACGTCGTCCTGGACGGACGGCAGGTCCGCCGCCGCCTTCGTGAGGGCACCACCGTCACATCGCTGCTGGCCCTGGCGAGCGAGCGCGGCATCGACCTGCGCCGGCGATGACACGTGGTGAAGCACCCCTTCTTCGCGTGCCAAACCGGCAGGCGAAGAAGGGGTGCTTCCCGTCAGACCGGCACCAGATGGCCGCCTGCGGTCAGGGCACGAAGCAGGGGAGGTGCTGTCCGCACGGCGAACGCGCGGACAGCACCTGAAGCCACGACCAGCGGCGGTGACGACGTCAGCGCGATCCGGCACCCGCGAGTCGTACGGCACGGCGTGCTGCTGCCGGCATACGAACCGAAGCGCCAGCGGGACCGCGCGCCGTGATCACGATCTTCTGATGGACGACATCCTCGAGGGGGGCCTGCTCGGCGGGTCCGGACTGCTCCAGCAGCTCAGCGACCGTCTCCGGCATCGTGAACTGCACCGCCGGCACGTCTTCAGTCTCCGGCTGCTCAACGACGGACAGGTCGGTGTGCAGCATCTGCTGGAGCTCGGCGTCGATCTCTTCCGCGGTCACGGCCCACGGGTCGATGCCGCCCACCTGCTGCCACACCTCGAACGCCATGCCTTCGGCCTCCTCCCACAGCGGCCGGGACGGATCACGGCGGGGGAGCTGCTGCGGGCCGCGCGCGAGGTAGGAGATCAGCGTGCTCAGGACCTCGGCACGAAAGCCGGCCGCGCGAGCACGCAGCGTGGAGGGAGTCTCGTCATCCAGGTGTCCGGACAGCACCGTGAGCAGGGAGCGGCGCCAGCTGCCGAAGGCCCGGGCGGCCCGGGTGGCCAGCCGCTCGACGGAGGTCAGGACACGCCGCAGGGCGGCGAGGTAGCGGGCGAGCGAGCGCGGCTTGCCCTGCACCTTCAGACGGCGGTAGTCCAGGCGGCCGGTGACCGGCGCCTGGGCGACGGATCCGTCGGGACCGTCCAGGGCGGGGATGGTGGCGTTGACGCCGTAGATCCGGGCGAGCTCCGTGGCGACGGCGTGCTGCTGCCGCGCCCGCTTCGGGGCGCTGGCCGGGAAGTACAGGTCGGCCTGGAAGCGGCCCGGGCTCAGCTGGTGGGGTCGCGGAATGTCGACGTAGCGTCGCGAGGTCATGCGGGAATCCCTTCATCGGTGTGGACAGATCGGTGCGTCAGCGGGATGTGGCTTCTTCCCTCGGGTCCGTGACGGACTTCGGGGAGGCTTCCGGGTGGTGGGTCCCGAGCCGCCTGGGATGTGGTCTTGTGCTCAGGCGGCACGAGCCGCTCCGCACGAGCGGGCCTCACCCGCGGCCTGCTCGGAGGAGGCCTGCGGGAGCAGCGCGGTGAACTTGCGGTGCTGACCGGTGCGGTGACGCAGCTTCCTCGCGACCCGGGCTTCCTCGCGGCGCAGCCGGGCCGCCTGGGCGCGGGCGGCCTTCAGGTTCTCCTCGGCGCGCAGCTTCCCGGCGGCGATCCGCAGCCCGGCCACGTCCGGCCGGGCCAGGTAGTGCAGGGCCAGGGCGCGCAGGATAGCGCCGGCCCGGATGCTTGTGGCGTACGGCGCCGAGTGGGAGCGGGTGTCGTCGATCCGCACGCTGGCCGGCAGCCGGCTCGGCGCCGTGGGAGTGATGTCGCTGCTGCGAGGGTGGCTCCATCCGCCGGACAGCTGGACGCCGTTGACCGTGGGCTCGTCGCGGCAGGCGCGGTCGTACCAGCCGGTGCCGGTGGGGCAGCCGTAGAAGACGTAGATGCCGCCTGGGACGGGGTCGCTGCTGTAGCGGTCGGGGCCGACGGTGAACAGGCCGTGGATCCGGGCGCCGTGGACTTCGTACACCACCCGCCCCTGGGCGGCGATCACCTCCCGCTCCCGGACCGTCACCACCCCCAGCGCGGTGCCCGCGCCGTCGACGAGCGTGAGTCGAGCCGGTGTCGTGGCCGGCGGCAGGATGGCCGGCTGTCGGCGCCTGACCAGGCCGGTGATCTGGTTGATGCAGCGGCGTGCGCGTGCCCGCTGGGCACGCACAGTGGCCAACTCGCCCTCCAGGGCGCGGACATGGCGCTCCTCCCAAGCGGCCCGGTCGCCGGCACGGTGCTGGGCGGCGGCCAGGATCAGGGCGTCGCGGTCGTGGCGCTGCTGCCAGTGCCGCACCACGGCGACGACCACGGACTCGAGGACGTTGCGCGCGCCGTTCCGGGATGCGCCGGGTCCGCCCGTCCTTGCGCACGGCCACCGCGTCACCGCACAGCATCGGCCTGTTGGCGGTGACCGCGCGAGGGCCGAGCGCGGCGGTGTGGCCGTGGACCCGGACGCCGCGTACGACCGGCTCGTCCAGGCGGGACTGCCCGTGGGGCGCCCGGTCGGGACCGTCGCCGAACTGGACGCGGACCTGCTCGGCCAGCACCGGGCCGTCGTAGGTGGTGTGGGGGATGACGACCAGCGTGCCGCGCACGTGGCGGCCGCGTACGAGGTAGCGGGCGCGGCCGTGTGGTCCGGACAGCGTGCGCACGCTCAGCTGGCCCCCGCCGGGCAGGGGAAGCTCGGCGCAATCGGCAGCCGTGAGCGAGCCGACCATGAGGGGGTTGCTCCTGAAGGGTGCCCGGCAGTCGGCGCGGGCGGGATGGGGGTTCACAGGGTGATGCGCAGGTCCTCGCCGTAGTTCGGCTCGGCCTCGTCGGCGATGGCCGTGAGGGTCTCGTCGATCTCGGTGTTGTCGAAGCCGGCATCGAGGGTCTCGGTGCGGCCGCCGTAGTGGGCGGTCACCTCGCGCAGGAACCACGGGGTGTTCTGCGACCGGTAGGGGAAGGTCACCGCGTCCGGTGTGGGCTCGGTCCGCTGCGCGAACCAGGTGCGCAGGTGATGCCGCAGCTCCTCCCAGAGCTCGGGCGGGATGGGGTAGAGGCCAGGCTCGACGTCGGAGATGGGCTTGCCGGTGCGGTCGTAGCCGCAGCCGGAGCACAACTCGGCGTTGCCCGGATTGCTCTGGGTGGAGCAGGCGGAGTTGAGGCATGGCCACAGCAGGCCGGTGGCGTACGCGGCCTCGGTGATGACCGTCTGGCGGGAGTCGTCGAAGGCGTTGAGCAGCGTGGCGAGGACGGGGTGGACGGCGAGGCCGGTCAACGGGGAGTCCCTTTCTGCAGCGGGCGGCGGGGCGGTCAGTCGTCGGCGTGGAAGTGCGCTGTGGCCAGGCGGAGTTGCTCGACCTGGGTGGTGGAGAGCACGTCGTCGGGGTCGCCGTAGGTGTCGTACAGCTCGACGGCGGTGCGGACGGCGCCGCGCAGGCCCCAGGGGCCGAGGACGTCCAGCAGGTCCTGAACGGGGCAGGGAGCGCAGGCGGCACCGCACACGTCGTGGTCCTGATCGGTGAGGAGTCCGGCGGCGCGCAGGTGGTCGTGGACGGTCTTGCAGCAGTCGCTGCCCGAGGCGGCCGACACGCGGATGGCCCGTACAGCCGCGACCGGGTTGGGGACGCGGGAGCGGCTGGTCACTGTGTCCGCCAGGCGGAGGAGCAAGCGGGCCGCGCCGTCGACGGCGGCGCGACCCAGCCCCGTCACCACCTGCCGCATCACGCGACGTCCTTCGTCGCGGTCAGCGTCCGCAGCGCCGGGGGAAGCGACGCCATCAGCGGGCCGACGAAGGTGCGGGCCACGTCGAGCGCGGGCCTGCGCCAGTTCGGCGAGCGCAGCAGGTGTGACCAGAGCCGCTCGTCGACCGCGATGGCCTCCTGGTCCTCGTAGTCGGGAACGGTGCCCGGCGGGTAGGCGCCGGTGATGTCGATGTGCACGCCGTCGGGGTGCACGACCACGAGGTGCTCCAGCTGGCAGGCGCAGACCCCGTCGCTCACCTCCTCGGCGCCGCACAGGTCAGGGTCGTTGCCGCAGTAGTCGCTGATGAGGACGGCCATGGGCCAGCCGGTGGTGTCGGACAGGGCGCGGGCCATGGCGTGGCACTGGCCGGTGCGGAAGGCGGCGCGAGCGTTGTCGTCGAGCGTGCCGGTGATGAGGGGGAAACGCAGACCGTCCCGGCCGGGCACGGTCACCTGCTGGCCGTCGGGCAGCCGGACCAGCTCGGTCAGCGTGCTCATGGCCTCCTCCAGCCACTGCCGGGTCTCCCGCGCGATGGCCAGCTCCTGCTCGTCGTACTCCTCCTCCCGATCGGCCTCGAGCTCGCCGTCGGCGTCGAGATACGGGTCGAGGGCAGCCTTGTGCCGGTCGGCCAGGGCCCGGTAGCTGTCGAGCAGGGCGTAGATCGGTGCAGGGTCGATCAGCGTGTGGGGCATGCACATCCTTGGGACGTTGGGGAAAGGCCTCATCCGCAGGCGCGGCCGCGACGGGCCGCGCCAGGGCAGCACGGGGCGAACGGGCCGGTGCTGCTGGGCGGTTGAGGCGAAAGATGGGGGGACGGGCTCCGCCGGAGGCGGACCGGGCGCGGCTAGCGGTCGGCGCGCAGCTCGTTGCCGCGCTGGGCGATGTACGCGCCGAGCGTGGTGCCGGTGTTGTCGGGAAGCAGCAGCGGGTAGCCCTCCGCCTGCCGCAGCCGGACCCGGTTCATCAGGTCTCCCAGCTCCTCGAAGGACAGGCCCGGCACCCGCGCCTCGGCCACGAGGTCGTCGACCGGCTCGATCGGTGCGCCCTGGTCGAGGTACGCCTTGATGCGGGCCGCGAAGGCGGCGCCGGGCTCCGGCTCGACCGCACCCGCGAGATCAGCAGTGGGTGCCTTGGTGACGACCAGTGTGTGCGGGTGATGCATCGTGGCGACGATGTCGAACTCGTACTCCAGGCCGTCGCGCCAGCTCGGTCCCAGCGGGATCACTCGCCTGCGCTGGTTGCCGTACTCGTCCGGCTCGCTGACGTAGTCGAGCCTGTCTCGGACCGTGACGAACACGTGGCCGGGGTAGCCCATGAGGGCGTCGAGCATCCTCCACTCCAGCGGCCTCACCTCGTTCCAGCCGCTGGTTGCGCCACGCTTGCCCGCGCGGACGGCCTTCTCCCGCACGCCGCCGGGGCCGTTCCAGAACTGGCTGAGGGTCGAGATGACCACGGTGTCGTAGCCCTGGTCCGCGCAGTGCGCGAGTGCGGTGATCAGCGTCTCGGGCGAAAAGTACGACAGCGGCGGGCACATGTCGAAGGGGAAGGTGTCGGCGTAGACGCTGGCCCTGCCGCGCTGGGTGTCGATCGCGGCGACCTTCTTGCCGATGGCGGTGGCCAGGGCGAGCGCGGTGTACAGCGTGCCCGAGCCGGGGGGCCCGTCCAGCGCCATGCGAGCGTGGCGCTGCTTGCGTACGGCCTTGTCGAACCGGTACCTCTCGGGCCGGGTAGCCTGTGCTGCGGCAGCACCGGGGCCAGGATGCGTCGTGGTATCCGTCAAGGTTCCTCCGGGAACCGCTCGGTGTTCCAGCGTGATCCCGGCACCAGCCCAGAGATGTCCAGTCGCCTGGCCGGTGCCGGGACCAACGCCCTTTGACGCTTAAGAGTATACCTGTTTTCTGGTGTTTTCGCAGCTCAGAACCGCTCTGTTCGGTTCCTTTTCTTGAGTTCCTTGTTAGCCGTCGGCACCCACCAGTAGATCCGGCTCATCTCGTCCGTACCGTCAGGCTCAGGGAAGCTGCCGCGGCTCAGTGCGGTGGGAATCGCACTCTCGCCCAGGCCCAGAGCCTTGGTGAAGTGGTTGACGTACACCCTCTTGCGCCCGGTTTCGGGATCGATGGTCGGGTGCTTCGGCAGCCACCGCCGGCTGGTGCCTTCCTGTTCCTCCACGTACTTGCCCTTGGAGTCCAGGTACCCGAGGGCCTTGCCGAGAGCCAGGACCACCTCGACCGGGTAGCGAGGCCGGCTGCCGCCGACCATCTCCGGGTCGAGTTCGACGCCGATCTTCTCGGCGATCTCGTGGAGCAGCGGCACTTCCCGCGTGGGTTTCCCTCCGGCGAGCTTCTGCTTCTGCGGAAGGTGCCACCGCTGGGCCGCGGTGCGGCCGAGCCGGAAGGCCTTCGAGATCTCGGTCAGGCTCAGCGGCTCGGTGCGTTTGGTGAGGTCGATGGGCGTTTCTGAATCGGTCATGACTCTGCCTTTGACTCCTAAGACTTGCAGTTTCGGTGAGAATACGGCACCTGATCGAAGGCGCCGCGATGCGTGCGGACCGGCTCACGCGGCATACCTGGAGGCGTCAGCGGTGGTCGTGGACTGCACCAGGCGGGCCACGATGGCCAGCAGCTCGCGTGCGAACGCGAGGCGCTCGGGGCGGCCGCGGGCCGCGGCGGCCGCGTACAGGTCGTGCGCACCGGCGTCGTCGCCGTTGGCGTACGTCTCCAGGAAGCGGGCGGCCAACGCCCGCCCCGGCACCGCGTCCAGGCTCCCGGGCACGTACTCGACGAGGGTGAACTGCGCTGCAGCCGGCAACAGCCCGTGTATTCGGCACAGGGCCCGGGCGCCGGCCTCGGCGACGTCGCAGCACAGCCCGAACGACGCCTGGCTCTCCGGCACATTGCCGACCAGCTGCTCCAGCGCGCCGTCGACGTTGCCGGCGACGGCCTGGACGAGAGCGTCCCAGGCGCGGCGGGCGACCTGTTGGTGCTTCACGGATCTCCATTCCTGGATAGCGGTGTACGCCTGCCCGCGACGGCGGCTGTGCGAGCAGGCGGATCAAGCGGATGGGACGGGACGAGGGATCAGCCGCCGACCACCAGGACCAAGTCGCGGCAGCCGCAGCCGCCAGCCGGGCAGGGCAGCCGGCCGGACTCCATGCGGTGCGCATGCGCCGTGCTGTTATGGCCGCAGGCGGTGCACCGCGCGTCCGGCGTCACCCCGGCCGCGCGGCGTCGCCGCTCGAGCTCGGCCAAGGCGGCAGTGCGGTCCAGGTCGGCCCGCGCCTCTCCCAGGGCGAGTTCGATCGCGGGGCCGTCCAACGGCCCCGACAAGTCGGTGGTGTCGATCGTCGCGAGCGCGCCGGCGAGGGCCGGCTCCCGCGCGACGAACATCCGCAGCAGGCTCCAGGCCT
The DNA here is from genome assembly GCF_042893155.1 of Streptomyces sp. NPDC001668. Lineage (NCBI taxonomy): Bacteria > Bacillati > Actinomycetota > Actinomycetes > Kitasatosporales > Streptomycetaceae > Streptomyces > Streptomyces sp. NPDC001668. Next base: position 105,284 of record NZ_JBIAUQ010000014.1, read on the forward strand.
CCACCAGCTCTCCAGCGCGCTGGGCTTCATCCTCGTGCCGCAGCGGCAGCGGGTCGGTCATGTCGGTGGTCTCCGGAATTCGAGGCGAGCGGGCGGGGCGGGTGCGAAGCGGCCCTCCAGTCAGTGCCGGTCGGCGCCGCCCCGCCCCCGGTTCGTTCCTCCCGGGCGCGGCGGCACAGCTCCGATCCGCGTCGGCGGCCGCGCGGATGTCGAGTCTGGGTGATGGCAGGTGTGGATGGTTGACGGGCACCCGGCCCGCGCCGAGGGCGCCGCCCAGAACCGTGGCGCGAGAGCGGATCGCCGAGCGAGCTCCGGGGCGCGTGCCCGAGGCCGGCGGCCAGTCAGCCCCAGGCCGTTCCGCGCAACCGGCACGCCCTGCAGCGGACTTGCGGAGCAGCGGCTGCTGCCGCATCGCCAGGCGCCGCCGGTGGCGCCCGCGTGCGGGGGCCTGGTCAAACATGCGCATGCGCCCCTCCTTTACGTCATCGGCTACGACGCGGCCTCTCCACGCCATCGTGACGCTTAAGACTGTACGGTCGGCGGATGCGGCTCCGCAAGTCTTAAGCGTCTCTCGCGTGTGCCGGCGGATGGCCGACCCTGGATCGCCGGATGGAGGGGGCGGTCGCGTCCGTGACGGCGCGCGTGGCGACCGGTGGATGTACAAGCCGGGCCGGATCAGCGGAGGGGTGCCGCGTTGCCGCACAAGCGTGCGCCGGCCGCCTCGGCGGACTCGCAGTACATCACCGCCAGGCAGGTGCGGCTGAGCATCAGGTGCCAGGCGCCGATCCGGGGTACGGGCAGACCGTCGCTGCAGTCCCCGTCGCATCGCTCGCACAGGCCGAACGTGGACAGCTCGTGGCACTGCTCGCACCGCACTATCCGCTGCCCGTCTGTGCGGGCGAAGTAAGGGCGCCGGGTCAGGCGTGAGCAGTCCGCGCACGTGTACCAGCCCAGCTCCGCGAGCCCCTTCACGGTGATCGTGTAGCGAGGCGGGCGGACCGATGTCCGCACGGCGAGGCCCCGCGCGGCGAGCGAGTCGGGAATCCTGCGCGTCTCGGAGGCGGTGCCGATCAGCCACCCGCACGCAGGTGTCCACGAGCCGGAGTTGTGGCTGGCGAGCTTCTGCAGGGCGCTGTTTTGCCGGTGGCCGAGCGGGGCGGGCAACGCGTAGGGGCTCCGATCTCACGAAGGGGATGGCTAGCGGCAAGTCACCCCATTGTGACGCTTAAGATGATACTCTCGGGAGCCTTTGGGTGCAACACTTAAGCGTCATTGTGTGTGCGGGTGTGCGGGAAGGGGACTGGCGTCCCCGCAGAGGACCACGGCTCGCCTCATGTTGATCACCACCCCGCACGAGCTGCCGGCACACGACCAAGGAGGAAGCGCTTGGTGACCATCACGCTGCACTTCGAGCCCGAGGACCGCGTTCAGCGGCCGACGCCCCACGGAAAGCAGGACGGCACGGTCCGCACCACGTCGTGGGAGTCGACCAGCGGCATGGGCTGCTACTACATCCAGTGGGACGGGTCCTCGATCGCCCGCCCCTACAGCGACTCCGACGTAACCGACCAGCAGATCACGCTCACCGAGACCACGGGCGATGTGTAGGCCTCGAACGCCTCATCCAGGCCGGTGGGTGCCGGGCCCGTCCTGCTTGTTGGCCGCCTGTCCGTGTGCGGCCGCGTCAAACGGCAGAGGCGGCGACCGCAGCGCGGTGCGGGCCGGGGTGTCACCAGGCCGCGGGGGACCGGCCGGCGACACCCCGGCGGGCCGAGGGCCCTGTGTCGGGCAGTCATCGGCCTGACCAGGGCCTATGCCGGACGCGGGGCATTCATCTCGGCCGGACCCGGCCGGTCACACGGGGTCGGTGCACGGCCGGGAGCTGCGGGGACACCGACACGCTACGAGCCCTGCCCTGTGGACAAGTTCTGCCGATGGGACCGCCGCTCCGGTGGAACACGACGGCGCGCCCGGAAGAGTCGGCAGGAGACACGACTGGTCGCCTCTGGAGCGTTGAGGATGTCGATTCCGTCGATGAACAGTTCGTTGTCGACCAGGAGGTCCTCCCACAGCTTCGGCGTGAGCACCCACATCTGGACCGTCAGCGGATCGCCGCCGGCGAGCGGGAGGAGTTCGGGGCGGGGTACGACGCTCGGTGAGGGACCGCGGCCGTCGGAGTTGGTGTGCAGGACGGAGAAGCACAGGAGCCCGCCGGGCTTCAGAGCGCAACGCAGGGCCGGGAGCAGACGGTGCGGGTCGATGTAGCCGAAGCCATGGATCGAGTAGATGACGTCGTACGGCTGGGCCTGTTGCAGATACTCCACGGCGTCGGCGTGCAGCAGGTTGAGTCCCGGCACGGTGGCGTACCGGGCGAGGGCGCGTTCGTGCTGGGTGGGGGAGGACTCGACGGCGTCGACCACGGCGCCGTACTCCCGCACCAGATGGGCGGCGTACTTGCCCAGCCCGGAACCGAGGTCGAGGACCCGCTTGCCGGACAGGTCGCCCAGGACCTCGGCACCGGGGCCGCTCGGCCAGAAACCCCAGGCGATACGGCCGACTTCGGCAACGTCGGTGGCCCGTTCGATGTGATGCCGGCCGTACGCGGTCCAGGCCGCCAGGTTGGTGTGATCGCTGTTCAATGGGGTCCTCTCCGATCGAGGGTGGAATGTCACGGGCGCAAGGCGAAGCACGCCAGCAGGTCGAGGTCGGCGGCGGTCACGCTCGACCAGCGGGCGGTGAGGAGTTCGACGTCGGGCGCGGTGATGCCCAGGCTCTTGAGGGGATCGTCGTTGGAGCGCCGGTCGGCGAGCTCGGTGACCACCCAGAAGGTCCCGCCGGGGACGAGGAGTTGACGGACGCGTTCCAGGAAGCCTGCCTTGTCGGTGATGAACCGGAAGACAAGCCGGCAGGCGATGACCGCGTACGCCTTCTCGGGCAGCTCGCCCAGGTCGTCGGTGGCGAAGTCCATGACCCGGAACTGAGGGTGATCGCCGGTGCCCGCTGCGCCATCCGTGGCGAGGGCGATGGCGCTGGGTGCACAGTCGATGCCGGTGGACCGGTAGCCGAGCTGGTGGTGCAGATGGCGGACAAGGGAACCGTCGCCGCACCCCACATCGAGCGCCGGCCGCCCGTGGCCTTGGCCGAGGTGTTCGGCCATGAGCTGGGCCTCGGTGCCGGTGATCTGCCGGTAGCGGCGGCCGGCGGCCCACCGGGGCTCCCAGTAGTCGGCAGCAGAGGCGCTCACGCGTTGTTCCCTTCGGTGCGGTAGGCGGCTCGGTCCTGCTGCAGGAGCCACAGTTCCTGCATGAGTCCGGGCTGACTGACCAGTTCGTGGAAGGTGCCTTCCTGCACCACGCGGCCTTTGTCCATGACGACGATGCGGTCGGCGACGGAGGTATTTGCGAGGTTGTGGGTCACCAGGACGACGGCCCGGTCACCGGCCATGTCGCGCAGCCCGGTGAAAATCCGGTGCTCGGCCCGCGGGTCGAGGTCCGAGGTGGGCTCGTCCATGACGAGCAGTCCAGCGTCCCGGTGCGCGGGTCGGGCCACCGCGATGCGCTGCCACTGTCCGGGAGACAGCGCCACACCGCCCCACCACTCCCGGGCCAGCAACGTGCCCAGCCCGGAGCGGAGGGTGTTGATCACGTCGTCGGCTCCGCTGGACCGCGCGGCGCGATGGACGGCCGCGTCGCCCTCGGCGTGCGGCTGGCCCAGGGTGATGTTCTCGCGCGCGGTCATGGGCCAGCGGGCGAAGTCCTGCGGGACCACGGACGTTTGCCGCCACATCGCGTGCGGGTCGAGGTCGCAGACACTGACGCCGTCCCAGGTGACGACGCCGCTGGTCGGCAGGTTCAGCCCGGACAGCAGTTTCATCAGGGTCGACTTGCCCGAACCGTTCTCCCCGACGACGGCCACGATCTCGCCCTGGCGGACGTCCAAGTCGACGTCATGGAGGGTGTCTTCGTCCGCCCCCGGATACCGGAATGAGACGTTCCGCAAGGCGATGTGGCGCGGCCGCGAGGGGATGAGGGTGCCGCGGTCCAGACGCTGGCCGGCGGCCTCCGTGACGAACCGCTCCCAGTCGTCGAGGTAGAGGCCGGTGCGCAGCAGGTCGCGGCCGTAGCCGACGAGTCCCTGCAGACCGGTGGCAGCGGTGCGCAATGCGAAAACGGCGGTGCCGGCCGCTGCGGCCGAGATCCGGCCGGTTGCGAGCAGGCCGAACACCGCACCCCACACCGCCGAGGACGCCAGCCCGGAGGCGGCGGCACCGATGACGGCGATCTTGGCCCGGTCCCAGGCGGCGGCGTCGCTGGTGGCTTCCACTCGCTCGGCGCTGGCCCTGTACTTGGCGAGCAGGTAGGGGGCCAGCGTGTCGGTTCGGACCTGGTCGGACTGGTCTTTGGCGATCAGGTGCCAGCGCAGCATGGTCTTCACCCGCCGGTCCTTGTGGGTGGCGACCACCGCGAGGTAGGTGATCCGCTCGCCCCGGATGCCGGCGATCGCCTGCGGCACGGCCGCCAGGAGCAGCAGAGGCAACAACAGCGGGTAGAGGCTGGCGAGAACGACCCCGGCCGCGATCAGCGTGGTGAGCGACGAGACGTAGTTCTGGGACTGCCCGATCATGTCGCGGCTGACGTCGACGCCCCGCTCGGCGGCGTCGTAGCGGTCGTTGAAGCCGGGGTGGTCGTAGGCGGCCTGTTCGGCGTTGGTGGCCGCCTCCAGCATCTTGTACTCCGCCTCCCGGGAGATGCGGGGCGAGAGCCGGTTGGACAGCGCCTGGATGGCGATGCCGAGCAACGCGCGCAAGCCGGCCGTCCCGGCGAGGACGGCCACGGCCGGGATCGCCGCGGGAAGCCGGCTGGGATCGTCGGCCGTCTCGATGAGCACGGACAGCGCCGCGGTGGTGGCGAACAGACCGAGCGCCCCCGAGATCCCGGAGATGACCTGGCAGACCAGCAGGGCGACGACGGTGGTGCGGTCGACCTCCCAGGCCAGGGCGAAGGTCCTGCGGATCAGTGAGGGAAGCCGGCGGGCCATGGTCCGTCCGGTGAGCAGGTCGGCCAGCTCCAGGCTGTCCCCGCCGGGGTGGTTGAACGCCAGCTCCTCCTCGGCGGCAGGCGGCGCATCTACGTCGTCGGTCTCGCCGCTCTCGCCATGCAGGCGGTCAGCGGTCTCCGTCATTGCCGTTTTCCTTCCTGCTGGTGAAGGCGTGGGTCGGCAGCGGCCGGGACCTCCGCCGCTGAAGGGGCATCACCGCCGGGATCGGCGGCCGTCATCGGCAGGGCACGCAGCGAGCGCAGCGGGGAGGAGGCCAGGACGACGAGGGGGACGAGCAGCAGAACGGTGCCGGCGACCAGGGCGCTGCGTACCCCGTGCAGGGTGCCGATGGCTCCGGCGAGGGGTGCGGCGAAGGGGCGTGAGCCGCCTGTGAGCCAGGTGCTGACCGCCTGCATGCGTCCCTGCAGACGGGGCGTGGTGATCATCTGCCGGATGGAGCGCTGGGTGGTGCCGGCCGCCGCCGCGCACATCAGCTGGACGGTGAGCGCGGCGCCGATCGCAATCTGCCAGGAGCGCCCCGGTGACGCGATCAGCAGGGGAAGCTGGGTGATCGGGGTCAGGATGAGCGCGGTGAGCATCATCGGACCGGGTCCGACCAACCGGGTCATGCGCGGGGCGGACAGCGCGCCGGCGCAGCTGCCGAGGGCGGCAGCCCCCATCACGAGGCCGAACGCCGTCGCGGTGAAGTGGAGTTCGCGCAGTAGGTACAGCGCCCACACGGTGTTGAGCACGCCCAGGGCGAAGCTCATGGTCGAGTTGGTGAGGGTGAGGGTGCGCAGGGTCGTGTCGGCGAAGACGTAGCGCACGCCCTCGGCGATCTCCGAACGCAGCCTTTCTCTCCCGGTCCGAGTCGGCGGCGGGGGCTCGGGAATGCGGATGCGGGTCGTGCACCAGGCGCTGGCGGCGTACGAGAGAGCATCCGCGAGGAGGGCGCGGGCCGCCCCCAGGAGGGAGACCAGGGCCGCGCCGAGGCTGTTGCCGGCCGTCGCGGAGAGGGAGAACAGGCCGCCGAGGAGACTGTTGCCGCGCTGCAGCAAGGAGCGGTCCAGCAGGGTGGGCAGGTAGGCGATGGCGGCGGCGTCGTGGACGACCGCCGCCGTGGCCTGGAGGAAGGCCACCGCCATGAGCTGCTCAAGGGTGAGCCGGTCGAACGCGGCAGCGAGCGGCAGGGTGAGCAGCAGGACCAGGCAGGCCAGGTCCCCGCCGATCATGAGGGGCCGTTTGGGATGCCGGTCGGCCAGGGCCCCGGCGTGCAGGGCGACCAGCAGGCTGGGCAGCTGGGTCAGGAACGCGAGCAGGGACACCTCGAGCGTGGACGCGTTCAGCTCGACCACGGCCAGGTAGGGCACGGCCACGCTGCTCACCGACGATCCGGCGACGCTGGTCGCCTGGCCCGCCACGTAGAGCACGTACGAGCGGTGACGCCACAGGACCTGAGGGTCCACCTGTGGCGGTGTGGAGCCGAGAGCCGGGCGCGGGGCGGGCTCAGGAGAGGCCGTCATGCCCACCCCCGCTGGCCGGGACGGTGATGTTCCCGTAGAGACGCCCCGCCATGAAGTTCGCCAGGACCTGCCGTGTGTAGGGGTGGCAGTCGGCGGGCGGATTTCCGGGATCGATCCACAAGATCGACTTGTGCTTGTGCGGCTCGGCGTTGCGTGGTTCGCCCTGCCACCGCTGCGCGGTGAACACCACACCGATCACGCGCAGCCCGTCGGGACCTCGATAGTGGACCGTCTGGCAGAACTCCAGGTCCTCATGGGCGACTCGGACACCGGCCTCCTCGTGCAGTTCGCGGAGCGCGCCTTCATCGAGGAACTCGTCTCTCTCCAACTTCCCGCCGATCACAGTGACCTGGTTCGGAGAGGTCTTGGACGTGCTGCTGTGCCGTACCGCCAGAATCCGCCCGTCGTCACGCTGGACCAGCACCATGACATTCGCCGGGCTCAAGTGCTCCTTACTCATGCGGCCTGCACCTCCAGCCGGGCCAGGGTGGCCCGCCCGCGTTCGACGATCTCCAGGTCGTGGTTGGGCACACCCCAGGCGATGTCGCTTGCCGCGTCCAGCACGCACAGGCAGCGCAATGCCCATCGCTCCTCGGCGGTGAGCGCGCGGCCGTAGCCGTCCAAGAACGCTCGCTGAAGGTCGGGACGGCCGACCCAGGATCCGCAGGCGAGGGGGACGAGGTCAGCGACCGCAGCGTGCGGACGGGCACGTTCCAGGTCCACCGCGCCGAAGACGGAGGCCGCGGGGCCGCGGTCGAGCAGCCAGTTGCGCTCCTGGAAGTCGCCGTGGATGTAGCCGGCGGCCAGCGGCCCGAGCCGGCCAAGCGCGGCCGCATACCAGCGGACGGTCCGCCGGTCCTGCGGGCTGATCAGGTCCCGGGCCCGGTCCAGATGCCTCTCGCACCCGTCGGCGGTACGTGCGACTTCGGCAGCGGCGTCCGCGTGGTCCTGGGCCGACAGCTCTCCGAGGCCGCCGTGAAAGCGCCGCAGCCAGACGCCAGCCCACCGGTGCAGCATGCGCTGCTCGGCGGGGCGGACGCGGAGCGACGTCACCATGCGGCCGGGTACTACCGACAGCAGCAGGGCCAGCTGCTGCGGTTCGGCAGCCAGCAGCAGAGGTGCGGTGCCCGGCTCCATGCCTGGCGCCACTTCCCGCAGGGCGCGGGTGTCGCGGCCGAAGGACGTCGCATTCGGTGCCAGCTTCACGAAAACGATCGAGGTGGCACAGGTCAGCATCCACACACGGGAGTTGGCGCGGTCGCGGGAGACATCGCGCACCAGGTGCACCGGGCCGACGACAGTCTGGGCCCACTGCAGGAGGGCGGGTGGAATCGGCTTTGTGACGCTCATGCCCCCCACCTCGGTTCCGGGCGTGACGGATCCGCGGCGAAGGCACGGCCGGCGGCCATGGCGTGCGCGAGGTGGACCCGCTGTTCGAAGGCAGGAGGGACGGGGGTGTGGGCGGGGACGGGATTCATGACTACCTCCTGGGAAGAGCGGGTGGCATGGGCGACACAACAACTCGGCTGCTGGGAAGGCCGTTACGGGCAAGCGGAGGCGAAGTGTCGGTCAAAAGTTCGAGCATGTTGGGCGACCCGTGCGGGGACTGGGTGATGCGGCCGTGACGTGCTGTTCGATCACTCGCACAGGGGGTCGTCACCTGATTGAGCGATTGCGGCAAGCGACCAAGCTCGCCTCCGGCACGCGCGCCGGATGGATCACGTGTGCGCGGCGTCGGCCGTGCCTGAGCCGCTGGCCCGGCCTGTCGGGCGGGGCGCGGCGGCGCTCGGCACGCTCTGCAGGCGCAGTGGCGGCCGTCCGGAGCACGGGGAGACAGCGGACGCTGCTCCGCTCTGCTGGCTGTCAACGCGTTCCTCCGGATCTGCGGTCTCGTGGCAGCGCCGCCACATCCGTGGCAGGCGACATCGAGCCCTGGATGTGGAGTGCGGGAGGAACCCTCGGGCACGGCACTGACAATCGGCGGGGCCCCAGGCTGCGATCCGGACAATCCGAGCGACCGTTCGACGACGGACCGACTGCCGCGGCCCGGCCCGATGACCTGCGCAAACGCACGAAGAAAGGATTCATGAACCAGGCCGCCGAACCGCGAAGTTGAGCGGCTGCCAAGATGGCTGGATCTGCCCGAACCGTGGCGCCGGCCGGCGTCCTGACCGGGATGGCCGACCCCTGACACGGCAGGTCGGCGGCTAGCATCAGCACCTCGCAATCCACCGCTGGAGCCCGTGCTCTAAGCGCGGTGCGCACTCACGGAGGCGACGCGCCGACAGGTTCGGCGCTGCGGTCCGAAGCGCCTTCGCACTCCGCGCTACCAGGGCCGCGAGCAGGCCGCAATTTCCGAGGAGTTGACGAGCAGCATGGGCATTCCCGCGGCGCACATTCACGACGTCGTGACCGGCTACCTGCGCCGGTACCCCGACGAGCAGGCGCTGCTGCAGCCGCTGCTCGACCGCGTCGCCGCCGGCCATGACGTCACCCGGCGCACCGACTACGCGGGGCACGTGACCACATCGGGCGTCGTGGTCGACGAGGCGGACGAAGTCCTGCTGATCCACCACCGCGCCTCGGGGCGGCGAATCCAGCCCGGCGGACACTGTGAGCCGAGCGACCGCACGGTGCTGGACGCCGTGCGGCGTGAGATCGGCGAGGAGACAGGCGTCACCGCACTGGAGCCGTACAGCGGCGGCGAACCGATCCACATCGACGTCCACACGATCGAGGCCCGCCCCGACAAAGGGGAACCCGCGCACACGCACTTCGACATCCGCTACCTCTTCCGGACCCGGGGAACGGCGGAGGTGACCTTGCAGGCCGAAGAGGTGGCGGGCGCTCAGTGGTGCGGTCCCTCGCAGCTGGGCGACCCGGTGCTGCGGGCCCGCGTCCTCACCGCCCTGGGCCGGCCGCAGCCAGACCGGCCCGCCGAGGAGGACCCGTACGGCACCCTCGTGGTCATCACGAACCAGGCCGGCAAGGTGCTCATGCATCTACGCGACGACATCGAAGGAATCTGGGCGCCCGGCACCTGGACACCCATGGGCGGCGGAGCCGAGCCGCAAGACACCGGACCGCACGCAACCGGCGTCCGCGAGCTGTACGAGGAAGTCGGCCTCCGCGGCGTCGAGCTGACTCCCATGTTCACCGTCGACTCCGACGGCTATCCCGTCCACGTCTTCCACGGCCGGTGGGACGGTGACCCGGACACGCTGGTGCTGACCGAGGGCACCGCGCTCGCCTTCATCGGGCCGGAGGACTTCGACTGGCTCCCGATGAACGCCTCCGTGAAGGCCGACACCCGGCGCGTGCTGGACCTCATCACTCCCAAGCCGGCTCCGTACGGCTACGGAACCCTCGCACTGATCAGCAACACGGCCGGACACCTGCTCATGCACCTGCGGGACAACAGGCCACAGACCTGCTGGCCCCGCACCTGGTCACCCAACGGCGGCAAGCCGGAAGCCGAAGACGTCGGCCCCCTCGGCACGATTCGCCGAGAAATCCGTGAAGAGATCGGTCTGGACGTGCCGCTCGAGCACCTGCTGACCCACACCGCCGACGACGGGCACCTCACCTACGTTTTCCGTGGCCGGTGGGACGGTGACCCGGAGACGCTGGTGCTGACCGAGGGCACCGCGCTCGCCTTCATCGACCCCAAAGACATGCGCGGACTGCCGATGAGCCCACTTGCCCGGCACGCGGCCCTCAGCGGACTATCCGCCGACCTTGAAGCCCAGGCCCGCGCGGACGGAATCTGCGACCTGGGCGCCGCAGGTGTCATCGTCCACGACGGGCGATTCCTCATCGTGGGGCGTAACCCGAGCAACGACCCCGGAGGCGTGTGGGAGATCCCCAGCGGGCTGCGCGAGAAGAACGAGTCCATCCTGGACTGCCTTATCCGTACGGTCGCCGAGGACACCGGCCTGGCCCTCCAGAGTGTCGACCGGTACCTGGGCTACTTCGACTACACCGACGGCCGCGGCCGCATTGGCCGGAAGTTCCTGTTCACGGTCACCGTCGACAAGCCCGGGCCGATCGCCCTGAGCGAGCACAAGCGCCATCAGTGGGTTGGTGACACCAGTGAGCTGCCGTCCACCAACCCCGAGCTGAAAGCCTTCCTGGACTCGCACGATCCGCTGTCATGAGGTACACGGCACCACCCCGCACGCGCGCGGACCGAAATCCGTGATCCTGAACCCGGGGCCACTGTGATCACCTGCCAGAGCAGTTCGCATGCAGCACCATCGCCCGCGAGAGCGAGTCCGGCGCTGCGTGACTCGCCGGACTGCCGACCATTGTGGACGAGCTGCTCATGCGCTGGGATTGCGTGCCGGACGGCGACGTGGCGCACGGGGGTGTCACGAACTGGGCCACGAGCAGCCCGACACCCTCATCCACGGAGACCTCTACCCCCGCAATCGCCGACCGGCTCGCCCCGCTACCGCGCCGCGCCCTCGTCCTGACTCACGACAGCGCTGCGTCGGCCGAGCTGCTCGCCAAGACCGTCGAGGACCTCCTCTCCGAGTAGAAACACCGCAGGATTGGCCGGACTCCTTCCTGCGAAGGGGGCGGCCGGTCCACCGTGGAACACGACCGAAGGGAACGGCCCGTGACGATCACACCCGAAGCCCCGACGACAACTCCCCTTATCCCCGGCTTCCTTGAGCTGGAGATCACCCGCCGCTGTCAGCTCATGTGCCAGACGCACTGCTACGCCCAAGCGGGCCCGACCCAGGGGCACGGCGTCATGACGGGCGAGGACTGGAAGCGGGTCATCAGCGAGGCCGCGGCACTCGGCGTCAAGAAGATCCAGCTCATCGGCGGAGAACCCACGCTTCACCCCGACTTCGTCGAACTCGTGGAACATGCCCTCGCCAAACGGCTCGGGGTTGAGGTCTACTCCAACCTGTACCGCGTCCGCCCGGAGCACTGGGCGCTTTTCACCCGGTCCGGAATCACCCTGGCGACGTCCTACTACGCCGACACCGACGATGGACACGACGAGGTGACCGGGCGCACAGGCTCCCACGCCGCGACTCGCGCGAACATCATCGAGGCGCACCGCCGCGGCATCCGCGTACGGGTAGGCATCGTTGACGTGCGTGACGGACAGCGCGTCGAGGAAGCCCGCGCGGAACTGGAAGAGCTGGGCATCACGGACGTGCACATCGACCGGGTCCGAGGCGTCGGCAACGCGGCCAAGGGCGCCGGCCTGCCGTCCACGTCCGAGCTGTGCGGCCGATGCGCCACCGGCATCGCCGCGATCCTGTCGGACGGCACCGTCACCCCCTGCGTACTCGGCCGTTTCCTCCCGGCCGGGCATATCAAGGACGCACCGCTAGAGCGGGTCTTCAGCTCGCCGCAGTGGCAGCAGGTCGCCGCGAATATCCCGGCCGGCCGCCACGACCCGTGCGGCCCAGACTGCGGTCCCAACGACGACAGCAGTGGGGGCGGCGGGACATGTTCCCCCGCCGACGACAGCGCGATCCCGAGCTCTGCGGGCTGAAAGGCAGGACCTTCCTGATGGACTGGGAATCAGCAGCACAGCGGCTGGCCGCCAGCACAGTGAACCGACCCGAGTCACGCTGGTATCAGCCGCTGGCCACCACGCCGCGGCACGTGTTCGTGCCGCGGTGGTGGGCCAGGGCCACCAGCAGCGAGGGCGAGGTGTGGAAGCTGCGCGACGGCCCGGGCGACTCCGAGGCGTGGCTGCGGGACGTGTACGCCGACACCACTCTCGTCACTCGCGTCGGGCCTCGGCACGCCGACCACGCCGAGATGAGCCAGATTCTCCCCCGTGGGCGAGCGGGCCGTTCCACCTCGTCCTCCACGCTGCCCGCCCTGCTGCTGATGATGTACCGGGCCGCGTGGATCAGCGACACCTCCCGCCTGCTGGTGACCTGCGGCAGTGGATACGGCACCGCTCTGGCCTGCGCTCGTCTCGGCGAGGACCAGGTCACGAGCGTGGACGTCGATCCGTATCTGGTGCAGGCGGCACGCAAGCGGCTGGCCGAGGCTGGCCACCATCCGCGCGTCGAGGTCTGTGACCTGACCGGTGACCTGCCCGGGGGCAGCTACGACCGGATCATCTCCACCGTCTCCGTGCCGGCCGTGCCCACCTCGTGGCTGGAGTCGCTCGCCCCCGGCGGACGACTGGTGACCACCATCGCCGACACCGGGCTGGTCATCGTCGCGGACAAGACCTCCGATGGCGGCGCCGTCGGGCGCGTCGCGCCGGAGGCGGCTGGATTCATGTCCGCGCGGCACGGCGAGGACTACGACGACACCTTCCCGGAGAACCCGCCGTTGTGGCAGACCGCCCAGCACGCTGAGGGCGAGAGCATCACGACAAGCCGCTACCCGCTGATGTACGTGCCGGACACCTGGGACGTGCGCTCCACCCTCGAACTCCTCGTGCCCGGCATCGACCACCGCCAGCACACAGCGGAAGACGGCACCCGGACTATCTACATGCTCCACGCGGACGGCTCCTGGGCACGCGCCACGGCTGCCGGCCGCAGGGAATCCCCGACCGTGCACCAGGGCGGGTCCCGGCGGCTTTGGGACGAGCTGGACCGCATCCGCACATGGCTCGTCGTCGACGGCGACCTTCCCATCCGCGGCGCCAAGGTGACCATCTCCCCCGACGGAGCGGTCACTTTCTCCCGAAAGGGCTGGTCGTCCACCATCAGCGGCGCGACCAGCGTGCCCGCCCAGTGATCGGGACCTGGTCCTCGGTGTCTCCCGCAGGTGAGCGCATGAACACGATCAACGATCTAGACGAGCAATCGCGCGGCTTTCACGGCCTACGGGCGCAGGCAGGACGGCGCCAGGGGCAGGCGGTCGTCTCTCGCCGAAGACTGGGACCGCCGCGGCGTGGCGGGGCGTGCTCAGCCGTGCCAGGGGTTGTCGGAGCGCTGCAGGAGCCGTACGCGGGCGTGCTGAGTTTCGAACTCTGGCGCCCGGGCGTGGCGTTGCTTCCACAGCACGGCCAGCCAGCGCAGGGCGCAGGTGCGCTGGGCGGCGAGGAACAGGTGCCGGTTGGCGGGCGTGATGCCGAGGTCGGGCAGGAGCGCCATCCAGGTGGCGTCGGGGATATCGCGGGCGCTGATGTGCTCGATCAGGTCGGCGGCGTCGAAAAAGGCCGTGCTGTACCCGCTGTACTCGAAATCGACGCAGGGACTCGTGGCGCCGTGGTGTAGCCAGTTGAGGAGGTTGGAGTCGCCGCGGGAGAACACGGGTGGGGCCGTGTTCTTGTTCAGGAGTTCGGCGTCGCCAGCGTCGTGCCAGGCGGTGAGCAGGGTGCGCATCGCGGCGGTCAGGGGGTCGTCTTCGTGGCATGCGAGGAGCTGCGGCCAGCTGGCCGTGAGCCGCTTCATGTAGTGGGCGCCGGAGTCGATGCGCTCGAGTTCGGCGAGCAGACCCGTCAGGGGCACCCTCTGCAGACGGTGTGTGGTGGGAGCCAGGCTCGTGAGCGCGGCTTCGCGGTCGGTACTCTCCAGGAGGGGTGTGCCCTTCAGCAGCGTCATGCCGATGGCGGGGACGCTGTCGCTGGTGTCGAGCCACAGCGGGCGGGGGACGTCGCTGACGTCGTGCTTGGCGAGCAGGGTCAGGGCTGCCCACTCGCGGTCAACGCGGCGGCGCTGGTTGCCCTTGGCGTAGAGCTTGAGGCAGATCGGCCCGTGACGCGGGTCGTCCCAGGCGTAGACGTGGTTTTGGAAGCCGCCAGTGAGTGGGCGCAGGCCGTGGTGCTCCAGTGCTTCCGTGAGGCGGTCTTCGCTGCCGGTGCGGGCGTCGCGCAGCTCGGCGAGTAGAGCGATGGGAGGGGCGGGGCACGTGGTGTGCATGCGGGGTACTCCGTGGACCTGGTGGTCGGCGTAGCTGGCTGGGGGCGCGGCGGGCTCGGTGGCTGCGGTGTAGTTCTCGAAGTCACAGGGCCTTGCGCAGCGCACGGTTGATCTTCGGGTTGCGGCCGGCTCGGTAGGGAGGGATCGTCACGTATCCGTGCGCTCCATACAGTGCGAGGGCCGCCCGATTGAGAGCGCCCGTCTCGAGCTGGATGTGGTCAAGGCCGTGGGCGCGGGCGTCGTCCTCCAGGGAGCGGAGGATCTGTCGGCCGAGAGTGCGGCCGCGGGCCTCCGGCTGGACGTACATCCGTTTGATCTCACCGACGCCTGGGCCTAGGAGATGCCATCCTCCGCAGCCCAGCGGTCGGCCAGCGGGAGCACAGGCCAGGAGAAACAGTCCGCGGGGCGGCACGAATTCGTCAGGCGGCGTATCGGACCGGTCGTCGGCGTACCCGTAGAGGGCGACCTGTGATGCGCGGAAGTCCCTGAGCATCCGCTGCACGGCCGGGGAGCCATAGGACGCCGGAGCGATGGACCACGGGAATGGCGGCCGGGGAGGAGCTGTGGGCGCTGTCATCCCGCGAGGACCTGGAACTCCGTCTCACCGAACCCGCGGCCGTTGACCTGGAGCTTGAGGGTATAGCTGCCGGGCACGAGCGGCACGGTGGCCGTGGAGCGCAGGGAGTGCTGTTTGCTGAGAGTGGTGGTCTGCCCGGTCTGGACGGCCGTCGTCTTCAGGACGTAGACCTTCTCCCTGCGCTTGTTCGTCTTGGTGGGTGAGGAGATCACGTAGTTCACCCGGAGCTTCGCCGACGCCACTGCCGTCAGGTCTGCGGAGAACACCAGGCTGTCACCGATGGCCACTTGGGTGCGCTCAAGACGGATGGGGGAGACCTCCACCGGTGGGTTGCTCGGGTAGCCGAGGAACTCGTAGGCGGCGTCATCACCCGCCTTCAGCCGAGTGCGCAGCGCCTCACGGGCAACGAAGTCGAACTCCCTGTCCTTGAGGCGGCCGGCCGTCTTCCAGCGGCCGAGTGTGTCGAGGACCAGGCCGAGGTCCTCCTCGGCGATGTCGTGAAGGTGATTGGCCACCGACTGCCGCACGAACCGGCTGGTGTCATCGCAGAGCCGGTCGAGCAGCGGGAGGCCAGCGTCGACGGCGAGAGGGACCTTGATGGACCACGGCAGCCGCGGGCGGGTGCATTCGCTCGCCAGGCGGCGCACCCGGTGGTCGGGATCCTCCGTCCACGACTCGATGACCTTGAGCGTCGCGTCGGGGAAATCACGGAGGAAGTACCGCATGGCGTCTTCGGCCGAAAAGTACGCGGTCATGCGCCTCAGCGCGTCGAGCGCGGGCTCAAGGTCTTCGCGCGTCCGGCAGTGACGGGCGACGTAGTCGGAGTGCGGCGCGTAGATGTAGAGGCCGAAGTCTGAGTCCGCTCCGGCTTCCTCCGGGCTGGCGGGCAGCGACCGCAGCAGGATCTCGACCGCCTGCAGGCCGGTGGCGGGAAGGTGGGTTGCCAGAGCCTGGCTCGTGCGGGCGATCCGCTCCTTGAGCTTGAGGCGGGGCAGGTCGGCCAGGACCTCGCTGGCGAAAGCCTCGGCGTCGAAGCTGGGGCAGACCGCGCGCACCTCCCCGCCGATCCGTCGGATTCGGGTCTCGCTGAGCGCATGCTCCGTCTCGGCCATGTCCGCACCATAGCGGCGGCGTACGACACAGCGGCTGGATCGCGCCGACCGCCGGGGTGGGCGGTTGACGCGGTTAGCGGACCGAGGCGCGGTAGAGAAGCCGGCGGTGGCGGGAGCTGTCGCAGGGTGAGGCGGTGTGGAGGGTGGCGAGGTTGTCCCAGACGACGAGGTCGCCCGGCCTCCAGCGGTGGGTGTAGACGTAGGGGGAGCTGGTCGTATGGGCCAGCAGGTCGGCGAGCAGTGCCCTGCTCTCGTCCGGGTCCATGCCGACGATGTACTTGACGACCATGCTGCCGAGCAGAAGTGATCCGGCGCCGGTGACGGGATGAGCCAGAACGAGCGGGTGCTCGACTTCCGGATGAGTTGCCAGGCTGCCGGCCGCAGTGGAGGACTGGCCGCCGCTGGCCCGGCTCTGCAGTTGTGCGAGTTGCTGGATCGAGTGGACCGCGCGTAGGTGCGCGATCCTCTCCTTCAACTCTGCGGGCAGGTCCGCGTAGGCGCGGGTGGCGTCGGCGAACCGCGTCTCGCCGCCCTGGGCGGGGGTGATGACCGAGTACAGCAGGGTTGCCCGGGTCAGCTCGGGCTTGAAGCTGTTGTCCGCATGCCACTCCTCCTCGTTGTCTCCGTCGTAGACGCCGACGTGAGTTCCGTCTTCAGTGATGTTGCTGATCGTGGTGAGGCCGGGGAAGCCGCCGACGGCGTAGCGGCGGTCGACGTGGGTGTCCACCGGGCCGAAGTGCGCGGCGGCCGCGAGGAGATCGGCGTGGTTGAGGTGCTGGCCGGGGATGACGAGCAGCCGGTGATCGTGCAGGGCCTGCAGCAGGTCAGCGGAGAGGCCCCGGTTCCCCGGAGCGGTGAGATCGACGGTGGCTTCGGCGCCGAAGACACCGGGAAGTGGGTGGAGCGGCAGAGGCATCGCCGGATCCTCCAGTTCGGTTCGCTGCCAGCGGGGATGTTCAGAACTGCGACGACTGCTGGAACTGGCTGATGTCCTTCACGCCGGACGCTGCCATGCACAGCCGTTCGATACCGATGCCCAGACCGACGCTGGCCGCCGGAACGCGGCCGGCATCGATCGCTTCCCAGGCAAGGCGCTGTTCCTGGTCGTAGAGGTCAACCTCCTTGGCCCGCTGGGCGAATGCTGCGCCGTCGGGCTCGTCCTCGTAGCCGTGGACCACCTCGATGCCGTCGACGATGAGTTCGAACCGGTTGAGCTGGGCCGTGGTGCCTGGTGTGAGGCGGGCGCACGGCTCGTCTCCACCGAGCGGGTAGTCGGTCAGGAAGACGGCCGAGTTCGCGCTGCGGGTCTCCAGCTCCCGCTCGATGAAGTGGCCGAGGGTCTCCTTGAACGGTGTCTCGGTGGCCAGGCCCAGGCGGGCGGCCATGCGTGCTGGCAGGTCACCGATGGTCTCGCGCCGCAGGTCGACACCGAAGACGTCGCGGATGTGGTCGACGACGGAGATCTGCACGGGCGTGTAGGCGATGTGGGGCACAACCAGCCGCGTGGCCAGGTCCATGAGGAACGCGAAGTCTTGGCCGGCCGCGTAGAGGTCGAGCATCGTGAACTCGCACCCGTGGAGGCTGTCTGCCTTCTCCGGCCTGAAGCAGGGGCCGATCTCGAAGACGCGCGGGTGGTGTTCCAGGTTCACCCGCAGCGCCGGGCCGATCATGGCTCGCAGGTACCGGCCGCCGTCCAGGTCGACCGGCGCCCGTCGGCCGGCTCCGAGATCGGCACGGCGGGCGACCGGCGTGATGACCTCACGGAAACCTTCGGCGCGGAGGGTGGCACGGAGGGCGAAGAGGACATCCGACTTGAGGGCGATCGGATCACCGGACACGCAGCACTCCTTGGTCCAGGGGGCGTGGTGGATGTTGCACGCGTTGCGCCGGGATCGGCCTGCGGCGCCTCGTCGGCAGCGGCACGCTAGTCGGCCGTCTCAGTGAGGAGAACCCCGCGCAGCCGGCCCCCAGGCGCGATTTCACCCTCATCCGCATCCCCTCCGGGCTCGTGCTGAGGTGTTTTCCCTGCTCACCGCTGTCGGCCGTGCAACACCCGTGCAACACCCTCATGCGCGCGGTGCAACGGCCGCGCCTCCGGTGCAACAGCGCCAGTCGTTGCCCAGCCCTCGACGCGCTCCTAGCTTGAATGCCCAGCGCCCGGTACACACGGCGGTCACGCGGACCGTTTCTGACGAAGGGCGCGGCCCGCACCAGAGGGCCAGGACCAGGTCCGCCAGCTGTCTGCGTGGACGCACGCACGCACGAACCGCGCGCTGCCGCGTGCTGAAGGGTCCCGGGGCACCTTGCCCGCGGTCCCCGGCACGCCGATCTCCGACCCATCACTAACCAGGGCACACCCGTGCCCGAAGGGAGAGCCATGAACAGCGTTCTGAAGACCGGTGTCCGCCCGGACGCCTCCCTGAAGACCGGTGTCCGCCCCGACGCCGTGCTCAAGACCGGCGTCCGCCCGGGTGCCACGGCGGCCTGATCAGGCCCAACCCTGGCTTCTCCCGCTCCGGTGTTGATCCGCGCGTGCGTACCTGAGTGCGCAGCCGCACGGTGCCGTAGCGGGGCGGCCGGCGGGGGTTCGGTGGCGTCCCGACGTCACCGAACCCCTGCGTGACGGACAGTCAAGCGACGAGTCAGGCAGGAGGATCCGGATGAGCAGCCGAGCTGCGGACGCTTCCCGGCAGTCGGAATCACCAAGCCGCAGGCGTCACGGCACCGGCGCTTCGCCACGCGTGCGCCAGGCGCTGGGCCGCGAGCTGATCGCCGACCTGGAAAGACTGTGTGGCCGCCCGACGATCGGGCTGCTCGACGTCGTCGTCGACATCGTGTCCATCGCCGCGGCCGCGGTGGTCGGTTCCCTCGTCGGCCACGGCATCGGGCCCCTGCTGGCGATCTGCTACATCGGCGTGCGGCAGCGGCACTTGTCGAATCTCGCCCACGAGTGCGTCCACTCCAAGCTGTTGGCCACACGCAAGAGCAACCGCCTCATCGGATACGCCCTCACCGCCCTGCTCGGCGAAGGTTTCCTGCCCTACAAGGTCACTCACGGCATCCACCACGCACAACTTGGCTCCGCCCGGGACCCCATGTTCCAGTCGTACCGCGCCGGCGACATTCACCGGGCCGGGCCCGCACCGACACGCCGCGCCTTCGTCCTCAAGGTCATCGTGCGCAACGCTCTCTTCCGCCTGCCGAAGAATGCGACCCTCACCCTCCTGACGAAGGCACCCGAGGAGACCTGGGGGGCGCTCGCCTCGCGGGCCGCCTTGTGGAGCGCCGCCATCGTCGTGTGCTGGCCCTTCGACGCGGTGCTGCCCTTCCTTCTCTACTGGCTCGTGCCGCTGATCCTCGTACGTCCCGTCGTCACCTGGATCACCGACCTCGGTAACCACGCGGGCCTGATCGAGAACCGCGACGTGCTGGTGCAGACGCGAGGATGGTCCTCGCATTGGCTCACCCGCCACCTCCTCGGCGGACACCTCGACGACATGCACCACCCCGTACACCACTGGTGCCCACAGATCCCCTTCCGCCGTCTCCCTGAGGCCGCGGCCATAATCCGTCAGCAGCTGGTGCGCTGGCCGGAAGTGCCCTGGTGCAGCGGCTTCTTCTTCCGCCGCCGGTCCACCCCCCGTCAGCCGTGCGTGATCGAGGACATCATCGCCCGCCTCGGTGCGCCCCCCTCGCAGGCAGCCGAGTCGGCGACCACCGCCGACGCCACTGCCTAGCCCAGATCCCCGCGCATTCGGATCACACCCGCGCTAGGCGTGCTGCCGGGCGCCGGCCAGTACGCCGTGCCGACCATGTCGGCAGACGCCGCCAAGGAGGGCGGCCCACCATGACCTACGCCCCCGTGAACAGCTTCGACGAGTGGACCCCGCTGAAGGAGGTCATCGTCGGGCGTGCCGACAACTACACCGCGCACTACGTCGACGCGTCCTTCCAGCTGTTCTACTTCGACAACGTCCAGCCCGACGTCGACGCCACGGCCGGCCAGCCGCTCCTGCCGATCCCGCAGCAGCTGGTCGACGAACTCACCGAGGACGTCGCCGGCCTGACCGACGCCCTCTCCTCAGGCGGCATCACCGTCCACCGCCCATCGGCCTTGGGCAAGGACGTCGACATCCAATCGCCCTCCTGGGACGCTCGGGCCACCCCGGCCCTCAACGTGCGCGACAACACGATCATCTTCGGCAAGACGATCGTGGAGACCGCCCCGCACGTCCGCGCCCGAATCTTCGAGAACGACCAGCTCAAGCCGCTGTTCTACCGCTACTTCGAAGCAGGGTCCCGATGGCTGACCATGCCACGCCCCGCCCTGGCCCGCGGATCTCTCGACACCGCCTACTTCGACCGGCAAGGCATCGACGTCTCGCACGTCACCGACGCTGACACAGCGCTGTCCATCGACGGGCTCGGCCTGGAGCTCATCTTCGACGGCGCCCAGTGCATGCGCCTGGGCCGCGACGTTCTGGTCAACGCCGCCAACCGCAACCACGCCATGGCCCTGCGCTGGCTGCGAGAGACCCTCCCCGACCTGCGCTTCCACCTCCTCGACGGCATCGCCGACAGCCACATCGACAGCATCGTGGTGCCCCTGCGCCCCGGCCTGATGCTCCTGCGCGAGCCGAAGTACCTCGACTACCTTCCGAAGCCCATGCGGTCGTGGGACGTCATCTATCCGCCGCCGATGGATGAGTCTGCCTTCCCTGACTACAGCGCCTTCGGCTTCAACATCGCCAGCCGCCACATCGACATGAACGTGCTCTCCATCGACGAGAACACGGTCGTCGTCAACTCCCTCTACCCGCAGCTGATCCGCGTCCTGGACGACCGAGGCTTCACCGTTGTCCCCGTGCGCCACCGCCACCGGAGGCTCGCCGGAGGCGGATTCCACTGCTTCACCCTCGACACGGAGCGCGCCGGCGGCTGCGAGGACTACCTGAGCTAGGCCACGGCCAACCCCCAACCACCCACGAGCACGCCTGCTGCCGACCGCAGCCCGAACGTCAGGAGATCACGTGAACGACGCCTGGCCCCCCAACCGGGACTTCTGGACCGGCGAATTCCCCGGACAGACGAGCAACAGGACCGCCCCGTATCTGTTCAAGGGCATCATCCCAGCCACTGCCGCGGGCCCCGACGACGTCCTGGCTGGCCTGGAGGCGATGCGCCGGGCGCACGCCGCGGGCACGCCGTACGCGGCGAAGGCCCGCGTGTACGTCGGTGAGGAGCGGCACGACGAGCTCGTCGAGAGTGTGCTGACCAAGGACGGATGGGACGACGGGGCCTTCGTCGAGTGGATGCAGTCCCTCGTCGGCGCCGACCGCTTCAGCCTGGTCATCAACAACCTCGAAACCGTCAGCCCCTCACTGGCAGCCGGGTTCGGCCCCTTCCTGCGCTCGCTGTTCGAGGGCTGGGGGGTGCCCATCGGCGGTGCGGAGCAGGCGGCGTTCTGCGGGAACTACAGCGGCACCGCCTTCGGCGTTCACGAGGGTGCCGAGGACGCCTTCCTGTGCCACCTCGGTCCGGGCACGAAGCATTTCTACTGCTGGGCGCCGGAGGTGTTCGAGAAGCACACCGGCGGCAAGGAGCCCGTCTTCGGGGACTACCAGTGGCTGCTGAAGCACGGCGAGTGCTTCGTCATGGAGCCGGGCGACGCCCTCTTCCTGCCCAAGCGAGTGTTCCACGTCGGCCGGCAGGACACCTTCTCGATCTCGGTGGCTATGCCCCTGTACACCTTCCCCGACGACCGGCTCCTGCGGCTTGCGGTGCTGCCCGAGCTGCTCGACGACGTCCTGGGCGAGGACCCTCACGACCCGCTGGGCACCCAGTCGCCCATGCACGCGGCTGCCGACGGCGGCGCCGAGGCCATCCAGCGGCTCACCGAGCGGGCCCGCACCGCGCTGGCCATCGTGGGCGAGCGGCTGCAAGCCGGCGTCGCCCGTCAGGTGGAGCGCCGATGGAACTCCGTGTGGAGCAACGGCGGCTGGGAGCTGGTGGACAACGACCTTGGACGTACGCAAGCGGTAGCCGCCTTCGAGGCCGACCGCGTCCGGCCCGGAGCCACGGTGTCCATCCCCGCCCCCTACCAGCTGCGGATCACCGGCGCGGAGCAGGCGTTCCTGCGCGGCATCGATGTCGCTTGCGATACCGGGCCCTTGACCGCCGACCTGGTCGGGCAGCTGAACTCCGGAGCCCCCGTCACGCTGCCCCACGACGACGCACTGTGCACCACCATCGCGGCCCTCGGCTCCACCGGCGGGATCCGCATTATCACCGACTCCAACCTGTCGGAGGCCGCCGCGTGAGCACCGCAAACTGCCTCGTCCAGGCCTACCTCAAGGCCAACCCCGAGACTCGCATCGCGGTCGCACGCACCCTGCAGGGCGACCTCACCGACGGCACCGTGCTGGTCGACAGGCATCTCAAACCCATGATCGACACGGTGTACGCGCAGATCCGGGACCGCGTCGAGCCGGAGAAGCTCACCGCGGCACAGGCGGCCATGTTCATCGCGGAGCTATCCGTCTTCGCCCGCTACAACGCCGCCTACCTCCGGCAGGCCGCGGCCTCCGTCGAGAGTTACTGCCCCGCTCTCGCCCACGAGCTCTACCGCAACTTCCTGGAGGAGGGCGGAGAGCCCGGCAAGGTCCCCGCGCACTACGTCCTCTACTCCACCGCGCTGCTCAGCGACCTCGACCTCCTCGTCACCGGCCACGTCCCCGCACCCGAGACGCTGATGCTCCTCGCCTTGCACGAGCGGATGGTCAACTCCCACCAGCCCAGCGCCATCGCCGGCGGCTACTACGCCACCGAGGGCGTCGCCATCGCTGAGACCGTGCTCCTGCGGGACATCACCGACCGGTACGGCGAGGTCACCATCGGCAGGACCGGCAGCCAGCTGGAGAGCCTCGACAACTACTACCGGCTCCACCTCGACGACGGCCACGACGCCGCCCAGGTCGCCGGACTCAGCGTCGAGGCAGCCCACATCGAGGGCCTGGCCGCCTTCATTCGGAAGAGTGAACTGTTCCACCTCGACCTTCCCCAAGCGCTCACCGGCTTCCTGGAGATCCTCAGGGGAATGGCACAGTGGTGGGTCCAACTGGCCCACCGCTCACAGGAGATGGTTTGATGAACGCCGCCCCCGCCGAAGGATCCGAAGAACGCAGCGGCGGATGCTACTGCGGTTGGATCCGCTTCATCACCCGGGGCAAGCCGGTCTTCCCCCACTTGTGCAGTTGCAAGGACTGCCAGAAGTTCGGCGGCGGCCCGGTGATGTGGTGGGTCGGCTTCGCCACGGTGATCTGGACCGGCGAGGGTGGCGAACCCATGTGGATCGAGACGTTCCCGGACGAGGCCAAGCGCGGATGCTGCCCCAAGTGCGGCACCCGCGTCGCGGCGATCGACTCTGACATCCCGGAGATCGGCATCAACGTCCCGGCGCTGGATGACACCAGCGGCGAGGACCTCGTCCCGGTCAGCCAGAGTTTCCGGCCCAACGCCGTGCCCTGGCTGCCCACCGTGCCGGACACCCAGCACAGCCCCGTCGGCTGAAATCCGCGAAACCCCCGGGTGGCCGGCAGACCTGACCTGCCCGGCCACCCGGGCTCAGCCTGGGGACCCCTGCGCCGCTTCCGGCTTTGCACCGAGCGAGCCCCGCCCATCCCCAGGAGGTACACCGTGCACACGCCGCACGCCACCAGCGAATTCGGCACCCTGCGGCAGGTGGCCATGCGTTACGCCGGCGACTTCACGCGGGACCTCGACGGCCCCGACGTGCATCCCGTCCTCGCCCGTCAGCGCGCCACCAGCATGTGGGCGCCGTACGACACCTCGACGGTCCGCGCCCAGCAAGACAACCTGATCGGCCTGCTCCGCAGCCGCGGCACCGAGGTGATTCTCCTCGACGAGGCCCCAGGCTGTTCCGCCCAGCACTTTCCCCGCGACATCGGCTTCGTCATCGACGATGTTCTCGTCATGGCGCGACTCAACTCCGACCACCGCCGGCCCGAGGCCGACGCGCTCGCCCACCTCTTCGCCGAAGCGCCGAACGTGGTCCAGTTGGACGAAGGAACGATCGAAGGCGGCGACGTCATGCTCCACCGCGACTCGCTCCTGGTCGGCCTCAGCGAAGAAACGTCGCCCGCTGGCATCAAGGCCCTGCAGGCCGCGCTGACCGGCCGCGGCCTCGACCGCGAGGTCACCCCGATCCCCTTCAGCGTGGACGGCATCGTCCACTTGGACGACCACTTCACCATCGTCGCCCCCGACACGGCGCTCATCCACCGCACCGTCTTTCCACCCGCCCAAGTCCGATGGTTCGAGGAACGCTTCGACCTGATCGAGGTGACCGACGACGAGGCACTCGCCGTCCAGGCCAACGTTCTCGCCATTGCCCCCGACACCGTCATCGTCGCCGCTGGCAGCGACCGTATTGCCGGCCAGCTGACTGCGCGCGGCCTCGAGGTCCTTGCTGTCGACTACTCCGAGGTCACCAAGGTCCCTGGCTCCCTGCGCTGCACCACCCTGCCCCTCAACCGGGCTTGATCAGCTCCCCGCGCGATCCCACGGCCGCCGTGCGGCCCGCATTTGCTGTGCCGACGGCCGCACCCGACCGGCGCATCTGCCCCTGTCCCCGCACCCTGGAGCGCCCGTGCCCGCCCAGTCGTCCCTGCTCCTTGCTGTTCCGGTCGTGGTGCTGGCCTGCCAGGCTGGCGGGCGCGTCGTCCGGATGGTCGGCCAGCCACCCGTCATTGGGGAGATCCTCGTCGGAATCCTTCTGGGCCCCTCCCTGCTGGGCTCGCTCGCCCCCGGCGTCCAGCGCCACCTCCTTCCGCCCTCGGTCCTCCCCGTCACCTCGGCGTTGGGCACGCTCGCCCTCCTCGCCTTCGTCTTCCTTATCGGCCTCGAACTCGACCTGAGCTCTCTGCGCACCGCCCGCAACGCGGTCATCGCCGTCAGCCTCGGCAGTCTCCTGCTGCCCGTGGCCCTCGGCTCGGCGCTCGCCTCGGTGATGTATCGGCATCTGGCGCCTCCCGGCGTGGGACGGCTGCCGTTCGTGCTGTTCGTCGCCGTCGCCATGGCCATCACCGCTTTCCCCGTCCTGGCGCGCATCCTGGCCGACCGCGGCCTGGAAGCCACACGCCTGGGCACGTTCGTTATGGCATGCGCTGCCGTAGACGATGCCCTCGCCTGGTGCCTGCTCACCGCCGTCGTCGCCGTGTCCACCGCCGGGACCGCACTGTCCGCCCTGACCACCCTCGCCTGGGCGGCCGCCCTCGTGACCGCCGTCATCCTCCTGCGCCCCGTGCTGCTCACGCTGCTCAAGCGCGCAGGGCGCACCTCCGACGACCTCGTGCTGGTGGTGCTGTTCGCCGGGCTGTGCCTGACCGCCTACGCCACCGATCAGATCGGCGTCCACCCCGCGTTCGGTGCCTTCCTGATCGGCGCCGCTGCGCCCTGCGGTCTGCCGGCCGTCGAGCGCAGCGCCGCCCGCATCCGCGCCGTGTTCCTGCCCACCCTGCTCCCGCTGTACTTCGTCGACACCGGCCTGCACACCGACCTCTCCGGACTCCCCGCAGGACAGTGGGGCTGGGGACCGGCGATCCTGATCGTCGCAGCCGCCGGGAAATGGGCTGGTGCAGCGGGCGGTGCCCGGCTCACCGGCTCCGACTGGAGGTGGGCGGCTGCAGTCGGCACGCTGATGAACTGCCGGGGCGTCACCGAACTCGTCGTCCTCGGAATCGGGCGCGAGATCGGCGTCATCAGCGGCGCGCTGTTCAGCCTCCTGGTCCTGATGACCGTCGTCACCACCGCGGCCACCGCCCCGCTGCTGCGCCGCTTGGCCGGCCGCGACCCCAGAATGATCCCCCCATCGCCGTCGGCGGCCGGTCCAGCGCACAGGGCAGCGCCGGAGGCCGCCGGATGATGCCCAGCTCGGTCACCCCGGAGATGGTCTTGAAGGCGGTCCTTGCGCGGCGCAGCTGCGTCCGGCTTACCGAACCGGGGCCCACACGCGTGGAGTTGGAGGCATTGGTGCAGGCTGCGGCCACCGCTCCCGATCACGGCCGGTTGCGGCCCTGGCGGCTGATCCCGGTGACCGGCCACGAACGGGGCCGCCTGGGCGACGTGCTTGGTGAAGCGGCAGCGACCCCTCAGCAGGCCCAGCGCGCCGCTGTGAACGTGCTGCGGGCGCCGATGCTCCTGTCGATAGTGCTCTGCCCGGTGCCCGACCACCCGACGGTGCCCGAATGGGAACAACTCGCTGCCACCGCCGCCATGGTCACCACCCTGACGCTGCTGCTGGACAGCCGCGGATGGAGCTCGATCTGGCGCACCGGACCGGCCGTCGAGGCGCCGCAGGTCCGCAAGCACCTCGGCATTGGCGATGAGGAGAAGCTGCTTGGCTGGCTGTACACCGGCACCCGCCCGTCGACCGAGACGGTCCGAGAACGACGTCCCCTCGACGTCAGCACCAAGATCAATTGGGCTTATGCGCCGCCCGTGGGCCCCTGAACGGGCGCCTCGTTCCACGGCACGTACAAGATGGGCCTGGTGCACCTGCTCCCTGCCGGGATCGGCGGGCCTTACGTTCAGAAGTCGTCGAGCGGTTCGCCCGAGGTCAGCCGTTCGATACGCGAGGTAAGCCTCCTGCTGATCAGATGACGCGCCTGCTCCGCGGCACGCTTCGCCAACTCCGCGTGTTCCTCGTCGTCGCCGCGAAGACGGGCCAGCACAGCGCCGGTGATCAGTAACTCAACTCTGTCGCGCTTCCGTTCCGTGGGCATGCCCTGGGCCTCCTTCCACGCCTGCATGCCAGCCTCGGTCAAGCCGGCCACCGCGAAGGCCCACGCGGCCTGCCCTTCGAGTTCGTATCGGTCGAACCAAGCCAGCCAGTCCACGGCCGAGGTCGCCCTGACCCGGGCAAATCCATCCCGGGCACGCCCCACTGCCCTCATCGTCTGGTCCGGGCTCTTGTTGAACGCCCAGGCCCGCGCCTCGGTTATAGCCGCGTACGCCCTCACCAGCGGGGGCGCCCCGTCGCAGGCGAGAACAGCGCTGCGTGCGTGAGTGAGCACCTCTTTGCGGTCGCCCTGGGACGCGGCCAGCCGGGCTTGGTGGATGTGCACCCGCGCGATTCGGGCACGGTCGCCGATCGCCTGCGCCAGGCGCATCGCCTGCAGGTCGTACCGCTGCGCGATCCCGGGAAGATGATCGTCATACGCCATGCTCGCCATCGCCAGCACCGCATCCGCCACACTGCCGTAAAGGCGCCGGCCCACCTTCGCCGAGAAGGAGCCATTGAGGAGCGGGATGGTGTGCATGGCCAGGAAGGCCGCAAAGACACTTCGGAACTTTCCTCCGCCGTGCTGCGCATCCAGTGTCCCGTAGAGCCGAGTCTGGTCCTCGAGCAGCTTGATGTCGGCCAGCGTGACCTTGTAGGTGCCACGACCGGAGATCTCCGCATCGGGCGGCATGACAAGCGCTTCGCGGGACGCGGGCCCGAACACACCCGGGAAGAAGGTGTTCTTGATCAAGCTCCGGTCGCGTGCAGAGTCGAGCTCCCACAGCCTCGACAGCACCCGGACCGCGTGAGCGAGATCCCTGTATTCGAGGGAGTCAGTGGCAATGTCCGTGGTGGCAGCCGGCCAGCCGAGGCTCTCCGGAGTCACTATCTGGCGCAGATGCTCAGAGAGCACATGGCAGGCAGCAGCCGCGAGCGGCGCACTCGGCGTCGTCTCGTTCCTGCACCACCGCGACACCGTGCTCGGACTGACCGTTTGCGGCAAGCGAATGGCCTCGCAGCGCGCGCCCACCCGGTGAGCGAAACCCCGCCGCGACCAACCGAGTTGATCTAGATATTTGATCAGCGCCTCATTCTGGCTGCTGCTGATCGCCGATCCGGCCCGCGCCATCACACCACCCTCCGTCGCGAATTGAGATGGGTGCCGGCCCAGCGCGACCATCGGGCGGGCGCCGGGTGCTCGGCCAAGACGATCAGCGGCTGGCGGGGCCACCGAGGCAGCCAGAGGGTGGTGGACGCGCGGCCAGCGACCGTGGTCGCCGTGCGGCACCCGCGACTTCCTGCCAGGGCGCGCTGGCCATTTCTCCTGCGCGCGGACGCGCCCCAGGGCTTTCCTGTCTACGGCGGATGAGTCCGGCGCCACCGGCCGCCCCCGGCGATGCATCGTCGGCCATCGGATCTACGCGGGAGGGAGCGGACGTCCCTTGCCCGGTCGAGGGGCGCCGACCGTGCCGGCATGGAGCCTTCGGGTTGGGTCTGCGCCGCGCGTGCAGGAGCCTGGGGTACACGACCTGGCCGCACCAGTGGCACCGGGTACGCCATCGGTACGAAACACCAGGGAAAGGGTCCAAGGGCTCGCCCGCGCAGAGACGCATGTCCGCGACAGCCAGCGCCTCAGGGAGAAATACACCCCGGGAGTTGTGCGCGCATCGCGCCCCCGGTCGGTCGTGGATGACGTCGGTCAGGCGAGGGCGGCGCACGCGGCCGCAGACAGTGCACTGGGCCGGCCACGGATCTCTGAACCTTCCGGGAAACGCTATGAGGGGGCGATATGCGAACTCCGCCATCACCGCTTCCGGGCCAATGACGCCTTCTGTGATGAGGCTCGCGAGCTGCGACCCCGCGTCCGGGCACGCCGCGTGGCTGTCGGCTGACGGACACAGGCCGTCTCTGCGTGACGGGATGACAGCGAGCTCGGATACAGCGGGCATCGAGGTCTCCAATACAGCTCCGCGACTGCGGGAAGCCGGTCGAAGTGGGGGATGGTTCCTGCCGTCGGCGTGCTCTTGATGCCGGCGCGCCTTAGCGGCGGGGTACTCACGCGAGCTGGGCCATGGCCTGCCGCACCCGGCGCGCGTCATGCCGGCTCACCTGCTCGTAGTACCGCAGGGCCTGCCGGTAGAGGGCGCGTGCCTCCTCGATGCCGGAAACTGCGTACAGGTTCTGGGCCAGCAGCTCCCGGCTGCGGGCACGCCAGCGCGTGCTGCCGAGCTGATCGAATTCGTGCACGGCTTGCCTGCCGTAGGCCTCGCCTGCTCTGAGGTCGCCCGCCAGGGCGTAGGCGCGGCCGAGCCACGCCAGCGCCCTGGCGGCGTCGAGAGGATCGCGGATCTCGGGGACGGTGGACAGGGCGGTGCGGGCGGAGTTGAGGGTGTCGATCGCCTCAGTGAGCCGTCCGGTCTGGAGGTGGACCTGTCCCAGGCAGATGTCGGTGATGGCCACACTGCGCTGGAAGGTGTGCCGGTCGTGTTCGTCCTCGCTGGTGCGGCTGAGCAACTCGCGCAGGGTACGCGCCTGGACGAGGAAGTCCTCGGCGTCCTGGAGATGTTCGACTTCGAGGGAGACCGAGCCGAGTTCGTGCAGGGCCTGTGCCTCGGCCCGCTGGTCACCGTCGGCTCGGGCGAGGGAGAGGACCTCTGTGAAGGCGGCTGTGGCCTGGTCGAAGCGTCGTGCTCCGCGCAGGCCCACTGCCGAGGTGCTCAGCAGTTCCCGCTCGGCAACGCGGTCCTGGCAGCGTCGGGCCGCATCGAGCCCCAGGGAGTGGGACTCGAACCACAGGGGGTAGTCGTGTGTGGCTCGCAGCAGGGGCCACAGGGCATGCGCCAGCTGGTAGAGCGACGTGTCCATCCCCGCGGTGTTCGCCGCCCGGATCGCCGCGGCCAGGTTGTCTCGCTGCGCCACCAGCCAGGCCAGCGCACCCTTCTCGTCGAACGCGAATCCCTCGATGACCGGGAAGGCGTAATCCCGGCCGATCCGCCGGTGGGTGGGTGTCAGGACCAGCTCGGCCGCCGTGGCACCAGCGAGATAGAAGTCCAGCCCCCTGCGCAGGACCTCCTCGCCGTCACCGTCGGCGGCCTCGACCGCCCGCTGGCGGGCGTGGACGCGGGCTGCGTCATGGAAGCGGTAGACGGGCCCGCGCTCAGGGCGCTCTTCGCCGGAGGCGGGCTCGAGGAGTTGGGCGGCGCGCAGGACACGGAGCTGCTCTGCGGCCTCGCTCTTGCTCAGGTCGCACACAGCCGCGGTCAGCGCCGCATCGACGTCCACAACGAACAGGGAGCCCAGGCGCCGGTAGACCATGGCGGCCGGGGTGGTGGGCGGCAGTGCCGCGTAGGCGTGGTCGAGGGCCGCAGTCACGGCTGTCTCCTGACGGGTGAGCGACGGGCGGACGTGGTGCAGATCTGCGTGGAAGCCGTCGAGTGACGTGGTCATTGCGGCGAGCGGCCGATCGGGATGCTGCGCGAGCTGGGTGACGGCCAGGGCCAGCGCCATCGGCAGGCCGGCGCACAGGCCGGCGATCTGAGCCGCGGCCTCCGGCTCGGGGCTAACGCGGTCGTCGCCCAGGCAGAAGCTGAGGTAGGCCTGGGCCGCGTCTAGGGCAAGGGGGCCGAGGCGGTGCAGGACCGCTCCGTCGCCAGCGAGGCTGGCCAGATGCTCCCGGCTGGTGGCCACGACGATGTGGCCGCGCCCGCCGGGCAACAGCGCGCGGACCTGGTCGGCGTGCACGACGTTGTCGAGCAGGACGCTCACCGGCGTGTCCGGCCGCTCGGCGGTTACTGAACGCCACCACGCGGTCATCTCATCGACGGCAACCGGCCGTGCCCCGGGCCGCATTGAGCGCAGAAGCCGTCCCACGATTTCCGCCGGGCGGGCGGGGCCGTCGGGAGTATAGGAGCGTAGATCCGCATACAGCTGGCCGCCCGGGAAACGGTCGCTGAGCTCGTGCAGGAGCCGCGAGGCCAGCGCGCTCTTCCCGATACCGCTCGGCCCGCTGATCACCACGATCCGGACGGTGCTGTCGGGCAGGCGCTGCAGTCGGGTTGTCAGCCGGTCCAGGTCCTCCAACCGGTCGGTGAACGCCGCGGGCAGCGGCGGAAGCTGCCGCGGCGTGGGCGGGGGGAGTGGAGCCTCGTGCAGGTGGATGCCCCCGGTGATGGACTGGGCCTGGATGCTGGGCCCGTACAGCACGCTGTCCGCAATGCGGTTGCTGACGCCGTCCGGTCCCACAGACTCGCGGGGCACGAGACTCCCATCGGGCGAAGGCGACATGTTCACAGGCCCACCACCGCGGTGACGGCGCCGTCGGTGACGCTCCGGCTGCCGGACACCGGCACGACCGTTCCCCGTGCGGTGTGCGCAGTGCTCACCGGTTCCGTTGCCGGTCGACTTCCGGCAGGAGCCGTCCACCGGTCGGAGGTCTCGAAGCCGCCGGGGCGGAGGCTGACGCAAGGCAGATCAGGCCCCGACATCCGGGCGGCGGAGACGAGGGGCACGGGGACGTTCACGCCGACCTCCTGGGACGGCGGTCCGACGTCGAGGCCTGTGCCGCCGCTGCCAGGGCAGCGCGGCTACCTGCGGACCCAGTGGATGGCTGTGGCTGGGCGCGGGCGGCTTGCCGGAGCTGGCCCAAGCTCCATTCGGACGGCAGCGCCCTGCGGAGGGCCTCCTCCAGCAGCTGGCGTTCTCCCGTAGCCGTGGGGCCGTTGCGTACGCCGCTCTGCGTCTGGCAGGGATGGTGGTCGACGTACACCTGACGACGGAGCCGCTGGGCGTTGCTTCCATCCCAGCCCCATGCCGTGCACGTGTACTCGGTGAGCAGCGATGTGGGCTTGGCGAGTGATTCCGGCACGAGGTGCATGGTGATGACCCCGTCCTCGGCCAAGCGGAAGAGGTGGGGCATTCCGTCAGATATCCGGTCAAGTATGGTCTCGTGCAGCAGCAGCACCGTCCGGCACCGGTGCGAGGATGCTGTTCGCCGGCCGGGGCTGGCGGGGGCAGGTCGGTCCGGCAGCGGAAGAAGGGATGCCGGGAGGGGGCCGGCGCTGTAGACGAGGGCGGCTCGGGCGCTGGCCTTCAGCGCGTCCACCCACACCTTGGACAGGGAGAAACCGTCCAGGCGGTGCTGATGGCCAGGATGCGTGAGGAGCGAACGTGCCTCCTGCGCCTCGTGGTCGGGTGCTTCGTAGGCGCCCAGCAGAGCGCTCGCAGTCGCGGCAGACATCGGAGCCCGCGCCTCCTCCAGCGCGCGAATCCTCGTGGCCGATGCTCCGATGATGTTCGCGGCCTGCTGGACGCTCAGCCCGGCGAGCCTCCGGAAGCGGCGCATCAGGGCGCCGACCAGGACAGGAGGCAGGGAGGGTATGTCGCACTGCGGTGCGCACGGCGGGGAAGCGAGTGCGCCGGTCATGGGCGTGCCACCGTGGGATCCGCTGGATCAGTGACGGTGGGGACCTGGCAGTGCAGGAACAGGTCCTGGTTCGGGTGCAGTTCGGCCCTGCACTGCATCAGGGCCAGGTGACCGCCAGGTGTGCTGGTGGTCTTCTCGTGTCCCCAACCGGTGTCTTGAGCCAAGGACAACAGCCTGTTGGGAGGACTACCGGTCGGCAGCAGGACTTCGCCGCGTACCCACCGTTTGCCTGTGCGGGCGGCGAAGTCGGTGGCCCACAGGGTGACCAGCCGCAGGATCGGCTCTCCCGCAGGAGCATCAGGGGACTTGGCGAGGTGGCACAGCAGCAGGCTGGGCTCGGCGCCTGCGGGTATGTCCCAGGTACTGAGGCGGGGTTCGCGCACGAGGTGCAGTGCCGCCAGGAGCTGGCCGTCGCCAGCGAGCGTGACGATCTCGGCGCCGCCGCCGTGCTGGAGGAGGTTGACCACAGCTTCTGTGTGAGGGCGCAGGGCGGGGCGTGCCTGGGACCAGGAGGTCAGATCGGCGGCGAGCCGGTCGCGGTCCTCCTGCCGGGCAGGGACAGGCGTCATGACGTACGGCGGTCGGGTGGACACGGGGTCGGGGTCCTGTTCGTGGGTCAGCGGAGCGGGGCTGTGCCCGGGCGGGCGCGGCAGGGCTGTGAGTCAGGCGGCTGCTTCCTCGACGAGGGCTTCGTCCGGCGGTTCGGCAGGGCGGCTGTACCTGATCAGGGTCTGGGCCGCTCCGACGAGGCCGGAGTGGGAGAAGGCCTGCGGGAAGTTGCCCACCATGCGCTGGCGGCGGGAGTCCCACTCCTCGGCCAGCAGACCGACGTCGTTGCGCAAGGCGAGGAGTCGCTCGAACAGCTCGTACGCCTCGCCGGTGCGGCCGATCTCCGCGAGTGCGTCGACGAGCCAGAAGCAACAGATCAGGAATGCTCCCTCGTCTCCGGTCAGTCCGTCCACGCCGGCATGCGCACCGGCGGTGGGGTAGCGCAGAAGGAAGCCGTCCGCGGTTGACAGTTCTCGCTGGATGGCCTCGACCGTGCCGATGACCCGCTTGTCGTCCGGCGGCAGGAACCCAACCTGCGGGATCAGCAGGAGCGCGGCATCGAGCTCGACGGATCCGTAGGACTGGGTGAAGGTGTTGCGCCCGGTGTCGAAGCCCCTCTCGCACACGTCGCGGTGGATCGCCGCACGCAGCCGCCGCCAACGTTCCACGGGGCCATCGGCGCGCCGGGCCTCGACCATTTGGACGGCGCGGTCGACGGCCACCCACGCCATGACCTTCGAGTGCACGAAGTGCCGCCGTCGGTCGCGGACTTCCCAGATGCCCTCATCGGGCAGAGTCCACTGCGCCTCGACAGATTCGATGAGCGCGGCCAGGAGGCGGTTGATGTTCTCGTCGCATTCGAGGCCGTGCAGGGCGGCCACGTGGAGGGCCTCGACCACCTCGCCGTAGACATCCAACTGTCTTTGGCCAGCGGCGGCGTTGCCGATCCGGACGGGTGCGGATCCCTCGTATCCGCACAGCCATTCCAGCTCGGATTCCGGGAGTTGGCGCTCCCCGGCGATGCCGTACATGATCTGCAGGTTCTCTGGGTCGCCGGCGACCGCGCGCAGCAGCCAGTTACGCCAGTCGCGTGCCTCTTCGCGGTAGCCGGCGCGCAGCAGGGAGGACATGACGATCGCGGCGTCCCGCAGCCAGGTGTAGCGGTAGTCCCAGTTGCGGGTGCCGCCGATGTCCTCGGGCAGCGAGGTGGTTGGCGCGGCCACGATCCCGCCGGTCGGAGCGTACGTCAGGGCCTTCAGCGTGATCAGCGACCGGACGACTGCGTCGCGGTAGGGGCCGGCGTAGGTGCAGTGGGCCGCCCAGTCGGTCCAGAACGTCTCCGTCGTCTCCAGGGCCTCCCCGGTCTTGATCCGTTCCGGGGCGCATGCGTGGGAAGGCTGCCAGCTCATGGTGAACGCGACACGCTGGCCCGCGTCGAGGGTGAACTGCGAAAAAGGGTCAGGCAGTTCGCCGCTGATCTCGCTCTCCGTGTCCAGCCACACTGCGTCGGGCCCGGCGACCAGACGGGTGCGACCGTTCACGGTTTCCGTCCAAGGAACGATCTGCCCGTAGCCGAAGCGCAGGCACAGCGCGGATGCCACCACAACGGTGCCGGTGACAGCTTCGACGATGCGGACCAGACGGGGCGCGCCCTCACGTGGCGGCATGAAGTCGGTGACCCGGAGTGTCCCGGTGGGTGTGTCCCATTCCGACTCCAGGACCAGCGAATCTCCCCGGTAGACGCGCCGCGCGGCCGTCGGCGGTGCCTGCCCGGAGCTGGTGGCCGGGCCGATGCGCCAGGTGCCGTTGTCGGCGTTGCCGAGAAGCGCTGCGCAGACCGCGTCGGAGTCGAACCGGGGCAGACACAGCCATTCGACGCTCCCGTCCAGCCCGACCATCGCCGCTGTCTGCAGATCGCCGATCAGTGCGTAGTCCTCGATACGCCCAGCCATGCAAATTCCGTCCTGTGGTGTGGCGCCGGTCCAGTCGGATGGAGGCACCCTGGTGGTTATGTCGTTTGGGCCCGACGGCCTTGGGTGGGGCGGTTTCACCTGCTCGGGGGCGCTGTGCAGGTTGCTTCGCTCTAATGGGTGAGCGCCGGCAGTGGCGGGGGAATGTCGACTGCAGCGCTCAGCCACTTGCAGGCGTCAACCGTGGTGTGCACGGTGTGGTGGGGAACGGGATCACCGCGGCGGCGCGATCGCCCGCGTGAGACCCAGACGGTGTGCAGCCCCGCCCGGAGTCCGCCCGCGATGTCCGTGGCCAGGCAGTCGCCGATCATGGCCGTCCAAGTGCCCTCGTCGGCATGGAGGTCGTCCAGCGCGAGCTGGAACAAGGCCTCGTGCGGCTTACGCACGCCGTAGTCACCGGAGATGACGACTGTCGTGAAGAACCGATCGAGTCGGCTGACCTCCAGCTTGATGCGCTGCGCGGCCGGTGATCCGTTGGTCACGACACCGAGCGACCATCCGTCGGCAGTCAGCGCTTCGAGGGCGGCACATACGTCCGGCCGGTGCGGCACGAGTTCGGCCGTGCGTGCCTGGTAGGCGGCATGCTGCGCGGCGATGGACTTTTGGATCCCGAAGGTCTCCTTGAGATCGGCGAAGAAGGCGTACCTGGCGCCGGCGTGACGTGCGTCGGCCTCCGTGATCCACGGACGTGGGATGCCGGTGGCCTGGGAAAACTCGGCGGCCCACAGAGTGAACGCGGCGGCGTGGTCGGTGAGGGTGTCGTCCAGGTCAAAGAGGGCGATCTTGGGAGCGGGCATCACTGCCACCCCCGCACCGGGCCGGGTACCGCCGTGGGCGCACATCTGCCGTGGCCTGGCGGCGCCAGCGCGTCTTCGTCGGAGGCCGCCGGCTCGCTGGGGGGTGCAGACGGCTGCCTCTGGACTGAGAGCGCGACAAAGAGCCAGATCGGGGCGGTGAGCAGCCGGCCGGCCGGCGATCGGGTCACCCACCGAAGGGACACATCGGCGGTGCGGGCTCCGCGCGGAGGGATCGTGATCCACTCTCCGCTCAAGTAGTTGGCTGGAGGTGGCCAGCCCGGACCACCAAGTCGCGGAGGTACGTAGCCGGATCCGAGCGGGACGAAGAAGTGCCACACATTGCCGTCGGCGAAGACGGCTCCTTGGGGCAGGCCAAGACGCTTGAGCTGCAGGAGGACTGGAGCAGCATGGTGTGCGGGGGCCTGGACGACGTCGAAGGCACGCCCCGTCGGTAATGCTGTGGCGGTGGAACTGCGCCACGCTTGGCCCAGAAGTCCGAATGCCTCCTGTTCAGGATCGTCGAGGGCCGGCGAGGTCGGGCACGGTTCGACGTCTGCGGCGGCCGGCCTGTCCGCCGTGCCGTGGTGCGGCGGCGCGAGCGGGGCGGTGACGGTGGCCATGCGGTGTCTCCAGGCGAGTAAACGGTGTCGGGGCATGCGGCGTGGCCGCTGACGGCGGTGCGGCTCGGCCGCCCGAGATGCTGTGTCAGGCCGGCACGACCTGCGTGGTGGGGCTGTCCGGCTGGCTGGCGAGACGTTCGGAGTAGTGGCCCTTGTCGATGCCCAGGGCGAACTCGGCCAGCCGCAGCGCCTGGATGTCGGAAGTGCCGGCGGGCGCGTATATGTGGAAGGCATCGCGCACGTAGCGCCCTATCGGCCGGTTGCTGACCAGGCCCGCAGCCCCGTGGATCTCCATTGCGGCGCGCGCCGAGTCCAGCACGGTTTCCGCGACCAGCTTGGCGTTCATCAACTCTGGGTCGCAGGGAAGACCCTGGTCGAGGAGGCTTGCCGCGTGGTAGGCGGAGAGCCGTGCGGTCATCAGCCGTGACTGCATCCGGCCGAGCTTGTCCTTCACCGTTGGCAGATGGTGAAGCGGATTGCCGTAGCGCTTGCGTTCGTGGCACAGGGCGGTGGTTGTCTCCAGGATGGCCTGGTGCAGGCCGAGGGCCACGGCGGCCAGGTTGAGGCGCCCGTACAGGATGCTGGAGGAGTAGGCCACGTCCCTGCCATCGCCCTCGGCGCCCAGTCGGTTGCTCGCCGGGATGCGGCAGTCGTTGAAGATCAGCTCGCCGAAGCTAAATCCGTGCAAGCCCAGGGTCCCCGGGTGCGAGGTAAGGCTCAGTCCGGGGGTGCCCCGTTCGACCAGGAACGCGCTCAAGCCTCCGGATCCGGTGCCGGTGCGGGCGACCACGCCGTGGAGGTGTCCGATGTGGGAGTTGCCGACGTAGACCTTCGCGCCATTGAGGACGTATTCGTCGCCGTCGCGTACGGCAGTGGTCTCCATGCCGAGAACGTGGCCGCCGGACTTTTCCTCGGTGACCCCGATGGTGGGCAGGCAGTCCCCTGCGGCAACCTTCGGCAGATAACGACGCTTCTGGTCTTCAGTTCCGAAATGGATGATCTTGGCGACTCCGAGCTGGGACGCCTGCACCATGGCTCCCATGGCCGCGCTGACGCGCGAGAGTTCCTCGATGATGATCGTTTTGGCCAAGTGGCCGGCGGCCATGCCGCCGTATTCCTCGCCGATCGTGGCGCCGATCCATCCCTGGCGGGCGATCACGTCCGCGAGGTCGGTCTCGATCTCCCCGGTCTGCTCCATCTGATCCACACGCGGTGCGACCTGGGACTCGGCGAAGCCCCGTACGACTTCCCGGAGTTGGTGGTGCTCTGCAGCGAGATACGAGGCGGACATGGTGGGGTTCCCTCCCTGAGAGAGCGCTGTCGGGCGCGGCGCGGGGTGTGTTCTAGTGCGGCGGCTGGAAGCCGGCGCGGCGATAGAGGAAGGCCATGACCTCGTCGCGGCACTGCTTGATCAGTTGGAGCGATCCCTGACCCGTGGCGAGGGGCTTTTCGACGGGACCGACGAAGCAGACGGTCCCGAGCGCAATGCCCTCATGCATCAGGGGTGCGCCCCCATAGGTGCGGATGCCGATCAGGTCCACCACGTCGTTGCCCGCGAAACGGGGGGAGGCGAACACGTCAGGCAGGATGAGTGCCTTTTTCTTGTCCACGACCTCGGGACAGAAGCCGTGGTCGAGGGACATGCTGCGGCCTACCGTGGGCAGCTCGCTGTCGTCGCCGGGGGTCGCCAGACCGAAGAACTGCTGCTCAGCGCCAAAGATGTTGACCATGGCGTAAGGCACCCGGGCGGCTTGTGCCAGCCGGATGGCGAAGGCGTCGAGCTCCGCGTCGGGACCGGTGAGGCCTAGAGCATGCTGCAGGTCGGCACGCGCGAGCTGTTCGGCGGTCTGGGCTGGCGGCGTGGTGGGGTTCGGGCGGGTCATGTGAGAGCTCCAGAGGAGGAGACGCCGTGCAGTTCGAGGCTGCGGCGCACGAGAGTGATCAAGACGTGCTTGGCTGAGGAGCGCTGCCGCACGTCGCAGGTCATGACGGGGATGTACGAGGCGAGACGGAGGGCCTGGCGGACTTCGTCGGGGGTGTATCGGATGGCGCCGTCAAACTCGTTGATTGCGATGACGAACGGCAGGCCACGTTCCTCGCACCAGCTGACGGCTGCGAAGGAATCCGTCAGACGCCGTGTGTCGACGAGCACCACGGCGCCTACGGCACCGTAGGAGAGGTCGTCCCAGAAGAACCAGAACCGCTCTTGTCCGGGGGTGCCGAACAGAAACAGGATCAGCGAGTCGAAGGTGATCCGGCCGAAGTCCATGGCCACGGTGGTGACGGATTTGTCGGCTATTCCTTCGAGGTCGTCTACCCCCGCGCTGGCGACGGTCAGAGTTTCCTCGGTCGTCAGCGGTTCGATCTCACTGAGGGTCGTGATCATCGTGGTCTTGCCGACGCCGAAGCCGCCCGCCACGACGATCTTGAGTTCTTCCGCAGGTGCGCTGGCGCGCCCGTGGCGGTCGCCTTCAGAGGGAGGTTTGTAGAGCATTGAGCAGTCTCTCCAGAAGGTGCACGTCGGGCTTGGACGTGCCAGCGGGGTTGACGAGAGCGAGTGCCTGAGCGTCGAGGAGATCGCTGATCAGGACCTTGACCACTTGGACCGGCTGGTGCAGCCGGGCCGCGAGCTCAGCGACGGAGCACGGAGCGCCGCTGCAGTGCAACAGCAGCGACTCGTGCTCGTGGCTCATCTGCGCGGGTAGAGCTGTGGCCTCGGTGATGAGGCAGGTGGTCAGGTGCAGCGGGTGGGTAGGGCGGGTGCGTCCTCCGGTGATCGTGTAAGGACGCACATCGCCTAACGTGCTGTCGGACCACCCACCACGCGATTCCACGTCAAAGCCCCGGGTTGTAGCCGTTGTTGCGCCGCGCCTGGATGATCAGGTGCTCGTCGAGACCCTTGATGAGCTTCTCCATCTCGTGCCCGACCTGCCCCACGTCGGCCTGGGGGTCGGTCACGACGGCCAGGACCGTGCCGAGGACTGCCTCGTTCACCATTCCGGCGCTCATCAGGAACAGGTATCCGGCGTCGTGCTCCACGACGACCTGACGCACACCGCCCTTGGCGTTCTTGAACTGCTGTCGGGCCAGCGCCCAGATCCCGGTGATGGCCGCGGCCGTGGTGTCCGCCTCGTCAACCGTCTGTTCCGTATAGGCGAGTTTGAGGCCGTCACCAGTGCCCAGCAGAGCATGCTGCGCACCAGGGATCCGGCTCACGAAGCTGGTGAGAAGCCCGTCCAACTGGGCTCGCGCCGACGCCGCCTGGTCGCTGGTGATGGCCTGGCTGTCCACGTCCATTGTCAACTCCTGCTCTGCATGTGGGGATTGGTGGGCGAAGGGCCGTCCGGGGCGGTCAGCGCGTTGGAGCCTTCCGACTGCCGCTGCCCCTCATCGAGGGGCTCACGAGACTGGAAGCTGGCCATCAGACCGCCGGTGGGACGGCCGGCAGGTTCCTGCTGCCGTGGTCGCGGCGCCTGGCCCTTCGGCTGGCTGACGTCCCGGACCGGCAACGGCGGCCTGTCGCGGCCGGCGTCTGCTGGAGGGTGCGGCCGGGCGGGCGCAAGCGGAAGTTCGTGTGTCGGGCCCGTCCTGGGCGACTCGGCGCTGCCGGAGTGCGGCGCGCCGCTTCGGCCTGGAGGCGAGGCTGATGCGCTCGTGACAGGGGCGGATGCCGTCGACATCTCGTGGGCTTCGACGAGTAGTTCGTTCGGCAGAAGGACGATGGCGTGGGTGCCGCCCACGATGTTGGGCCGAAGCTGAATGGTGATCTTGTGGCGCCTCGCAAGGAGCGCGGCTACCAGGAGCCCGAGCTGCCCCATGCGCAGACGGTCGCGTGGATCGTCACTTTCGGGGTTGGCCAGGAGCCGGTTGAGGGCATCACGCTTTTCCTGCGACATCCCCGTACCGCGGTCAATCACCTCGATTGCGATGCCGTCGCCGGTCTGGGTGGTGTGAACCTCAACCTTCTCGGTGGAGAAGTCTGTGGCGTTCTCCATCAGCGCGGCCAGGAGATGCACCAGGTTGGGGCTGACGTATCCGGGGACCGACGCCGTCACCGGTGTCAGTGCACGACGCACCCGCGCGTACTCGGGGATTTCGGCGATAGCTCGCCGGATTGTCGTCGCGACGAGGATGGGCGGGCTGTTGCGGGACGGCAGACTCCCGCCTATGACCGCCAGGCTTTCCACGGCGCGCCGAATCTGCGTCAGCAGGTGGTCGATGCCGAAGATCTGATGCATCAGGTCCGGATCCTCAACGCCGTTCTCGACCTCGGAGATGACGCTGATGCTTCGGTTGACCAGGCTCTGAAGCCGGGGAGCGACCGACTTGAAAATCTCAGCCAGTTCCGCCTGCGGGTTCAACACACCGTGCGTGTGCGCCGCCGCCCGCATCACGGCCTGCCAGGCCTCGGTGAACCCTGCTTCCAGAGCGGGGATCACATCGAGGCGCACGTCGCCTGTGCGTGGGTGGACAGCGGGTTCGGCGAAGTTGGTCCGTGCCGCGCCTTGCTGGGCCTGCCCGAGCGCCCAGCGCACCTGTTCCCGGCCCTTGTCGATCGCAGCCATGACACTGGCCAAGGCGCCCAGCGCTTCGTCGCGCTGGGCGCGGAGCTGCCTGAGCGCTCCCTCATGCTCGGCGTGGAGCTGCGAGATGTGCGCAACAGCGTTGCGGGTGCGTCGAGAGCGAGTCACTGTCCACCACAACAGGCCCCCAGCTGCGGCGACCGCACCGAAGACGCCGGCTTCGGTGGGCACGGCGTCGAGACGGTCGAGGAACCATGCCCCACCCACTACCAGAGCCGAGAGCGTGCTGGAGAGGACGGCCGGGGGCAGGCGAAGGCTGTCATCGGCGTGCGCTCTGCGACGGCTGCCACGATTCGCGGCCTGCTCGCGGGCAAAGAGATCAGACATGGCACACCTCGCGCCGGCGAGCCCCGCATACCCGTCGCATCCCGGCCCGCGTCTGGCTGAGCGCCTCATGAAGCGCTGCCGAATCCGTGACCGCGGCCGCTGTTGACTCAGGCACACTGGCCCAGAACCGCGCCCGACATTGCAGCTGATAGCCCTTGGAGAGGCACTGGAGGCTCCGGCCGCTACTGCAAACGGAATGCGGTGCCCCCCACCGGTCAGCGGAACCGGATCCGACGGGGATGAGCAGGATCTGGTGGGTGAGGCAGCACAGCAGTGGTCCGACCTCGCGGCTCTGGTCAACCATCAAGTCGACCGAAGCCATACCGAGACCCACGCCGACGCGGACGATGTCGAAGTCGCGCGGGAGCCTCGGTGGGAGGGGGGCCTCGCCGAATTGAATCCGCCAGGCATGGCGCGTGATCAGGGGAGTCATCAGCTCTCCGGTCAGGACGGGAAGCCCGTCGTCGGTCAGTGCGGAACCTTCGCGGCAGGGACCACGGTGAGCGGCGACGAGCCGCGTGCAGCTGTGCCTGCGCTCTCATGCCCGCCGGTCGCGGGACAGCAGGTGGGCCGGCTGCCGCTGGGCGGAGTGGATCCCCGCGCCGGCGGCAGCCGGGAGACCGAGCGCGAGGCTGCGCTGGGTCTCGCTCTCAACTTCCGGGGATCGAGGGCCCTGGCGATCCCCAGGCGACGGAAGTCGGAGCCCAGGTCGGGCAGCCCGAGCGGCATACGGGGGAGTGCCGAAACGGGTGCCCAGGTCGATGAGTGCGAGGTCGACGGACGAGGCCGCCGCTCACGTACCCCAGCGGCGGCTTATGGAGCCCGGGAGCCGAGGAAGCCGAGTGCGTTGTTCTTCATGCCGCCGAGCCCGATTTCAGGACGGCCTCGCGACAGCACACCAGCGTGGTGATGCCGGACGGGAGCGCGCCGAGGACGCCGATCTGCGAGGGGTGAGTCGCCACGGTGGTGGTTCCTTAGTCGAGATCCTTGAGGGGAAACCGAGTCCTGTGCACGAAGGGCAGCAGGCGGCCGCTTCGGATGAGCCGAGGTCGTGCACCAAAGCCTTCCCGGTCACCAGCGCCGTCGGTAGATGAATCCGCACCCCACTTCACCCCACTTGGGGCGAGCGATCAGAGCGTTCGACTGCTCGTGTATGCACGGCGGACGTGGGGACATTTATGCCCTTAGGGGGACACTCTGTCGAGCGTTCCCCGTTTGGATCGGGCACCCGGCCACCTGATGAGTCCGGCACCCCACTTCACCCCACTTCGCTGAAGTGGCTTGACAGCATGGGTCGTTGTGTGTTCCTGGCCTTCTGGATGCGGCGGAGCGGGTCCGGGATGCGGTGTGCAGGCGTGGCGTTGTGGCTGGTCAGATCCCGCCTGAGGGGGCCTGGCGCTGCAGGTGGGTGAGCTCTGCGGCTGAGTGGCGACGTGCCCAAGGGTGTCGACCTCCGGTCACGCCGCCGCATGTGCGCCGACCGCGAGAAAACCAGGCAATTGGGCCAATTCGTCTGCCTGGTGGCCAGGCGGCGGCCCAGCGCACTCATCCAAGTGGGGTGAAGTGGGGTGCCTTCTCGTGTACCGCGCCGATCTGTCATGAGCCAACGTGGTCCAGAGGACTACCCCGGTCCACGCCCCCGGGCGTCTCAGAGCAACCAGGAGACGAGGGCATGCCCATCCCCGCTACAACCTCGGCGAGCGCTGCCGGCCTGCGTGGCGAGCCCCTCGCACACGCCGATGCCGACCTCACTGGTCTATCGGCCCCCCAGGGATTCGCCCGCCACCTCGTCCACGAGGTACTCGCCGACGAGGACGACTCGTGGAGGGACGTCATCGTCCTCGTCGCCGACGAGCTGGTGGGAAATGCTCACCAGCACGTCGAGGCCGGCAAGCC
The DNA here is from genome assembly GCF_042893155.1 of Streptomyces sp. NPDC001668. Taxonomy (NCBI): domain Bacteria; kingdom Bacillati; phylum Actinomycetota; class Actinomycetes; order Kitasatosporales; family Streptomycetaceae; genus Streptomyces; species Streptomyces sp. NPDC001668. The sequence goes on from NZ_JBIAUQ010000014.1 coordinate 148,357, forward strand.
GATAGGGATGGCGGTGGACCTGTACGAATGGGGGGCAGTTGTCCAAGTCGAAGACAGCGGACGCGACATCACCGCCATTTCGTGTGAGCCCAAGGAGCCGGCACTTGAGGACGAGGGAGGGCGCGGCCTCTTCCTGATTGACACTCTGGCCAGCTCGTGGGGCGTGCGGCCGACTGACACGGGCAAGAGCGTCGTGGCCCTGTTTCTTCACCAGCCGGCCGGAGGAGGGCGATGAAGGGCTGCGACCTGCGCCCCAGAGCCCTCACCCCCGGACTGAGTCTCGCCCCGCTGGGCGTCAGCACAGGGACCACGCGCTGGGACTTCCCTGAGCAGATCGCCGATGACGGGCAGATCCTCAGAGGGCTACGCAGGGCGATTGAACTGGGAGCGTCGTTCGTCGACACCTCCGATGCCCACGGCAACGGACATGCTGAACGGCTGGTCGGGAAGGTATTTCGGGAGTACCGGCACTATGGGGTTCACGCCATCAGCAAGGTCGGGCGGCTCCGCGGTTCCGCCCCACACCCGTACGCCGGCCCGAGGGTCCGCCACCAGCTGGAGCAGACGCTGGAGAATCTGTACCGGGACGATCTGGCCGTCTACGTGCTGGACTCATACGACTTCGGCCCCGGAGATATGTACCTTGGCCCCGTCATCGCGCAGATGCACGCCATGCGCGACCTTGAGCAGATCCGGGCAATCGGCCTGCGAGGCCCCACCAGCGCTGACAGTGCCCACCAGATACGGCGCTTCCTCTGGCTGGTCGAGGAGATCCAGCCCGACGTGGTGTGGGCCCAGGCAAGTGGCCTCCTGCCCGCCGCCGTCCTGGAGGAGGGCGAGAGCCTGAGCGAGTTCACCGCGCGAAAGGGCCTGGGTCTGGTCGTTGCTTCGCCGCTCGGGCACGGAATGCTCGCCGGCCAGCGCAACCGCAGGGCTCTGGAGGCACTTTGCGGGCAAGGTGTTTGTCCCGAGGCGGCTGCCGCCGTCGTGGAGGGCGGACTGCGGGAGCTAGCCGGGCAGTTTGGGAGCGGGCACGGTAGCTTGGCCCCGCTCGTGCTGCGGTCGAGCCTCCAGCAGTCCCCCCATGCGCTCGTCGCCGTCGGTGTCGCGGAAGAACACCTGATCGAGCAGTGCTTCGACGCCCTGCCCGGCTCGCTCTCTCAAGTCGAGGTTGATCAGATCGATGCCGTCTTCGCCCGCATGAGGCTCAGCCTGCAGATGATGGCGGGCCGACCCGCCATGCATGAGCGAGTTGGAGGGCTCAGCTGAGCCGGACACGGTGTTCGATCGACCGTCGGCCTGAAAGGGTCGGTCTTCCTGCCGTTGAGAAGAGCACAGATCCGATGGGGCCGGCCTCAACTGGCGCAGGCGGCCAGCCCCAGGGGAGCACTTCGTAGGTCAGTCCGAGCCAGCGATCGGGTCGAACGCGCCGTCCTTCAGGCTCTGAATCCAGGCCCGAGCTCCATCCAGGGGATACAGCAGGGGCGGACGGTCGGTGCACTTGGTGTCGCTGACGAGGATCCAGTCGCCCATCCGGCCAACCCTCACGCAGTCTCCACCCCCGCCGCTGTAGGACGACACCGTCCCCTCCAGACGGGACAAATCGAGCTTGGAGAGGTCGGGCCTCTGCGACTGCACGGTCACTACAACTCCTTCATGATTTTCTTGAGGCGCACGCGGGTCTCGTCTGGCTCCAGTGCTTGGTTCCAGAGGTCGGTGAACACCGCGGCGTAGCGGTCCGTGTACAGCTCCTCGTCGATATACCCCGAGCTGACCATGTTCTCGAGCCATACGACGGACCGCGCAGGCCCGGGGAAATCCATCAGTACGAATCCGCCCGCGACGCCGGGGTGGACACCGATGGCGTCCACAGCGGGCAGGATCCTGATCATGCATCCGGGCTGCTCGGACTCGTCGACCAGCCGTTCCATCTGCTCCTCCAGGACGGCCTTGTCCATGAGGGTGCGCCGCAGACAGTCCTCGTCGATCAGGGCCTGGAAGTCGCTGAGTGCGCTCCCGGCGTTTCGCCTCTGGCGGTCCATGCGGATGTCGACGAGTGCCTTCACGTCGGCCGGGCGCAGATCGGGACGCATGCGCCCGATGACGTGAAGCGCGTATTGCCGGGTCTGAAGCCGGCCGGGGACGATCCGCGGCTGGTAGGTGCGAAACAGGGTCGCCTTCTGCTCCAGGGCGAGGAACCCCTCGAAGTTCATCGGCCCGAGGACTCCGGCATTGCGTCGCCAAAGAGCCGGCCGCGGACGGGTGGAGGGGCTGTCGGAGCTCAGCAGCGCGAGGATCTCGTCCCGCTCGGCGGGCTCCGCTCCGATGCAATCAAGGATCGCCTGCGCCAGGGCTGCCTCCTGGGCGAAGCGCTTGCGCTGGCCGTGCTCGATACGGCTCAGCTGACTGGGCCCCAGCCTGCGCGGCGGTTCTTGTTCCAGGAGCAGCGCGGAGACCTTGGCCAGCGTGAAGCCATGACGCTCGCGCAACTCCTCGATGCGCGCGCCTACTTCACGGAGCGTCAGTGACGACGGTGCCTCGTTACCGGGCGACATGCCGGTTAGTGTGCCTTCTCGCCGGGCTCCCGACAACAAATCTCTTCAGCAATTTGCTCACTCATGTTGCTAACTCCCGGTCGACAGGCGCATCCTAGCGAGGGTCACGATGCGTACGAGATCCGTCGCGGCTTGTGGCATGTGCCGCTGGCTGTGCCGGTCTCAGCTCGTCCCCCGCCTTCGTCCGAGGAGGGCCGCACCATGGGCCGCCCCACGTTGTTCCACGTTGAGCTGAAGCGACGTGGCTGGGACAGCTGGGAAGAGTTCTGCATCCACTTCACGGCTGGCGGGCGGGCTTTGGCGGAGCTTACGGGCCAGCGTCGCCTTGCCACCGCAAGCGTCGGACGCACCACGTTCGAACGCTGGGCGCAGCCCACCTATTGTGGCCGGCCGCGGTCAGAAGCGGCGCAAATCCTGGAACACATCTTCGGCCACTCCACGGACGAACTGTTCAGCCCGGCCCGTACACCTGCCGAGCTTCGCCAGCCGACCACCGAAGCGGCGGCGGTGATTGACGACCGCTGGCCCTCCACATCGCGCCTCATCGTGCCGGCTACCGGAGCCGCTGGGATGTGGGAGCTCACCGGCCGGGACTCCCTGGCCGGTACCGCCGCCGCTGTCCAGGTCATGACCGCCGTACACGAGGAGGACGGCGACGAGGTACGCGTCCTCGACTCCGACGAAGGCCTGAAACAGTTCTTACGGCCCGCCGCCCGCCGCGGCTTCCTCCTCGGCGTGGCCGAGCATGCCGAGGACTACGGGTTGTACGTACTTGACGCCGCATCGGCAAGACGTGCCCAGGCTGTCGCCTCCCCCCGCAGCAATCCCATTTCCATCCCCAAGGCGTACCTCCTCGACGACCTTACCTACGGAATTCTCTGGTCCCTCACACAACTGGACGACGGTCTCCTCGCCGACGACCAGGCCCTCGACGCCGAGAGCCACAACCTGGACACCTACCTCGCGCTCCCGCGCTCCGCACCCAACCGACAGCTGCTGGAACTGACCTCTGCGGGGTCCAGCTGGTGGGGGTCAGCATTCTGCGCCCACTACATCCAGCGGGAACTCCAAAGCGCCGGAGAGATTCCCGCATTTTGGACGCGCGAACAACGCGGCGCCGAGGCAGCACCGTGGATGATCTTTTCCCACAAGATCGACTATCTGCGGCGCATGGGCCGCTTCGTCGAGGGCGGCCAGACGACCTCCCGTGTCTTCTGCGTCCCTGAGGCTGCTGTCGCCCGCACCGAGCGCTACGAACGCATCCTGCTGCTGCTCGCTATTGCCCTCATGGAACGCCACGGCATCCGCGTCCGCCTCGTGACAAACCCCGCGTACGCCGACATGGACGGTGTCGCATTCATCCCTGGCCAGAAGGCCGTCGTCGCCAACTGGGTCCGTACCGGAGAGGCGTTGTGGGCCGCCAGCACCACCAGCAGCCGCGGGGATCTCCGCTCGTATCGCACCGCCTTCGGCGATGCCGAGGAGATCAACATCCTCATCAGCCCCGACCCGAAGGGGCGCCTGGAAGAGCTCGCTCGCTACTTGGACATCGACTGGGGGTGGATCACCACACGATGCCGAGAGGTGGCCGAGCACGGTGTCGCCGGCCTCGTCCGCACGCGGAGCCGTCTGCTGACGAGCGACGGCCTCGACGATGCCCTGTCGTTCCTCGGCACCTTCGCCCCCAGAATCTGAAACGATCTACGCTCTCCCGCCCCTGCGACCCGGAAAGGGCTCCTGTGCCAGCCTCCTCCAGCACGAACGACCCCGTCGAAGTGATCACTCTCGGCGGGACCGTCGCCATGACACGCAGCTCCCAGGCGGGGGGCGCAACGCCGAGCCTAACCGGAGCCGACCTGGTCGACGCCGTTCCTGAGCTGCGGAGCGCTTCGCGGATCATCGTCGAGGACTTCCGGCAGCTCCCAGGCGCCTCACTGACTCCCGCAGACATCGTTGCGCTGGTGGAGCACATCGCAAAGACCGAGGCAGAGGGCGTCCGAGGCGTCGTGGTGACGCAGGGCACCGACACGATCGAGGAAACCGCCTTCCTGGCAGACCTGTACTACCGAGGGGACATCCCCGTGGTCTTCACCGGCGCCATGCGCCATGCGAGTCTCCCCGGCGCCGACGGGCCGGCCAACATCCTCGCCGCAGTACAAACTGCCGCCTCAGCAGAGGCACGCGGCCTCGGAGTCCTGGTCGTCTTCGGCGATGAGATCCACGCCGCCCGGCACGTGCGCAAGATGCACACGACCAGCATCACCGCCTTCGCGTCTCCGAACGCCGGACCCATCGGACACGTTGTGGAGGGCACCCCTCGCATCCACAACCGCGGAAAGCGCACCCCATCCATTCCTTGGCCCGGCGGCCCGCAGCCCCGTGTCGAGGTGGTCACCGCCGCGCTCGGAAGCGACGGCGCTCTCCTTGACGCACTCAAGGACACAGTCCACGGTCTCGTGATCGCCGCCTTCGGTGTAGGCCACGTCCCGGCCTCCTGGTGCGACAGGCTCGAAGAGCTCGCCGATACGATTCCGGTAGTCCTTGCTTCCCGGATCGGCACCGGTTCCGTGCTCACGAGCACCTACGGGTTTGCTGGATCGGAAAGCGACCTGCTCGCCAGGGGACTGATCGGTGCCGGCACTCTCGACCCCTTCAAGGCCCGGCTGCTGCTCAGCGCCCACCTTGCTGCGAACAGCTCCCGCGCTGAGATCGAAGCCGCCTTCGCCGCCTGCCGGTGACCCACGACCGCACCCCTCGGAGATTCCGTCATGCGCTCCACTGAGCTCACCGTCCGCCGCCAGATCATGGTCGTCCTCGAGCACGGAGAGGACTTCTACACCGGCCTGGCCGAAGCCTGTGCCAAGCACGACATCCGGTCTGGCTACATCCCCTCCTTCGTCGGGGGCTTCCGCACTGCGCGACTCGTCGGGGACTGCAAGCCCCTCGAGAACCCGGACGCTCCCCTGTGGGAAGAGGTCGAGGTAGAGCATCTAGAAGCCCTCGGTGGTGGCACGCTCGCCTGGGACGCCGAAAAGGGCCAGCTGGCGCCGCACATCCATGTCGCAGCAGGCATCAAGGACGCCTCCGCCGATGGGCGCGTCTCCCACCTTCTCGGCGCCACCGTCCAGTTCATCTGCGAGATCCCCGTGGTGGAAGTGATCGGAGCCGCAGATCGGCCGGCACTGACGCGAAGCCGGGACCCACAACTGTTCGGTGGGGAAGTACCCATCCTCGGCTTCGGCCCTCACCACTAACGGCAGCGACGGCCATGCGCAGAGCTACTCGATTTCGTCAGGTGGTCCACCAACGACGCCTGCACCTCTTCGAGTCGTTCTGCTCCCACTTTGTACGCGCCGCCCATGAAGTGGCCCAACTGGACGAGAACCCCCGTCTCGCGACGGCGATGGTCTCGCGGAGCGCCTGGGACCGATGGATGGACGGAGACATCCAGGGCACTCCGCGGGCCGACACCTGCAGAGTCCTGGAGCACCTCCTGGGCGAACCCGCAGAGGTCCTGTTCGGCCCGCCGCGCCCCGCTCCACCACGCGAGGAGCAGGAAAAGGCGCTGTCGCCTCACCTCGACGCGATGGCGTCCTTCCGACTCGCCGACCGCCAACTCGGCGGCGGCCACGTCTATAACTCCCTTCTGCTCTACCTCCGCACCGAAGTCACCACCAGCCTCATCGGCCTCGGCGCTGTCCAAGGCGCAGAGGCGTTCCGCGACGCGGCAGTGCTGACGGAGATGGCTGGCTGGATGGCACACGACTCGGGGCGCGACACCGTTGCCCAGGGACACTTCCTCAGTGCCCTGCGCTTCGGCCAAGCAGCCGGCGACCCGTCTGTCGCCGCCAATGTGGAAGCCGGCATGAGCCACCTGGCCCTCCAAGGAGGCCACGCCGACCAAGCGGTCGAACTTGCACGCAGTGGGCTGGACCGGCTCCGTGCCGCCGAGCCTGTGCCGGTGCTGGCAGCCCGACTCCACGCCATCAAGGCCCGGGCCCTCGCGCGCGGCGGCTACGCCAAGCAGGCACAGCAGTGCTTGGACTCCGCACGCGAGGAACTGGCCGCTGCCGACACGGCGCTCGTGCCGGACTGGGTGGCCCCCTTCGACGCCGCGGCACTAGCGAGCGAAGCCGCATCCATCCTGCTCGACCTACGAATCCTTCCGGCGGCCACCGACGAGGCGAACCGCGCCCTCAAGCTCCGCGACGCGAGCCGGGCCCGTAGCCGTAGCCTCGGGCAGATCACGCTCGCCCAGTCACTGATCGCGCAAGACCAGGTGGACGCGGCCTGCGCCGTCACCCACGACCTACTGCAAACCTGCCAATCGCTGGGGTCCATCCGCATCAGCCGGGACCTTGCGGATCTTCGGACCGCACTCGAGCCATACGCCAGCTCCAGACAGGTCAAAGAAGTCCTTGACCATATGACTGTCGTGGCCCGGCACCGTAGATTGCTGCTGGCCAGCCTCACCGTCACGGAAGGGTCCCAGGTGTGAGCAACGCACCTCAACCGGGAGATCCCGGTCGTGATGTGTACCTTGCCGAGGGCAACGCCAAGCAGGCCCGGAAACGCGTGGTCGCGGACGCCCTGATCCGAAACGACCAAGGACACGTGCTCCTGGTCGACCCGGCCTACAAGGCGGGGTGGGATCTGCCTGGCGGCATGGCTGAGGCCAACGAGGAACCCCTCGACACTGTCGCGAGGGAGCTCCGCGAGGAACTCGGGCTCGACGCCGACTGCGTCCAGATGCGCGGCCTGCTCTGCGTGGACTGGGTGGGCCCTCACGGCCCGTGGGATGACCTCCTCGCTTTCGTCTTCGACGGCGGTGTCCTACCGAATGCCCGAGTCGAGAAGCTGTCCATCAAGGACGACGAGCTCAGTGGCTTCCGGTTCTTTCCGCCCGACGAAGCGCTCCGCCTGCTCCCCAATCGGCAACGCGCACGAGCGACCCAAGCACTCATTGCCCTCGGTGACGGAATCCCCCGGTACCTCCGAGACGGCGTCCCCGCATGGAACTCCTCAGAGGCGCCGACTGGGTGGCCACACACTTGATCCGGACGAATACGGGAGTTGAGCATGCCTCTCTCCGGGTCGCACCCTGATTCGTTCCCCAGCGTCCCGCCCATCGACATCGACAATCCTGCGACGGTCGCCGCACACGACTGGGCCGCCTTCAACGCTGTCTCTGCAATGCACAATCACTGGGACAGATCCGGCTGGTCTGATAGGACGAGGGCTGTCTACTGGCTGCTGACCATCTCCGATTCGGCGTTCATCGCCCACGCCCGCCGCTGTCAGAGCTTCATTCGGCACCTTCAATTCGACGAGATAGCCCCTGATGGCTTTCACCTCACCCTGGGGCGCGTCGGGCTCATCGACATGTTGAACGACAGGGGACAGCTAGAGAAAGTCGCGGCGACGGTCCAGGCACAGGCGCCGCCGTCTTTCGCCTTAACCGCCGTCCCACTGACCGGATCTCGCGGTGCGCTTCGCTATAGCGTGGCCCCATGGACACCGATCCTCGAACTCCATCAGCTCCTGGTCGCAGCCTCCAACACATGCGGCCTTCCGCCCATGGCTCCCACCGCGCGACTCCGGCCCCACATAGGGATCGGGTATGCGAACCGAACCCTGCCAGCAGCGCTCGCCCGTAACGCCGTCCTACCACTCCGAGCCCTACCGCCCGCCACTCTGACCATTGACCGGGCCGACTTGGTCGAGATGTGGCGCGAGCCCGGTGAATATCGGTGGCGAGTTCTTTACAGCGTTTACCTAGAGGCTGGACCTGTTCACGAAGCTGACTAGTCTCACACAACCGAGCAACGGATACCTGATACTTGAGAGGGATGGCTACCCCTCGCTTTAACGAGAGGTAGCCCATTGGTTCGATGTCGCGTGCGGGCCCTTCTAGACGCAAAGGTTTGTCACCAGAAAGCTGCGGAGAGCGGCAGGCGCAAGCGGAACTAGTCCTCGTTCGCGGCCTCCAGCAGGGAGAGAACCTCGTCGCGGAGACCAGGGCCGGCGGCGATCGTGGCCCGCGAGGTGATCTGGTGTGATCTCCCATCGGCGTCCATGACGCAACCGCCAGCCTCGCGCACGATTGCTACTCCGGCGGCCATGTCCCAGGGGTGATTGCTCAGGGTGATGGTCGCGTCGAGTCTGCCAGCTGCCACCCATGCGAGGTCGATCGCGGCCGAGCCGAACATGCGCACCCGTAGGGCACGTTCGGTGAGCAGTTGCGTGATCTTCAGCCGCCGTTGGTTCCGCTTGGCCGAGCCCTCACCCACCGCGTAGTCGCCGATGGCGACGATGGCTTCGCGCAGGGCTGATGTGCCTCGGACACGCAGGCGCTCACCATTGCAATACGCTCCGTGGCCTTCGGCAGCCTGGAAGCGTTCGCTGAGAAAGGGCAGATCGATCACTCCGAGGACCGATCGACTGCCGCGGAACAACCCAAGGGAGATCCCGCACAGGGGCAGCCCGCTGACCAGGTTTGCTGTGCCGTCCACGGGGTCGAGCGACCAGGTGAGGTCTCCTTCGAGGCTGTGGCCACCTTGTTCCTCGCCGAAGAAACCGACCTCCGGTGTCTCCCTCTGCAGGAAGGCGCGGACCTGTTCCTCGACGGCAACGTCGAGTTCCGAGACCATGTCGCGGTCGCCCTTGGATGTGACGGTCCCAACGGCCTTCGCCGTGAACAACGCTGCGGCACGGTCGACGGCATGGCCGGCGATCTGCTGGAGCAGGCGGAGGTCAGTCACTGTTCCTCACGCCTGTCCCACAAAGTTGTGAAGATCTGCTCGAAGGTGGCATAGAGGCCACCTGATACGCGGCGCTTGCGAACGAGGAAGGTGGGAGAGTCGACTCCTCGGACGTCGGGGAGATAGGGCTGGGCCACACACACCTGCTTGTCGACAATGAGCACGTTGAAGCGGATCGGCTCGTCGTACACAGCAAACTTCAACCGTTGCCTGGCCTCGGGCGAGAGCCGGTCGGCCACTCGCTCCTGGACGATCGTCAGGTTCATCGCTGTCAGGGCGGAGAGGAACTGGGGAGGGTGCCCCTCTTCTCGCTCTCGCTCGGCGATGCTGCGCCCGTACGGTTTGAGGAAGAGGGCGTGCAGCGTCGTTCCATTCTCGATGAGCTCTCGGAGGCGGGCCTCGGAGTAGGTCTGGCACAAGAAGTTCAGGCTCAGCCCACACGCCTGGATTTCCTTGGCATTGTCCAGGAGCTCAGAGATCGGCATTTTCGAGTGGAACTCCGATCGGCTGCCGAAGACGCCTACGAGATCCGCGAACTGGTCGCCCACGATCTGGCTCAGTGCGTCCCCCGGATCACCATCGACCAACCCGGGACGCGCCTGGCGCGTGATCAGCTCCGCGGCGACCAGCACATCTCCTGGTGGAGTCGCTGTTGACTCCCACCCCTCGACCGCTTCGGCGTTGACCGGCCACCCGAGCATGGTGGAGAGCAGGTCCGCGAACTCTTCCCGGCTCTGGCCTTTCGCCTCGCGGGCGGCCCGCAGCTGTCCCTGTGCCAGAGCGCGCAGGTTCGGCTTGTAGGACCGCCGGTCCTGCAAGGACACGACCGCGCCCTGAACTGCCTCGGCGGCACTGCTGAGATGACGAGGACTGTTGGTCACGCGCCCGCCGCCCGCCGCACGTCGTCGGACTCGTCAGAAGCCGATACGCCCGCTGCAAGAAGCTCGTCGGGGAAGGGCTGTCCGAGGCGTCCGTACAGTTCGATCAGGTGAGTGTGCAAGGCCCCGACGGACCGTCGCACAGCACGCAGTTCCTTCCGAAGCTCTTGCAGCTGTTCCCTGTCTGCCTTGTCCAACTCCTCGACCCTGTCTTCCATCGCGGCGAGCCGCTGATCGAGTCGGCTCCAGGGAGCTTCGTCTTCCTCCCCCAGATTCTCGGGCTTGGAGGTGACAAAGACACCCTTGCCGGCGATCCCCTCCAGAAGCCCCTTCGCGACCAGTTCCTTTACGGCGCGGCGCACCGCGGTTGACGACGCGCCGTACTGATCCATGAGGCCCTGCGTCGAGGGGATCTTGTCTCCGACCTTGAGGTCGTCGGGGTCGGCGATTCTCTGTTCCAAGGCCGCCATGACCCGGCCGTATTCGGTCCGGCCGCTGCTTCCGCCCACTCCGCGCCTTCCTTGTGCGTCTATGTGCACCTTGATGTGCATGCCGCACATAGTCCAGCACAGCTCGCGGGTCGCTACCAGGCGAACCACTCCTTCCGCCATTGAAGATCCCTCCTTGACAACCTTGTGCACATGGATCAACCTTGTGCACAAGGTAGCGCATGGTTCCCCGCAAGTCGGCATGTGCTGCCGGCGTACTGACGGCAAACACCGCCGGTGCGAAGCAGCCGGCAAGGACCGGCACCGCCCCGATGGGGCGGTCAACCGCCCGGACGTCTCCGCACACATCTGGAGACCGAAGGAAGCGGCTGAACCTCGAGAACTTCAGAGAGTGATCCACCGCAGAAGTACAGAAGGCCGGCCTGGATGAATCGGCCGGAGCGAGTGGAGACCAGCCGGCCGAGAAAGGGCTGCCGCCCACGACGTATCGCGCAACCGGCTCTAAGACCGACGCGGCTTACACCTTCAGCTCGCGATGACGTCCCGGGATAGATCCCCCCGGGGTGGTCCGGAAGGAACTGCCCGACCGGACACTAAGCGGCCCGCGTCTAGATGAGATCCCTGCGCGGTGGCGCCGCGCACGCACCAGTAACCGCAGTCGTCGGCGCTCACTCACCACGGCGAGCGCCGACGGCCTCGGCCACTGGTGGCCACTGCCGCCAAGCCGGCCCGCACCCTCCGGGTGCTCCAACCGATCACACAGGAACGTTCAACCATCCCCTGTCGCCCGACAGAACATTTCTCAGCATGAATCAGGAGAAGCCATGAAGTGCTCCGCTGGTATAGCCGCTGCCGCCGCGACCGCCGGCGCGATCGGGATGCTGGCCTCCACCGCCGTCCCGGCGCAGGCGTCCCCGACGGACCCGCAGCCGACCCGCTCCTACACCGAGCAGCGGCACGACCCGGTCACCGGCAAGCTGGAGACGGCCAAGGTGACCGAGTACGAGGACGTCACCGTCACCCCGGCGACCTCGGTCACTGTCGCGCCGGCGCCCGGCACGGGCGGCCTGTACCTGCGCAACGCCGACGGCTCGATCAAGGGCCTGATGGGCGAGGGTGACCAGGCGCAGTTCCTCGGCTGCCACCCCAGCAACAACCGCTACGTCCTGGTCCGCCAGATCACCCACGGCCACGGCGGCTGGGGTGCGTACCAGGGCTACGTCACCGCCGCGGCGACCATGGGGCCCAGCCAGCTCCCCTGCTGACGATCACGACCCTTGCCAGGGCGGCACGGACCACCGTGCCGGTCTGACACGTCGGGGCGAGCAGTCGCCACGGAATCCGGCCGGGCCCTCCAAGGGCCCGGCCGGCCCGTTTCCCCCCGTGAGGCGCTCGCACCGCGTCGCTCCCGCCCCCGGAGAGCCTGATCAAACGGCTCGCCATCGCCCTCACCAACTTGTGGAGTTTTGCCGTGGATTGGCGCCATCAAGCGGTTTGCCGGGAGGAAGACCCCGAGCTCTTTTTCCCCATCGGCAATACCGGCCCTTACCTGATCCAGGCGGAGGAGGCCAAGGCCGTCTGCCGCAGGTGCCCCGTCATCGAGATCTGTCTCCAGTGGGCGCTTGAGTCCGGTCAGGACTCTGGCGTCTGGGGCGGACTCAGCGAGGACGAGCGCCGTGCGATGAAGCGCCGGGCCGCCCGCAACCGGGCCCGTGCCGCCTCTCGCTGAACGACCCCTGCCCGCCGGAGGTTCCGGCGCACCCCGTGCGCCGCCGTACGACGCGGCTTCCTTCCCGCCCTCACAGGGGCGGCCAACAGCACTTCGCCTGCGCCCAGTTCATAGGCGCGGCCCCGTGGCGCGGTCCAGGCGCCGACGGGGCCACTGGCCAACCAACTCACCGATCTCGACACAGATCTCGCAACGGAGTTGATCGCGTGCGTACCACCATGCCCCATGTCCGACCGCAGCCGGACACTGACCCCGCCAACACCACCCCCTCGCTGCCCCTTCTTCGCACCACCAGCCCCACCGGCTTCCACAGCATCACCGTGCCGGCGCACGGCTCCGCCATCGACGACATCGCCGCCGAGGACGACGGGGTCGGCTACGAGGAGGAGCCCGAGGCCCTGGCGGGCCGCCGGCGCGCGCACGCCCTCATCGGGGAGGCGGCCTGATGACACGCCAGCCCGCGTGGAGGTACCACGCCCGTGAGGCCCTCAAGGCCGGAGCCGCCGCCGACCAGGCCCGCGCCAAGGCCGAGCACCTGAACACCGCTCGCAGCAGCAGGGGCGCCGAGCGGACTCCCGCCAAGGGAGGCACGGTATGAAGAACCCTCTGGCGTTCATGTTCGCCGACCCCTCCAGGCACGGCAGCGGCCCGCACAAGATGGGCAAGCCCCACAAGAGCGCGGCCGACGCGGACCGCGCGGGCTGGGAGAAGACGGACGAGACCGGCGGCTTCTACTACCCGGCTCCCCGGCGCGGCATCCTGCGCGGCCGGAGGCGGACATGACCGGATCTCCGCTGCCCCGCCATGTGGCGGCCGGGAGGATCTCCGGCGGCCGCCTGAGCCTCTACCGCACGTGCGAGGACGGCTCGACCGTTCCGCTGACACCGGACGAGGTCGACGCACTGGTCGAGCAGGCCCGCGCGCGCCGCCGGCGCCCGTTCAGCACGCCACCGGCCCCGACCCGGCTCGCCCTGCTCCTGGGCCACACCGCCCCGGCGGAAGAGGTAACTCCCACGGCGGCCGCCGGGCCGCGGACCGGGAGCTGATCGGAAGGCCGTCGAGCCAGGCCGGCAACGGGCCGGGCCCCTCACCGGGGCCCGGCCCGCCTTTGCATGTAGGAAGGAGTCGCGGCGTGACAAGCCGCAAGAACAACAAGAAGCGGCAGCCCCGCCGATCCCGGGTGACGGCCACCGTGGCAGCTCGGGCGGCGGAAAACGAGCTGGCCGGCCACACGGTGTCGGAAGAGCAGACCGGCCAGGCGAAGGCCCAGGCCGACGTGCGGGTCGCTGAAGTCGACCGGCAGGCCGCCGAGCTCCTCCACACGGCGGAGACCTCCGCCCAGGACCTGGTGGCGCGGGCGACCGCCGAGGCGGAGGAGAAGACCGCCGCGCTCCTCGCCGCCGCGGAGCAGGACGCCGACCGCATCCTTGAGCGGGCCCGCGCGTACGCCGAGGAACTGCGCACCGAGGCCGAAGGCAAGGCAGCCGAGGTATGCCAGCAGGCCGAGGCCCGCGCCGAACGGGTGCTCGCCGACGCCAACAAGCGCGCCCAGTCCCTCCTCGCGAACGCCAAGAACCGGGCCGAGGAACTTCGGGCCGAGGCCGAGCGGGTGAAGAACGACGCGGTTGCTGCGGGCAATCGTCTGCGCCGTGACGCCGAGGCCGAGGCCACCCGGATCACTGAGCGGGCCAAGGAACTGCGTGACACGGCCGAGCGTGATGTCCAGAGCAAGCGCGATGCCGCCGAGCGGCTGCTGCAGCAGGCCCAGGACGACGCCGCGCAGGTACGCCGTCAGGCCGACGAGGACAGCACCCGCACGGCAACCCGCGCACGGGAAGAAGCCGACCGCATCACCGCCAAGGCCCAGCACGACGCTCAAGAGAGCGAAGAGCGGCTGGCCGAGGCGCTCGTCCGCGCCGAGGCCCGCGAGAAGGCCGCGGAGGAGAAGCTGCTCGAGGCCGAGGTCGCCCTCAAGGAGGCCACCGGACGGGCCGAGACCATGCTCAAGGATGCGGCCACCCAGGCCGAGGCGACCCTCAAGGAAGCCAACGAGGCATGGAACAAGGCGATGTCCCGCTTCGAGCGCCGCCAGGAACGGCGCCGCCGGCGCCGGGAACTCCGCGCTGACCGTGTCACTCTGGGCTCCCGGATGGCCAGGCTCGGCGAGTGGAGCAGGACCCTGATCCGCAACCAGGCCCGACGGGTCCTGGTCGGCGGCCCGATCCTGGCCCCGATGGCCGTCGCCTGGTGGTCGCAGACGGACTACGCCCGAACCGCGTTCGGCTGGTGGACCATCTTCGCCCTCGGGTTCGCCGCGGCCTGGGAGCTGACCACGGCCTTCGTCGGCTGGATGTACCACCAGGCCCGCCGCATGGGCGACTCGGGCCTGCTGTACCGGGTCATGACCTGGGTGTTCGCCGCTGGCGCTGCCGCCATGAACTACGCCCACCACTGCGGGCCGGACGGCCAGCCCACGCAGCCGGCCGTCGCCTTCGCCACGATGAGCCTCGTCGGCATGGTCCTGTGGGAGTTGTACGCGCTGCTCATGCACCGTCAGTACCTGCGTGAGCAGGGCAAGCTGGCGTTGGCGCGCCCGCGGGTCGGACTGATCCGCTGGGCCCGTTACCCGGTGCAGTCCTGGACCGCGTGGTCGCTGATGATCACGAACAGCGAGCTCACCACGCTGGACAAGGCCTGGGACGCCGCGGCCGAGGAGATGAAGGTGCGGGCTGCGGCTCAGGCCGTCCGCAAGGCGGCCCGGGCCACCGAGCGGACCGCCCGGGCCGCGGACCGGGCCGACCGCCGGGCCGGTCTGCTCCGCCACCGGATCGTCGTCCCCCGAGTCGGCATCGCCGACTTCGGCCCGGCCGCGATCCCGATGCTCCGTCCGATCACCTCGACGGCCCGGGCCGTCGACTGGGCCGCGCACTCGGACCAGCTCGCGGCCCGGGCCGAGGCTGCCGAGCCGGACCGGGCCACAACTGGGCCGGATCCGGCCCAGTCCGGGCCGGACCTCTCCCACCTCGATCCGGCCCAGGCCGAGGAGGGAGCGCGGCCCGGGCCGAAGCCCGATCCGGCCCACGGGCCGACGGGCCACAGCACCGACGACCCCAAGGAATCGCAGCCGGACCGGGCCGAGGAGCCGGACCGGGCCGAGGAGCCGGACCGGGCCGAGGAGCCGGACCGGGCCGAGGAGCCGGACCGGGCCGAGGAGCCGGACCGGGCCGAGAAGGCGGACCGGGCCGAGAAGGCGGACCGGGCCGAGAAGGCGGACCGGGCCGAGAAGGCGGACCGGGCCGAGCTGGAGCTCAAGGCTGTCGAGTACCGGGCCGTCGAACTGCTCCTTGAGCGCAAGGAGAACGTGAGCAAGGCCAACATCGGCCGGGTTGTTCGCCACGAGCTCGAGGGCACGATCGCGAACGACCGAGCCGCGTACATCGCTGTCCAGCTGGCGGCTGGAGCCAAGCCCAAGGCCCTGGTCGCCGAGGACCGCGTTCCCGCCGGCGTCTAGCCGCGTCCGTCGGTCGCACAGGGGTGGAGCCACCGTTTCGCCGGCGGCTCCACCTCTCTTGCGCCTCGGCGGGACCGCATCCTTCGAGCCGGACGAAACCGCAGGTAGATCGCCTGGTAGGGGCAGGTAGAGGCGGTAGTTGGCCCACTGTGCCCCCCACGGCCGCCGCGGGGGAGAGGGCGTACGCCGTCGCTGCCAGCGTCCGCGGCGACGCCTCTTCGCGGCTCGATCTCCGGCTCCAACCGCCTTTCCCTCACTGACTTTCGAGTGGAGTTCCCATGCTCTGGACCCTCCGGACGCGTCTTGCTGCCCTGATGCGTCGGCATGAGCCCGCGGCCCATCCCGACGAGGTGCAGGTCCGGCTCCCGCCCCGGCGCCTGCCGCGCGGCGGCCCGCACGCCCTTGATGAGGAAGCAGAAACCACCCCGACCAGCAACCCGGACCACGCCAGCGGCCCGGTCCGACCCGGTCCGGAGCACGTGGACCTGTCGGATCTCGGACAGGACGAGCTCCAGGCACGCCGGCGCATGGTCGACGCGATCGCCCGCCACGGGTGGAAGAAGGAACCCGCCACATGACCCCGAACCAGGCAGAGGCGACCAAGACCGTCGATGACGTCCTCGCCGGCATCGACAAGACGCTCGAAGAAGCCGACAGCCGGGCCAGCAAGGCGGATGAGCCCTCCGAGGCGGTTCCTTGGGAGCCTGAGGAGGCCCTTGAGAGCCCTGTAGCGGCCGATGAGGTGCCGTCAGGCCCTGAGGGACCAGAGGACGCTCCGCTGGCCCCAGCAGCCCCGCAGACGGCCCCAACGCCCGCTCCGCGCAAGCCCCGTGAGGATGACTGGTGGGACAGCGTCTACTACGACGACAAGGCCCACTGGGACACCAACACCGGCAACATCAGCGATGATCCGCCGTCGGCCGGGCCGGTATCGCAAGTCCCCCCGGAGCCGGTGCTCGCCCCGACTCCCGCCGCCGACAGCGACGTCGAGAAGGTCGACGACGACAACTACGACGACGGCGACCACGAGGGCGACCAGGGCGTCGTCGATGCCGATCAGGCGCCGGACGACGAAGGCGCGATCGCCCGCGCGTGGCGGCAGGCCAAGGCGCTGCAGTCCCTTGCTCGGGTGGAGGGGCGCCGGCGCGCAGCTCTCCTGTACTTGCCTGGTACGGCCCTCGCCTGGGGGCTGGGCTGGCACCGGCGCGTCATCGCGTTCATGGAAGCCGGCTACGTCGCCCCCGGGCAGCTGATCGGCTCCCTGATCGGCTTGACCGCGCTCGGCGGCGGTCTCTGGCTTGCCGTCAGGAAGAAGAGCCCGCTCCTGGCCGCCGCGGCGTTCGTCGTGGCCGGGGTCGGCTATGCCGAGGGCGGCACCCACGTCGTCGACTACATGACCGCCCACGGATGGGACCCGGCCATCGCCACCCCGATGGGTTCGGCGCTCCTGACCGGTGCACTGACCTGGTGGTTCATCGACCGGCGCACGGCTCACTGGTTCCCGCCGCTCGCGTGCGCGATGCGCACCCCGACCGCCGCCATCGGCCTCGCCTTGATCTTCTACACCGCCCCCATCGTGTAAGGACGCCCACCTTGATCAGCAACACCACCACACTCGCCGCCGGTTCTTCCGCGATCACCGACGTTGTCGGCCGCATCGGCGCCGGCGGCGTCGCCTTCCTCCTCGGCGCCATCCTCTACTTGGGTCTCAGCGAGAAGGGGAAGACCAAGCTCGCGGGCAAGCTGAAGAAGAAGCCCGGTGCCGTGATCATCATCGGCATCCTGTTCGCCGCTGCATGTGCCAAGGCCGGCGGGTTCTGGGACCTGTTCACCAGCCTGGCCAACATCCCGGCGGACATCATGCGAGAGGACCTCGGCATGGGCGACATGGGGCCCGCGGTGCCGCCCCTCCTCGCGGTCATCGTCCTTGCCCTGACCCGCCCCAAGCCCGGTGCCATCGCCTTCTGGGCGTTCTTCCTCTACATCACCTGCGCGGGAGCGGGCCGCGGTTCCCTCTGGGACATCATCGGCATGGTCACCGACAAGGTCCTGGCGAAGGCGGGCTGAGGTGACACCGGTGACCGCACAGCCCGAACCCATCCCCGTGACGCCCGACCCTGCGCCGACTGCGCAGCCCGGGCTGTCCCTGGTGAAGGAGCCCAAGGACTCCCCAGGAGCGTCGCCGGACGGCGACGCAGCCCCGGTCGAGGACACCGTTGAGGACCAGGAACACGACGACGTCGACAAGGGTGAGGACCTTGTTCTCGGCGGGGGAATCCTCGCCGAGATCACCGCCCTCGTCGGCCGCGAGGCCTGGATCGAGTTCGCCCACGAGACCGGCGCCCTGATGCGCGACGTTGCTGTCCGCTTCGCGGGACTCCCCAGCCGGATCGTCCGCGCCACGTGGCGGGCCACAGTCACGGTCCTCGTCCGTATCAAGGACGGCTCCGTGATTCTCGGTGCATCCATCGCGGAGTGGGTCACCGCCGAGGAGACGAAGGCGGAGCCCGCGAAGACCGACAAGAAGGGAGAGTCGCGGGACGACGCCAAGTCCACCGCGGACGACAGCAGTGACTGGCCCAGGCCGGTGAGGCGGGGTGGCCTTCTCCTCCTGGTCGCTGCTGGTCTCGTGCATCAGGGTAAGGACGACCCGGTGACCGTCGCGGTCGTAGCGGCCAGTGTGTGGTCCGCGGCGGCCATTGTCGCCTCGCGCTCCGGTCGGGCCGCGTCCTCCCGACCCGCAGGAGTGCCGTCCGAGAAGCCGGCGGAGCAGACCACCTCCGAAAATGATCATGAAATTTTGGGGGAGACGGGGGAGTCGGAGGAAGTACCCACCCGGGACCAGGCCGCCGCCGGCCTGATTCGCTATGTGGAGCACGCTGTAGCAGCGGCCAAGCACCTACATAAGCACAAGGGAGTGCACACAGAAACGCTGCTCGACGGAATCAACCGAACCGAAGGCCTGCGCGCTGCGATCCTCGATCCAATAGCCCCGCACGGTGAAGAGTGGGACGTTCCAAGCCTTAACGCGGCCCTCAGCTCCCTTGGAATTCCCATTCACAGCAAGGGATTCAAACTCATCATCGACGGAAAGCAGCGCGTACGTGCCGGCGTCCGCTATGAGGAGCTCGCCCAGTACCTTGGCCGGCGCCCCCACCTCCCCCCGTCTCTGGTGGAGGACCGCACGCGTGTGTACGCCACTGAGTGAGGGGTCCTGCCCGCATGTAACCGGTCGCGGCCGGCCCCGCGCGCGGGCCCCTCCAGTCGTCGCTGCAGGCGCCGCCGTTGCACCGCTCCCCGTCTCTGCCAGGCCTCTACCGAATGCCCTACCTACTCGCCCTACCTGCGTCCTGACCTGCGGGTTCTACCTCAGCCCTACCGCTCCTACCGGGGGTTCTACCCCGCCCTACCACCCAACGCGGGCCCTTCTGAGGCACTATGGTTCGCCAACCGCCGTGCGCCGGAGGAGAGTTCGCGTGTTCCCTGGGCCCTACACCTACCGGTGCCCCGTCTGCCGGATCACCGTCCCGGACCTCACCTGGAGCCAGGCCCGCCGCACCCGTGACGGCCACCGCGAGCAGATCCACGGCAGCCCGCTGGCAAAACCCGACGGCGAATGCATCACCCGCGCGGCAGGCTTCGATCAGTGGCGCGTCCCGGTCATCGCTCTCTGCCTATTCGTCGCCCTCATGGTCCTCTCTCAATTCCTCTAAGCCGTCGCTGCTCTGACCTATGGTCAGGCCGCGCGGCTATGACTCCCGTCTCGGCGTCGAATCCGACTCCCAAAGCAGGCCTGAAGTTACTGCTTGCGGTACGGGAGGCCTGAAAAGCGCCGCCGAATGCCCACCTGGTTTTCGACGACGCCTTCTTCCTTGCCGACGCGACCTCCATAGGCCTCGGTCGTAGACCCGTGGCCCGCCGTTTCACCGGTTCAGCGCGCGGAGCCGTTGCGCGTCCCGGGCGGCACCGACTGCCGGGCCGGACTCCCGCCCGTGTGCGGCCTGCTGCCAATCCCCAGCGGCCGGCCCTCCGCTGGCCCTCGCGCACGGCTGGGGCCGAGCCTTGTTCAACCTTTCCTGTTCACTACTCGCCTGGACGCCGCGGCGTATCAGGCACTTGGAACCGTCATGTGTTGCTGCTTCTTCTGCCGCATCGCGGCCTGCTTCGTCATATTCAGGATCGTGCTCGGCGCGGTCCGCCTGTTCTTCCTCTTCATCTTGTTGACCGTGGCGGCAGCGCCCCTGGTGGCCGCGGCCCGCCTGGTCGGCGACGTCTTCGACGCCCTCGAACCGGGGGATCTCGTTTTGAGCGCTGTCGGGGTCCTCGGTGCGGGACTGGCTGTGTGCGCTGTCGCCCGTCGGCGCCACGCTGACTGATCGGCGAGCACCCGCCCTCACATTTGACGCTTAAGGGTTGCGTCTGGGTGGCGTGATATGTATTGTCTTAAGCGTCATTCTGGTTGGGTGGCGGCGCTGCGGCTCTGCCCCTGGCGGCCGCGGTCTTCGAGCACGGCCGGCGGATCCGCCCCCTTCGCCGGCACCGGACACACGACCCAAGGGAAACCATGAGCCCTGCCACGGACACGAGGCCGAAGACGGTCATCGACCCGGAACTGCCCGACGCTGTCGCCGGCAGCATCCGCACCATGACGCCGGATGAACTGACCAACCTGCCCACCAAGGACCACAGCGTGTGGTGGGGAGTATGGGAGCCGGTGAAGTGCGGCGCCAAGATCTGCGGGGCAGCCGTAGTCCTCTCCATGGTGCTCCCGCAGGCATGGGAGGCGCTGAGGCCTCAGCTCTCCGGCCTCGTCGGCCCCGGCGTCTCTGTTCTGGTGATCTGGGCCGGCTGGTCCGTACTGAACCGCAAGGGTGAACGCGACCGGCGCCGGACGATCCGCGACCATCGCGAGCGCTACGTCCTTCCCGAGGACCTGGAGACGGACGCGGCCGAGCTGATGGCCCGGACCCAGGCGGCCATCCGCACGGTCACCCGGTCCGTCCTGCACCGTGAAGGCCTGATCGACGGCCAGCGCAGCGCCCAGCTGCTCCCCGCCCAGGAGTGGGACATCGCTGTCTCCCTGCGCGACTACAGCCGGCTGGTGCGCAAGACCCCGAAGGACCCGAAGGGTGAGGCCGCCCAGGCGGTACTCGCTGAGCGGCGCCGTCTGCTCAAGCTGAGCCGCGAAGGTATCGAGCAGCAGGTCACCGCTCTGGAGACGTACGCCGAGCAGGTCGCCAGGGCCGAGCGCCTGTACGCCGAGACGCAGCAGCTGAAGCAGATCAGTGAAGGCGATGACGAGCTACTGGACCTGCTCGCCCGAACGGCACGCCACGAACTGGGCGCGGAGGAGGCCGAATCGCTGACGGGCGAGGTCGCCGCCGTCGTCACGGCCTATACGACGGCGCTCAAGAGCGCCAAGGAGGCCGCCGCCATCGCTCTTCCGGCCGCGAGCCCGGATCCGGCGCCCACAGGCTGAACACCGCCGCGACGGGCCGCACGGCCCGCGCCCGGACGCCGCCGGGGCCGAGCCCCGCCGGAGCGTCCACCGACGAGCACGGTCAACGTCCGCGAAAGGAGCCCCCGTGACACCGCCCGTCTGCGCCTACCCGCAGCTGCAGGAGCCGCCCGCCCTGCCGGCCGAGGCGGGACTCGCGGCCTGCGTGAGCGACCGAGATCCCTTCGACGAGCTCTACGCACGCGCCGGCACACCAGCCAGCCGCTACGTCAACGCAGCGGCCGCCGTGTGCAGCCGCTGCCCCATGGCCGCCACCTGCCCGGTCCGTGTGCTTCCCCGCACCTCCCCGGCCCAGTCCGCGCGCCGGCGCCGCTCCTCCGGCACGGCCAAGGACGGCGTGCTCACCTATCTCCGGGCGAACGGCGAAGCCACCGCCCCGCAGATCAGCACGGCGACCGGCCTGACCCTGACCAGCATCCGCAGCGCGGTCTTCGACCTCGCCGGGGAGGGCCGGCTGATCAAGCGGCCCGCGCCACGCGGCGAAGGCAACCGCGTCTACCTCTCCCTGGCCGACACCGAGAAAGGCATGACCTCGTGACGCTCGCGCCCACCGGCCACGACCCCGCCGCCGACATGGTCCAGCTCGCCGCGAGGCTGCATGCCTTCGCCTCCATCACCCGCCGACAGCGCATCCTCACCCGCGCCCGCCGCGTGGGCGCCACGATCGCGGTGGCCGACTGGGCCGACTACCACTACGAGACGGCCGTGTTCGTGGCCGGCGCCGTCGACCACGGCACGCATCCGCAAGCCGAGGACACCTACAGCGTCGTCCACTCGCGCCTTCGGACGGCACAGGCCGAGGCGGCCGGTGACGGGCAGCCGACTACCGATCGCCTCGGTCCGGTCCATGAGGCGCGCCGACGCCGAGCCGCCGCGGTGCGCATCTGGGGCCAAGGGCTGGAGTATCGCGTGCGCAAGGGTGAGAGCATCCCGTTCGACGAGATGCTTGAGTACCTCACCGAGCGGCATCGTGCGTTCGAGCTGCTGGCCGACAGCGACGGCCGGGACGCCTCGATCGCCGCCGCCCGGGAGGCACGTCAGCAGCTCGAAGTCCTCACCGCCGCAAGGGAGAGCGCCTCGTGAGCCCGTCCCGCCCCCGCCGGCTGACCGGCCGCACTGCCATGGAGCGGGCTCAGCAGGCAGTCGATCGCCTGGAGATGACCCAGGCCGACTGGGACGCGGTCCGCTCCATGGCGAGGAGCCTGTCGTGGCGCGGCCTCCTTGTCCGGCACGCGGTGCAGGCCGTCGCGGCCGGCGGTGAGCTGCACCACGTGATCCAAGGCAAAGGCTGGAGAGCCCGGGACCGGTACCGCGCCGACTATGTCCGTTACTTTCGCATCGAGACCCGGCTGCTGCACTTGCTCACCATCGCCGCACTGTGCGGGGCCCCGCGCGGCCCGCAGGGACAGTGGCGCAGCCGCCGGCAGCTCCTCCAGCAGGCCAAGGGGATCGAGACCGCCTTCGTGAACGCCTCGTTCTACAAGGACGACACCGACGAGGGCGCCGCCCGTACCTGCGTGCGCCTGAGCCTGGGCCTGGTCCACCACCTTGTCAGCGGGACCCCGCTGCCGGCTGACTGCTCTGCCGGCAGCAGCTGGTCGTCCTCAACGCCACGTCCCTGAGCGCCGATCCGGCGCAACGTACCCGCCCCAACCGCAGAAAGAGCCCGATGGAAGAAAACCAGCTGCTCGCAGCTGCCGCGGTAACGGCCTGGATCGTCCTCGGCCTCGTCGCATTCGCCGCGGCCGGGCGAATCCTGCGGTGGGACTGGACCCTGCGGGGTCTGCACCGCCACTACGAAGATCTTGCCGAGCGCGACCCCCGCATCGCGCGCAAGGTGGGCAGCGCTCCCCGCTTCATGCGCTTCGTGTTGGTCGTGCTGTGGACGCTGTTCCTGGTCATCTGGCCCCTCCAGGTGGCCTGCGCCGTCTTCATCGAGCACCGCTGGCTCGGACAGGGCCCGCGCAAGACCTCCTGACCCCGGGCTCGGGTACAGCATTCCCCGGTAGCCCATCCCGACCGGGCCAGACGTGTCCGCCCTCGGCGCATACGGCGCTGGCGCGTTGATGCCCGGCCTCGCCTGAGCCGGTCGGCTGCCGAGCAGACCGGGTGCGCTCCGACTGCACCCTCATCATCTCCACTTCGCCGCCCGGCCGATGGGCGGCCGCTGCCAGTACGCCCTTTGCCAAGGAGGCCCTCATGCCCCGCCCGTTGGTTGTCGCCCCCTCGCTCCACCTCGCGAATCTCGTGGAGATCCCGGTCAACGACCGGAAGATGAGCTACGGATGGACCTGCTCGGCCGCGGACTGCGACGCCGGCTTGGCGGGCCACCGCGACAAGCCGGAAGCCCTCGCCTACGCAGGACAACACGAGGCCCACAAGGCGACCGCCACGTTCGCGCCGGGCTCGCTCGTTGTCTGCATCGGGCCGGGCGGTTCGGGCAAGTCCCACTTCGCCGGCGCCTTCCCGTACCACTGGGTGGTGTCGCTCGACGAGATGCGCGAACGCCTGTGCGGAGATGGCGGAAATCAGGAGGTGACCCCCCAGGCCGTGCACCTCCAGAACATCCTCGTCGCCTCCCGGATGGAGTACGGCCAGACCGCCGTGGTGGACGCCACCAACGTCGAGGCGGACAAGCGTGCCAGCCTGGTGGCCCTCGCCCGCAAGCACCAGCGCGACCTCGCCGCCGTCCTCTTCCAGACTGACTTGGACACCTGCGCCGAGCTGAATGCACAGCGGTCCGGCAGCCGCCAAGTCCCCGTCTCCAAGCTGGTCTCGCAGCACGGTCAGACGCCGACGCCCCAGCAGCTGGCCGACGAGGGCTTCACCGACATCCACACCGTCCGACTCCGGATCGCCTGATCCGAACCCGCCCTGCTCGGTCGCTCCATGGCGGCTTGGCCCGGGCCCATCCACAGGGCCGCCGTCGTACGGTCGCGCTCCACCGCAATCGGAAGGAGCCCTCACCCATGACCGGCACCGCCTGGCTGCAGACCTCCAGCGCGCGACTGGTCCGCGTCGACCGGATCATCGAGGTCGACCTGTGGGGTCGGCCCTTCTCAGGGGCCGAGGCCCCTCTGGCCGTGGCTGGGCAGCCGGCCCGGATCGTTGCCCGTCTGGACACCGCGGCCGAGCCGTGGCGCGAGATCGCCACGGTGTCCTGCCCGGGCCGGGGCGCCGATCTGATCGCTGAGCTTCTGGTCACATGTGCTGCCGCGGTGGAGAGCCGCGCAGGCAGCGTGCGCTATGTCTACGGCCGCTACGAGCAGGGGGAATTGAGCGGATGGTCCCAGGGCACGGCTCTGCCTGCCGTGTCCTGGGGACGGTCAGCGGTGCCTGTGCCCGGGCGGTGGGGATCGCAGGCCCGCCCAGGCCCGAGCGGGTCAGAGCATGACTGAGCCCCCTTGCTCGGCTGGTCCGCTGGGACCGTTGCCTGAACGCGGGGGCTTGGCCGTGCACGACCCGGCCTGCTGTGCCGGGTCCGCCGTCCCCGACCGGGCTGCGTTATGCCGTGAACGCGGGCGGCCGAATGGGGGCGGGCAGCCGCCGCGCGAGTTCCTTGGCCGCCGCAATGACGGTCCGGTCGGCCAGGTACGGGCCAATGATCTGGATGGCGAGCGGCAGTCCGGCGTCGGTCTTGCCGGCGGGGAGCACCACGGCGGGCAGGCCGACCGGACTGGCCAGGTTCAGCCAGCTGGTCTGGTCGTAGTAGGAGCGCTTCTGGCCGTCGACGGTGATGTAGCGCTGCGGGGGCGGCGTGCTGCTCTGGTCGGCGACCGCCGCGGTCGGTGTGGCGGGGGTGATGAGGATGTCGTGGTCGGCGAAGTAGCGGGCCCACGCGGTGCGGAGCTTCTGCCGGGCCTCGTCGGCCAGGCACCAGTCCCGGTGCCGCATGGTCCGGGAGTGCAGATACAGGCCGCTCGGGTCGCCGTTGGGGATCTTCTGGGCTGCTTCGACGTCGGCGGCGAAGGCGGCATCGGTGGCAGTGGCGGAGGCCGTGGCGAACATCAGGCGCTGGAAGAGCGTGTCGCTCTCGGCGAAGTCGACCGGCCGGGTGGAGTCGTCGATGTCCGCCCCGGCCTTGCGGACGAGAGCGGCGACCTGGTCGAGGAGCGCCCGGGTGTCCGCGTCGACCCGGCAGTAGGCGTCGTCGGCCCAGATGCCGACGCGGTACTCGCCGAGGCTGCTCTTGGCCGGGGAGGCCAGGTCGATCTTCCAGCCGGCGCGGTCGGCAGGGGCGGGCGCGGCCAGGACGTCCAGGAGGAGATCGAGGTCGTCTGCTGTACGGGCGATGGGCCCGAGGGTGATCATGTCGCTGCTGGTGGCCCAGGTGGGCGGGCGGGGGATGTGGCCGCGGGTGGGAACGATGGGGCTCGCGCCGCGGGAGGTACGCAGCGCGTAGACCCCGCAGTACGCGGCGGGCAGGCGCAGGGATCCGGCGAGGTCGGAGCCGACTTCGAGACCGGTCAGGCCCGCGGCGACGGCTGCGGCGGGGCCGCCGGAGGAGCCGCCTGCTGTCTTGGTGCTGTCGAACGGGTTGGTCGTCTTCCCGAAGACGGGGTTGTCGGTCTGGATGTCCTGGCACATCACCGGGACGTTGGTCTTGCCGATGATGACGGCACCGGCCTCACGCAAGAGCGCGACCGCGTCGGCGTCCTGGACGGGGATGTGGTCTTTGAGGTCCGGTGAGCCGCAGGTGGTGCGCAGCCCTTCCGTCTCCAGGGCGTCCTTCACGGTCATCGGCAGGCCGTGCAGGGGTCCGAGGACCTTGCCGGTCCGGGCGAGGTGACGGTCCGCCTCGTCGGCGGCCGCGCGAGCCCGCGCGGTGTCGAGTGTGACGACGGCATTCAGCGCCGGGTTCGTCTTGGCGATGTGCTCCAGGTACTGCTCGAGCAGAGCACGGCTCTTGATCGTTCCGTCCCTCAAGGCAGCGATCTGCTCCCGGGCGGGTGCGAGATGGAGCTCTGCCCCCGCTCTCCGCCGAGTGCCGGCGCGAGGGCGAGCGGAGGAAGGCGTGGCCATGGCAGTTGCAGCAGCAAGAGCGGTGGAGGCGACGAGCAAGGTGCGGCGCAAGATCACGGGCGGACTCCAGAGGCGGTGCCGGGACGCTCAGCGGGAGCGGCCGTCGGCTTGGGCGGCGTGAAGTACGACGCGACGCGCTGAAGGTGGGCGAGTTCCTCGTCCGCTTCGAGAGGCAGCGCCGCGTCGGCGTACTCGGCAGGGGCGTCAAGGGCGTCGTGGGCGTGGTACCGGATGAGGGCGTGATGGATCTGGTCGGCGGTGACGGCCGCGACGAACTCGGGGCCACTGAGCCCTTCGGCCGTGCGGCGCTTCTCCGACTCGGCCCGTACGGCGGGGTCGAGGTGGCGGCGCAGCATCTTCTGCCCCTGGCGAATCTCGACCTGCCGGCGCAGCAGCGGGAAGTGGGCGCTGCGTCCACGCAGGATGGCACCGCGCTGCGGGGCTGGCCGGCGCAGGGTGATGCCGGGATCGGCCTGGTCCAGCGCAGCCCACAGGGGATGCAGACGCCGGTAGCGGATGTGTGCCATCACCCACGCTCGGGCGTCCTCGGTGCGGCTGACCAGGGTGGGTAGGAAGTACCCGACCTGAGTGAGGGTGGCCCCGATGTCGCCGCACAGCCAGGCGTACGGTTCGAGTCCCTTCACGCCGAAGCCGAAGATCGCGCCGAGGACAGCGCCGATTCGGATGGCGCTGTAGCCGAGCGTGATGATCGCGCCGACGCAGACCAGACGCAGGCCGACAGCGATCGACGAGCTCGTCGCGGCGCGGGCGTATTTCCAGCACGAGCGCGCCAGGTAGACCTGGGCCACTGTGTAGGTGGCGATGTAGAGCGTCAGGTACGCCTGGAAGTACGGATCGTGTGCGTAGTACAGGGAGAAGTCGGTAGGCCTCGGGGCGACCGGGGTGAGGAGTGTGAACAGCACTGCCATGGCGGCGATGACGACGCCGGCCGCGGTGAGGAAGTACCGGCCCCTGCGCCTGGCCTCTTCAAGGGGTTTGGACCAGTGGGCCAGGACGGTGGCCTGGAGCGCGAGGACCAGGACCACGCAGCTCTGGGCGAGCGGAACGGAGATGTTGGTGACGCCCAGGGTGCGGTCGATGCGCACCCACACCCAGGTGAGGGAGGTGGCGTAGCTGAGGGCGGAGAAGCCGTAGGTGAAGGCGAGGGCGACCAGCGCCGGATCGCGGCGGCTCTTGCCGAGGTCACGCAGCAGGAAGAGGAAACCGGTGCCGGCGATCGACAGGCACAGGGGGTGCAGGAGGTCTTTCACGATCTTCTATTCGGGTCAGCGCAGCAGGGTGCGGGCTATGGGATCTCGCGCGCGGGCACTGCGGGCTGCCGTGGCGCGGGAGGTCATGGCGTGCTCGCGCAGCAGGGAGCCGATCATCTCCGCTTCGAACTCGTCCGGCTCATCGAAGCGGGTCCGGCCCAGGACGAGCCGCACGGTGGCCGGGTCGATGTCGGTGATCAGACCGCCGAGGCCGTCGACCTCGAGGGACTCCTTCTTGTCGCGGTGCTTGAGCATGTGAGCGAACTCATGACCGGCGATGATCTGGGTGTACGTGGGACTGACACCCTCGTCGTAGAAGAGGTAGTCCGTCGTCTCGGTGGCCATCCACATGCCGCACGGGGCGCTCGCGTCCAGAGAGTCCGGGTCGCTGAGATCCGGGATGAACGGCATCAGCCGGATCTCGCGGCCCAACTTCTGTTCCATGAACGGCAGAAGATCCAGGACGCTGTCGACCGGAGGAAGATCCAATTCTTCAACAAATGCTCGGCTGCGCCGCTCGACTTCCTCAGCTTCGTCGATGGGGCGGCGCGCACGACGGCTGTGCCACATGCGGGGTCCTCTCCAAGTGCCGCGGTTAGCAGAGCCTAATAGCAGTTCACAAGAGATCCTCATCCGAGGCGGGCGGCAGCCCCTCCTCTTCACGCACGGCATCGAGCTTCTTCATCACCTCTCCAAGGCTTTTGGGCGACAGACCGATAGCACGAAGTGCGATCTGTTTCACACCCGCCTGGTTCAGCTTCCTCAAGAACTCGAACTGGTCGGTGACCTTCTGGCGCTCCTCGTCCTCGACGAAGAAGCGAGGCTTCACTCCGAAGAACCGTGCAAAGAGCGGAGGCAGCTTGATCGTCGGGGTCTTCTGGCCCTTGCGGAGCTGGCCGATGTAGGCCCCGGTGATGCTGACGTCGCCGTAGGAGGAGATCGTCCGGGCGACGTGGGCGTTGCTGAACTCCTCTCCGCCCGGCGGGCGAACCCGGTCGAACAGGTAGTTGAGGCGCTCATGGAACGGCGCCCCCGGACCGGGGACGGGAACCTCTTCGGTCGGCTCCGGCGTCCCTTCCTCCGGCGTCTCGGCTTCACGGACCACGATGCGTTGCTCCCTCTCGACTTGGCTAAACTATAGTTGACGATGCGGCGGTCGGAAGTTAGGTTCGCCTTCGCAAGCAAGTTGACCTGGGCCACGCCCGGTCCGGACGACCACCGAAGGTGCACTCATGGGGATCACGACGACGCCGGTGAGGGGTCGAGCGTCCCGAAGGTCGCCGCGGAATGGACCCTCCCGTCGTGAAGTGATCACTCACTGTGATCCGTGTGGCTTTCCTGTCAATGGCGCGGCGGGGGCTTGGCCGACGGTATCGCTGCCGCACGGCACTCCCAACGGCGCCGCACACCAAGCGGGTTGCCGCAACGGCGCTGGGAATTCGCGATCCGCGCGCCCCGCATTCTGCAGGCCGAACTACTTGCTCCCTGAAATTACCGGGCACAGATTCACTCCTCGCAATTCAGTGGCCGTCGGGAGCCCGGACAGGGTGAGGCGTCGGGCTCACACCTTATGACCTGCGATGACCGGCTCGACGGCCCCCTCCTCGGGGTGACGGGACCAGCCGCCGGCCAGACCCTAGCGGAGGCCGGAATTCTGCGAAGCCGGTGAGTCGCAGGCAGGGTGCCTTCCGGTTGGGAAGGCGCAATCCGCCCGACCTTCGGGTGATTCGGACGGACGTGACGAGGGGCTGTTACCCCCCGTAACCCAACCTATGCGACCCGCCGCCACGGGCCGGGTCGACCTGTCGAGCGCCGGGTGGAGGCATTGGTGACACGGCCGGTTCGCGTGTGCGATGAGTAACCGACTCGACACTTAAATAGAACGCGTGTTTGAGTTAGGTGGCTTGAAAGCGCCCTCCGGGGCGTGGTCGAGACACGGGGTAAGGAGCACGGATGACGGGGGTGGACCGGGCGATCCGCCGCTGGTGCGGGCCTCATGACCGAAGAAGCCGGGCCTGGCGCACCGCATGTGACATGGCAAATGCAACCGGATGCCACTTGTCTGTCCATCTGTCCGCGTCGCTCCAGCAGCCTGCAGCTGGCTGGCAGCGCGGACCCGCCCATCGGGCAGTGGCGACGGAATCGAGCACAGGGGGAAGCGGGGGAAGAGGGGAATGAGGATGCAGCCGGCCAAGACATTGGAGCGGCCGCGCGTGCAGGTGCCGCGCTGGATCGGCACGGCCCGTGAACAGCTCGCCATACGTCGCGAGACCCACATGGTCGCCAGGCAGATCCGCAGGGACTTCGGCCTCTCGAGCGTGCAGAGCATCGACGACCTGGTGGAAGTCGTGGCGCTCCGGCGGGGGAAGCCCATCTCGGTGCTCGACATCGACATGCCGTTGTCGGTGAGCGCCTTCTCCCTCGCCACTCCGGAGCGGGACTACATCGCGGTCGACCAGGACGCCAGTGAACTCACCAAGGTGAGCTCCGTCGCGCATGAACTGGGCCACTTCCTCTTCGACAAACCTGAAGAAGTCGAAGTGCCCCTCCAGACAGGCCGTGGCAGCCCGCTGTCGATGGACCTGGCGGTCCAGCTCACGCCCGCGCTCAACCCGAGCGAAGTCACCGCGTTCTTCCAGCGGTCCCACTACGACTCGCCCGTCGAACGGAAAGTGGAAGCCTTCGCCACCGTGGCACTGGAACGCAAGATTGTGCTCCGCCGCCCCGACGCACATGGCGCCACGTCGCTCTTCACACACCGGGGGACCGGTGTCTGAGAACAGCGCGACCGTCGCATACCTGATCATCGCGTTCCTCCACTGGACGATCGCCTGCTGGAAGGGCACAGCCCTTCTGCGGTCTCCCAACCTCGCCCTGGGCCTGCAGGCCGCCAGCCACAGCCTGGGCGGCGCCGTCTACGTAGTGGCCTCTCCGTGGGGTTACCGGACCCTCGGCGCGGCAACCGGCCACCCATGGTTTCCCACGCTGCCGATTTACCTGTGCATCCTGCTGTGCTTTGCGACACAGCACCTTCTGACCATGGTGTGGACCGCGCCCCAAACGGACCAGCCAGGAAGGCTGCACCGCCAACTCAAGGCCTGGGCGGTCGCCTACGCCATATCCATGACGATCATGATCGTCGAGTTCGTGGAGGCCGACCTTGACGGCCCCGCCGATCCGCTCCGGTTCAACACCGAGCAGGTGGACGAGCCGCACGTCTGTGTCTTCCTCGCCGTGTTCCTGGTGATGCTCGCTTGTGGAACGCTGACCGCCGGCCTGCGCTCACGACGGGCCCGGTTCGACGACGAGACCCTCAAACACTCCGTTCGCTGGTACGGGCTCAGCCATCTCGTGACGTTCGGGTACGTGCTCTGCTCGGCGCCCGCGGTCGCGGCAGCGGCCACTGGCCATCACCAACTCGACGGCATAGGAGTGCTGGGCGCCGCCTTCGGATGCGTGGGCTCCGTCCTGACCTGCTACGGAGTCAGCGGAGCGGTGGTCAGCACCTGGCTTCGCGAGCGCCGCGACATCGCGGTGCTGCAGCCTTTGTGGGATCTCGTCGTCTCCGGCGTCGACGAGGAACTTGTCCTTGGTGTCAGGGGACAACAGCCGGACGGCTTCGCTCAGCCGGCACCAGCCGCCGCGGGGCCCTCCAGGCCGAACCGCCTGTTGAACGTGCGATGGACGCTCCATCGCCGCGTCATCGAGATCCTCGACGGGATCCGCAGGCTTGAGCGGAGTTCCATGGTGCGTGAGCTGCCGGTGCAAGCTGTCACGTCACTGCACGCAGAAGCTCTGAAGACCCCCGCCCTTCGAAGCCAGCTGGGCCTGGGCAAGAAGGGGCTGACACCGCCT
This sequence comes from Streptomyces sp. NPDC001668, assembly GCF_042893155.1. NCBI lineage: Bacteria > Bacillati > Actinomycetota > Actinomycetes > Kitasatosporales > Streptomycetaceae > Streptomyces > Streptomyces sp. NPDC001668. The sequence goes on from NZ_JBIAUQ010000014.1 coordinate 179,906, forward strand.
GACCTCGAAGCCGCCGCGACGGCCGCAGTTCTTCGCGATGCGGTCGAGCGCCTCCAGGCTGCGGGCCCGGACGGCCCTGCGCCGGCTTCGCCCCCGGGAGCGGTGCCGATCTTCGCGCCAGGCAAGGGCACTCCTGCCGCCAAGGAACGGGAGCGCCTGGTACGGGTCGCCCGCGCGCTGCATCAGCCCCTGACGGAGGCCTCGTTGCGGGTGGTCCGTTCCGTTCACGAGGGCGAAGGGGCACCCCAGGCTCCTGCGACGGCAAGGTAGTGTCGCGCCCGACGCCGCTGCTGACGGCGCGCATCTCGGAACGGAGCAGAGCCGTCACGGGCTCGGAGGGGAGCCCCGTGCAGCGGGCAGTGGTGCTGGGAGGGAGCTTTGCAGGGCTGATGACAGCCCGCGTGCTGAGCGACTTCGCCGAGGACGTCGTCATCGTGGAACCCGACCTTCTCGACCACGAAGCGAGCGGCCCGGGCGCACCGCACCGCCGCCAGCTGCACGCCCTCCTTGCCATGGGGCACACCCAAGTGGAGCGCTGGTTCCCCGGCATCACCAAGGAGATGACCGCGCACGGCGCCCTGGTCGCCAGCGGGCAGGCCGTCCAGTTCTACGTCGACGGACACCGTCGTCTCCCGCTCGACGACGTGGAGATGCTCGGCGCCACCCGCCTGTTCGTCGAGCGGGCCGTACGACGGCGTACGCGAGGCCTGCCCAACGTGCGATTCATCGCCGGCCGTGGCCAAGGACTTCTCATACAAGGCGACCGTGTGCGCGGCGTCCGCTACGCCCCGAACGGGCACCAGCTCGAGACGACGACGCTCACCGCCGACCTCGTGGTCGACGCCATGGGCCGATCGAGCCGTCTGAGTGCCTGGCTTGAGCAGGAGGGGTGGCCGGTCCCGCCGCTGGACCGGATGAGAATCGACCTCGGCTACGCCACAGCCACATTTCGCCGGGGCAGCGAACTGCCCGGGACGGTGATCGCTCACTCCGCTCCCGGCCCGGACAGCGCCTACCAGCCGGCATTGTGCGAACCCGGCGCACTCGCGGCAGTCGAGGACAGCCGGTGGACGGTCGTCCTGGCCGGCTACGCCGGCCACCGGCCCAGCCGTGACCCGCAGGAGTTCCTCAGCAGAATGGGACGGTGCGTGCAGCCGCTGCGTGTGGTGGCCGAGCACTGCGCGCTGGAGTCAGATGTCGAACCCTTCCACTTCCGCGAGAGCCGGCGCCGCCGGTTCCGCGCAGTAAGCCGGTTCCCGGGCGGGCTGGCCGCGGTCGGCGATTCCGTGGCCTCGGTGAACCCGGTCTACGGGCAGGGCCTGACGCTCGCGGCCTTGCAAGCCTCCGCTCTCGCGGCCTACCTGCGCTCCGGAGCCGCACCGCACGAGCCGGCCCTTGGGTACTTCCGGCGCGCGGACGTCTTCGTCAACGCCGGATGGAAGCTGTCGACGACCGCGGATCTTGCCCAGCCCCACGTCATCGGCCCCTACCCCCGCGGCTATCCCCTGATGCGCTGGGTAGGCGACAAGATCACACAAGCCTCCATGCGGGATGCCGAGATCAACCGCACCTACATGGACGTCGTTCACATGCGACAGCATCCGCGAGCCCTTGCCCGCCCCCACGTCCTGCTGCGTACGGCCCGTGTCCTCGTCGGCCGTTGACCACCATGTCCGTTCCGGAACCACACCGAAGGAGAGCAGTGCCCCGTTGGACCGCCGCCCTGACCGAGGCCGGCATCACTGACCCGAACCTGCGGCGCGCCTACGACGCCCAGCGAGAAGTGGTGCGCAAGTTCGCCCTCCAGCAGTACCTGGCCGCCCGGCTGCTGCTGCCGGCCAGGCTCCACCCCTCCGTGGTCGCCGTGGTCGCCTTCATGCACGAGACCGACGAGCGGATCGACGCCGGGGATCCCGTCGCCCGCAAGGAAGAACTGAGCTCGTGGGACCGAGCGGTGAGGACGTCCCTCGACGCCGGCCCCCGTCCTGAGACTCCTGATGCTGCCCTGCTCCAGGCCCTCGCCGACACCGCCCGCCGGCACCCGCACCTGACCGCGCACGTGCACGACTTCCTGGACGGCGCACCTGTCGAGGCCGACTGGACCGGCTTCGACACCGAGGCCGACTTCCAGGCCTACATCGACAGCTACTCGCTTCCCGCCCTGATGCTCACCGCGTCGCTGATCGCGCCGGCACCGGAGGCTGGCGTCGGCGATTCATTCCGTCAGGGGTGCCGAGCACTGATCGAGGCGTGGCAGCGGGCCGACTTCCTGTCCGACCTTGCCGAGGACGCCGAGCAGTCCCGCATCGGCATCGCCCGTGAAGAACTCGCCGCGCACGGTCTGACCTTCGAGGACCTCCGCACCAAGTCGCAGGCGTGCGTGCCCGCACTGGGGCGGCTGGTCGATGCGCAGGCCGATCTGGCTGAGGAAGCGCTCAGCAGGTGCCGGGAACTGCCCGGCCTGGTCGAGGCACCGTACCGGCCGTTTGTGCGAGCCCTGATCTCCGTACAGGATTTGCAGCTTCAGGCCGTGCGCCGCAAGGGAGGTTCCCTCCTGCACGGTGGGGTGCGGCCGCCGATCGCAGCCACCCTCCGCCTCCTGGGGCGGCAGTACCTCGCCGCCAGGAGCGAGCAACGGCGAGTGCGGTGACCGTGCGGTCGTAAGGCCGGGCCGGTGTCGCGGACCGTCTGGATCGCTTGCCGAAGAGGCTGTCACTCGTCCCGGCTGGCCAGGCCCACGGCGCTCTTGATGATGCTCATCACGCCCCTGCGGCGTGTAGGCGGCAACGAGCGCAACTCGGCGGTGAGCTCGCTGAGTTCCGGGTCGTCGTCCTCGCCTGCCGGCCCCGCCGGCGCATTCGAGGCACGGGCCGAATCGACCACCTGCTGGATCGCCGCCTGCAGCTGCTCCGCGAGCTGGGGGCTGCGATCGGCCAGGCTTCCGCGCAGGGCTACGTGTTCCACCTGCTCGCCCTTGAGCTTCGCAATGAAACGGGCCTGCACCAACACGGGCTCCAGCGCAGCGAGGAGCGCCTTCTCGGGACCGATCGAGAAGAACCCGGGTGCCTCGAAATGGTTGGCCAGCCTGTTGCTGGTCTCGAAGCCGGGGTTGCGGCTGCCGTTCAGGAGATGAGTGATCGTCGACTTGTTGCAGCCCGCGGCCGCGGCGAGTTCGGCACGGGTGTACTGCCGGCCGTCCGGATGGAGCCTGGTCTCGATGAGGAACCGCAAGCGCTCCTTGAAGGGCGGGTCCACCTCCTCCGGGCTGACGGATTCCCCCGCGAAGAGCTTGCGGACTGTTGCCTCGGCGATGCCCGTCTCGTGGGTGAGCCGGTCGAAGTTGATCACTTCGATGGTGTGGCCCAGCTTCTCAAGCTCCGCCTTGACCCCGGCCAGGGCCGCCGCGACCCCCTCCACCACAGTGGTGTTGTCCATAAACGGGCGGTCTCCTGCTTCTTCGTCGATGAACCCGCGTGCACGGCGCACAGAAGGGTAACGCCCTCGGACACGTGCAAAACCAGGGCGGTGACATTTGTAGCCTACCCAGGGCCCCGAGCGGTAGTCCGGTGACAATTGACACCCGTGGGTCTGTTGCAGCATGATCGCTGTCCGGTGACGGAGATCGACCGCCGCTCGGTGGGCCGATTCATGTTACCCACAGCTATCTCGCGTCACGCGACGTGAGAGGCGCCTGACCCGGTCACTCATGGCCTAGGAAACCTGCTGACCGGGTCTGGCGCCACTGCCTCTACAGGAGACGTGAATGAGTGTTACATCATCACGGCCTTCGCCGCTCACGGATCGCCAGTTTCGGGATCAGATCGTACGCGGCGCGACGTCTGCGTTGGGCATGGACACGCTACATGCGCCGACGGCGGACCGTGAAGGGCAAGGCCACCTGACGTCGGGGGACCGCCCCGAACCCACTGCCCAGCCGGCAGGTGCGCAAACGCCGGCAGCCCGCGTGACCGCGGAGATCGTCGGGGGCACCGGCGTACAGCCGGCGGCCGTCGCGGACGAGCTCCACGACCGTGTCCCTGGTGAGGAGCCGGCCGGCGCGACGACCGCTGGCCGCCCGAGGATCATCGGCGTGCGGTCGCAGCAGCACCGGTGGGCCGCGTCGATCGCCCAGCCCTCTTCCGCGGGCCTGACCTCCGGGGCGGAGGGCTCCCCTGCCGTGGAACTGCACGGCGCACGCCACACCTCCCGCAGCCGGCGACCCCTCAACGGACCCTGGTACGCCGCTGGACGCCCCGTCGCCGCCTCGGCTGCTCCGCGCTTCGACGTGGCGCCCGCCCCGGGTACGGCCCTTGGGCACCCGTGCTCCGAGCCGCCCCGGCTCGCCGCCTGAGCAGCGCCCTGCCGTCCCCTCACCGAGGGCGACCCCGCACCGGAACAGGCCCACCAACTGCCTGGACTGCGCGGCCGGTCGCCAGGTTTGCCGACACCCCCAGCCGACCGCACCCGCTGGATGGACGCACCATGCTTCCCACCTCGTTCCCCGCTGCCTCGCCGTACGCCGGCGCCGGCAGCGCCCCACCACGTGCCCCGCACCCGCAGCGGCACCGCACCCGATGCGGCCCGGCCCTCGCGGCCGCGGTCGGCATCGGCCTGTTCGCCGCCGCGTGGCCGGCCACCACCGTCCAGGCCGCCCCCGCTTCCCAAGCCCTCGGTGCCAGCACGTGCGCCGTAGCCAGCCACGTGACCTGCCACGCCGGGACCGCCGCCCAGGCCACCGCGACCGGAACGCCCGCCGCCGCAACCACGGCGCGGTGCGTTCGCACCGGCTCCGAGTCCGTCGAGGTCGTGGTCGTCGACCCGGGCCTGACCACCGCGGCAGGTGGTCTCCGGTGAGTGCCGACGACGCGATCACCCCCGACACCCCGGACACCGACGCGGAAGCCCAGGACGCCCCGGAGAAGGTCACAGTCCAGCCGGCCGCGCCCTGGCCGCAGTTCGACGACGACATCGCCCGCCGCGAGATCGCCGCCATGGAACTTCTCCACCGCGGAATCCCGGCCGTCCGGGTCCACCGGCGCACCGGCCTGTCCATGTACCGCGTGCGCCGCCTGGCAGTCCTCCTCGCCGAGGAGGCCAAGACCCCGCCCCGCCCCCGCAACGTCCTGCAGGAGCCGCGCCCCCGCACCCCGGGCCGCATCACGGTGCGCGGAGCCGCCCCCAAGCCCGCGCCGACCGAGGAGCCGGAACAGCTCACGCTCCTGTGACCTCGCCGCTCGCGCCGAGCCGGGCGCGGTCGGCCATGCCTTCTTCTCGTCCCTTCGGCCCGCTGTGAGCGCTACGCGCCGCGGGTCTACTTCGTGCTACCCGGAAACGGACCTTCGTGCCCCGCGACCAACTCTCCCCCCTTGAGGCGTCCGGCTCGAACGACACCTCCACGACCGACGTCGACGCCTCCTTCGACCCGGCGCACACCCGGCAGTGGCTGTCCGGCACCGACGGCCGCATCGCCACCGACGGCTTCAGCTGGATGCAGGCCGTGTGCTGGTTCCGTCTCGACGGCTCCTACACCGCCGACCGCGATCACGGCCCCAAGCGCCTGGGCGACACCACCCTTCGCGTGGCGGTGGTCCTGGCCCGCCTCAACCCCTGCCGCCCCGGCGTCGCCTACCTGATGCGCCTGCTGAAGCTCTCGAAGCGGACCGTCCAGTACCACCTGGCGATCCTGCGCGAGGCCGGCTTGCTGACCTACCGCGCCAAGGGCACCCGTGTGTCCGGACAGGGAGGCATGGCCAGCGAGTACGTCTGGACCATCCCGCCCGCCTTCGACACCGCCTTGCACCTGCGCACGTCCGCCTCCGAGCAGTACCTGCGCATCGTGCGCGGCATCGAGGACGCCGGGCGCAAGCTCATGAAGCGTCTCGCCAAGATGGCCCAGCGGCTGATGGCCAAGCCCCGCCGTGCCCGCTCCGCGAAGCCGGCCCCGCGCCCTTCCTCACCGCGGCGGCGTTGCACCCCAATGGGGGGTAGTTCCTCTGCTCTTTCCTCTGCGGGTACATCTACCTTTCCCTCTGAGAGCAAGCTCGGTTCGGGAAACAGCTGTACCTCCCCTTCGAAGAAGACCCGAGCGCCACGACGGCTCAACGCCGTTGGCCGCCGCTACCGCCTCGCCGCCGAACTGGTCCGGCAGGTTCCCTGGCTCCACCGTGCCGCGGTGCCCCGCATCGCGTGGATCGTGCGCCACGTGTCGGACGCTGGCTGGAGCTCGACCGAGGTCATCGCGCTCCTGGCGCTCCAGTCGCCGTCCCGCATCGTCCGCCGTCCCTCCGGATTCCTCGCCCAGCGGCTGCACAACGCCCACCAGCGGTTCGACACCCCCGCCCGGCGCGAGGAGCTCGTGAACTGGTGGCGTGACTCGCGCGAGGCCGAAGCAGACCGGCACACCGAGTGGCAGGGCACCTGGCAGGCTCCGCGCAGTCGCGCGGTCACCCGCCTGGTCCGCGGCGCGATCGACGCGGTGCGCCAGGGCCAGCTCCACGAGCCCCCGGGCCAGGTGCAGGCCGGCTCCGCCGAGCTGACCCGCGAGGAGCTGCTCGCCCAACGGCAAGCCGCCCTCCAGGCGTTCCTCGCCGGAGACACCGCCCTGGTCACCTCCGCCGTCGACTTCCTCGGCCGCGAGGCCGCCGAAGGCCTCTACGGCGCCGACCTGGTCGCCCGGGCCCTGCGCCTGACCCGTGCCAGCAGCCACCTGAAGGTGAGGGCCCTGGGATGACCGAACCTCAGCCAACGGGCGTCGACCTGGCCCGAGTTGTCTTGCGAGCTGCTCGCCAGAACGCCCGCTGGAGCAGTCCGTCGGCCCAGAAAGCTCCCGCACCGCGCCACGGCAGCCGCGACCGCGCCGGCGGCCGCGATCCGGTCGGCCTCGCCACTGCCCTGGGGCGCCTGATTGAGGACCGGGCCTGGGACGTCCCCGTCCAGGGCGGCTCCGTCCTCGAGCAGTGGCCGTCCATCGCCGGTGACGACCTCGCCGCACACGTCAGGGCAGTCCACTTCGACCCGGACACCCGGACTTTGGACCTTCGACCCGACTCCCCGGCCTACCGCACACAGATCCGCCTGCTCGTCCCCCGGCTGCTGGACCGCATCCGTGAACACATCGGCACCGACGCCGTACGCCGCATCCGCGACCTCGCGCCCGGCGCCCCCGCCGACGCAGGTCCGCCCTGCCGCACGGAGCCCACGACCCCCGGGGGCGCCCGCCGGACCCAGCGATCCCGCCGGCCGTCCGGGACCAGCAGGCCCAGCCGCCGAACACGGCCGCCCCGGGCCCCGCGGCCGCCGGCCAGCCACCCAGCTGGCTCCTTCCAGACGCCCCCGAGGAGATGGATCCCGAGACCGCCGAGCGGCGCCGCAAGGACCGCAGCCACGCCCTGGCGCTGGCCTACGCCCGCCGGCAGCGCGCCAAGCGCAAATCCGCCGCCGACAAGCGCAACCAGCACGACAGCTAACGGAGTTCACCGTGATCAGCCCCCACACCGGCAACCCTGCCCAGTGGCCCGACCTCGACGGCATCGATGCCGCGAGCCGACCGACCGCGGCCGGCGCACTGCCCGCCGACGGAGCCTGCCGGGCGCTGCGCCACACAGCGTCGACGATCACCGACTACGCCGTCGACCGCCTCTATGAAGCTCTCGCACGGTCACGGCGCGGGCAACGCACGGCCGGGCGCCGGGCGGCGGGGGAGGTGCGGGCCTGATGCAGGTACTGCGTACGGACGCTGCCCGGGACGTCGGCGTCATGCCGTGCCAGACCACGGATCCGGAGGTCTTCCAGGACCGAGAGCATCAGCGACTGGCTAAGTCCCTGTGCGCGGGCTGCGACCTCAAGCGCGCCTGCCGCCGGTACGCCCGCACTCACCGCGAGTGGGGCACCTGGGGCGGCGAGACGAACGAAGAGCGTGCGGCCGCCGGCTACCTGCCGCGCGGTTCGACGAAGGACTACTGGCAGCGCCGATCGGTGCTGCCGGCCAGCTGACCGCCCCGTTGCCGCCCCGTACTGCCGCTCGTTGTCACAGGCCGCCCCTAGAGTGCCGACCACTGCCCTCCGCTCCCCAGCCATCCCACGACCCGAAGTGCTTACGGGTACTTGTTGCGTAAGCACTTGTAAGCACTCTAGGGTGGGGGCCTCCACCCCGAGCAGCAGGAGGCGACCGTGCCGGCCAACAGCGACACCACGCCGTCCAGAGTGCTCGCGGTCAACGTCTCCCAGCGGTGGAGCGAAGTCGAGAAGGGCACCAGCTCCGAGGCGGACGTCGTCCTCGGCGACTGGTCACCATGGAGGGGCGGCTCGACCTCGAAGATGCTCTTCGACCCGGACGAGATCGCCGTCGTGGTCGCCTGCCGCCGCGGACAGGCCATGGCTGTCTACGACGTCGTACCCAACGACGAAGGCCGCCGCTGGGACTGGGTCGGCAACGGACCCCGCCGCCGCATCGTCTTCTACGGGCAACCCTCCAGCCGTTACGACGCGACCCGCTCCGCGCCGGCGCCGACCTGGAAGCGGGGGGAGGGCACTCCGGTGAAACTCCTCGACCTGGACGTCCTACTGGAAGGCACCGCGCCGCCCGACAACTCCGCACGCCACGTCGTCCTCGGTGAGGCCGTCGTACGCAGCGACGGGGGCCGGCGGCTCACCGTGTCCGTCCCGCCCGGCTACAGCGTCACCGTTCACACCCGCACGGACCCCGCGGACAGGAGCAACTGATGGCAGCCCAGACCTACGGCGACGGCCTCAAGGAACTCCGCGGCCTCCGCGACGAGGTCATGAAGGCGGAGAAGGTCCGCGATCGCGCGCAAAAGGCCCTCGATAAGGCGATCGCCGCGCGGGACAACAAGGTCAAACAGCTCGGCGTGCATGAGCAGGCCAAGGCCGAGAGGATCGCGCCGGCGGCCGGCATTTCCGTCAAGGACGTCGTCGACCTGGTGCCCGCGCTTGGCCCGCAGTCGGCAGCCGCCGCACCGGCCGCGCCCGACAGTGCCCCGGCCGCCGAGAAGAACCCCCCGGAGGAGCCCCCAGCCGTGACCGAGCGCACCGGGGCAACGCCCCCTGCGCTGCCGCAGGTCCAGGCTCACCAGGCGAGCCGGGAGGCCCCGGACGAGGACAGCACGGCCAGGACCGCGCCACAAGAGCCCGCCGCGGAGCAGCCGCCGAGCGGCGACTCCAGCGAGGCGGACGCGCCTGCGGTCGCGGACGAGCCGCGCGATGAGGCGCCGGCTTCAGAGCCCGTGATGCGGACCCTGCCCTCGGTCCCCGAAGGCCCCGAGGGTGACCGCTGGTTCGCGGTCGCTCCCAACCTCGTCTCCGAGCACCCGAACTTCACCCAGAAGGTCCGCCCCGCCGTCTTCCTCGACGCCACCACGGGTGCGCTCGCCTTCCGGGATCGGCGCGTCCAGCTCGACCTCGGCTCGCGCTCGGCCGCCGAGATCCTCACCGCGGTGTATGCCACCGTTCCCGAGAGCGTGGGGCGCATCTACATCACCGCCGGCGACCCCTGGCACCGCGACGCCGACCGGCACCGCTACCTCAAGGACGCGGTCGCCGCCTGGCTCGATGCCCCGCTGCCCGAGGGCTGGCAGGTCGACACCGGCCGCGGCAAGGACGACCTGGCAGGCCACTACGTCCACGAGCGCAAACCGGTCGGCCGCTGGCAGCGCGGCAATCTCCGCACGGAGATCCGCTCCGTGACCGAATGGTTCGACTCTGAGGGCGCCGACGTCACCGTCATCCGGCAGGCCTTCGTCCTCACCCTGCAGGCCCTGCAGAAGGAGAAGCCGACCAAGCGGTTCCCCGACGCCGTCCTCATGGGTTCACCCAGCCAGACCGGCCGCGACCTGTGGTCGCGGACCATCTCGACCAAGAAGGGGTCCCGCTGGGCCGACGGCTACCCCGTCATGTCCGCCGAGATCCGTCAGCTGCTGCACGCCACCTCCGGCCAGGGACGCACCGAGCTGATCACGCCGCCCCGCATCTCCGAAGAGCTGCCGCAGTGGACCGAGCTCGACCGCACCCTCGCCTACGGCAAGCACACCTGGACCAGCGGCGTCGGCGCTCCGCGCCGTATCACCGCCCACGCCTTCGACTCCATGAGCGAGAAGGACAAGACGAACGCCTTGTTCGCGCCGAGCCACTGGCAGGTCAGGGTGACCATCCCCGACGACTGGAACCACGTCGGCCTGCTGCCCGCCGCCGTCGAAGGCGACCGCTCCTGGATCTACCCGCACGAGGGCGGCCGTACGTTCGTCACCTGGGCGGGCGGCGCCGAGATCAACGCCGCGCTGCGCAACCCGATCCAGCCGTGGAAGATCGAGATCCTCGACGGACTGCTGTGGGAAGCGGGCGCCCCCCTTCGCGAATGGTCCGACAAGCTCAAGGACGCCTGGGCCGAGCTGGCCAGTTGGGCCCGAGCGGCCGGCACCGACGAGCTGCGCCAGGCCTACAAGCTCGCGTCCCGCGCTGTTCGCAGCATCCTGCTCTACGGCATCGGCTCGTTCGCCCAGCGCCCCCGCGTCACCACCGGAACCGTCCAGCGCGGACACGAGCGGGAGATCCCCAAGGGCGCGCACGTCGTCAGCATGGAGGGCGACACCATCGTGTGGGAGCGCACCTCGGTGAGCCGCAACCCCTGGGCCCACCCCGAGTGGTCGGCCGGCGTGTGGTCCGCCGCCCGCGCTGCCCTACTGTCCACCGGCGTCAAGAACCAGGACGGGACGAAGACCCACATCGGCGCGCTGCACCTGCCGCCCGGGAGCATCGTCGCCTTCCGCACCGACGCCATCTACACCTCCGAACTGCCCAACTGGCCCTACAACGGCGACCCCGGCGACTACCTCCTCAAGGGCCACCTGCCCTACCCCGTCGCCGCGCCGACCAACGAGCAGGAGTTCTATGGCCTCCAGGCCAACGGACGCGCCTGGCTCAACAAGGACGCCCCCCAGTAGCAACGCCGCACGTCCCACGCCGGGGCGTGCGGGCCACGACCTGAAGGAGTCGGAGCAGGATGCCTCCGCGACGCAGAGGAAGCGACGTACCCACAGCGTCTCAACCGCCCAGCGAGGCGGCCCGGTTGACCGACCAGCTGATCGCCGAAGGCTTCACCAAGCGGCAGATCGCCCAGATCTTGAGCCGCAACTCCGCCATCGTCAGCCACTTCTACACCCGAGGCCCCCGCTCTGGTGAGGCGTACGTCGAGGGGCTGCGCGCGGTCGTCCAGGAAGTCCAGGCCGGCGGTCCACGGGACGTCGACTCCCTCAAGCAACTCGCCGGCCAGTACATCAAGCGGCGCCGCACCAAAGACGGCAAGCTGGCCCGCGTCCGCACCCCGGACAGGGTCCAGGTCGAGCACGACGAAGAGTGGACCTCCGGCCTGGCCCGCGCCGGCCGACAGCACCTCGCCTCCGGCGGCTCCCGCATCCTGCCGGTCATCGAGAAAGCAGCCGAGGCTGACGGAGTCGTCGCCTTCACCGTCCGCGCCTCCAAGGGGCGCTTTCTGATCGACTCCGGCGACGAGGGCGACAGCCCCGGGGTCGCACGCCACGTGGTCCAGCGGCGCGACGGCACCGAGGAGCGCAGCTACGGCAACGCCAGCGGCCCACCCGGCGCCCGCCGGGTCGGCTTCGGTGCCCGTGAATGGCACCAGCGCGTCACCGAGCACAACGGCGACGTCACCGCCGCCATCACCGACTGGATGGTCGAGACCGGACGCCTCGCCGAGGGCGCGCAGATCACCCACCTCGAACTGCGCGCCTGGAAGCCCCCCACCACCTGAGCACCCCCACCGCCACCCCGAACAGGGCCAGCAGAAGGGCAACCATGAACACCCATCGCGCCCCGACGAGGTAGCAGCCCCGGCTCGCGCAGCAACATTCATGACGACTCCAACTGGGTAAGGAGCACCGCTGTGCCCCTGGTTTCTGTGGTGATGCCGGTACACAATTCGGCGGCCACGCTCGGGCCCTCAGTTCGGTCAGTGCTGGCGCAGACCCACACCGATCTCGAATTGCTGATCACCGACGATGCGTCCACGGACGACTCAATGGATCTGCTGAGAGAGCTGGCACGGCAGGACGAACGGGTCCTGCCGGAGGCAGCGGCCCGGCAGGGGGGCGCGGCCCGGGCCCGGAACCTGGCCATCGCGCGGGCCAAAGGTGACTTCATCGCGTTTCTCGACAGCGACGACATGTGGCTCCCGACGAAGCTGGAGAAGCAACTCGCCTTCGCTGCGACGGCCGGGACGCCCCTCACGTTCACCTCGTACTACAAGGTCGACGCCCTGTACGCGGGCGAGGCCGCCAACTTCGTCCCGAACGGGCGCGTCGTGTGGGCGCCGGAGCGCGTGGACTACAGCGCGATGCTGGTCCAGGACCACATCGGCGCCCTGACCGCCATGTACGACCGCAGGGTGGTCGGGACGAGGCTGATGCCGGACATGCCCAAGAGGCAGGACTACGCGCTCTGGTTGTCGATCATGCGGGATGGGGCACCCGCGTGGGCGCTGAGGGAACCGTTGGCGGTGTACCGGGCGCAGCGGGCCGGGTCGCTCTCGTCGAACAAGCTGAGCCTCATCCCGTACAACTGGAACCTCTACCGCCAGCACGAAAAGCTCTCGGTGTTGCGGTCGGCTCGGGCTCTGGCTGGGGCGGCATGGCACTCGATGCGGAAGTCGCGGATCTAGCACCGTTCACGAGCTCGGGGCAATCGGAATGTCCCTTCTGGGTGATACCCGACCGCGCCCCACCCCCGCGGCCGTGTCCGTCTACTGCGGCGTTGGGCCGCCGGCCACCCACAGTTGCGCGGCTGCGAGGTTCGGGGCGGTGCCTTCAGGGACATAGGCGAAGCCATCCCACGACTCCAGGATTCTGAGTTCTTCGGGCCGCACGTGGCTGGCACCGCCACCGGCGGGACGGTGGCGGCGATAGACGTCCATCGGCGCGCGACGCCGTCGCTCGTAGGGGGCGAGCGGATCGTCCGGGTCAACGCGCGGCACCGCGCGGGACGGCTGATCCGGCGGTCCGGGACGGCTGTGCCTGCCCATGATCTCGTTGCTGCTCCCTTACTCGTACGTCCAGGCCCGGCCGGTGGCCTCGCCGGTCCTCCGATACTCCTCAACGGGGATCGGGTCGACGCCGGGACGCATCCGGTGAAGCAGGAGGAACCCTTCGAGGTGATCGACCTCGTGGGCGATCAGCCGAGCCGTGCCGTGCTCGTAGATCGCGGTGGCAGTGGTGCCGTCCGGCATCTGGGTCTCGACCGTGATCTGCAGGGGCCTGGGCACGAGGGCCCTCACGTCGAAGAACGACAAGCACCCCTCGAACCGCTCATCGACCGCCTCGGATGCATGGGTGATCCGGGGGTTGAGCAGCATGAGCGGCTCCGCGCCCGGGGGCCGAACGACGGCTGCCGCACGGCTCACGCCGATCTGCGGAGCCGCGAGGCCCAGGCCCTTGCCGGAGAAATCGTGGGCGGAGGCAAGCCGTTCCACGGTGGCGAAGAGCTTCTCCACGATGGTCGCGGCCTCTTCCCGCTCGACCGGAAGTTGGAAGGGACGGGCGGGCTCAACCAGGATCGGCGCGCCGTACTGGACGATGCCAAGGTCACGCATCTGCTGACTGGGTCGCACCTGCCTACGCCCCCTCCACGCTCGGCCTGGTCAGCCGAGATTCTCCCGCACCCTTGAATGAGCTCCGGACGATTTCAGCCGTCCGGACGCGCGAGCCGCCGGGCCGGGGCCTCGGCGCGGATCCGCGCGATCCCGGGCGCACGCGAAAGGTACGTCCTGGTTACGCTCCCTCTCCGACCTCGGTGAGGGCCTGGCGGAGTTGGTCGGCGCTGGGGGCTCCGGCGGGACCCGTGGCACTGCGGTACATCCGGCAGGCCAACGACGGGCTGGCACCGGGCTCGGCGAACGGGTCGCGGCCGTCGATGAGGATCGTCGGGGAGCCGGTGAAGCCGGACCGCTCGGCCTCGGCCTGGTCGCCGACCACCCGCGTAGTGAAGCCAATGGCGCTTAGCCCGGCGGCGTCCAGGGCATGCAGCAGCCGCTCCTCGGCGAGCTGCCGGTGGGGGCAGTCCGGTACGACCAGGACCTCGATGTCCATGTCTCCACGATCGCGCTCCTCGTCGCCGTACGGACCGAAGGGGCCGACATGGCCGGGCAACGCGCCGAGCTGGGCCGCGCCGCCCTTCATCCTGTGCGGTCCGGGGATCACTCGCCGTCCTCTCTTCTCGTCCGAGCCTTCGCCTCCGTCGCATCGGTGGCCGTCGCCACCGCCTCACGCGATCATGGCAGCGTCCGCCGTCTTCGAGGGAGGAATCAGCTCATGTCGAACACGACTCCGGCCCGTCGGCTCACGTCCGGCCCGGACCGCGACAAGCTCGCCGCCGACCTGAAGAAGAAGTACGACGCGGGCGCGAGTATCCGGGCCCTGGCAGAGGAGACGGGCCGCTCCTACGGCGGTGTGCACCGTCTGCTCCAAGACGCCGGGGCCACGTTCCGCTCCCGGGGCGGAGCCCCGCGCCACAACCAGTCCTGACCTCCGGGGCGGGCGTACGGTGGGGGTATGGCGAGGTGGGAGCCGGGCTACTTCCAGGCGGAGGACATCGCGGTCCGCCGCCTGATTTCGGCACACCCCGAGGATTACCAGCGCTTCCTTGTCGAGGCGGTGGCCGACCTGCCGGCCGAGCCTTGCGAGAGCTGTGCCTACCTCGGTGCCGCGGCCCTTCAGCTGGCCGATCTCCTGGGCCACGACAGGCAGGGGCACCAAGCCTTCCGGGCCCTGTGGTCGCACCAGATCCTCAGCGTGGCGCACCTGCTCGCCGCCCTCGACGGCGACCTGGGCTTGTACTACCTGCATGGCCAGGGCCTCGGGGCGGGCGGCCTGGAGCGCATCCACGACCGGGTCCGCCGCCTGGAGCCGGACCAGCCCGGGCCGGACGGCGGTCCGCCCGCGCGTGTCCCTACCGGCGCCGGGTCGTCCCCCACCGCCGGGGGCTAAACGCCCAGGTCAGGAGCCTGACGGAGTTCACCGGCCTGCTGGCGCCGGGTCGACGCCCTCGTGTCCTCCGTCATGAGGATGGTGAGTTCGTACTGGTCAGCGGCGTTGAGACGGGTTCTGGGGCGCGGTCCGGCGTAACGGCTTCGCGTACCCTCTCGGCCCGGTGACGGGCCCGGAGCGCAGCCTGACGGCAGGAGTCCCGGTCGTAGATCTTGTCCTTGCGGTGTGGGTGCCCGAGCGCGAAGCGGCGCCCGCACACAGGGCAGCGCACGACCTGTTCCGGGTTCTCGCCCCACAGGTACGCAAGTCCGATCGCGAGGGCTTCCCGCTGGTGGCGGAGCCACCTGCGATGCGCCGCTTTGCAGGCGCGGTCGCAGAACCGCTTGTCGCTGCGGGCGTCCGCCGGCAGCGGCTTCGAGCAGAGGATGTGCGCGCACCGGCGCACCTGCCCGGCCATGGTGTCACCGTACGTCCGGCTGCTCGAAGGTGGAGGCGCTGCCGGTGTGGGTGAGCCTCCCCGTCGGCGTCGATCGCGGCGCGGCGAGCCCGCATCACCCGCCAGGCCCGCGTTCGGCAGGCCGCCGAGCGGCACCGGCGCGACTTCCTGCTGCCCTCGAGCAACCGGATGGCGCACTGGCTGCACCGCCGACCGTTCCTCCTCCGCGATCGGCCCTCCATGTCCGCGGCGGCTTGCCCGGCGGTTCGCCTAGGGGCAGCGTCCAGGTCCTGGCCGACCGACGTGGCTGCGGGCCAGGGCCCTCAGGCTGGCGGCTGCTCCTGTCGTTCCGCCGCCTCACAGCCTGAATGACGCTTAAAGGTTGCTTCCCGAACCCTCTCTTTGTATTATCTTAAGCGTCAAAATGTTCCGGGTCTCCGCAGATACGAGGAGATCTCGGGCAGGGCCATCGCCCACCCACTTCGAGCACTGAGAGACGATGACCAAGACCAAGCGTGCCCTCGCGGCCGGCCTCGCCGCCGTCCTCCTGCTGACCGGCAGCGGATGCAGCGACCGCTCGGCCGGTGCGACCACCAGCCCCGCCTCTTCTGCCTCCCCGCAGAGCACGGACAAGGTCGCCGGGCTCCGTGACGACCTTCGGCATGTGACCCGCAAGGTGCAGCACGGAACCCGCCCCCGCCTCGTACGCACCTGCACGAAGCCGACGCTCGGCAAGCGCAAGTCGCGCACCCGCACCTGCACATGGGTACGACGAGGGACCGAGCCCTACACCCGCGTCGTCCGCCCCGAGCGCTTCTGCGTCGAGCTCGACAACGTCAACGGGGAACCCACCCGCGACGACATCTGGTTCGAGGTCGACCGGGCCACCTACACCAGGGCCCAGGGGGTGACCGAGGGCGACCGCATCGCTTTCGAGGCCCTCGCGTCCGGCTGCTGACGACAGACGCCCCTCCCAGCGGCCGCGTCACCGCGCGAAACGGCGTTCACGGCAGCCATCCCGGCGGACGGCGCGGGGCGCCGAATCCATCCACAGCCATCACGGCCTACGGTCCTGCGACCTCCAACACCCCTGTAGTGGAAGAGAAGAACGACGCCTTGATCAGGAAGAACCGGCGCCGCCGGAACGCCGCTGGCGCCAGTGCACAGGCGATGGCCGCACGCGAGCGGGCAGTTGAACGCGCTCAGCAGCATCGCCGGGCCCGGTGGATCCTGCCCACCGCCGGTGTGGGCGCCGGAGCTGCCGGCTACTTCGCGGCGGAGGTCACGCGCTCGTACCCGTTCGCCGTTGCCCTCGCCTGCACGTTCATGCTCGCCGCACTCCGACGGGTCTACCGCAGCAGGGGCAGCTCCTGGGCCAAGGGCGCCGCCGGGGAGCGCCGAACCGCCCGGATTCTCGCACCGCTGACCTGGTTCGGGTTCTACGCGGTCCTGCACGACCGGGCCGTACCCCGAAGCCGGGCAAATCTGGATCATGTGCTGATCGGCAGGCGAGGGCTGGTCTACATCGACACCAAGAACTGGATGTCAGAGAACGCCCGCATCCGCGTCGACAGCCGCGGCAGGCTCTGGTGCGGCAACTACTGCAAGCAGGACGACGTGGACACGGTGCGGTGGGAGGCCAGCCAGGTCGCTGCCGCGCTGGGCTGGCCCGCGCACGCCGTGATCGCGGTGCACGGTGCGACCGTTCCCGGCGGCGTCGTGCAGCTCGACGGCGTCACCGTGGTCCAGGCCGCTGTCCTGCGCCGATACCTGCGGCGGCTGCCCAAGGCCCCCGGCTGGAACCGCGCGATGGTGCGCGAGACCGTGAACGTGGCCGACCAGCGCCTGCAGCCGGCGGCGGCCACCGGCAGGCCGCCGCGGGCCTCACGGCGGCGACGGCGGCCGAGTAGCTATCCTCGGCGCCGTGCGCGCAAGGCGTGACAGGAGGTGATCCCGTGCACTGGCTTGGCTTCATTCTCGGCGACCTGACCGTGGTGGTCGGAGGGCTGCTGGTGGCCGGCGGCTCATTCCTCGCGCTGCTGCGCCCGCTGGAACAGACCCTCTCCAACCTGATCTGCGGGAACCTCTTTGTGGTCCTGGGCCTTCTCGGACGGGCCCTCGTGCCCGGCGCAGACCATCAGGCACTGCCCGCCTGGACCAGCTGGGCCATCGCCGCTCTCGTAGGCTGCATGGACGTCATCTGGGTGAGGACCTTGTGGCGACTGCGCACAGCATCGGCAGCGCGCCCCCATCCGCCAGTTGATCCGGCGAGTTGATGGGCCGGCTCATCACATGGGCGAGGTCATGCGGGGCATGGACCGGCGGATAGAGCCGCTCCTGCCGAGAGGTACCCCATGGCGCGGACTGGTGTTCACATCTCGGTGGCCCTCACCGTGCTCGTCCCGCCGTTACTTCGCACCAGGTAGTCAGGTAGTTTCGCAATCCAGGACCCGCTGCCTCCAGCGGAGCGTAGGGAGAAGTCTCACGGTGACGTTCAAGAGCAACAGCATCACAGGAGGGTGGTCCGCCGCCCGCAGGATCCTGCGGCTGATGCGGCGCCCGATCGTGATCAACCCCGGGGACAACGTCAGACTGACAAAGCGCAGTCGAAGCCGTTGGGACCGAGCCACAGACGTGGTCTGGGAGCCCCGGCCGTGCGCAGGCGCGTCCCTGGCGGACCTGATGCCCCACGAGGTGGGCACGGCGAGCGACGACGGCGTGCAGGCGGTCTGGGTTGCTGGGCGCCTTCGGCTCCACCAGCGGCCATGAAGTGGTGCGGCGAGCCGCCCGGGCGTTCGCCCGGGAAGCAGCTCATCGCCCGCGACGCCGCCGCCGTGCGGCAGGTGCGGGTACGACCAGCGGCCGCACATCGTGAACTACGACGTTGACCACGTCATACGCCCGCTCGACGTGCCCCTCCAGGACGACCGCTGTGGCGTCGATCAGGGTGCGCCGGCTGCGCTCCCACACGGGCGGGGAGAAGACCAGGTTGGCCATGCCGGTCTCGTCCTCCAGGACTCCGAAGGCCACGCCCCGGGCGGTCGGCGGCCGTTGCAGGTACTTCGCCAGTCCACCGAGACGCACCCGCTCCTGATCGGCCATGTCCCGGACCGCGGCCGCGGGGACGGCCCCAAAGCCGGCGAGGCGGGCGCGTACATGCTGAACGGGATGGACCTCCGCGCTGGCCCCGGTGGTGGCCAGGTCCGCGGCCGTCTGCTCGGCTGGCGTCATCACCGGCAGATCGGGTGCCGGCGCGAGCGCCCCGAGACCGGGAAGGTAGGGCTGGACGCCGCGGGGGAAGGCCCCGGCCGTCCACAAGGCGCTGCGGCGGTGCTCGCCAAAGGAGTCGAAGGCGCCGGCCGCGGCGAGTCGTTCCATCAGCCGGGCGGGCAACTGGGTGCGGCGGGCGACGTCTTCGAGGCTGTCGAAGGGCCGCTCGGACCGCGCGGACACGATCGTGCGGGCCGTCTCAGCGCTCAGCCCGGTCACACTGGTCAACCCACGCCGGATCGCCCGTGTGCCGGCGGAAGCCGGGTCGGGTTCCAGGGTGGAGTGCACGTCGGAGAGCTGAATGTCGACGCCGCGCACGGCAATGCCGAGCCGCTTGGCCTCCTGGATGAGCGACTGCGAGTCGTAAAAGCCCATTGGCTGATGAGCCATCGTGGCCGCGAGCAGCGCCGCCGGAAACCTCAACTTGATCCAGGCGCTCGCGTAGATGAGGTGCGCCATGCTCTGGGCGTGCGACTGCGGGAAACCGTAGTCGCTGAAGGCCTCGATCATGCCGACGATCTGTTCCGCGGCCGGACGGGGGATGCCCTTGCTGGCCATGCCCTCCATGAGGCGGTCGCGAAGCCGCGCGACCTTCTCCACGGCGTGCTTGGCGGCCATGGCCTTGCGCAGCTTGTCCGCCTCCCCGGGGCTGAAGCCGGCGCAGTCGACGGCCAGCATCATGGCCTGCTCCTGCCACAGGCAGACGCCGAGCGTGGCCTCCAGGGCGCGCCGGGCGAGGGGATGCGGGTAGGTGACCGGCTCTTCGCCGCGGCGCCGGCGCAGCAGAGGGTTCTTGCTTCCCGCAGCGATCGGGCCCGGCCGGATGATGCTCGCGGCGATCGCGAGGTCGTCGAAGGTACGCGGCTGAAGCACAGGGAGGGTCGAGACCTGGGCGCGACTCTCGGCCTGGAAGACAGCAAGCGTCTGTCCGCGGGCGATCATGCGGTAGACGTCCGGGTCGTCCTGCGGGATCGACGCCAAGTCCAGCTGCACGCCATAGTGTTCACGGATGAGATCCGCCGCCGTGTGCAGGGCGGACAAGATCCCCAACCCCAGCAGGTCGATCTTGATCATGCCGGCCGCGGCCACATCATCCTTGTCCCCGCCGAGCACTGAACGGCCCTCCGCCGTCGCCCACTCGACCGGCATGAACTCCCCGATCGGTTCGCGAGTGAGGACCATGCCGCCGGAGTGCACCCCCAAATGGCGGGGCAGCGTGTGCAGCTGGGCAGCGAGCTCGCGAACATCGTCGGGCACGCCGGCGTCGGGCCCGGGCGGTTCGTGGTGTAGGTGCCGGGTCATCTCCCGGATCCGGGCCGCCGGGTACCCCAAACACCGCGCGGCGTCGGTCACGGCCAGCTTGGGCTTGTAGCTGATCACGTTGGCCACCTGCGCACTGTGATGCCGCCCGTAGCGCTCGAAAACATACTGAATCACCTCCTCCCGCCGGCCAGCTTCGAAGTCGATGTCGATGTCGGGCGGGCTGCCGCGCTCCATCGAAAGGAACCGTTCGAACAGCAGTCCTCCGTGGTTCAGGACGTCGACGGAGGTGATCCGCAGCACGTAACAGACGAGTGAGCTGGCAGCTGAGCCACGCCCCTGGCACCAGATGCCGCGGCCGATCGCGAACTGGCAGATGTCGTGGACGATCAAGAAGTAGCCGGCCATGCCCAGCTGGGAGATGACGGACAGCTCGTGATCGAGCTGCTGCCACGCGCGGGCGGCGGCCGGGTCGTCGCGCTCGCCGTAGCGGGCGGCGCAGGCCCGCTCGGCGAGGTAGCGCAGCCACCCGTCCTCGTCGTACCCGCCCGGTGTGGGGAAGCCGGGCAGTTCGGGTCGCAGCTCGTCGAGGTCGACCACCAAGGAGCGGCCCAGCTCGAGGGTCGTCTCCAGCACGCCCGGGTAGCGGGTGAGCCATCCGGCCATCTCCGTGTAGCTGCGCAGATGCGAGGCCGGTGCCGGCATCAGGTGGCCGGCGGCGTGGTCGAGGGTCTCGCGTCGCCGCAGGGCGGCGACGGCCTGGGCGAGGCGGGCCTGGCGCGGCGCGGCGTAGTGGACCGCGCCCGTCGCGATCACGGGGATGCCGATCCGGTGCGCGGCCACGACCATGGCGTCGGCGGCCACCGAGTCCTCAGGAAGGTGGTGGTTGACCAACTCGGCGTACACGCCGGGACCGAACACCTCGACGAGGCGCTCCAGTCGGCGGGCCACCGCCGTAACGTCCCGACGGTCACTGCCCGGGACGGGGCAGCCCGGCAGTACGGCCCACTGCCCGCCGGCGGCCGCCTCGGCGAGCGCGGCGAGGTCATAGCGAGGCACGCCCTTCCGGCCGGCCAGCTGCGCATCGCTGATCACCGCCGACAGCCGGCGAAAGCCCTCCAGGCTGCGGGCGAGGACCACCGGAGAACCCAGCTCAGGATCGTTCAGGGTGAGCTCGGCGCCGAACACGGTGCCGATCCCGGCCTCTTTCGCTGCTTCCGTCAGGCGCCGCGCGGCATACAGCCCGTCCCGGTCGGTGAGGGCGAGTACCGAGATCCCCAACCGGACGGCCTCGTCGACGAGTTCGTGCGGCTGCGCGCAGCCCTGCAGAAAACTGAAGGCCGAGTGGACATGGAGCTCGACCCATCCCGGCTCCGCGACGACCCGCTCCGCCCCCGAGGCCGGGAAGCGGAGGACCTCACCCATAGTGGGCCTCCGCCCACCAGCGGCCCTGCTCGATCACCAGCAGCCACGCGTGACCGTCGGCCGCCGCGACCTGCATGCGTGCGATCCGCCGGCCGCCGTCCTTGTCCCACCACCGCTCCAGCACGGGCCACGGCCCGGCCCACCCCGTAACCGCCGCCTGGCCGTACCCGTCCACCGTGATCAGGGCGGGCGCGGACGACAGCGCGAGGCGCCCGGAGACGGCCACCGGCCGACCGTCGGCGTCGCTGAGCTCGGCGGGCAGCTGCTCGGGAAATGTCGCCGCCGGGTACGGAGCCGGGATCTGCCCCGGCCACGGCCCGTCGGCATCCCGGCGTGCGTCGGCGACGTCGCCGAACGGCACGAGGCGGACCCGTTCCGCCGGCGCGCGCCCGCCGCCGGTCGCCATGCTCACCACCGCCCGGTGGCCCAGGAGTGCCTGCACCCGGGCCGCGGCCCGCTCGATCTCCTCAGGAGTATGGCGGTCCCCGAACAACGCGGTCTGGCGGCCGGCATCCTGGCTGAGCTGCTCCGGCCGCAGGGTCAGCGCGGTGAGGCCCCGCTCCGGCCCGGCGCCCAGGACGCCGGCCTCGGTCCAGGCCTGCAGGACACCGCGGACCCGCTCGGTGACCGCAAGGGAGGACAGCCGTCCCTCATGGCGGAAGATACGCGACAGCCGGCGGCCGTCGGCGAGGTCGACGACCGCCTCCAGCCGGGCCGCCACCAGACCGGCCGCCGCAAGGCGGTCGTGGAACCGGTCCGCGAGCGCCTTGGTCGCAAAGGCCGCCGCCTCCAGCCGCTCCTCGGCCGGCTCGAACCGGTGCGTCACTGTGCACTCGTCGCTGCCGGTCCGGACAATGAGCGGACGCGGTTCCTCGCCGCGGGCCGTGCGGTGTGCGACAAGGCCCTCGGCGCCGAAGCGGGCCGACACCTTGTCCGCCGGCAGCCGCGCGAAGTCGCCGACCGTGCGGACCCCGAGCCGCTCCAACAGCTCCGCCAACTGCCGGACACCCAGCACGCCGACCGGATGCGGCGCCAGCCACGCCGCGTCACCGCCGGCCGGGACGATCTCTCCCCGGCGGGCCGCGAGCGCGGCGGTGAACACCGCGTCCGCGATGCCCGCCCGGGCCGGCAGACCCACCTCCGCGACAGCGGCGACCAGGCGCTCGACCAGGTGCTGTTCGCCGCCCCAGTAGCGGGCCGGCCCCCGGGCGGGTGCGGCGAGCAGCCCGGGGCGGATCACCTCCAGGCGCGGCATCACGGTGGCCTCCAGATGGCCGGCCACCCGCTCGAAGGTCCTCATCTCGGCCACGAGGTCACGCTCGACGACCCGCAGCTGAGGCGAGCAGGCCTGCGCGCTGCGCAGCCGCATCCGCCGCCGAACCCCGTCGGCCCGCGCGGCGGCCGAGCAGGCCACCACCATGTCGCGGTCGACGACGGCGACCGGTTCGGTGTCGGTGCCGCCGCACGCGAGGATGGGGAAGTCGGGCAACCAGGCCACGACGGATCTGTCTGCCATGGGCGGGTCATCCCACCAGGTGCATGACCGTGCGCCGTCGGCGGACCGGGAGGTCCTCGGCCGCGGTGTCCGGCCGCTGGTCGTGCAGGTCATGCAGGGGAGCGACCCAGCCGTCCGGCCCAGGCAGCCACATCTCGGCATGCCGGGCAGCGGCTGCCGCGCCGCGTCCGGCGGCCGCGACCGTCACCCTCCGACCGCGCAGCAGACCGTGGCCCTGGCCGACGCCTTCCCAGGAAGCGGACACCACCCGCAGACGGACCTCCGCCCCCTCCCACTGATCCGCCGCGATGAGAATCGACCCGCTCCGCCGCAGCACGGCGGCCAGCCTGCGGGCGACCTGGTCGCTCACCGGGCCCAGCGCTCCGACCAGGACGACCGGAACGGCTTCGAGTGCGATGGCCAGAACCTGACCCCACCGGTGTCCCGGCTCGTCGATGCGCATGCCGCGTGCCAGCTCCAAACCGGCGGACTCGGCGGCGAGCGTGCCCAGCTGAGGCAACCCCACAGCCGCCCACCCGGCGGTCCCCTGAGCCGTCTGGGCGGCAAGTGCCAGGAGGAGCGGCATGTCTCCGCCTGCACTGGCCGCGGTCCCGGCCCGCAGACGGCCCTGCGGCAACACGGCGCTCAGCGGCGACCTCGTGGTCTCACCGGTGCCGCTCTCACGTCCGTCGTCCATCACCGGTGCACCCATACCCCGATATTCGAATAAGAGTGCGATTAATACAAGCCGGTGTCCTGGACATCACCCATAAGGGGCGCGCAGAGCTGATCTAGCGCAGCCGGGGAAGGTCCTGCCGTCGGCCGGGCCCGCACTCCCCCTACCAAGGAGCTCTGCAATCGCAGTACCGTCGCAGCCATGACCAGCGGAAACCGGCAACGACGTGACGGCTCCTCCAAGAGGGTCCAGCTGACCAGCGGCGACCATGGCGGCCCGAAGGACAGGAAGGGCAGGCGGTCGCGCGTCACGCAGCCGGACCGCGGGCAGCAGAAGGCCGCCGTCGGCCGGGCATGGAAGGAGCTGTTCGACCGACTCGGCGAGATGAAGAAGCGGGAGCAGTCCCGGCAGCAGGGCGCGCGCGGCACGCAGTAGAGAGCTCGGCGCGGTTTGGCTGAGCCCGGCCTACCAGCTCGGGACGAACGCAGACATCGACCCCGAGGCGCGATGAACGACCGCGAGGTGGCGGCGATCCCGGTCTCCACGCTGATCTCCCGGCTGGCCGAGGCACTGCCCCGGAAATGCGCAGCGCGACCGCCGCGGGGCTGGACACACTGACCGCATGACCGACGACTGGCAGCGTGGATACCCCATCGACCTGCGGACCCCGCAGCAACAGGAGAAGGCCTTCCAAGACCACGTCTCACGCGACTTCGAACAGTCGGTGGGCCGAGTCCTCGCGCGCTTCACCGGCGCTCGCGTGTACCTCCAAGACGACAACAGGAAACAGAAGACGCCCGACATCCGGATCGACTACGACGACGGCCGCACTGGGTACGCCGAGATCTGGATGGCCCTGGATCGCCACCACGCCGAGGTCGCCGGGGTCCTCAGCCGCCAGCCCGTCCTGGCCGCGCCGCACCTCACCCGGAACTGGTCCGTCAACGTCACCGGCAGCTTCCGCCTGAAGCAGGAGGGCAACAGGTACACCGAGTGGCTACCTGATCTCCTTGCGCGCTTCGAGGCGGCCAGCCAGCTCTACGAGTACGTCCCACGCCCCGACAACCTCTCGGTCCACCCAGGCCCCCTGGCGGACGAGGCGCGCGACCTGGGCATCCGCGGCCTATCATCCCGCCCGGCCGACGACGGCGAGACGGGCAGAGTCGAGTTCACGCTGTGGGAGATCGGCGGCCCAGCCGACGTGACGTGGGAGCCGTTCCACGACTGGCTCGACGACCACCTCAACGCCGACTCCGCACACATGCACGGCAACAAGGAAAAGCTCGCCAAGGCCGGCGGCGACGAGCGCCACGCCGTCGTCGGAGTGACGATGACCAGCCCCTGGGCGGCCTTCCACGCCCTCCACTTCGACGCCGACACCCTGCCACCGCTCCCACCGAAGCTCCCCGAAGAGTTCACACACCTCTGGCTGATCGGCGCCCAGGCATCCGACCGATGCCTCGCCTGGTACCCGGATCGAGGCTGGTTCGAGCCGCATCGGCACTGGGCGACAGACTGACGCCCGCCACATGAAGCACTCAGCCCACCGCGCCCGGTCCGGCAGCGTGGCAAGCCCCGTCGGTCACCGGACATCGAGCGGCTCGTTGGGCTGTGCGTGACGACCACCGCAATGACCGACGCGCTTGAGCGCGACGCCCGCGCCCTCCTGGCGGCGTACGACGACGGCAGCTGGAACCCCACCGACGGAGAGTTCGAGCTCGCCAGCTCCTTGGCCCGGACGCACTGGAACGGATCCGCCTTCCGGGCCGAGCTGCGAGACATCCCCGAATCCGCCCGAGCCGGCCGCCTCGTCGACGTCCTCGATCCGGCGACGCCTTTCCTCGAGCTGACCGACACCACGACCGCGCAGCAGGCACTGCGTGCGCTGCGACAGCTGATCGACGCACTCGCAGCCGCCTAGAGCCGTATCCGCACCGGTGGTCAGGTCAGTTCCGACAGGCGATAGGACTTCCAGGACCATTCGCCATCGTCGAATTCGGCAACCAGGACCTGGTCCTCGTCCGCTTCCTGGGCCGCCTTCCGGGCCGCCGCGATCGCGGCCAGTAGTTCGAGGTGGAAGTCGAAGGGCAGCTCCTCGTCGCCGTTCTTGCGGTCGGCCAGGGTCACAACGTCCTCGGAGCCGGGGTGCCACTGCGCCACCACTGCGTCCTCGTCGGCGCGCAGATACGGAATCGTGTCCGCGCGCACGAGCCGGGACCGCGCCTTCCTGGCCTGCGAACTGACGTGCCGCTGACGCTTGAGCGTCTCCTCCGGCGTGCGGTGCAACACCCAGACCTCTGCCACGAGTTCCCCTCCTGCAAGCCAGAACCGATCATCCACATCATCATGGCCGTCCCACGCCACGATGACGGCGCTGAACTCCCGACTGCTCGACGGCAGGAGACCCAGGACGTTCGTGCTGCTGCGCCAACAAGGTCGCTCTACTGGTGAGAGGGACATACTGGGCTGGCGCCAGGCGGGACGGAGTACCAAGTCGCCGTGCATGCAAGGAACTTCGAGTGAGTGACTGCCGATGTCACGATCACTCGGCATCCTCGTCGAGCGGCTGGTGCAGTTGTATGGCGACGTCGGCCCACAGTGAGGCGACCATAAAGTCGGCGTCCCGAAACGCTTCCCTGGTGATCGGCTTGTAGCGCTTGCCCACCCCGACGTGGGCTTCGGCCTCGGCCCGGGTGATGGAGAGCAGATCATCCACCGCGGTGGTGAGGTGCGCATCGATGAGGCCGTACTGGTAGCCGTTCATCTCGGCGACGTGCTGGCGGATGCGTACCCAAGGATCGTTGCTGCGGCCGATCTTGACACGGGGAATGGGCCCGGCGATCTCCAGGACGTACAGCCGCTGGCCCTTTCCCGCCCCAGCCAGAGCATCGTGAACGCGATCCAGGACCCGATCCTGATGACGTCGGACCTTCCACGGCAGCGGTGCGGTCGCGCCGGCCAGCAGGATCTCCCTGGCCTCCTCCTTGGTCTGCTCGAACGAGGGGAGAGCAGGGGCGGGTAGGAGCGTCGGCAGCGGGAGAGCGGCAAGCGGCGGTGGCGGTGGCGGCGGTGGCGGTATGGTCACCCGCTGATCTTCCCCTGTCCGTTCCAGCCAGGCGGGCTCTCCCGGGCCGCCGGACTCAGTTCCGCGCGGCCGCCTTGGTCAGGGTCGCGAGCGGCGAGCGCTGCCCCGGCTTCATGCTGCGCAGTCGCTCCCAGTCGATCTCCGGATGCGCCCTCTCCAGGGCGTCGACGTCTGCCGTACGGAACAGAGCCACCGGGACTGCACCGGCCCGCGAGGTACCGAACCGCACGTCGACGGTGTCCGCGGGCTGGATCCACCCCAGGGCCAGCATGTAGTTGAACTCGACCCGCCTCACCTTCAGGCGGCTGGCGGCCTGCTCGGGGCCGAGCGGCGTGTCCTCGGCGACCAGCACGGCCAGGTCCTCACGCTGACACACGGCGTCCACCTGGTCGGGGTTGACGAGCGAGCCGTCCGGATTCGCACTGAGCTCCGTGAGCAGGCCGCGCCGGATGAACTGCCGTACGACGAAGGCCGTGACAGACGCCTTCCCCTGCGGCTGGTTGGGAGTGCCCAGGGCCTCGGCGATACGGTTCGCGGCTGCCGCGCCGGAGATCGGCCAGCGGGGCAGCGAGGCCTTGATCGCCTCGGCGTCCATGGCCTCCACCACTGCGCGCGGCCACACGGAGGAGGAACCCGTCGGCGGCGGGACGAGCCCGGTGGACCGGGCCCAGCGGAAGGCGGCCACGGGGACCCGCAGCCTCTTGGCGGCCTGACTCTCGTCGTACTCGGTGCGTGTGGCGCGTGCCATGCGTGAGCTCCCTTGCGCGGAGACGGTCCGGACTAGGCGGACAAAACGTGACAGATTTGTACAATTGAGTCAAGTGGTAATGGATTTCGGGTGGTTGGGGGCGCGTGCGGGCTCGGCCCCCGGCGGCCAGCGACCACGGACCGGCTCGCGCCAGCCATGCCCGTAATGGGACGGAGCAGGTCGGTGGGGGGCGGGGCCAATTGCCGCAGGCCGGCAGTGTCAGTGGCGCGTGCCAGGCTGTCCGCCATGGACGAGGTGATGCGCGGCCGGGTCTACGGAGCCGACCATGAGGACCCCGGCCCTCGAAACGGGCACGACTACCGCGAACTGATAGGCGGACCGCTCGACGGCCTGCTGCTCGACGTCACCGGCTGGACGCCGGCCCAGCTGGACGAGGGCGCGGCACTGACCACCGAACTCGGCACGTACGGAAGCGGTGGGCGCTCCGTGTACGCGCCACGCGGGGGCGACCAGCGCTGCTGGGACTGGCAGGGCGACACCCGGTGACGTCTGCGGTCACGTCGCGGTGGATCCGGTGACCTCGGCGGCCTCGCTGACGACCTGACCCTGAACCACCCGTTGCGCCGCAAGCAGGGCAGGCACAGCGGGCGCGACCTCGCGCGGAACGATCGTCCCCTCCAGGGCCGGCGCCGGGTTGACCATCGCGAGGATCTTCAGGGCGAGCTCGGCGGGAACCTCCTTCAGCTCCAGGTCCATGGTGGTCGCATCGTCGCTGAGTGTGGCGTGCCCGGACACCAGCGCCGGCTTGACCTTCGGCTCCTGGTCCTGGTGGTGGCCGCCGTCGCGCGGGGAGCGGCCAGAGGCGAGCGCTGGCCTGCGAGTCCGGCTGAACCTGCCGCCCGACCAGTAGGACCTGCGGCGGTCGCGTGACTCGCAGGCCGGCGTTCCGCCGGTGCCCGTGACACCGGGCAGGGTCTTCTCCAGGAGGCCGTTCATCAAGATGCGGGCCCGCCGCTTGAGATCTGCCTTCCGTGCCTCCTTCAGGGCCCGGTCGATGGTGGCGAGGTAGTCCGGCAGGAGGCGCCTGATGATGTCCCGCGCCATGTCCGTCCGGTCGCGGTCCATCCACACGCGGATCTCCTCGGCTCGCCGGCCGGAGTATCCGCGCGGGTAGGTGGCGCCCACGGTCAGCATGCGGCCGTTGCGGCCCTTGCGGTATCCGCCCTGGTGGCGCAACCAGACGCCCAGGCCGGACGGGTGGACGAGGTCCACGGTCACGTAGTGGGCGTGGCCGGAGCGGTGAGTCCAGCCGCCGCCGACGACACCGTCGCCGTTGAACGTCTTGGCGAGCGCGGCGCCCAGTTCATCGCCGAAGTCGTGCACCTTCTGCAGTTCGGCCGAGATCTTCTCCAGTTCCAAGGGCATCTCCCGGTAGGTGGTGAGGGCGGTCCGGCACGGCGGCCGAGCCGCCCGGGGCGGGGTACTACAGCAGTGCGCGGTACTGCTTCTCTCGCTCGCGGTGGAGTGCGGCTTGCCGCTCGGCCTCGCGCTGCCGGGCACGCATCTCCCGCAGCTCAAGGCGGGTGGCGCCCAGCAGGCCGGGTGCGTACTCCTTCGCCGCGGCCAGGCGCAGGGCCTCGGCGTCGGGGCGGGCCAGATAGCGCAGGGCCAGCGCCCGCAGCACGGCCGAGGCCCGCCGCTGGGTAGCGGCCGGAGCCGAACCGCCGGCGCGCAGCTGGGCGGGAAGCTCCGCGGGCGTCGTGGCAGTGATGTCCGCGCAGTCGTCGCAGTCCCACCCTCCGCTCAGCGTCACGCCGTTCACGCTCGGGGGCAGCTCGTGCTCGTAGGTGAACCGCGAACGGGCGTGGCCGTAGGCGACGTGGATGCCTTCCGGCATCGGCTGAGGCCGCATGCGGTTGCGCTCGACCGTGAAGCGCCCCTGCACCCGGGAGGTGCCTGACACCTCATAGACGACGCTGCCTGCTACCTCCGCGTCGACCGAGATCTCCCGGACTGTGATCACGCCCAGCGATCCGCCCTTGGCATCGGTGATCGGGACCCTCACCGGGGCCGGATCCGCTGGCCGGATGGGCAGGGGCCGACGGCGGATGATCCCGTTGAGGACGTTCACCCTGCGCCGGGCCTGCGCGCGGCGGATCACGAGGGCGGCGGCCTCCTCCTCGAGGGCCGCGGCCTTGCCGGCCTCGTGCTCGGCCAGCTCGGCGGCCTTGCAGCGTGCGGCGCTGGTGATGAGCTCTTGGCGGTGGGGGAGCCGGGCCCAGTGCCGCGCGATGGCCCGCAGGAGCGTCTCGGTGCGGCGGCGGACGCCGTCGGTGACCGGGCGGTGCACGCCGTTGCGCAGAATGTGGGCGTAGGGGCCGAGGAAGTAACTCCCGGGCGGGGCATCGGGGTTGATGTGGTTGGTCCAGCCGTGCAGGCGGGCGTTGAACACGACCGGCTCCTCGGGCCGGTGCACGCGGTCATACTGCAGGTCGCTCGGTGATCCCTCACCCGCGCCGTACTGCACGGTCACCGTGCTGGGCAGGACGGTCCCATCGGTGAGGGCCTCGGGGATGAGCACGAAGGAACCCCGCAGATGGGATCCGCGGACGGCGTACCGGACGTGGCCGTGGTCGAGCGTGGTGACGTGCAGGGAGATCCGGCCGACGTCGGGAAGGTCGAGGGT
This sequence comes from Streptomyces sp. NPDC001668, assembly GCF_042893155.1. NCBI lineage: Bacteria > Bacillati > Actinomycetota > Actinomycetes > Kitasatosporales > Streptomycetaceae > Streptomyces > Streptomyces sp. NPDC001668. Next base: position 209,956 of record NZ_JBIAUQ010000014.1, read on the forward strand.
GTCGTGGAAGTCGAGGGGGTGCATGCGTTCCGTGGCGGGGGCTTGGGGGTCCGGTGCCAGCCGCAGGCGACGGGACACCAGCGGCTGGTGAGCGCTTCACGCGGCCGCAGGTGCGGTGCGGCGTGTTCCGAAGAACCGCTCGCGCAGGTCGCGCAGACGGCGCCGTGTTCCAGTGCCGCCTCCGCCGTGCCACCACCGGTTCAGGTAGTACGCGGTGAACGCGGCGCTGAGGGCGGCGCCGGCATCCGCGCGGGCGAAGACCATCGCGGCCATCTGGCTGAAGGTGCCGATCGCCGCCAGGCCGTAGCCGGGAGCCATCGCCAGGCGACCGGTCAACCGGGCCGCCTCCGCCGCTACTTGAAGGCCAAGACCGCCGTACATCAGGCCGTAGATTGGAACGTGCAAGACTCTCCGCATCTCGAAGCCGTGCAGGTGACGGCCCGCAGGGCCTCACCAGTTGACGCTTAAGAGAATACTTGCAGCTCGAAGATGATGCAAGCCTTAAGCGTCAGTGCCTGGGTGTGGGGGTGTGCCTGCGTGCGGCTCTCCGGGGCCGGGTCGGCGGTTGAGCGGGCGCGAGTTCAGGCGGACGGGATGAGGGCGAGCGCAGGAAGGGTGTCTGAAGGGATCGGATCGGCTTCATCGTCGGCGCAGTCATCGCTCCAGAACTGGCCGTAGTTGCCGCCTCCGTCCGTGTTCGGCGCGGACCGGCCTGTGGTGGCCGATCCAACCGGCGACCATCGGCCGTCCGCCGGGTGGTCCGACGGGCCGATCAGGACGAGCGTGGCATCAGGCAGGTCGGCGTGCTCCTCGATCAGTGCGCGGAGGTCGCTCAGGCGCCAGCCGGACACGGCGGTCGGGTAGGGCTCTGCCCACAGCGCGCACACGCGGGCTGCGTGTGCATCCCCGGCGCGGGAGCCTGAAGCTCGCTCACCTGCAAACTGCAGGATCCGCGCCGCGCCGGGTGTGCCGGGACGGCCCTGCCGCCAACGCGTACACCAGTAACCGGCCTTCATGCCCAGGGCCGGCTCGGCGAGATGGATTACCGCGTCGTTCGGCAAGGCGTCCACGCCGCCGTCGATTCCCTCCACGGACAGGGTGCGGGGATCGACTGCCACGTACTGTGTCTCGGCTGTCATGGGGTGCTGTGATCTCCGGGAGGCGGGGTGTCGGGTAGGGAAGCGGCTGCGCGGGCCAGGTCAATCGGTGTCCTCCTCCAGGAGATGCGAGGAGTGACTGACTCCGATGTCGCCGTGGGCGATCTCGTGCTGATTGACCACGGCATCTGCCAGCAGCTCCATCAGAGCTTCGTGGGCCTTCGAGGAGCGGTCGGCGGACCGGGCGTCGGCCTCGCTGAGCAGGCCGGTCTTGACGAGGTTGTCGGGGCTGTAATCCAACGTGACGATGAACTGGCTCTTCACGTTCGACCTTCGGGTCGGGTGCGCGCCGGGGCGGTGGAGTGCTCCGGCGCGGAGACGGTGTCGGCCCGCCCGGGCCATTGGGGAGAGCGGGCGTGGGCGGGCCGACCGGGCACGGCCAGCAATCTGGCCGGAGGTGCCGCGCCCCCCTCGGGGGGCGTAGGGGGCGCGGCGGCCGCGCCGCCACCTGGACGGCGGACTGGCGAAGGGCTTAACCAACCCTTCGACGCTTAAGAGTATACGCACTGCGGGGCGTGATAGCAAGCCTTAAGCGTCGAAATGTGGTGGCTGGTGAGCGAGAGCGGGACGCTCTAAAACGCCCGTGCCCGGGCGCCAGCAAGGCGCCCGGGCAACGAAGCCGGACCGGCGGGGGAGCACTGGCCTCAGGAACAGCAGGCCGAGCGGCCAGTACGTCGCGACACCGAGGGGCGGCACGCGATGTGGTGGCATCCACCCGGGCCTTGGGGCCCGTGGACTGTGAGGACTCGTGACGAGGGCAGTGCCTCGCCGATAGAGCGGCGACCACCGAAGCGCAGGACATCTGCCCGACGGGGCCGTCAGGCCGCGACGACCGTGACGATGTGCGAGAGCACCCACAAACCCCACAGCAGCGGGATCAGCGCAACCAAGGACGACTTACGGCGCAGGACGCGGGGACCAGGTGTCAGCCCCGCCCCCACCGCCGGCCCCGGACTCGGCAGCCTGTTGATCCGTCGCAGCGCAACGCGGTTGATGACGAGGGTGGCCGGCGTGAACAGCACCAGCGACAGGGGTGACCACCAGCCCTGCCACAGCGTCCTCGCGGTGAACTCCCGGAACACTGCCGTGCCGCAGACCCGGCAGAATGGTCCGCTCAGGCTTGTGAAGCGCATCAAGACCAGGAACGCCACGTGCCCGCGGAACGTCACGAGCTCGGCCGGCGCCGCCCTGCAGAGCCTGCAGGACATGACCTGCGCTGCCCTCGGATCCGATCCCGGCACGGCTGCATGGCCTGCTACGCCGTGGCTGGCAGCATCGGAACCCGGAACGGGAAAGGAAGAGTCGGTCACTGCGCGTCCACCAGCCTGTACTCGCGCGCCACCAGTTCAGCCTTCCCCCGCGTGGGCAACTCGGCCATCACCATGCCCTGGTACTCCGTCACCACGACCGGCCGCTTGGCGCTGTTGTAAACCGAGGCCTCCTTCGACGGCGTGATCTGGTAGTTGAAGTAGTACGCCGGCTTCAGGGCAAAGGTGCTCTTGTGCGCGGTGGGCGCGAGGGCAAGCACACCGCCATCGGCCAGCCTCAAGGCGAAGACCTCGTCGTGGCGCGGCTGGGTCCGGTTGTACTCCAGCGTGGCCATCCGCGCGTCCTTGCCCTTGTTGCGGTCGTGGTAGACCTCCAACGCGTCCTTGGCCAAGCCTCCCTTCTGGTCGATCGCCTTCCCGGCCTTCGAGCCGCCCGTCTCGAACAGGTCCTCGTAGGCGTCCGACAGGCCGCTGCCGGCCAGGATTCCGGAGCGCACCGACGACTTCACCGGAGTAACGAGGCCGTGGTTGCTGGTGTCGATCTTCGGGAGGGTGGCTCCGTCTTCCAGGGCCAGGGACGCGACGACCTTCCACGTGCCGTCCGTCTTGGCCATGATGGCCATGGCTTTGGTCTTCGAATCGCTGATCCGGGCACTCACGGCGAACCAGTTGGTGCCCTGCGGCGGGATCAGGTACGTACGGTCGACGTAGAACCAGGACTTTTCGTACTGCCGCTGCTCCTTGGCGGACTTGGTGTCCCACTGCTGGAAGTCCGCCTTGCTCTGCTCGTACACCTGCCCGCCCTCCACGGTGCCGAGCAGCCTCGCGTCCTGGGCCTTGTTTGCCTTGTTGTTTACGGCTTCGTAGTGGTCGAGCAGGCGATCGGCCTCCTGGACCGTCACGGTCCCCTTCGGCGCCGCGCTGGTCGTGGCGTGCGGGCTGGCCTCGTGCGCTGGACTCTCGCCGGTGGCGCAGCCGCTCAACGCGGCCGTCGCGGTCACGCCGATGGCGGCCGCTATGAACCAGCGCTGTCCGCGCGGCCGGTGGGCGAGTTCTCGGGACGTCATGATGGCGCTTCTCCAGAAACGATGGTGAGTTGGTGGGGGCGACAGGCACGTGCTGGCGAGGGCCCACGGAAACGCCGTGGTGGGGAAGGCTCTCGCGCACGGCCGAAGGAGACGGTCGCCGGCGTCCTGCACGGGCCTGAAGGGGCGGCCCGTGTCCGGCCGGCGGTGCCGCCGAGGATCGGCGTCCCGCCGGCGGGGCTCACGGCCGGGCTACGCCACGGCTCACTTCGGAATCGGCGGTGTGGGGGCGCCGTTCGACTCGTAGGGGTTCGCACAGCGGTACACGACGTAACCCCTGATCTTGGCTCCGTCGGACTTGCGCTTCACAACCCCACGCGTGTACCAGCGCTTCTCGCTCTTCTTGTAGACCCACTGGTTGTAGGTCATCTTGTCGCCCCTGTAGGCGACACCGACCACCGTCCCGCTCTGGGACGGACTCGTGCGTACCTTCACCGCAGAGCAGCTGATCTTCGTGGTGCCGGTGTCATACGCCTGGGCGGCCGGTGCCATGGCCACGGCGGAGCCGATCAGAGAGGCTCCGAGAGCACCGACCGCGGCCATGCGCCCGATGGATATGGGCATGCTGTGCCTTCCGTTCTCGATGACGGTTGATCGCCGGTTCCACGCCACGCCGCAGTCGGCAGGCCGGCCCGGATTCCGGGGCGGCTGCCTTCGCGGGGTGGTGGGGGCGATCACCGTGAACGTATGGGGCACCGCCTGTGGATAGATTTCCGCGCGGCGCAGCCAGCCCGGCTCCCAACTACACGCCGAGGAGCTTCAGTTCCTCCGCATGCTTGCTGAATCAGGCGAATCGGTCATGGTGCGTCAGGGTGGCGCCGGCCCGGCCCGGTCGCTGAGGATTGCGACATGCAGCAGTCCAGCTCAGGTGACGGGACCGCGATCCGCGACGCCCTCGGGGCCTTCCTCCGTATCGGCCGCTGCGACCGCATCCATTGGGTCCCCGACACCACCCAACGCCTGTGCCAGAACCCAACGGTTGAGGAGTGGGAAGGGAGCCTGTGCATGTCGGGGCCGGTCACCCAGGTGCCCGTACAGCTCACCCAGCGGCGCCCCCAGAGTCGGCCAGCTTCCGGCCAGTTTCCGGTGACCGAGCGCAACAGGTAGCCGGAGCAGGGGCCAGACCGGTCTGGCCGGCGGGGAGGGAGACGCCGCCGCGGAAAAGACCGAGGGGCTCCAGGCGTGTACCCGGAGCCCCTCGACTCTGCGACGCGAGATCGCAGCATCGGCTCGTCAACCGTACGACATCCGTCAGGGCGGGCTGGCCCCACGGCCGGTGCAGCGGCAGGGCGCGCGGACTAGTCACGCGCGGCCAGTTGGGACACGTGGACGTTCACGCCCGGTCCTCGCAGCTGAAGCGTGCGATACAGGTCGAGGAGCTCGGCATGGTCGCGATGACGCTCCAGGAGGCCTGCGGACAGGGGCAGGACGTACCGCATGTGCGGCGAGTCACTGCTTCCGGTGAACGGGCCGAAGCGCTCGGCGGCCGCGGCCGGGCCGAGCTCGCGTACCTCGACCTCGTGCAGAGCTCGACGCAGCTGGCGGACGACGAGCTGCGCGTCGGCGTCGGGCGGCAGCGCCGCCTTGCCCACCGTCACCTCGCCGATGAACACTTCTCCGTCAATGGCCATGGAACCATCATCGCCGCAGCCGTGCAGACGCGCCGTCGGCTGCAAGCATGGTCAGCGGCCACGCTGCGCCCAGATCAGACTCCTCGTGCCGTCCTCGCGCAGGACGAATGCTTCCAGCAGGCCGCAGTGCGGACACCTGACCGCTGAGTACCGCAGGAGTGGCTGGCTGCTCGTTCCCCGCGTCCACTCACCGGGGCCGGTGGCCCCGCAGTGCTCGCAGGGCTGCGTGACATGGGATATCCACGGTTGGGGGCTCCACGGCTCCCAGTCCACGTCGTGGCCCTGGTGTTGGGCGGGCAGGCGGGCGGGAGCAGGGCCGTCCGGCGTGATCGGCTCGCTGTCGGGCAGTACCTCGGCGCTCGCCGCCGGCTGAGGCGGCTCGCCCCGCGCGACGGCGAGGCAGGTACGGCAAGCTCGGCCCTCCTGCCACGGACCGGTGTAGGGGCGTACGGCGGGGCCGGCCGGGTCGCCGTCCACGCACAGCAGGCGGATCCCGACGGCGAGCTGGGCCGGGGCGGCTTCGCCCGGCGCCAGGAGGTGCAACTCGCCGGTGGCCGGCGCCCGTACGACCAGGTGCGCCTGCTGGCCCGCCCGCCGAACGGAGGTGACGTCGGGCGTAGTGGGCATTCGGGCATGCTGCCATCCGGCACTGACAGTGCCGTCCGCGCAGGACGTCGTGCCTACTGCGCGAGCTGGGGCGGATGGGCGATCACGGACAGCCGGCGAAGCGTGTGTGTATTGGAGCTGATCTTGTCCATCGTGCTCCAGCCGGCGGCGGCGAAGGCCGTGCCGATCTCGGCGAGGCGCTCGTTGCGGGCGGTGCGCACGGCCTGGAGCTTCCGCCCGCGCAGGCAGCTCTCGTTGTGCCGGCCGTCGATGAACCACTGGATCTCGACGCCGTTGCCCTCGGGGAAGAAGAACGCCCCCTGCGCGCCGTTCTCGCCGTACGCCCACATGAAGGAACCACGGCCGCCCAGCACGGCGACCTTCACCTCGGCCTGCCGGGCCGTGGCCAGCGCGGAAGAAAGGACTGGGAGGCTGGCGTGCTCGGGCAAGGCCCCGGCCACCGCGCCGCGCTCGTCGGCTGGCCCGTCGGGGGCCTGCCACAGCTGGCCGGCACGGATCGCGAGCTGCGCCAGGGTCGGGAGATGCGTCAGGCCCGCCGCGGCGTAGATGACGGTCTGGAAGGCCTCCGGGGCGTCGGACAACTCAGTGTCGGCTAGAGCGGGCCACAGCGACGCTGCGCGGCGCATCAGGTCTGCGAGGCTGGCCTCGTTGTTCGTGCTCGCGATGCTGTCCATGGTCTGACGGAAGTGCTGGTCCAAGTCCTCTTCCTCAAGTCGGCGTGGGTAAGTCGGAACCGGCGCGTGCCGCGCTCCTGGCTGGCCCGGGCGCCGCGCCTCGCATCCTCCGATGGGCTCTTCGTGTGCGCGGCCCGGGTTCCGGTCGTCCGGCTGACACGAGAAGCTGACGGCACGAAGTGCAGACGCGTAGCGCTGGGCGGCTCGCGGGCCAGTCCCGTCGGCACAGTGAGCACTGCCGAGACACGACCTCTTTTGACGCTTAAGATTATACGTCGGGGGTGGTTTCGGAGCAACCACGAGAGGAAGGCTGCGAGCTGTCCTCCGCGGCGAGACGCGCCAGCCAGTCTGGCCAGGGCGCCGGTTGCGTGTCGTGGCTGCACGTGTAGCGACCGCGAGAAGTTGCACTTCCCGCCGCCGGCACATACGAGCCGGACGACCGCACCGCCACGTGCCAGCCCAGCCGGCTGTCGGCGCCGGACGACGTCGGCGGGCATGGCCGCTCGGGATGAGCGAAGTACAACTGGAGCCCGCCGTCTGGACCGACGACCGTGTACGTCTCCGTCGGGAAGCGCTCGCCCGCATCCTCAGAGAGCACGGCCAAAACGTCTGCGCCGTCGACGACACCCGGAAGTCGGAACCGGGCCGGAGGCTGTTCCCCTGGTAGGGCGGCGACCAGATCGAGCACCAGCAGCCCCGAAGAGCATGGCACGAGGCCGACGTTGTACGGACCCGCGCTCCACGCCCGCTCGATACGTGCCGGATCTGTCGTCGCTCGCGCTTGCCACTCGCGCACTGCGGGCGTGAGGCTGCCAGGCCGCAGTGGGAACACCCGCCAGCCCCGGCCGGCCGCCTCGAGCGCCGAGGCCTTAAGGGCAAGCCGGCCATCCCAATCGGTTGTCACAGGATCCTTCTCCGCTTCCGCTCGCCGGTGCCCGGCTACCGGGCACCGGCCGCATCACCCGTACGCGGGCGGGCTTCCTAGGCGCTGGCACCGACGAGGCGCCCCACCCTGGCCAACTGCCGCTCGGCGACGGACGCACGCTGCTTCCAGTGCTCCACCTGCGCGCGGAGCTCCGTGACCTGCGACTTCCAGCCGTTGCCCTGCCTGAGAGCCTCCTTCAGCTCGGCCCGGGCGGCGTCGCGCTGCTCGCGCAGCTGGTCCGTTTGCTGAGCACGCGTCACCAGCTCGCCCAGGGTCAAAGAAGCCAGGCCACCGTCAGCGCGTCGGCTTGGCGTCCGACGCGAGCTCGGGGCGGAGGAGGGGGCACGGTTGGGCCGCACGGCCGTGATCGCCTTACCGGCCTTCGAGGACGGGGCCTTCTTCGGGGCGTGGGCCTTCAAGTGCGGCAGGATCGAGTTCTTGTTCTGCGAGGTGTAGTCGCACAGCGCGCACCCGTACCACTCGGATCCATCGGCGAGCAGCAAGTGGCGGATCTTGTCGAAGACGACGTGTACGCCGGGGCGTGTCAGCGGGGACTGGGCGGGCTGGTCCTCGACGACGTCAATTCCGTTGATGCTGGTCGCTGTCATGGTGTGCGGATCGGTTCCTTCGCGGCTGGTGATGGGTGCCCTACGGGCAGGGAGTCCCTGCTGGGGCCGTGGCATGGAGGAGGGCGGGGGAGGGCGGGCCGGTCCGTGCGAGACCGGCCCGCCGACTGCGCTGCCTAGGCGGCCAGCGCGAACATCTCGTACGCCTTCTGCATCTTCTTCTTGACGTCGCTGGACGTCAGGACCCGGTGCGCGCGGGCCTCCTCGGTCTTGGCAGGGGCGAAGTGCTCCAGGTACTCGTAGACCGCCTGGACGATCGCCCACCACGTGCCGCGGATGTTGGCCTGCGTGGCGGCGTGCTCGAAGAGCATCACGATGGTGTTCTTCCGGCGCCGGTGGTTGTTCAGGGTCCGGGTGCTCGGGTTCGGCTCCAGCGGCCACAGAGCGTCGATGACCATCTCCAGCTGACCGAGACCGGCCGACGTGTTGAGCATCCGCTCGGCCTCGCGCTCGTACTCCTCGGCGTACTCCCACACCATGTTCAGCGCCTTGCGCGCCTCGGCGATCTTGGCCTTGGCTCCGGCTGTGTGGCGGACGGTGTAGTGGGAGACCGCGTTCGCCATGGCCATGCGCTGGGTGTTGCCGCACACCACACGCGTCGGCGAGACGTTGAAGCGGAAGCCGCTGCTGCCGTCGTGGCTGTTGAAACCGGCGAGGTACAGGTCGACGTCGTCCACCCCGGCGATCTGGATCGTCTTCGGCAGCTTCATCGTCACGAACACCCGCTTGCCCCCATGGAGACTGCCCGCCGTCTCGAAGTGAGCGCCGGACTCGTCGACGAGGAGGTTGAGCAGCTCGCAGTGCTCCTCGTTCTGGACGACCTCGTACTTGGCGCCCACCGTGCCCAGACGCTCGGCGACGCCCGTCTTGGGGTGAGTGCGGACGGTGAAGAACTCGTCCGGGGACTCCAGCCGGGTCACCCCGTCCTTCGTCATCTCGTAGGTGTGGAGACCGCCGACCTTCCGCACGTTCCACCCCGACAGAAAGGCGAGATCCAGCGCCTCCTCGGCGGTCATCGCGTCGCGAGTGACGGTACCGAGCCGGTGCCAGGAGTCCAGGCGGGCGGAGACGAAGCTCGTGGTGCCGTCGGCGTGGGTCTCAAGAGCGTGCAACAGAACTCCTCATTCCAGGGACTGGCGGGCTTCCGCCGATTGACGCTTAAGACTATACAGACCGCCCGGCGGTCGCGCAAGTCTTAAGCGTCAATCTTCGGAGTTTCGTTTCGGCTCACTGGAGGTCGACCGTCCAATCGGGGCGCCAGTCGGGAGTTCGATGGTCTATGACGCTTAAGACTTGCGCGGTGAGAGGGGAGTCTGTATAGTCTTAAGCGTCAAACAGTTGAGGGTGTGGCGGCCTCATCGCCCGGAGTATTGAGGAGTGGAGTTATGCCCAGGCAGTTCGTTGGGATGAAGAGCGGCAGCCGAGCTCGTGTGGCTGCGGTGCAGGAGCGCCGTCGCTCGGGCGCGAGCGGTGCCCACGCCAGCGGTCCGAAGCGCCGACGCGACCGGTCCAACGCGCGCCGCGCCGCGATCCGCGACTCGGTGTCTGCCGGCTGATCGGCCGCTGCACAGGGGGCAGCACCCGGAGCGGTAGCTGCCCGGGTTGTCCCCGGGCGGCGAGTGCTCCCTCATCCGAGGGCACTTTGCCTGCCAGCCGGTCGCGTTGCGGCCGGACAGCGCTCGTAATGGCGTACCTCTGGAGTCGTGCCACGCGACTACGACGCCGCCCTCACAGAGAGCTTCTCGGAGGCCTTCGGCAACTGCCCTGGGGACTGGCCCGAAAGCGCTGCCTCGAGCATCCCCTTCCTGGCAATCGTCTTCCGCTTCCTGGAGGCCGAGTGCGAGGACGACGACGAAGTCGAGGAATTCTTGCGGGCGGCCATCACAGCGCACCAGAACGCCGGCCCCTGCGGGTTCCCGCCCGTCGATTTCGCCACGCGCCTTGCCGTCGCACTACCTGCCTGGTGGTGCGAGCCTTCGGATCGCTCTCCCTCCCGATATGCCGCGTGGGAAGCCGCAGCTGCCGTGCACCGCATCACCGACCGTGACACCCGAGGTGACTTCTCCAGCGCGATCAAGGCCGCCTTGTCCGCATACGCCCTCATCCAAGAAGATCGAGAACGTGCCAATGTCGAGGCGTTCACCATCCGGATGCGTGCTTCGCGTGAACGCCGAGTCCCAGCCGCCACCTGACAGGCCCCGTCCAGTCGCTGCGCGAACATCTTCTTCGGCCGGCAACGCTCAACCCGCCGACGGGTGTTGGGCGACGTTACGGCACCTGGGGCACCCTGGCCCACGGCGGGCCCCCACTTCCAGCGGTGTTGCCTGCCGTCCCACTGCGTCCGGGAGTTCCGTCACGAGCGCCTGGACTGCCGGTAGGCAAGGATCGAAGATTCGGCGGCAGGCGCTGCTTGCCAGAGGACGAGATCGGCGCACGAGACGGGCTCGGCTCTCGGCTCTCAGTTGGCGGGAAAGCGGGGAGACGCCAGAACGCCGTAGCCCATAGGGTGCCGCCATGGACATCAGGGACCTGTGGTGGGCCGCGGGGCGGCTGGACTTCCCGGTATCGGCAACCCAGTCGGTGAACCACCGGTGGCACAACGCCCTGCGGCGCGCGGCCACCCTCATTGAGCCCGCGTGGCCGAAGAACTACAGCGCTGGTCCCTTCACCTTCGCTCTGCCCACCGTTGCATTGGTGCTCTACGCCTTCCGCTTCGACAGTGAGTGGGAAGAGACGCCAGTGGAACAACTGGTCGCTGCCCTCGCTCCCCGCCCGCAGGGGGAAACCAAGATCGAGGACGCAGTCCGCGACGCCCTGGTAGAGCGTGGCCACGACCTGGACGACGACTCGCAGCTGTCCCGACTGTTCCGCCAGCTCACTGAGCACCACCCGCCGCTCGCCTACACCGCGGGCGGATTGGAGCTGACCTCCGCCGACCACTGGCCCGGCGGGACGATGATGCGCGCGGCGGCCGAGTGGGCGAACCACTGGATCGCCCACCACCACCTCAACAACGCGCCCAGCGCCTGACCAGCGCGTGCTCGGGACGGGCGGGCCGGCAACACCGTGATGGCCGCCGCGGCCGGGCATCAGGTGCAGGTCGTGTCGCTCCTCCCGGTCATGCCACCTGGTCGAGGAGACTCAGGTCAAAGTCCGCGCGAACGGCGGCGTGATCCGACCACCCCAAGTCGACGGGCTCCATAGCGACTTCGTATTCGACCAGCGCTGGAGCCAAGGCCGGGGTCACCAGAATGAGGTCCTGGCGCCGCGGTACGTCACCCTTGCCGAAGGCGGCAGTCGCCACCGCCTCCTGGCCGAAGCGGGCGCTGGCGTCAGCGAAGCCAGCGCGAGCCAGCAGTTCCACCGCCTCACGGTCAGAAACCTCGTCCTGCCCCGGCGACCGCAACTGCCCGTTGCGTAGATGTGCGGGAAGCTGCGTCCAGTCCGGTTCGGGGTAGCCGAGCCCGATGGAGTTGATGTCGCCGACGACCAGGCCGAGTCGGCCGGGAGCGGCAAGAACCTGCAGGGGAGCGACCTCCCGCGCCCGGTTGCGGGGATCAAACGGGTCAAGGTGGAGATTACGCACTTCCAGCAACGTGCGGAGGCCCGGCACGACCAGGTTGGCCCAGCCCATGACGTGGTGGTAGCGCGAGCGGTCCGAGTCTTCGGCATCCACCCCAAGCCGGCTGCTGAGCAGGATGGCGGAGTGAAAGCGGTGACCCGATGTCGTCACATTGGCCTCCGCGAGGAACCCCTGGGCCATCCCCACGGCGGAGACGGCCCGGTGCAGGCGCCGCCGGCCCAGTTGCTCCCAGAAGTTGCACTCCTGCAGGGCGAGTACATCGGGCTCCAGTGAGCGCAGGAACTCCGCCTGTGCCGCCCAGTGTTCAGCCGGACCGAACCCGAAGTCCGAGTGCCCGCCGAAGAGCGTATTGAAGGTGACCACCCGCAAGCGGCGCATCCGATCTTCTCCTTCTACGAGTCGAGCCGCGCCGCCGATCGACGGGCGTGAGTAATCAACAGGCCTCGCAGGCCTTCTCCGGGAACTCCTGGGCCGATCGCGAGTGATGGCCGCCGCCTGGGTGTTGCGGTCGCAAGAACCTGTCCCCATGGCCCCTCGCCTCGAGAACGGCTCCCGGCACGGCTGCGGCGGCGTCGTGCACCAACTGGCCCACGTGTCGCGGACCAGTGGAGGCCGATTTCGCCTGTGCACTGGATACGCAGGCGGGCACATCCCTCAGCCCGCGCATCCCCTTGCAGCCGAGACCTTCCAAGCGCCTAAGCAAGATCGGAAACATCGGTGACCGCCCTGGAGGTCCGGCCAGGGATCGGATGCCGGACGTTCTTCGGACGCCGTCCACGAAGCAGCTCCTGGCGGGGACGATCATAGGCCGACTGCCCAACGTCATGGACCCGTTGGCATCCCCTCTGGGAGCGGCAGACCGTTTCGACGCCGCCACCTCGACGGCCATGGCATCGCTGTTCCTGCTGACCAATGCGATCGACAGTCCCCTCCCTGGCGCAGCCGACGACCGGCTCGGGCAGCGCCGAGGATCCCGCCGCGGCCGCCCGCTCCGACTGCGCCGCAGATCTATCCACAGGCATTGCCACCCAGGATCTGCCCTACCCACCGCCGGACGGCCCACGACCCACGTCGCCTGGCCGCCCCGCAGTCCTTCCCACAGCCCCTCCACGCACTGCGAGGACGCCTTGACACACGCAATCCGCCAACGCCCCGCCGACCTGCACAAGGACGGATCATCGCCGCCCACCCGTCCGACCCGCCCGCACTGGGCGAGCCGGCGCACGCGCCGCACCCTGCGCGCTGCCGGGCATGAGACGGGGGCGAGATGACCGCCACCTTGCCCACGACGACAGCACCCCCGATCGCGGACCGCCGACTACTCACCAGTACCTTCGCGATCTTGGGCATCGTGATGGCCGTTTGGGGAGCGCGCATGCCCGCGGTCCAGGCCGCAGCGCATCTCGGCCCTGGGCGGCTCGCGGTGGTCCTCCTCGCCGCCGCGGCCGGAATGGTCGCCGGCCTCCAGGCCGGTGGACGCCTCGCCCACCGGCACGGGCCCTCCCGCCTCCTCGTCGCGCCCACGGTCACGTTCGCCGCCGCCCTCGCCTTGCTGGGCCAGTGCCGCACCCTGCCCTCGCTGGTCATCACCGCCGTCGTGTTCGGCGCGGCCCACGGCGTGCTGGACGTCGCGGCCAACAGTTCCGCCGTCAATGTGCAACAGGCGTACGGGCGTCCGATCATGGCCAGCTTCCACGCGGCCTACAGCCTGGGCGCGTTGGGCGGCGCCCTGCTTGCCGCGGCCACCGCGTGGCTGCCGCACCAGGTGCTCTTCGCCGCCGTCGGCGCCGCCACCGCGCTCACCGCCCTCGCGGCCCTGCCCGTGGTCCGCTCCGCAACCCACCTCGACCACTCCCACGACGACGCCCCAACCAGCGACCACCGACCCGCGCGGACGTCCCGCGGGCACACCTGGCTGCTCGGCGGCCTGGCGGCGGCGTGTCTCCTGGCCGAAGGCGCAGCCGCGGACTGGGCATCCGTACACCTGCGGTCGCTGCACTCCTCCGAAGCGGTCGCGGCCGGCGCCTACGCGCTCTACAGCTGCGCCATGGCCCTCGGCCGCCTCTTCGGCGACCGACTCACCGCCCGCTACAGCCCCACCACTCTCGTCCGGACCGGCGCAGTCCTGGCAGCGGTCGGCCTCGGAACAGGCCTGGCCATCGGCTCCGCGCCCGCCGCCCTGGCCGGATGGATGGGGCTCGGGCTGGGCCTGTCCACCGCCGTGCCAGCCCTGATCACCGCCGCCGGACGAGGTGGCGCCCGAACCGTCGGCACCGTCACCACGATCGGCTACCTCGGCCTGCTGACCGGCCCCGCCGCAATCGGAGCGCTCGCCGCACTCACCCCCCTTCCCACCGCCCTCGCACTGCCCGCCATCCTCGCGGCCACCGTCGCGGCCGCAGCCCGCCGAGCACTGGAGCCTCGATGACCACATCCCCCACCGCCGCCCCCGACCTCGAGGCGCTGCTCCTCGACTACAACGGCGTTGCCGGCACCCAGCCGACGGACAAGGAATGGGAGAACCTCGCCACCCTCGCCGGATGGCCTGCCGGCCAGCACCACGCATTCCAGCAGGCCTTCTGGAACCGGCGGGAGGCGTACGACGCCGGCGCCATGACCACGCACGCGTTCTGGCACGGGCTGCTGCGCGGAGGCCGCTCCGCACCCCCCGGCAGCGAGCTGCTGACCGCACTGCGCCAGACCGACACGGCGATGTGGACGAACACCGACCCGAACGTGCTTGCCGTGCTGCACGCGGCACACGCCACCGGGCTGCCCATCATCCTCGTCTCGAACGCCCCTCACCCCGTCGCCGATGCCCTCGAACACACCACCTGGTGCCGAACCCTGATCACGCGCACCGTCTTTTCCGCCCGCCTGGGGGCCAATAAGCCTCACCGCCGGATGTACGAGGCGGGGCTGGCCGCAGCCGGCTGGCCGCGCCCCGAAAAGACGATCTTCATCGACGACCGCGCCGACAACTGCCTCGCCGCAAGAGAGCTGGGCATGAACACGCTCCATTACACAGGGGACCCGTCCGTGCTCGCGCGGCAACTACCCCAGGCGACACCGACCACCATCGCCTGAGTGCCCACCGAGGCCGAACCAGCTTCGCCTGCTTCGCTGGCCGGCCGGTAGCCGCCCGGCCGGCGCCGGCCCGAACGACAAACCAGACCGAAGGTCACCGCGAGCGCCGGATAGGGTCCGTCCGGTGAGCAAGAGCCTTGACCAGCTGCCGGCGGATCCGTCGAAGTTGTACCTCCACTACACGACCACGCACGGGCTGGTCGAGGACCCCTACAGCGAGACACTCCAGCGATGGGGCGTCAGCGTCCGACACGCAGGCGCAAACGACAGTGACCGCCGCCCGACACCCAAGGCACCACACGATCACGCCGACCAGGAGATCGAGATCGGACGGATGGAGTTCTACCGGGTCCGCCTCGACCAGGGCATGAACGGCTACACGGCGATGGAGGAGGAGTCCGAGGAACTCAGCGAAATTGCCGGGGCCCTGCTCCACCCCGACGGTTACTTCACAACGGAAGCGAGCGAGCGCCTGCTGTACGCGGGCACCGACCTTCTGGTGATGGACCGCGTCGTGCTCATCACGCCCTGGAGAGGATTCGGCCTCGGCGCCGTCCTCGCGGCCGAGGCGATCAACCGGCTGGCACCGGGCTGCCGCGCCGTCGCCTGCATCCCCGGGATCGCCGACCCGGACGGGTCTTGGAGGCCGGACCAGGCGGAATGGGACCGGGTGACCGCCAAGATCACAACTGGCTGGGAGAGAGTCGGATTCACCCGCTTCCGGGACACCGTCTATCTCCTCGACCCGGCGACCGGTGTGCTGGAGGAACAGCGCTCGCATCTTCGATCCGAGTACCTGCAGATGTGCATGGACTGGAAAAGCACCACCGCGCCCATCACGGGCGGGGACGACGAGTAAAGACCACCGGAAGCGATCCGCCCTCGCACGCCGCGACTCCGGACGCGGCGAGCACCGGAGGCCCACACCCGGATATCGGAGGCGCTGGAGGCACGGTGCCTGCGACGCTGGGCCCATGGGACACCACTCCTTCGTCGCGATCGGCGACCACACCTTCCTGTACTGCGCCGATTCCTATCTCCCGGACATCGCAGCCCTGTTCACAGAAGAAGACCGGTGCCCGGTGGTGCACCACACGCACGACGACGGGCAGCCGTGGGCCGAGTTCGCCTACGCGACGACAGTGAACGCGCTTCGGGAGCGGCTCCAGGTCCAGGGGTTTACGCAGGCACGAGCCCGCCAGGCCCTCGCCGCAGGCCTCGCCCCGATGAACGGCGAAGACTCGCCTTCGGCCCCGGACCCCGCGACCTTCGAGGACGGCATCCGCCAGTTCCTCGCCGAAGAACCCGAAGCCTTCCCAGCCGAGAGGGACGACCTCAGCCACGCCTCCGGCGAGTCCTTGGAGGAGCTCTCCCGGCGGATGGACAGCCGCGACTTCGTTCGCCTGCTCCTGGACTGCGCACCCGACCCGCAGGGCACCGTGAGTCTGGACCTGACCCAACTCACCGGGTGCTGCGTCGAACTCGACCCCAGCCAGAGAATCGCCGAACATGCGCGAGCCGAACAGCTCGCCGACCTCTCCCAGACCGCGCCGCTCCTCGTACTCACCGAGGGAACGACCGACGCCCGGCTCCTGTCGGCGGGCATGGGCGTCACCCATCCCCACCTCAAGGGCTACGTCACCTTCTTCGACTACGCCGGCGCTGGAGCGGAGGGCGGAGTGGCCCAACTCGCCCGTAATGTTGCGGCGTTCGTCGCGGCCGGGGTCGCCAACCGCTTCATCGCGCTGGCGGACAACGACACCGAGGGCCACGCCGGCATGCAAAAGACGATGGAGCGGGCTCTCCCCGACCGCTGCCGCGTGCTGTTCTACCCGCCGCTGTCGCTCCTGAAGGCCTACCCGACCCTCGGCCCGTACACGGACGAGCCGGTGCTCGCGGACATCAATGGCCGAGCCGGATCCCTGGAGCTGTACCTCGGCCGAGACGTTCTGCAGACGGAGGACGGGCTGATGCCTGTGCAGTGGAAGTCCTGGAACGGCAAACTGCGCCGATACCACGGGTCCCTGATGGATGGCGACAAGAACATGGCCCAGGAGCGCTTCCTGCTCAAGGTGAAGGCCCACCACGCAGGGACGCCGGCACCGGACGCGGACTGGAGCGGCATCCGCGCCATCATCGACCAGCTCGTGGGCGCCTTCGCCTGAGCCGCGAGCCAGCGGGCCACGGCACCTGTCAGGCAGTGCTCTTCCGGCGCCGCCTGGCCGACGCAAGGGAATCGATCAGCTCTTCGCGACTCATCCTCGACCGCCCCGGTACACCTTGCTCGCTGGCCCGCCGGTACAGCTCCGCCTTGCTCAGCTGCCGCAGCTCTGCACGGCCGCTGCTTCGCTCCGACGACGAGACACGCCCTGTTCGCGGCGGCGCCTTCCTGGACGCCGCGGCCGCCCTGCGCGTCGACCTCCGCCCCGCGCTCGCCTTCTTCCGGGGCTTCCCGTCCTCGTGCGCGGCGCCACGGGCCTGGTCGAGACTGCCCTGGAGGACCGCCATGAGATCGACGACGTTGGTGGCCTGCGGCGGGCCCTCAGCCAGAGCGACCTGCTCACCCTCCGCCTTGGCCCGCACCAGATCCCGAACCTTCTCCTGATAGGTGTCGTGATACCGGGAGGGATCCCAGGGAGCGCTCAGAGCCTCGATCAGCTGGACCGCCGTGCCCAGTTCCTTTCCCTTGCCGGCCCGGCCCGAGGGCATCTCCGGCAGCTCCCTGCCGGGATCGCGGACCTCGTCCGACCAGTGCAGTGTCTGGATCACCAGAACCGCGCTCTCCGCGCGCAGCGCGGTCAGATACTGCTTGCCCCGCATGACGAAGGTGGCGATCCCCACCTTGTTCGTCTCGGCCAGCGCGGCGCGCAGCAACTCATAGATCTTGGTGTACTGCCTCCCGCGTGGAGCGACGTAATAGGTGCGGTCGAAATAGACCGGCTCGATCTCCTCAAGGGCGACGAAATCGGAAATCTCGATGGCCTGCGAGCGGCCGGGAGCGATTCCATCCAGCTCCTCGGGCTCGACGACGACGTACTCGCCGTCCGCCACCTCGAAGCCCTTGACGATGTCCTCGGCCTGCACTTCGCGGCCGGTGCGCTCATTGATCCGGCGGTTGCGAATCCGGTCTGCGGTACCGCGCTGGAGCTGGTGGAAGTAGACGGTGTGGTCATCCGTCGCGGTGTAGAGGCCGACAGGCAGGCTGACCAGCCCGAACGTGATCACCCCCGTCCAAATCGGCCGGCTCATGATCACCGACTCCCATCTCGGTGTGGCGGTCGACCGGCCGTGTAGCGCCACGGCCGTTGATCCGCGGCTGCGGGCGCCTTGGAATCGCCATCTCGGGGGCGGGACATGATGTCAGGACCCGTCTCCGTGACGGCTGGCCTCACCGGCCGCAACCGTAGTTGTCCCATTTCATGAGACACCGCAGGTCAGCACACCGCACCTCGACGGCAAGCGATCTCGGCCCCAGGAGCCACTGACGCGAACACCAGCCTGCTCGGCCGGGGCAGGAGGCCGTACGCACCCCTGAACGCAGCGCCTCGAAGCGGGGGAGCATCCGGTCAGAGAAAGAGGGCGGAACGCGAGTCCGCCCTGCCATTCGACCGGTCCGCACGGGATACTAGGGTCCATGGTTCAGCAGTCGTCTCCTGGTGCCACGCCCTCCGTCGCTGACGTGCTGCACAAGCGGTACGCAGGGCGCCTTCCTGACACCCTGGAGGACCTCGCCGGGCCGGAGCACGGCCTGGTCGAGCTGCCGCTCCATATCGTCTGGTCAGGCCTGCGCGCCTACGACCTGGACCGGCCCCGGCAGCGCATGAGCCTCTACCGGACGGTACTCGCTGAAGGGCAGCGCGACGACATCATCCGCTTCCTGAACCGGCGTCTTCTGCTCGCGCAGTGGCCCTTGATGCGGACCATGATCAGCAGGCACGTCCGTGAAGCGTGGGAGGCCGCGTTCCCCGAGCTTGAGCACCAGGCGTCCACCGCCGCGTGAAGATCACCGACCTCCATCGTCGGCTCCTGGCGGACGTTCTCGCGATCGGCACCCCCTACCCGCTGGTGATCACTGGCGGTTACGCCGCCCAGGCGCACGGCCTGGTTGACCGACTCAGCCAGGACATCGACGTCGCGACCGAGAACCCTGCCCCGATGTCGGTCATTGCCGATGATCTGGTACGTGGTCTGGCCGAGCGTGGCTGGCAGGTCAGCGTCATCAGTGTGGACCCGCTGGCCGCTCGCCTGATGGCGACCAGTGCCGAGACAGGGGAGCAGTGCGAGGTCGATGTCCTCAAGGAAAATCTGTGGTCCAAGCCGGCGCTCACTCCGTACGGCCCCGCACTCGGCCTCGACGATGTGATCGGCACCAAGGTCCGAGCGCTGGCAGACCGGGCGGCACCCCGCGACTTCGTCGACGTCCGCGCGGCCGCCCGTGACCACACGATCGCGGATCTGGAGATGCTGGGGGAGAGGCACGGCCGCGGCGAGTTCCGGCTGGACGACCTCCGCGACCGTCTCGGGACTGCTCAGTGGATTGACGACATAGAGTTCGAGGCGTACGGCCTCTCTGCGGACGACATTGCAGAGCTGCGGCGGTGGGCCCAGGGGTGGGTCAGTGACCTCGAGCGGCGGCTGAACACCGGCTTCGACGACGACCCCGATGCCTGACCGGTTGCTTGCCGAGCACAGCCCTGGGCCGGAGACACTACGAAGGCAGCAAGGGCAGACGCGACCTCGGTGACGCTTAAGAATTGCCGTGGCATGACGTGATGATGTATATTCTTAAGCGTCAAAGAGGGGAAAGGGGTCCCGCCGAACCTCGGGGAGAACGTCGATGGCTGTCATCACCGCTGCACGTGCCGCGTACGAGATCCTTGCCTACGCCCGCCGCACCCCGGCCCAAGACGATCTGCGAGACCTGCGCGACGCACTGCTGGCGATGGGCCCCACCGCTCCGGCCGACACCCACCTCGACCTCGCCACCGCCCACGACGAGCTCGGTGAAGCGGCAGACGACCTCAAGACCGCACGCGACCGCCGCGACTTCACCGCCAGGCGCGCCGCCCTGCGGCGTCTCGATGAGGCGTTCACCAGCATCGAAAAGATCATCCTGGCGATCGATCCGACAGCCGACCGCCCCCTGGAGCTTGAAGACATTCCGGCGACCGCCGCGGACATCGTCTCCTCCACGCTCGGCTACAACGCCGCGTACCGCGACGACCCCGAGGTCGGCGTCGCCTCTGTCGAGAAGGGCACACCCACCGTGCGCGTTCACTGCCGCAGCGACAGCAAGCTCGGCCGCATGATCACCGCTGTCATCACCGCCGGCGTCATCACGGCGGCCGGCTTCGTGCCTGCCCACCCGCCCGTCGCCCGCACCCTTACCCGCCGGGACGGCCGACTCAACGCCGCCGACACCGCCCGCCGAGCCCTGCGCGCCCGCCTGGCCTTCGTCGCCGTTCCCGTCCAATGGATCAACGACCGCGCGGTCTGACGTCACTTGCTCAGCCCGGAGCCAACGACGCCCGGCCATGGGGCGAGCGAGTTCATCACGCCGCCCCGGGGCCGGACCCACCGCGGCTGGCCGGGCACGGCTGGTCTGCGGAAACCCGACGCGCCGGCGAGAGCCGCGACGGCTGGTACTCTCCCGGTGGCTAGACGCGTACTGCCACCCACGCTAGCTCCCACGCAGCAGGCGAATTCGGGTGAAGGTCCCAGTGGGCCCGCGAACCCCAAGATCATCGTGCATCGAGAAAACGGGGCGGTCGGGCGTGGGCGGAACCGCCGGAAGCCGAGAATCCGATGCCCAAGTTCCAGAGCCGCTTTGCCAGCGCAGCTCGCCGCATCCAGGCCACCACCGGCATCACGTACACCGACGTGCTGCATCTGATTGTTCCCGACCCCAGAGAACTGCGGCTTGCCGACGAACTGCGGCGTGCCGGCCTCGTGGACGCGGCCAACGCCCTGGTGAGCGTCACGATCGCCTCCGCAGAGAGCACCGCCTGGTACGACGCCTACGGCGCGATCGAGAACGCGTGCTACGAGACCGACCCGCAGAAGGTGAAGGACATGGGCGCCGCATGCCGGGAAGGGGCGGAAGCCGTCATGCGACGGGCAGGGTTTGCGGACACCGTGTTCGGACCCGACGCGGAAGTCTTCCACGCGGCGTTCCTCGCCCTGTTCCGTGCCGGAGCCGTCCCGGACGGGCGTCGGCTGGCGCGAGCCGCTCTCGGAGTATTCGATTGCGACCCCCTGCTGTGCTCGGACATCATCCGCACCACAGGTCGGCGCCCCTTTGCGTACCGGATCGCCAGAGAGCTCACCGGCCCCAGCACAGCGACCGCAGTAGCCGCCCGTAAGGCCGCTCTGGCGATGGCCGCCGCCTCCGACGTCCGAACTGGCGACGACAGATATTGGTACGAGGCCGCGGAACTCATGGTCGGCGCCGCCTGGTACGGGAGCGTGGCAGCGGGACGCACGCCCCTGCACAAGATGCGCGAGTTCCAGAGCTTCTACGAGACCATGATGAGCGGGCCCGTCGACAACTTCCCCGACCCAGCCGTGCGTTGAGGGCCGCCAGCACTGAGTCAGCCTCAAGGAGTCCCGTCGGATGACGGCAGTCCAGGGCCTGCCTCGCAGGCCCTGGCAGATGACTCGGCCGCACGAGATCGCGGACTGGCATACGACGAAGTGGTGGCGAACCCGGGGCGTTCCTCGGAAGGTTGCCCAGGCCGAGCGACCCAAGCCGCAGTTCGGCGGTGGGGGGACTGCCGTCTTTCCGGGTTACAAGCCGTGGTGTCGGTGGCGGGTACTAGACTGCCGTGCAGTGCTTCGGCACACGTGGCGGCCCCTTTCCGGGCCGAGGATCTCAACGCGACCACTCTGGCCGGCCGCCCCCGTTGCGGCGGGCGGCCGTATCGCACAGGCGCAACGCCTCCACGAGCTCGGGAGACATCCTCATGCCACAGACCGCCACTCTTCTTCATGATTTCGAGATCAGGTACCGCGGACGCGACGGCCGCCAACGACCCATGCTGGGGACCGTCACCGGCGAGTCTGCCGAGGACGCGATTTGCCGCGGACTTGACGTGGTGCGGGGCATGGGCGTCGGCGGCCCGGCCGGCCTGCGCCTGCTCGACCTGCAGGTCGAGGATCGCCCGTGGACACCAAGGGTTCCGCTCGCCTACTCGATCGGCCCCGGACCACAGCTGACCCGGGAAGGCCTTCCGCTCATCAGCAACGCCGACGACTGGCGCCACCGTGCGACGCTGACGGTCGGCCACCCGGACGCCTACGTCGGACCCCGTCCGGACGCGTGGTGGCGTGCCCAACTGCTGGTGCGCCCGGTTCTCCCCGCCGGCACCGGCGACCTGGTGCCGACGCTGCGCGCGCGGCTCCGTGACGGATCGGTAGTGGACGCCAACGACTGGGCCGCCCGAAACGGTTTGACCCGCGAGCAGGCGATGAAGATCCTGACGGACTGCGGACTCGCAGTCGTCGAACCGTAGGGTCACGCCCGCCAGGGACCGGATCCCCTCCAGCTCGGGTCAATACTGGGCAACTTGCGGTAGGCGCCAGGACTGACGTCCTCGCAGCGCGTGCGGTGCAGGTCGGGGGTTCACGCTCCCGGGGCCGTGCCCGGCCACGGCTTCAACCTCACTCGGCGGGTGCGGGGGCGGGGTCGTACCAGGCAAGTACGGCGGTGCCGTTGTCGACGGGCTCGGTTCGGGCGTTGTAGGCGCCAGCGGGGGTGTAGGCGTAGCGGCCGCGTCGGATGTCGCGGGCCAGGGACTCGGCGGTGTAGGGAGCGGGGCACACGACGACGGTCAGCGCCACGCCGGGCATTTCCCGAAGGCCCTCGGCGGCCGCCTGGTGGTTGGCGCGCGCTGTCTGCTTTCGGCGGGGCACGGTGTGTTCCTGTCAGGTCGGGGTGTGTAGGTGAAAATGCACCGTCGGTGCTCTCGGGCTGGGAGTTTGCTTCGCGCCGCCCGTGCCCCGGGCCAGTGGAGGCGGCCCGGGACGGCGCGCGGGGATCAGGCGTCGGACTGGGCGCTGATGGGCTTGATGTCGGTGATGGCCCAGCGGTGGCCGCAGCCGGTGAAGTGGATGTGGGGGCCCAGGTGGTGAGTCGTTCCGGGTCCCTCGACCTGGAAGTCGCTCTGGTCGGGCTTGGCGGACGTCCAGCCGCATGCTGGGCAGCTCGGGACAGGGTGGGCGCCGAAGTCGACCTGCACGCCAGTGAGGCGCGCGAAATCATCCTGCATCTGGGCGCTCGCCTCGCTGGCGGCGGAGATCCATCCCCGGAGGACATTGCCGAGAGCCTCGGCGGTCATGGTCGGAAGGTCAGAACGGGTGACGAGGGGCACGGACTGCTCCTGGACTTGGCGTGTGGAGAGGGCGGCTGACGGCGCTGTCGGTGATGCCGGGGGCGATGCCGGGGCAGCTGCTGCTCCATCTCCTAAGTGACGCTTAAGATGATACATGGATCTTCCCCGCAATGCAACCTTTAAGCGTCAAAGATGCTTGGGGGTGCTTCCCGTGAGCGACTATCTCCGACCTGTGCAGGCCTCGCCGTCGACATCGACCTGATGAGCCTCGGGCTTGCATGCGTCGAGCGCTCTGGCGGTCCGGCGGCTGTCGCAGAGGCGTCACTCTGATTGACGCTTAAGGTTTTCCTTCTAGGGCATCGCGAGGTAATATCTTAAGCGTCACAAGTTGTGGCGGGCCGAGAGCCCGTTGTGTCGCTCCACCCATTCCTCCTGCCTGGCTCGGGACCGGACGCTGCCTACTGCCGCGCCGCCAGACGCTTCCCAGAGGCGATGGCTCTCGGCGAAGAGCGATCGCCGAGACCTCCGTTCGACGCACAGCCGTCACGGGGTGGCGTTCGAGGAGTGGGAGGTGCAGTCCATGAAGTAGGAGTAGAGCTGAGCCGTCGCCGTCCAAAAGTCCTTGACCTGTTCTGCTGCGCCGGCGGGGCCGGGATGGGTTACTACCGTGCCGGGTTTGACGTTGTCGGCGTCGACATCACTCCCCGCCCCCGCTATCCCTTCCGGTTCATCTTGGGCGACGCCCTGGACGCCATGCGCGAGATGTGCCAGGACTTCCACTTGGTCCATGCCTCGCCGCCCTGCCAGGCACACACTGCGCTCACCAAGGGCACCAACGCCGGCCGCCAGTACATCGATCTCATCCCACAGATGAGGGAGCTTTGCGAGTGGTACGGCGTGCCCTGGGTGATTGAAAACGTCCCCGGGGCGGACATCCGCAAGGACCTCACGCTGTGCGGAGAGATGTTCGGACTCGGCGTCATCCGCCACCGGCACTTCGAGATCAACTGGTGGGGCGGTGAGCCCGAGCAGCCCGACCACGTCAAGCACCGTGGCCCCGTGCGCGGTTGGCGCCACGGCGTCTGGAGGGACGGCCCATACATCGCGGCGTACGGCCGCGGCGGCGGCAAGGGCACGGTCGCCGAGATGCAGGCCGCCATGGACATCCACTGGACAGACGTCCATGAGGAGCTGACCGAGGCCATCCCGCCGGCCTACACGGAATACATCGGCCGCCAGTTCCAGCGGCCCGGCGGCTGGGGCGCTGTCCACCGTGGCGAGCCCGACACCGAGCCCATCCCGCAGTGCATGCGCCCGTACCTGAAGCACAGCCCGGAAGGGCGCCTGGTCCTGGTCTGACCCGTCCAACCAACATCCCCCTCGCCGGGGCGCGACCGCGCCCGGGCGCCCGCATCAAAGGAGAACCAGTGGCACAAGAAGACGACTACGTGACCCTGACGGTCGTGGTGGCGCGCACAGGCACAGAGGGAGACCCCTGCGATGTTCTGCTCGATGGCCGTACCGACGTGCTCTTCGTCGGGCACCAGGACGGAATCTCGCCCACCGCGCTGGTGCTCGGGGCGGACCCCAGTAGCTGGTCCTGAACCAAGCAGTGCCCGGAGCCCGCACGGCAGAGGCCACTGCTGGTAAGCGTGCAGGAAGTTCACGCCTCTGCCGGTCCCTGGATCAGCTGCCCGGCGTCGCCGGCGTCCTTGCCGGCCTTTTCGGAGTCGACGACGACACGCGCCTGGGCCAGTCCGATCGCGACGCCAGCCCGCCAGATGGTGCCAGTAGTGGTGATCTTGTCGGCAAGGCGGACGTACTCGGCGAGGGGACCAGTCAGGCGTGCGCGGCCCTCGTCGTCGAGTTCGTAGCGGGGCGGGATGATGCCGGGATGACGGTCGCGCCATCCCTGTAGTTCGCGGATGGCGGGGGCGGAGGTCCACCAGCAGGCGGCGACGGTGCGAGTGACGAGGTCGGCATCCAGACGAACGGAGAGACGTTCGGGGTAGCCGTCGAGCCCCCGGTCGCGTGAGCCGATCCAACGGCCGGGGGTCCAGGCCATCGCGGGCGGCTCGTCCCATTCGTGGTCCCAGCCGCGTGAGCGGAGTTCCTCGCGCACGCCGAACTCGACGAGGGCGTCCTGAGTGTCGAGGAGCGCGCCGGCCCTTTGCTGGCGTTGGACGTCTTCGAGCCAGGCGGCTCTCACCTCGGACGCATGGGCGCGGGGAAGACCACGGGTGCGCCACTGGGGAGCGACCGAGCGCCGGGCACGGATCGCCTTGTGCTCCTCGGTAAGGTCCCTGACCTGCTGGGGGATGCCGTCGTCAACCGAGATCCACACCGAACGAACGGCACCGCGAGGCATGGTCTCTCCGCCGGAGTCTTGAGGATGGCAATACTCGACGCAGCCTAGCGGCCGGGGGATTGACGGGCGCCCGCCCGAAGGCGATCAGCCGGCCGACCCGCCCCATGAGACACCTGCATCGCGCCAGCCACCACTCTTCCCCCGCCAAATGCGGATCAAAGCCCGCAGAATTCACTTCCCCCGGTCGGTGAATGGCGCCAGCGAAATCTATCCACAGGTGCGTCGGCCTAGCGTCCCGGGGTGTCGCTCTCGCGACGCAACAACTCAGCCCTGTCGATAGGGAGAACCCATGTTGATGCCCAGGCGCCCCACCCCTGCCACCGGCACGCTCGGCTGCCCAGCGCCGGGTTCCGGCACCACACTCATGCCGTCAGCCCAGGGCACTTCGAGCATCACGGAGCCCTCGTGATCCGTCATCTCGCGGCTCGATCCGCCGCCCCTGCCGTCCTGGTCCTGGCCGCCGCTGCCTTGAGCGTGAGCGTAGCCCCGGCCGCGCACGCCGTCGGTGAAAACAGCCAATGCACGGTCAACTGGCCGAACTACGGGGCCACGGTCGCCAAGAACGCCTGGAACTTCCGCACAGGACCTGGCACGACGTTCAAGAGCCGCGGCTTCCTCTACCGCAACGACAAGCTGAAGGTCCTCTGCAGCAGCGGCAGTTGGAACTACAGCCAGCTCACGCAAACCAGTAGGTCGGGCATTCCCAAGGGAACAAAGGCATGGGTGCGGAATGACGGCCTCGTAAACCTGGCCGGCTAGCTCAAAACACGCCTCCCAGAGCTCCCACGTCCCTATCAGGCGCGGCGTCGCGGCAGGAGAAGCGGACGCCGCGCGGGAGGTCCACAAAACCTGCTGATCAGAGCGACTCTGGTGGACAGCCCGGCGCGGCACTTATCCGCTCACCACCCCCATCAACGGCCCGGCCGCGAACGGCCCGCCGACCCCCTCACTTCCTGGAGGAATCCACCATGCCCGCGCTCAAGCGCTTTGCTGTCACCTTGCTCGCCGCCGCCGCTGTCACCGGCACCACGCTCGCCACCGCTGGGACAGCCTCCGCGGCCAGCTACCACTGCACAACCAGCACCAGCAAGTCATTCGACGACCCGTCGTACTCCGGCCCTGACTCTGACAACTGGCAGTTCACCGTCAAGCTGTGCGCCCAGCGGTCCGGCGGCTACATCTACACCACAGCCACCGTCTACTGGGACGGCCCCTACTCGTCCAACACGAACAACCACTTCACCTTCAACAACGCTCGCTTCCACCTCCAGACCAAGAAGAGTCAGCGCGGCCCGGACAAGGTCGTCCAGGCCGCCAACTACAACGGCCTGGAACACGCACTCGAAAACAGCAGCGCTGCCGGCAACGGCTCGTACAAGACGGGAACGCTCAAGTACAAGGCCACAGCGGCCAGTTACCTCGCCGACGGCTACATACAGCTGGACTGGTCGGGCGACGGAAAGGGCTACCGAGCCCCGATCCTCTTCACCGCGTCCCCGACTGTGTAGACGCCGTCCGCGTCTCGCACCGCTGCTTCCCCACCGCGCCTGTGGGATCCCGACCCCGTGTCCTTAACCCACAGGCGATGTCCACCTCGTTGCCCAAGAGGGCACCGTCTTCGTCAGAAGGCGCGGGTGGGGCCTACACGTCCGGAAACAGGGACGAGGTGTGGCCGGACTGGTTCCTGGGTGAGCTGGATGCTCGTGGTCGCGAGAACCTGCGACGCGAGTCGCCGCAGCGCGGTTGTGAAGGAGGCCGAGGTCGCGCCGTCGCGGGCGGCAAGGGTGAGGGCCCGACCTTCGGAGCAGAAGATGCCGGGCGCAACCTGGGTGCCAGGGCGGTACCCGGCCTGTTCCACGAGCCATCCGGCACTGGCACGCAGCTGCCCGGTCGGGTCTTGGTGTATCGGGCCGCCGGCGGCTCGGACGACCGTTGCCTGCGCGGGGGTGACAGTCGGGTTGAGGAAAACAGAGCCCGCTTGGCGGGTGTCTGGGCCGCTCCCGGGCAGCAACAGACCGCGGCGACGGCGGTCGTGGAGGACGCCCTCGGCCGCCTCGGCGAGCGGTGGCCGGGCGTCCATGGGCACGGACATGGAGTCGGCGAGGTGCTGGTAGGTGACCGGCGCGGCCTGGTGGCTGCGGGCGAGCCGTAGGGCGATCTCGAGGATCGTCCACCGCCCGGGCCGGGTCTTGAAAACGCTGGTTCGATAGCCGAAGTGGCAGTCCGCTGGGCGGAGGGCGGTGGCCTGGTCGAGGCGCCAGTCGTAGGCGGTTAGGCGGGTGACGGTGCCGGAGATCTCTTGGCCGTAGGCGCCTGTGTTCTGGACGAAGGCAGCACCGACGGTGCCCGGGATGCCGCCGAGGTATTCGATGCCGGACAAGCCCTCGGCGACGGTGAACGCGACGAGTGAGGCGAGAGGCTCTCCCGCCTGGGAGACGACTTCAACGAAGCCGTCTCCCAGGAGGCGCACGGCGACGCCGCGAGTTGCCATGCGGATGACCGGACCAGGGAAGCCTAGGTCGTCGGCCAAGGTGTTGCTGCCACCGCCCAGGACGTACGGCGCCACCCCGCTCCGCCGCACGTCCTGGGCGAGGTCGGGCCAGTCGGCAGGGCTGGTGTGGGTGAGGAACTGGTCGGCGGGGCCGCCGAGGCGAAGCGTGGTGTGGTCGGCCAGTAACTCACCCATGGTGGGCCTCCGTTGGTCAGATGGCGGAGATCGTCTTGAGCGCGAGGGACCGCAGCGGGGCGATCCGGGTACGGGCGTTGCCGTGGTAGACGGCGTTGGTGCAGATCACGAGATAGCGGCCGGTGTCCGGGGCGAGGTAGAGGCTGGTGCCTGTGAAACCGTGGTGGTATGCGACGCGTCCGCCTGAGGCGAGGATCCAAGACAGCCCGCGGTCGAGGCCGGGCTCGATCCCCGCTTGCGGGATGAGGCTGGCCTGCAGCCACTCGCCCAGAGCGGCATCGCTGCCGTCCGTATAGGCGGTCAGGAGCCGTTCGGCGTACACGGCGAGATTGACGGGACTGGAAAACACTCCGGCGTGTCCGGCGACCCCGCCGAGCAGGGCGGCATTGTCGTCGTGAGCGGCGCCCCAGATCCGCGGTGCTCCTGGGATGCGCTGCTCGGTCGGCGCAACCCGGTGGGAGCGGACCAGGGGACCATACGTCGTCTCGGTCATGCCGAGCCTTTCCCACAGGATGCTGGCCAGGTCGTCGAGCGGGAGATCGTTGACGTGGGCGAGCGCTAGTCCGAGGAGGATGTAGCCGCGGTTGATGTACTTGTGGGTGCCGGGGGTGTCGTCCAGCGGCTCACGGCACAGGAGTTCGTGAAGTGGGAGATCGGCACCGCGGTAGTGGTCGAGGCGGGTGGAGGCACGAAGGCCCGAGGTATGGGCGAGGAGCTGGCGTACGGTCGCCTCCCCGCTAGGCATTTCGCCCGTCATCGCTGGCAGGAAGTCTCGGATGGGCGCGTCCAGGTCGAGCAGGCCGTTACTGAGGGCCTCACCGACCAGGGGCCAGGTGGCGACCACCTTCGTCAGCGAGGCGATGTCGTACAACGTGTAGCGGGCGGCCGGCTGGTCGCCGCACTCCGGTGCGACCACACCCACGCTGATGTACTGCGGGGAGGCCCCGGTGGTTCCGTAGGCGAGGACACCGCCCGGAGTGGCGCCGTCGGCAACGACGGCTTCGAAGGTCTCCTTTAGGCGGGCGGCGTCTTCCACCGTGAACGGTACGGGCATCAAGAGCCTCCGGGAATCGTGGTGATGTCGGCTCCCAGCGTGGCGAGGTTGTCCAGCAGGTGTCCGTAGCCGCGCCGGAGGTGATACATCCCCCGGATCGTAGAGGCGCCCTCGGTTGCGAGGGCGGCGATCATGAGAGCGCTCGCCGCACGAATGTCCGCCCCTTCCACCCTGGCGCCGTGAAGCCGGACGAGCCCGCGGATGCGGGTCATCGCGTCGGTGGCCGCGATGTCGGCCCCGAAGGCGCGCAGGCCCTCGACGTGCGTGTCTCGGCGGGGGTAGACGCGTTCGGCGATCAGCGAGGTGCCGTGGGCCTGGGTGAGCATGGCGGCCAGCTGCGGCGCGGTGTCGGTGGGAAGGCCCGGGTGCGGCCCGGTGGCGGTCTCGACTGCTGTCAGCGTTCCGTGACACTGGGCGCGTACGCCTCCGTTGCGGGCGTCGGTCAGGCTGATTCCCGCTGAAGCAAAGGCGCTGGCGAGGCCGTCGGGAAGTTCGGCGGGGGTGATGTTGTCGAGGTGGATGTCGCCGCCGGTCGCGGCGGCGGCCATGATCATGGTGGCTGCCTCGATCCGGTCCCCGGCCACCGCGAATTCACCGCCAGCGATCCAGTCGCTCCCGGTCACGTGCAGGCCCTCGTCGTCGGTGTGGATGAGGACCCCGCGGTCAGCGAGGAACCGAGCGGTCTCGGTAACCTCCGGCTCGATCGACGGATGGGTGATCAGACTGGTGCCCCTTGCGCGGGCGGCCAGCAGCATCGCCGTCACCGTGGCTCCCAGGCTCGGCCCGTACGGGGTGTTCACGTCCACGGTGAACGCCGTAACGCCGCGCGGCCCGCACACGGCGCGCAGGCCGGTGTCGCTCGCGATGACGTCGGCGCCGGCGGCCTGCATCGCGGCAAGGTGCCGGTCGATCAGGCGGGGGCAGAACGCGTCACCGCCGGGGTAAGGGAATGAGACCTGCCCGGTGCGGGCCAGCACCGCGGCGGCCAGCACTGTGGTCGTCCGCACCTTCCGGCCGAGTCCGGGGTGGATGAGGAGGCGCGCGGCATTCGGCGGGGCTACGGACATCCGTCCAGCGCCGACGTCGACGGTCGCGCCGGCATGCCGCAGGATCTGTGCGCAGACCTGGGTGTCGAGGATGGCCGGCGTCCCGGTCAGGACGACCGGGGCATCAGCGAGGAAGGCGGCGGCGTAAAGATGCAGCGCGATGTTCTTGCTGCCCTGCACCGGGACCCTGCCGACGAGCGGGCGTCCGCCGGTGACGTGCACGACGGTGGTGTCCATGGCGGCGTTGCTCAGCGAGGTGGTGGTCACTGCGATCACCGCACACGGGCTCCGGCGGGCAGGAAGCCGCCGATGTGGTCGCGCGGGTAGATGACCGTGCCGGGGCCGATCAGCGTGCCCGGCGAAAGGACGGTTCCGGCGGGCAGGGCGACCTCGTCGCCGATGACGGCTCCGAACTTCGTCTGCCCGGTGGGAAGCCGCTGCCCATCGAGGTTGACGGTGATCAGCTCGATCGCCGGCTCGGCGACCGGCCCGCGGTCGCACCGCAGGCCGGTGGTGGAGCAGAACGAGCCGATGTTGACACGGCGCCCGATCACCGAGTCGCCGACGAAGCACGGGTGCTTCATGAAGACATGCCCGGCGAGCAGACTGCGTGTGACCTCCGCGCCGAAGCCGATGCGGCAGCCGGGGCCGATCACGCTGTGATCGCGGACCAGCGCGCCGGCCGACACGACAGCGCCGCTACAGATGAGCACCGGCCCGACTACCTGGGCGCCGGCCTCGATCCGCGCTCCGGCCTGAACGAAGACCTTGCCCTGGAGCAGAGCGCCGTCCTCGACGATCCCGGTGCCCTGGTCTTGCAGGTCTTCAGCACCTTCAGCAAGGTCTGCAGCCATGGCGGTCTTGATCTCGAAGACGCTGCGGCACTTGGCCAACAACCCTGCGACGTATAGGCCGAGGTCGTCGGACTGGATGTAGTAGGAGGGCGCGAGGCGGGCGTCGACGGCCGACGCCGTGGACAGAGCAGAGTGCATGAGGAGCCTCCGAGACAGATTGTCGTGGCCCAGGGTTTCAGGGCCTGCCGTCGAAGGTCGCCGCGATCGGATCGCGGCCGACAGGGGCGCTGTCCTGTCTCGCAAAGCCGTTTGCATCCCATGCAAACGACCTGTCCGGGACTCAGTCCTAGGACTACGTTGGAGGCGGCGCAGCCTCGGCTACAGGCAGGAACGGGGTTCTGATGCGGTTATCAGGGATTAACCGGCGTGTGGGGTTGGCGTGACACCCGGGGAACTGGTGCGCCAGACCCGGCAGGCGAAGGGGCTCACCCTTGAGGCATTGGGCAAGTTGACCGGGTACTCCGGTGCCCAAGTCTCCCGCTACGAGCGAGGCCTTGCACCGCTCAAGGACGTCGACGTGCTGCGGCGCTTCGCCGATGCACTCCAGCTGCCCCACCAGGCGTTCGGACTCGCCCCACCCGCACAACGCCCCCAGGTACGGCACGGTCAGCCGATCGGACCAATCGCAGGCTTCCCACGGATACCCGCCACTAGGGTGGGTAGCTCCGGATGGGAGGACGGTGAAGATCCGGTGCGCCGCAGGAAGTTGCTAACGGGCCTGGCGGCCACTGCCGCCGCAGTTGTTGGCTCCCCGCTTCTCGGGAACGGGACTGCCACGGCGGATGAGGCTCTGATCGGCGAGTTGCTCGTCACCCGCATCCGGGATGCGATGCTCGGCCTCGGCAGCGCGCCCGATCCGTCGTCGGCCGTGACGCTCGATGTGGACTTCGGCCGGGCGCTCGCCGACTTCGACGCCTGCCGCTACGCGTCCCTCGCCGTGCGGCTGCCACGGATTATCCGTAGCGGGCACGCGCTGACCGCCGAAGGCGGTGCGGCCGAGAACTACCAGCTTCTGGCCAAGAGTTATCTGCTGGCCACTCGGATGCTCGTCAAAATGGACGAGCAGCAGCTCGGCTGGATGGCCGCCGACCGTGCCCGCCAGCTGGCCGACGCTGGCGGCG
Organism: Streptomyces sp. NPDC001668; assembly: GCF_042893155.1. Classification (NCBI taxonomy): domain Bacteria; kingdom Bacillati; phylum Actinomycetota; class Actinomycetes; order Kitasatosporales; family Streptomycetaceae; genus Streptomyces; species Streptomyces sp. NPDC001668. The sequence goes on from NZ_JBIAUQ010000014.1 coordinate 242,078, forward strand.
ACGTCCTCACAGTCGCCGAGTCCGCCCGCCAACTTGCCGTCCTCGCGAGAAAGGCGGGATGGCACGATCAGGCCCTGTCCATCGCGTTGTCCGCTGCCGACCATCCAGACCTGCGCGATGCCGGACAGGCCGGTGCCGCCGAGCGTGGACTACTCATCCAATCTGCCGCCTACACCGTGGCGCGGCGGGGCGACAGGGACGGGATGCGGGAACTGACGAACGAGGCGGCGGGCATCGCCAAGGAGCTGGGCGGCGCCACCTTGTTGCGCGACCACGGCGGGGGCTTCAGCCCGCTCACGGTGCAGCTTCACCGCATCTCCGCCGAGAACTACGCCGGGGACCCTCTGGCAGCGCTCGCCGCCGCCCGCTCTGTTTCCCTCAAAGCGCTGCCCAGCGTCGAGCGCCGCTCCCGTGCCCTGAGCGATGTCGCCGTCACCTACGACCAGCTCGGCCGACGCAGCGACTGCATCCGCACCCTGCTTGCGGCCGAGCACTGCGCTCCGCAGGAGACACACGCCCGCCCGGCGACAAAGGCCCTCATCTCCAGGCTGATGGTCTCCGGCCCCACGACGACGGAACTGCGCGGCCTCGCCTCACGCAGCGGAGTCATCGTCTGACGACCGGCTCGCTTCAGAATCACGAAGTCGGCGTCCAGGACGGTGAGAGCAGGCCCGCGTGCAGCCACGCCACCAGGGTCCTCCAGCAATTGGAGCGGATTGTGTGACGCGCGAAGCAGCCACGTCAGGATGTCCGCGCTTGCGCGGTCGCGCCGTCCAGGGAGTCGAGGAGCTCTCCGAAGGTGATCTTTTCTTGGTCGTAGCCGAAGTTCGTGGCGGCGGCGAGCGCCGCCCACCGCTCGGTGCTGCGCCCGCAATGGTCCAGCAGGATGTTCAGTGCGACCTCGGGTTCGTGGCGGGAGAGGATCTCGTCGGCTGGGATCTGGCGCAGGTGCTCCAAGGTGTGGTGGCGGGACCTGACGACGGCCCGGTAGACCTCGGAGCGGGAGGAGATTTCGTTGACTGCGGGGGAATCAAGCCAGGACTGCAGGACGGCCGCCGGATCGGGGTGCTGGGCGAGTTCGTCGTCGCTGAGCAGCCGCAGCACACCGTCGTCTTCGTCCTCGGCGGCCGAGACCGCGGTTGCGGTATGAAGGAACCAGTCGGGGCCTTCGACCTTCTCGGTGATCCAGGCCAGCTCGGCGGGGTGCAGCAGGTGTAGGGCGTCGGTGATGGCGGCGCGCGGGGTGTGCGGGTTGGCGGCGAGGGCGGCCAAGGCCTGGGCCCGACGGTGCTCCGAGTGGCGCTCCAGGAGCCGGGCTGGACGGTCGTGGTGGGGGTCGACGCCGTCGATGACGCGGATCAGGGTCTGGCTCGGCGAGGGGGAGACGACGGCCGGCTGGTCCATGGAGGCGAGCTGAGCGCAGGCGCCAGCGAGGTGGTCGGGGTTGGCGCTGAGGAGGGCCAGGTCCTCGGCGAGGCGCAGGAGGCTGCCGTCGGATTCATGGTCGTTGTCCTGCTTCTCGAGGGGGCCGAGCAGCTGGCCACGGATCACGAGGGAGTCGGCGGCCGCGCGTACGTGCTCTGCGGCGAGGTCGGCCAGGCGCGGGTTGTTGCGGACGCGGTTGGCGATGTGGTGCAGGGTCCTGCGTGCCGTCACTCGCGGGTTGGGCAACTCGGCCAGCTCCGGAAGACACAGAGCCGGAAGGCAGGCCAGCAGCAGGTCCTCGCTGAGGGCGCAGCCCAGGTCTTCAGCGGGGAGTTCTTCACCGGGCGGGTTCGAGGCGGCGGCGTGGATACGGGCGTCTTCCAGAGCGCGGACCTCGGCCTGATCCAGCAGCAGGTGCTGGACCGCCGTCCCGAACGTGGGATGTGCGACGAGTTCCGCCCACCGCTCGGGACACCTAGCCAGCATTGCCCAGGCGCTGTTGCTCCCCAGCTCAAGCGACCAGTCCTTCGAGAACGCGGACACGGCCTCCCAGCCCTCGTCGGGTTCCGGATGGAGCAGGTACGCGGCGAGCGGGGTGAGGCAGGCTTCCAGAACGGCGTCGAACAATGCCTGCGGCACGGGCGGGACCGGCGCTGCATCTTCGTCGCGGGCGTAGTGGTCGGGATCCCAGTCCCGCACGACCCGCTCCACTTCGTGACTTGGGAGGCGAGGCAGGAGCGCGATCGCTGCTTCGACCTGTCCGGGGTGCCGTGCCAAGCCGGCGATCAGTCCGGCCCACACGCGGTGGGTTCGCAGGATGGCGGGCAGGTCCTTGGTGGTTACCGTGCCCTCGACCGCCAGAGTGGTCAGTATCTTCTCGTCGGCATGCACCAAGAGGCGGTTCCGCAGGCCCTTGGCAGACGTCCGGGTCAGCAGCGCGGGCAGTGCGGCCTTGAGGGCTTCCTCCCGCCACCGGTCGGCCTGGGGGTCGAAGCCGTCCGGAGTCTTCGCCGGTGCGCATAGGGTCTCGATCACCGTCTTGAGGGCCTCCTTGGGAAGGTCCTCGCTCTTCGCAAGATCTCGCCACAGCGGGTACGTACGGGCATTGACCATCCTCGGACCTCTCCTGTGCTTGACCCGGCGTCACCAGTCGGTCGCCATCCGTGGAAATGACCGTACGGCGCACCCGGTCTGAGCGGGGCGTGATCGACGAAGTCGACAGACTCGACTTGACGCGCTGACCGGGGCCCTGCTCGGTGGGCTTACTCTCTCGGCGCGGGGCTGCAGGAGGATCGGCCAGCGGTGTCCGAAGCCGGAGGGTCCACGGCATGGATGGAGTTTCAGCCCCTGACGGGCGCACCGAACGAACACCGGGCTGGCTCGGCCCCCTGGCCCTCTAGTTGATCTTCTCGTGAGCGGTCACGGCTTCGGTCCGGCTGCAGCCAGCCGCTCCAGCTCCGGCAGCCCGTTGCCGCAGCAATCTCCGCACACGAGGCGCTGACGGTCCGGCCGGGTGGGGATGTTGTAGGCGAGGCGCCGTTCGGCGCCTGATGTGCGGAGATCGAAGCGGCATTCGGCACACAGTAGCCCTATCGCTTCGGCCTGCTTGGCTGTCCAGGCGGGCCACTCGGCCGCGAAGGAGGCCAGCACCAGCATCGCCATTCCGGTCGGTCGCGGTTCGCAGTAGGGGAAGGTGAAGCCGGGCGTCTCGGCCGGGAGCTCGTCGATCGACCGCTGAAGTGAGGGCATCCAGCGCACCAGCTTGCCCAGCTCGGCGAACGCGACACGGACCTCCTGGCCCTTGCGGCGGCGCAGCTCGCGTGCCCGGGGCGGCCGGAAGGCGATCACGATCTCGTGCGGCACGGTCAAGGTGTCCAGGTCCTGTGACAGCTCCGCGGCGGACGCCTTCCACTCTCCGGCGTTGTACTCGCGCCACAGTGCCAGCCCGCCGCTGGTCAGCACGCCCGAGGTGCGCACGACTCCGACGATACGGCGCTGGGCCGCACGCTCGGCTTCCGTCATCAGCTGAGCCATCCCGCTCCAACCCTTCCATCGCTGGGGAACGCGCAGGTGCGACACCCATCCACCCCGCGTTCAACGAGGCCATGTCACTAGCGGTTGCCCCCTACGTTCCGTGATGCGTCCGTCGATCAGGTGAGTGGTCGGCCGGGTGACGTCCGGCGTCGGGCTGCGTCGCGGTGCTGCCCGCAGGCCCTGCCTCCGCCGCCCCATGTGACCACCCGCGCCGCTGTACGACACTCGCCTCGCTCACGCCCTTGCGGGGCCATCGGCCCCGGCCCTGCGGGGCCCTGGCGGGGGGCGGGGCCCAGCTGGCGAACGGCCGGGCCTGCTGTGCGGGGGTGTCGGGTGCCGCGCCCCGCCAGGGCCCGCTATCTGCTGTGTCGGTGCCCCGGAGCCGTGTGCGGCTGCTTGTTGTTGTGTTGGTCAGGCGGCGTTGGCGGTGGGTGGGGTGGTGTTTGTGGGATGCGGGTGCCGGACGGCGTGGGGGAGGGCCGGGCTGGTGGGTTGTGATCTGGTAGGCGGTGGCGTGGCCGTCGGGGCAGGCGATCTCCCGGTCTCAGATCTCCTGCACGTCTCGTCCGCGCTGGAGGAAACCCTCCTGCCTGCGATGCTGCGCGTCGTCGTGGTGGTGCTCAACCCAGCAGTGCGCGCTGGTGTTCTTCGCCCAAGATGTACGAGACTCCCAACCCCTTCACCAAGAGCGGCACCAGCCTGGTTTCCGCGACAGCCTCACGCAGATCCTGCATCTGACCACCCAGATGCTGGGGAACACGCTCGTCGCGGAGGTCTGCCTCTGCAGCCTTCAAGCCGATCCGGAGCGCTGCTGGAAGGGAGAAGACTTCCATTGCCATGAGGGCGCGCAGACGCCGCGACGACTGAGGCTCGCCTTCGACATACGGATTCAACCGCCCCGCCAGGTAGCTAAGCCGACCCAGGTACCACTCCTGAAGATCACGATCGGCATGAGGCAGCTGCGCTCGAGAAGGGGGCTGGGTGGCGGGCATACCCGGTTCCTAGCACCCAGTACACGCGTCGACGATACGCCGCGCCTGGGGGTCGTCCAGTTCAGCGATGAGGTCGACACCTACAACGGCGCTCGTGATGCGGTGCGTGGTCAGCTGCCTGGTGTGGTGCGGGTCCGCCGTTCGTCCACCGCGTACACCGGTCCTTGGCCGGGGCGTGGGGGAGGTGTTCGTTGACCCAGGTCCCGCGCACACGGGTGCGGCGGCGGGCGAACGTCACGTCCTAGATGGCATCGGGCCCGTGGACCGGGCCGGAGGGCCGGCCGTGCTCGCCGAGGAGGTGGACGCGGGTGTTGCGGTCCAGTGGGCGCGGCGCCACTCGCGGTACTGGGCGGGAGCCCTGTCTGATCCGCCAGTCGGGGACGGGACAGGGGCGGTCTCGTGGGGTGGCGCAGTGAAGGAGAGCACGCGCCACCTAGCAGCGCGCCCTGGCGGGCCTGCCGGGTGCGGGCGGCCTGCTCCAACTGCTGCTGGCGCCGCCGCGCCGCCGGCATGCTCTGCTGGACGCTGCGGCCGCGCTACCGTCGTGCGAACGTCCCGCTGTGCTGGGGGTGTTGAGGTGGGCGTTGTTCAACGCCGGGGACGTCGGCGCGGCCTGGACGTGAGCCGCCCGGCACACGCCGCCGGGCACCAGCCGTCCACGGGCCCGGAGAGAGACAGGAAGCCGACATGCTGGGATACCGCGCCCATATCAAGGGAGCTGCGAGGAGCAAGCTGGGCGCCGATCTGAAGAAGGCGTACGACAGGGGAGCATCGATCCGGACCCTCGCGCAGGGCTGCGGCAGGTCCTACGGCTTCGTTCACCGTCTGCTCACCGAGGCCGGCACCACCCTGCGCACCCGCGGCGGCCCGAACAGCCAGGACCGGCAAGCGCCCTGACGCCCGGCGCCTGACGCCGACGGGTGGCGTCCCCCTGGGTACACCCTCGCCCACACCGCAGCGGCCGCGAGCCGTGCGTCGCTCGTCTCGGTGAACGCGGCGAACTTGGCGAACGGAGTGGGAGCGCCGCGACTGGCCGTCAGGCGAGGACAGACAGGTTGCAGCAGGGCAGGTCGGGCAGTTCGCCGATTCCCCTGCGTTGCAAGCCTGGACGGGTGTACGTTCCTGCCCATCGCCGCCGCCGATGGCGGCCTGCTGCGCAGCCGGTGGAGACCGCGGTCTCCGTCGGCAAGACCCGAGTACGCCGCCCGCACCCCACGGGGCGGGTACCCGGATTCCGCCTCCAGGCCACCGAAGCGACGCCGGGTCAGCCCAGCGACGGACCGCGGTCCTCATCGGGGCGGACACGGGTGCGTTGCGCTCCGATGGTGCTCTGCTCGCGTACGCCGATCACCGGCCGCGAGCCCGCCTCGCGCCGGCCCATCCGATTGAGGCCATGTGAGCACCATCGAAACCGCCGACGACCTCCCCGACATCCAGGTCATCGACATCCGCTCCGGCGACCGCTCCACGCCGTTCGAGCACCGCGTCGTACCGGTCAGCCAGACCGCCAAGGCGATCAAGGCCCTCGAAAAGGACCGGCCCGGCGTTCAGCTCACCGACGACGCCATTCACCGGATCGCGTACAGCGCGGTTGAGCCGGACCTTCTCACCGATCTCCGCCCGGAGCTCCGCCGCGTCGAGACCGGCTGGCTGACCGTCATCAACTACCGCGCGTACACCCTGATGCTGTCCCCCGCGGTCGAGAACGACCGGCTCCTCGACGAGGTCCACTACGCGGCCGACCCGAACACCGTGGCCCGCCAGCAGGTCCTGTCCATGCCCACCGCGCACGAGACCGACGCCGCCCTCATCTACACCGACCCCATGGACGCCCTCCTCGACTCTGTCGACCGGGCGTCCAAGAAGGTGAGGGACCAGAACAGGCAGGAAGTGGGCCGGCGCATCGTGGAGCGCCCACTGACGGCCGTCCCCGTCGTCTTCCTCAGCCCCGGGCGCCACCCCGCCGGGGACCTGGGCCTTGTCGACGGCAACAGCCGCTGGGGGTCCTGCACCGCCCACGTCCCGGCCCCGACCGGCCTGATCGGCCCGGCCAAGGACAAGGAGCGCCCCTCGCTGCTCCCGTCGTACCTCATGAGCCTCCCCCTCACCGACCGGCGCAACTTCGTCCGGGAGGTCATCAAGAAGGCATACCGCGACATCAAGGCCGCCACCGGCACGAGCAAGGCCGCCCGCGCCAAGCGCGACCAGGCCGCCGCGCTCCTCAACGCCATGACCGTCCCTGTGGAGGTCGTCATCGGCTACACCGACGACGACCCGAGCATGGGCATGCAGCGCTTCCCCGCCGCGGTCCGCTCGCTGCTGATGCGCATGAACATCGGGGTGAAGGAGTTCGCGGACGCCTCGAAGAACGGCATCACCGCCGAGGAGACCGTCACCGCGCTGTTCGACGCCGGCGAGCTCGGCGACAACGCCCAGGCCGTCAAGGACGTCCTCCTCGGCCGCGTCGACATCACCGACCCCATGAAAACCCTCGGCCTCAGTGCCCTCCGAGACCTTCGGTTCGCGCTCATCGCGCAGCAGCTCACCCGCAAGGAGCCCAGGCTGAACGGGATCGCGGCCGCCAAGCTCGACAAGCGCAGCCTCCAGCTCGCCGGCCGCAGCGGCCTGGTCACCGAGCTGGGCCTGCGCTCGTACTCCACCTCCCTCGGAGAGGGCATCAGGCCCGTGCGCACCGCGCTGGAGAGCGGCTGCCTGTGGAAGGACCTCGTCGACCACGAGTGGGCCGTCGAGAACGTCGACAACGACCAAGCCGTGGACGACCTTCTCCAGCGTGCCGACAACCGCGACATCCCCGCCAAGCTGCTCCTCGGCGTGCTCGCTATGGTCACCCTCGTCACCAGCGGGAATCTCCTCGCCCCCGGCGGTTCCGCCGAGCAGATCGTCAATCACACGGTCATGCGTGCTGGCGTCGGCGCGGTCGTCAAGGCCGTCCTCGAAAGGGAGGAAGGACCGCAGGTCCTCGCCGACGCGATCAAGCGGATCCGGAGCGGTCTGCGCCCGCGCTGGTGGGCCGACGGATGTCTGGTCGAGCACGACGAGTGGAAGGGCAGCGATTTCAACGCCCACCTGCGTCTCGCCGCCCTCCACGGGTTCAACCCCGAGGGCGGGACGAGCGGGCTCTCCAGCACCGCTCGCGAGGAGAGGGCCCTCACGGACTTCCAGGCGTCCCTCACCGTGGCCGCCAACCGCCTCGACGACCTGATCAAGCTGCGCAAGAAGAACGGCACCACCGACCAGCTCTCGTGGGAGACCGTCGAAGCCTCCGTCAAGCAGATCCGTCTCATGGACAGGGCCCTCATCCGCATGTCCGAGGAAGAGCCGCTCGGATGACCGACACCGTCTGGACCGGCGTCGTCCCCATCACCGACACCCGGTACGCCATGCTCGTCCAGCTCGCCGGCCAGTGGCTCCTCGATGAACGGCCCGAGCCGGTCCCCATCGGCGAGATCTCCGGGTACGAAGACAAGGCCATTTACGTCGTGGTCAACCGGGAGGGTCTCGCCTGCTACTGCGGAAGGACCGCTCCGACCCGGATGCTGACCCGAGGAGCCGCCGCGACCAGGCTCCACCAGCACGTCAGCCGCACCAGGTCGAAGAAGGAGGAGTGGGCCGAGTACTGGGTGATCCCGCTGAGCAGCGCCACCCCCGACCACGTCGTCTCCGGCCTGGAGAGAACCGTGGCCGCCCGCCTTGGCATCCCCCTCGTGCACCAAGAGCGCATCCCGCGTCGGCGCGCCTGAGTTCCAGTCCGACCCCGCCGCCTCCCCGCCGGGCACGGTCTGCACCCTCCGACCATCCCGCTCGGCACTCGGGCCACGATCGACACCGCCGAAGGATCCTTGACGGTTCAGCCGGCGGTCGTCTGACCGCCGGCTGCCGTGCCGGCCCTGCACCAGGGGCCATCGGCCCCGGGTCCGCACCGGCGGTGCGGCTGCCCGGCGGGCCCGTACCGGCCAACGGCCGGCCCCGGGCTGAGGTGTCGCTTCTGCTGCTCACTGCCGCCTCGCGGGTAGCCCCGGCCGCGGCCTGGCTGCTGCCGTTCGGCCGCCGACGTCGAGTGGTGGCCGGGACTGCATCGCACCCGCGGTGGTGGCCGGGACTGGCGCCTGGCCCGGGAGATCGTCGCCGTACCGGCCCGGCGCCGGGGCGCTGGTTTGGTGTGGCTGGTGTGGTCTGCTGCGTGCGGCTGTAGCAGGCCCGGACAGCGAATCCACTGGTCAAGCTGTCTCAGCGTGCTGGTGCAGCGTGCTGTTCGTGCGCGCTGATCTGCCATGGGGGCGCTTCCTGCAGCGGGGGCGAGGGGGTGGTGTAGGGCCAATGGGTGGTTGCGTGCGGTCGGTTGCTGTCGCGGGCGTGGGTCGGTCTGTCTGGGGCTTTGGGAGTCAGTAGCGTCCGGGGGCGTGACGGACACGAGGGACGTTCGGCTGGTGCCGACGGGGGGCTGCTTCTGCGGGTGCGGGGAGGAGGCGGAGATCGGGCGGTGGTTTGTGCGGGGGCACGACATCACGGCGGCCGCGGCGCTGCGCGCGCTGGAGGGGATGAAGCTGCCCCAGCGGCTGGTGTCGCTGGGGTTCGGCCCGCAGCGTTCGGTGGTGCAAAGGGCCGTGGACGAGGCGGGCTGGGTGCGCTGTGCGGGGTGCGCGTACGCGGGGACGCCGGCCAACCTGGCCGCCCACACCCGTGCCGGTAGCTGCGCCGCCGTTGCCCCGGCCGGCGAGCAGCTCCCCGCCGAGGCCGGATCCGGGCCGGTGGACCACGAGTCCGCGGCGTCGGCCGGCCGGACCCGCTCCGGGCGGCCGGTCCCCGCGGCGGCCGGCCCTGTGCCGCCGGTGCGGGCCGAGTCCGGAGCCGCTGAAGGGCGGCTGTTGCCCGGCGCGGAGGATGCGTCGTGGAACGAGGTGCCGCTGCATCTGCGCCAGCGTCTGCGGGTGCCCGCGCACCAGCTGGTGACGCCCGTGCAAGGGGTGTTGAACAAGCGCGAGAGCCGACGCCTGCTGTCCGCGGTACGGGCGGCCGGCCGGATGCGGATGACCGGCGCGCAGTGGCTCCTGCTGCTGACCGCCCGGCGGGAGGATTTCGGCTCCCCGCGCAGCCGGCGGGCCCGCGCGCTCTACGAGGTGTTGGAGCAGGTGGCGGCCCAGCACGCGGTGCCCGCCGCGGACCAGGTCGCCGCGGCCGCCTGAACCGCCCCCGGGCCGCCCAGGCACCCGTACGCCGCGCGGCGGGTCCGGCCGCTGCGCCCCGACCCGCCGCCGGTCGTGCAGGCGCTGCGCCCTGGTGCCGCGGCGGGCTTACAGGGCCGCCGCGCTACTCGTGCGGCGGCGTGTCCGCGCCGGCGCCCGTGCCGATGCGCCGGGCGAGAGCCCTGGCCGCTCTACCGCGCGGCCTCGGCGCGGCTGATGAGCGCGGTGAGTTCGGCGCGCAGATCCCGCCCGTCGCCGGCCTCGGCCTGGCGCTGCAGGTCCTCGATCTCCTCGGCGGTGAGGCTGTCGATCCACGCGATCATGCTGTCGGTGGCGGCCTGCTCCTCGTCCCGCAGCTGCTGGTCGTACCAGTCGAGTTCCGGTTCGGGAGCGAGCCAGGGCCGCGCGGGCTCCTCGGTCTCCTCGACCAGGTCGATGATCTCGCAGGGGTAGCCGACGCCCGTGAAGTCGTCCTCCTGCGGCGGGTTGGTGATCCGCCGGCGGGCCGAGAGCAGCGCCTGCAGGGCGGCCTCGCTCGCGTGGCAGGCGGCCGTGAACGCGGTCAGCAGCCGCTCGCTGGGCAGCCGCTTGCCGGTCAGGGCCAGGTGGAGCGCACTGGCGGAGAGGCGGCCGGCGGTCTGCGGCGCCGCCGCCAGCTCGCGCAGGGACGGGTTGCCGGCTTCCTCCCGCAACCGCTGCATGGCCCGGGTCAGCCCGGCCTGGGTGGTGATGTGGCCCGGCACCCAGGTAACGCGACGCGGGCGGGGCTGCGTTCGCCGGCGAACGGCGCTGGCGGCGGCTTCCCACAGGGCCCGGCCCGTCTGTTCGGCCCGTTGCACCTCGAGCGGGTCGGCGCCGCGGCTCGCGCTGGCGGCGTGGGCCTGGGCGTGGACGGCGCCGTGCGCGAAGGCCACGACCACGCGAAGGGAGGGGAGCCGGCCGTCCAGGGTCTGGCGTACGGCCCGGCGCAGCGTGCGCTCGCAGACGTGCTGTCCGTGCTCGCCCGCGCGGCGGACGAGGGTGTCGTAGGTGAACGCTCCCTTGATGCCGCGCAGCCAGCCCCGCAGGAGCGCCAGCTCGACCGTGCCGGCAGGCGAAGCGCTCATCGGCCGGCGCCGATGAGCGCGGCGAGCAGCTGGCGCGCGCGGTGGGGGAGCAGCAGCCAGGCGGCGGCCGAGGCGATCGCGGTCAGGACGGCGGGGATGGGCCGCTCCAGGACGGCGAGCACCGTCACCGCGGTGATCGCGGTGACGACGACGGCCGCCTCACCCGCGCCCAGGCGCCCGGTGCCCGAGGCGGGCGCCGGGGCGGTCTCGGGCAGAGCGGGCTCCTCCGGCGGGACGGTGGGCATGGCGGTGCCTCCAGGGCGGGTGTGCGGGTGCTGGGGCCGGGCCGGGGAGTTGCCGTCCGGCGCGGTGACGACGATGGTGGCAGCGCCGGTGCCCGGGACGCGAGCCGGTCGCCGGCGGCCTGGGAAGGTACGTCGGTCGCCTCCCGCACGCGCGTCGCAGGCCGCGGCCGAGAAGCGGACAAAGAGCCGTCCACCTCGCCTGCAGCGGCGGTGGACAGCAGGCCGGCGCCGTCCACCGTGTTCGTGCCGCCCGAGGGGTGGGCCGAGCGCATGCGGGGCTGAGGCCTGAGCAGGCACCCTTTCGTACGCCGTGGGCGCGTCGTCCGGCTGCTGCGCCCGCTCGTGCCGCGGCTGTCGTACGGGGCCGGGGTGCTGCGGGGCCTGCTCGCCGGCCGGTGACACCGGGCCCCTGCGCTCGGGGCCGGCGGCGATGGCGTACGGACCGGTGATGCTGCTCGTGAACGGCTCCGGCCCCCTCCGCTGGTATCGGAGGGGGCCGGATGGTGGTAGCGGGGACAGGATTTGAACCTGCGACCTCTGGGTTATGAGCCCAGCGAGCTACCGAGCTGCTCCACCCCGCGTCGGTGCGCCCACCCTACGCCATGGGCCCGGGACGGGCGGGGATTTGCCGCAGGCGCCCGCCCGGCCTTCGCCATACGGATCCCCGGTCCTCGGTCTGCCTGCGACGCTTCCCCACCACAGACATCCACCACCGGCGGCCACCGTCCGCGCCCGCCCGGGGCCAACGGCCCCGGCCCCGCACACGACCGACCCGGGTCCCGGAAGGGGACCCGGCCCCCACCCCTGACGCGGCCCCCGACAGGGGGCACGCCCCGCGCCGGCCAACGGCCGGCCCCGTCTGGTCGACATGCTGCTCGCTGCCGCTACGCCGGCCCGGCTTGGGGACCAACGTGCGTCGACGGGGCTGCTGTTGGGCGGGCAGGCTGGGGGATGCTGGCAGGCCGACAGGCAAAGGGGGGGGCGAGTCGATGCCACTGACCGCGCGCTGGGACGGGCACGGGACGCTGGATGCGACGGTTGAGGGTCTGGGCTGCGGCCTGGTGTGGGAGGCGGTGTACCGGGTGCGGCCGCGCCCGGTGCTGGCCTGTACCTGGTGCGGGGGGCCGATGCACGCGAAGGTGTCCGGGCGCGGCGGCCGGTTCTTCGCGCACGACCGCCGCTCCCCAAACTGCGCCGGCGCCGGCGAGACGGAAGAACACCGCAGCCTCAAGCGGGCCTTGGCCGCTGCCGCGCGCCAGGCCGGCCACCAGGCGGAGCTGGAGGCCGGCGCCGCACACGGGGGCTGGCGGGCCGACGTCCTGGTCACCGCGGCGGGAGGCGCACGCACCGCGCTGGAGGCGCAGGTCTCCTCCGCGCCCGTCGATGACGTCCTCGCGCGCACCCGCCGCTACCAGGACGACACGGTCGGCGTGGTCTGGTTCACGTACCGGGATGCGCGCTGGCTCCATCATGTGCCCGCCGCCCGCCTGTACCGGCCTGCGGCGCCGGACGGACCGTGGAGCCGGCTGCACCCGCTGGTGAGCCGCTTCAGCGCCGTGGCCTGCGCGGAGGTGTGCGACCCGAGCCCGTTCTGGCACAGCCCCGTCCACGCAGGCTGGGACCACCGCGAGGAACGGGGCCTGACCGAGTTCGTCGCCGACGTCCTTGACGGCCGCCTCGTCCCCCGAACGGCCACCACCGCCCTGGGCACCCGCTACGACGGCTGGGCCGCCCCCGAGGACGTCGAGGCGGCCGCCGAGTACGCCGCATCGGCCCAGACCACGCCGCCCGCACCCGCATGAACGCGGCCCCGCCGCGCGGCCAGAACCGAGGACGTGCCGGCCGGACGCCGCGGCCGGGCGTCAAACTGCCCGGCCCGGGCCGGACGTCCCGCGTCCCGAAAGGGACCGGCCCCACCCCCCCCGCGCGGCCCCCGACAGGGGGCGCGCCCGCCGTCGGCCAACGGCCGGCCCGCTCTTGTCGACGAGCTGCTCTTCGTCCGCCCCGCCCAGGTGGCTATCGCGGTTCCGCGACAGCGGTGCGGGGACGGTGGCCGGCGGGGCTACGGTGCTTCGGTGAGCGATGAGGTGGCGCCGGCCGGCGCGAGCGTGCTGCCCGAGGTCGACGACGTCCTCGCGGACGCCCTGACAGCTCAGGGGGAGGCGGGCGTACGGGCGTTGGGGCTGCTGCGGGATGCCCACCGGGTCCTGGCCGGCAGCGGCTTCGCGCGGCCGGCGGAGGTCGCCGCGGCGTGTGTGCGCTCCGCGGCGGACGCGCTGCTGGGCCTGCCCGGCGCCCCGGTCACGGTGGGCCTGAAGCCCGCAGCACAAGGCCTGCTGGCCGCGGTCGACGCCGTCACGTCCCCCACCGCCGGGGCCTTGATGCCGGACGGGCCGGCTGTTTCGGTCGACGCCGCACCCCCTGCTGACGAGGCCTCCCCGTCCGACGGGCCGGCCGTCGGCGCCGGTTCGGCCGGCACCACCGCCGATGGCCCGTCCGTCGAGGCGAGTGCGTGGGCGCGGGTGGCGGCGGCCGCGGACGTGCTGCGCGACGAGCTGGTGAAGCCGGGCCGCTACCACCAGGCGCGGGCGCGGGGGATCGTCGAGCGGCAGATGGGGGTGGAGCTCGGCGCGGCGCAGGATGCGGCACTCGATGTGTGGGGAACCGTCTACGGGGTGGCCTCCGGGATCCTGCACGGCCGCGCGGCCCATGCCGGTGAGGCCGCCGTCCTGTACGCGGACATCCTCGCCGCCGCCCGCGAGTTGCTGGTGCCGCTTGCGGACCGCGCGGCCCGCGTCCTCGAGCTGGTCGCCCTCGAACACCCCGGCGCCGCCGAGGCGAAGGAGCTCGCCGGCTGGGCGGACCCGCGCGCCACCGACTACTTTTTCCGCTCCGGCCCGGCCACGGTGTGGCTCGCGGTTCTGCAGGAGCACGCGCCGCACCTGCTGATGCCGGACGGGGCGGCGGGCGGACGGTGGCCGGCCGCTCCGTTCCTCGACCAGGTCGCTCAGGCGGACCCGGACGCCGTCCGGGCGTGGCTGGCCGCACCGCCCGGCGATGGCGCCGCAGAGCCCACGCGTGCGCAACAGGTCGCCGCGGCAGGCCGGTTGGCCCTGGACGGGCTGCTGGGCCTTGCCGTACGCCGCTGGGACGCCGTCGACGCCGCCCAGCTCCAGGCCGCGCTGGCCGCTCCCGGTGTCCGGGACGGGGACGGGCCCGAGGCGGGGGCGACGCTGCGCCTGGCCGCGAGGTGGGCCCGCGCGGTGCCGCGCGCCGAGCGGACGGGGCAGTGGATCGGTGTGGTGGAGGGACTGCTGACCGGCGCGGTCGAGGACGAGCACACCGGCCACCTGGCGCTCGGTGAGGTCGCCGCGCGGGTGAGGGCCCGGATGAGGGCCGCAGGCCTCCTCGACGACGGCGACGAGGAGGTCGCGGGCGCGGCGGCGGGCGCGGACTGGGTGGCGGCCGAGGAGGGGATGCGTGAGCTGGCAGCGCTTCAGGTCGCGTCCCGCCTGCCCGACCACGATGTCGCCATGCTGGTGCGGGAGCTGGCGTGCACTGCCTATCCCACCGGCCGCCGCGGCCCCGCGCACCGCAACGTCGGCGCCGTCCGGGCGGTCCTGGCCAAACTGCTCGCCTACGACGTCGAGTTGACCGCCGAGCAGGCCCGGCCGGTTGTCTTCCACGCCGACCTGGACCAGGTGCACGTCGGTGACATCGCGCCGTTCGGCGGGCCGCGGCTGGCGCGCGCCGTGCTGGACGTGGCCGCGGCGGATGCGGACGCCGGAGTGGGCCTGGCCCAGCGCACCCGCCGCTTCCGGCGGCTGGCCGGCCTCGATGCCCGCCTCCACACCCGCCTGATGGCCGCGCACCTCGCCCACCGCCCGCCGGCCGCCGATGCCCCGGACGGGCCCGAGTGGTGGCAGGAGGCGATCGCGCTCGTCCCACAGGCCCTGACGGCCGATCCCGATCCGGAGCCGGCCCGCCTCGTCGAGCTGGTCCTCGCCGCCTGCCCGCCCGAGCACACAGCGCAGCTTCAGGCCGACGTCCGCGCCGCTCTGGGCACCCCGCCGCCCGCTGCCCTCATCGAGGAGGTCCTGCCCGCCCGCGCCGACCAGGCCGACGGCCTCGCCGAGCCGCTCGCGACCTGGCTGCGGGTGCGGGACTGGTCGCCGGTCCTGCCCTCCACGGTCCTTGAGGGCTGGGCACCGCTGCTTGCGGCGCTGCACCGCCTTGAGCCCGCCGGCCCGTCCAACCCCCGCACCGCGCCCGTGCTGGAGCCGGTCAAGGCGACCACGATGCTGGACGCCGAGGACCTGACGGAACTCGCGGCCGGCCAGGGGCCGGTGGCGGCCGCCACCGCGCTGGCCGCGGCCCCGGACGCTGGCGACGACGGGTACGCGATGGTGCTGCACCGCCTCGTCGCCGCCGACCCGGCCGCCTGGACGAGTGACGTGCCCGCCGTCCTGGCCGCCCTGGGCCGGCCGGAGCTCGCCGCGTTCTACCTCGCCGCGGCCGCCGCCCACGCCGACCGCCCCGGAGCCTTCCCGGACGGTGCGCTGCCGGCGGCCGTCGCCGCGACGCTCGAGGTGCGCCGCGGCTTCGGCGAGCCGACTACCGCCGTCGGCTTCGATGGCGTGCGGCGCCGGCCCGCCGCAGTGTCCTTCGCCGACCAGGCCCTGTTCGACCTGCTCACCGCCGCCTGGCGCGCCGGTGCCCTCGACGGGGAGCAGGAGAAGGACGCCACGGCGTACCTGCGGACGCTGGCCGCCGCGCTCACCCGCCCCGCCGGGGACACCGCCCGCCCCGGGGAGCCCCAGGACGGCACCTTTGCCGCCACCCCGACTCCGGCCGCCGGCCCGGGCGCCGCTGCTGCGCAGCCCGCGGGGGAGGGGACGGCGCCGGCGCTGGTGGGATCGGATCCGGAAGTGCGGGCGCTGGGCTGCCTGCTGGAGTACGCCACACGCCGGGCCCGCACCACGGGCGAGATGCCCGCGGAGGTCCTCGACACGGTCGTCGGCGCACTGGCCGCGCACCCCGGCCAGGAAGCGGTGGCCACCGCGATCGGGGTGCACCTGCCGGCCCTGCACCGCCACGCGCCCGCGTTCGCCGCCGCCCACCGCACCGCCCTGTACGGTCTCGTGCCCGGCCGGCCGTCGCCGGCCGCCTCCTGGCTGCGCTGGGGCGGCCCCGACGGGCAGCTGCTCGCCGCCCTGGACCGTGCCGAGCTCCTCACCGCGCTGCGCGCCGGCATGCCCGGCGCCGCCGAGCAGCTCGCGCACGCCCTCCTGGACGATCCCGCCCTGCTGGGCGAACCCGCCACGTGGTGGGCCGAGTTGGCGGACGGCACCGATGACGGCGCACTCGCGGTCTCCCGCCTGCTGGAGGCGATCGCCGCCCGCACCCCGCACACCGGCGCCGACGTCCCCCTCCCGCCGGCCGGGCAGGCGCGGGTGGGTGCGGCGGTGGACCTGTGGCGGGCCGCGCTCGCGGCCGGCCTGCCGGCGGGTGCGCTCGCCGGTGCGGGCGCCTTCGCGGACGCGGCCGTCCAGGAGACGGTGTGGCTGGAGCTGATGCGGGCGAGCGCCGAGCACTCCCCGGCCCTGACCGACGCCGATCTCGTCACCGAACGGGCCGCCGCCCACCCCGGCCGTGCCGACGCCCTGCTCCTGGCTGCGCTGCTGGTCACCTCGGCGCCCGGGACATGGCGGGAGGCGGCCGTGCGACGCCACGCCCGCACCCTGCTGGACGCCGCAACCGCCCTGCCCCAGGCCGAACGCCCGGCCGGGCGCGAGGAGTTGAGGACGTCACTGGTCAACGCCGGCGACGTCGACGCCGCCCGACAGACCCGACTCCCTTGAGCTATGCGGCGCGCCAGAACTCCAGATAGCCCAGGCGGTCGGAAGCCCTGGGGCCCCGTACCCGAGTTCATGTGGTGGTGGCTTGGGTGGTTGTCTGGTGACGTCTGCAGCGGGCACGGGACACAGCCGGCGCAGGGCGGAATCGTTCCGAACTCGCCGCGTACACCCGGACGGGGGCGGGCCCGAGGGCTGACGGCGACCTCCGTACAGGCGTGGCTGCGTGGTCCGCCTACGCCGGGCGGCCGGGGATGATCATCGGTTGGGTCGCGCTGACGCGGCGGATCAGCATCGTCAGCTCGTCGGGCGACGGGGTCATCACTCCGGTCCGGTGCTGCATGAGCACGAGCTTGGCCATACCCGTCAGGGACCGCGTGACCGGCGGCCCAGGATGCGGGCCGGCGGCGGTGGGGCCAGGATGCGGGCCGGCGGCGGTGGGGTCGGCGTGCACGAGCCGCCAGGCAACGGGCGCCCGGCCCAGGATCTGGATCTCGGTCGAGATCAGGTGGAGCATCCCGCCCGCGGTGGCGCGGTCCATGACCTGCAGGTCCTCATTCTGTGCGAGCGAGAACGAGACGGTGCCGTCCGGCCGCACGAGACCGAGCACCGCGGTGTCCGCTACGGCGTCCTCCCAGACACCGCCGCTTCCCGCCGGGATCACCCGGGCGGCGTCGCGGAGCGCCTGGCAGGCGGCGGCAAGCGGCCTCTGACGCGAGAACAGCCGCCACAGCAGCGGGAACAGCACCGCGCCGGCGACGGCCATGACCACGGACAGCACCGCTGCCGTCCCGTCCGTCCGCTCCACAGCGCCCAGGACCAGCCACAGCACGATCACGGCCCACGCCGACGTGCCCAGCAGCAGGAACAGGCCCATGCGAACCAGTTGCCCGGCGAAGTCCCGGGCACGCGGCGGGCGGCTCATCGCCTCGCCCAGGTCATGAGACATCCCCCCGCCGCAGCGGCCGGCGGCGGTGTGTCCGCACGGTCCGGTGAACGCCTCGCCGGCAGATGCCGCCTCACCGTGCAGCACCGGGACGGACGCCCTGGCCACCGGGAGCGGTGCCGGGTGTACGGCTGCCCCAGAGGGTTTCGGCGATCCGCTCGAACGCCGTACGGGCGGGCTGCTGTTCCCGGAGGTCCTCCTCGCCGGCGATGTACGGGACGGCCGGGGCCAGTACCGGGAGCATGGTGTGCAGCCCGTCGAGGTAGTCCTGCGCGCGGGCGCCTGGCTGCTCCCGTGCGCCGAGCACGACGATCCCCGCGCATCCTGCGGCCGGGAACGGCGCGAACATGCCCTCGAAGTCGCCCGGGGCCAGCCGCCAGCGCACCTTCCAGCGGTTCGCGCGCATCACCGCCAGCCACCTTGCGTCCCAACCTGCGGGAAGCCGTTGGCCGTTCGCGCCGGTGATCTCGTCGGCCAGGATCTGCCACGGGTCGGGGCGGTGCCACACGCTCGCGACGCCGATCCAGTGGTCGGCCGCCTCGGCGATGATCCTCTGCTCCAAGGGGCCGGAGTCGAGGAGGACGACGTCGTGCAGCGGCTCACGGGCCAGTTGGCGCACCAGTTCCGTGTCCGGCGCCCCGCCGGTCACCGCGCTCTCCACCCGGACTCCGTCCGGAAGGCCGCCGGTGAACGCCCGCCGCACAGGGCCCGCAGGGTCGGCGTCGACCACCAGGACTTGAAGGCCCCGGGCGGCGAGCGCCCGCGCGAGCCCGACGGCCGTGCGGGTACGCCCCACTCCGCCGCGCCCCCGCCCGTTCGCGGCGTGGCCCCCGACCACGGCCAGCACCAGCGCCCGGTCCACCGGCCGCTTCAGGGACCGCACCGGCCCGGTACGGGCGGCTGCCGGCCGCACCGCGGCGCCGCTGGCGGCGAGGAACTGCCGGAAATCTTCCAGGGAGGGAACGTCACCGTCGTCGCCGATAAGGGAGACCGCCGGCAGATCGCGGAAGGCGAGCAGGCGGCGCAGCACCCGGCTGCGCGCCGTCACGTCCCCCAGCCCCGCCTCGTACGCCGCCAGCTGCTCGCGCTCGGCGGACGTCCACGTCGTCGAGGAGCGCATCGGGTTGCCGTCCCGGTCCAGCGCGGTGACCCACTGCCGTGCCTCGGCGGCGTCGTCGGCGGGCAGCTGCAGCAGGACGCTGGCGGCACTGTCCGGCCGGTAGAGGACGACCCGGTTCTTGGGCAGGTTGCGGCACCGCAGTCCCGGGATCCCAGAGACGGACAGATCCTCGACGTCGGAGCCAGCGTCGGGCTCGGGGAGCAGCAGATCGAGCACCCCTTCCCACAGGCCGTCGGTCAGGTGCAGGACCAGGGAGGCGTGCGAGGGCCGGACCCGGGTCATGCCGTACACGGCACCGTCGAGAGGGTGGTGGCCGCGGTCGAAGGCGTCATGGAGTTCGGTGAGGATCGCGGCCTCGAGCGCGGCCTGCTCCGGGTGTCCGGCATCCGGGACGCCGTCGGGGCCGGCAAGGTCCAGCCTGGCCTGGGCGTGGGTTTCACCGGTCAGCCGAGCGCGCGTCCGGGCGCGCCCGGTTCCGAGGGGAGCTGCCATCAGGGCACCTTTCGCACACTGCCCGGCCAGTGTCGAAGGGTGAAGACATGCGGAAATCCCCATCACACGGACCGGTGCCCGCTTTGGCGATTCCCCCCCGCCGTGCCGGGTGGCGGAGGATCGTCCGGGACCCTTGTCCGGCCCGGCTGCCACGCTATCAGCGCGCCGGACCGGACAGAGCCGGGATACCGATTGCGGGCGCGGTCCCAGCGGTGTCGGGTGCGGGTGGAGGCCTTCGGGTGGGCGTGGTCGTCGGCGGGTTGTCCTGGGACTGCCGCCGTCCGGGGCCCGGCCCTCGCCGTGCTCCGGTCTGGGCGGGGTTGTGCGGGCCTGATACGGCCCGGTCGCCCGTGCTGCTCCCGTCGGGGCCGCGCGGGCCGTTACTCGCGCGGCGGCGCGTGCGTGCCGGTGTTCTGCCCGATCCCGAGGGCCTGGGTGACCTCGTCGAGGACCTCGGGGGCGATGGGTGGCCTGGTGGCATTGGCCGGCCAGTCCAGATCGACGAAGACCGGTGTGTAGGGGGCCGGGTGCGGCTCGTTGCCGGGCAGGTCGAACAGGAGGGGCCGTTGCCCGCTCGTTGCGGCGAGGAGCCGGGCGAGGTCACCGGCGTCCGTGCGGGTTTTGCCCGTGCCTCCGGGCCGGATGTGCTGCTCGTCCAGGAGCCGCCGCGCGAGGTCCTCCAGGTCCGGGGTCCGGCCGGGCCGGTCCGAGGCGGGCTGCGCGTCCGGGGCGATCATGCCCGCCTGCTGGGCCAGGGCGAGCGCCACGGCCGCCGACAGTCCACGGGTCGAGGTCTTGCCCATGCCGGGGCGGCGGTAGTGTCCGGCGGCGAAGTTGTGCTCGGTGATGCGCCGTACGGCCTCCAGGTCGGGGCGCGCGGGGAGCGGGGCGGTCAGGGCGCGGGCCTGGTCGGCGGTCATGCCGGTGGCCGCGGCAAGGGCCCGGACAGTGTGGTCGGGCAGCGGGCCGGCGGCGAGGTGGTCGAGACGCTCGGTGGCGGAGGCGCCGGGCTGAAGGCCGAGGAGTTCCATGGCCCGGTGCCGCTGGACACCCACCGCCGCGGCGACGCGCTGGATGTAGCCCTCCAGCCGTTCGGCGGGGCGGGGCAGCGGAGCGGCAGGGATCCGGGCCGGGAGACCGGGCTGCCGGCCGGAGCGGGCGGCGACAGCGGCGCGGGCCTGGTCCAGGGTGATGCCGGGGTGCGCCCGCTTGTACGCCTTCACGGCGCGGTCGTGTTCCCGGTCGCGGCGGTTGGTCATGGGCGTCTCACGTCCTCATTCCGGCCTGCTGCCCCACACGCGCCGGCCGTCCAGGAGGAGGGCATGACGAAACCGTTCGCGCGAGTCACAGACGTCTGCGGTCCCCGTCGGCGGTGTGGGCGTCGAGGTGGTGGTGGACCGGGCGCGGCGCGGTTGCCCTGTGGTGCACCGTCATCGTAGCGGGGGCCTCGGACACCCCAGGGGGAGCAGCGCAGGTGTCCGGGTGGCTCCACCAGGACATCAGGACCCGGATGGCTCGGCTGGTCTCGGGCGAGCCGTCCCCCGGCCGCAGCTGCCGTATGGCTGTTCCGGACCATACGACACCCGCCCCGCCATACCCCGCCGGGGCCAACGGCCCCGGCCCCGCACCCGACACCCGCGGGCCCCGTCAGGGGCCCGTCCTGCGCTCCCGTCGACGCCCCGACAGGGGCGGGCCCCAGCCGGCCAACGGCCGGCCTTTTGTCGAGGGACCGGCCAGTACGGCCCTGTGCCGGCCCTTTTCGTCTGTGATCTTCTGGTAGGTCACGGCAGGCGATAGGGGGAGGCGTGTTCCGAGCGCGGATCAAGGACAGCGGGCGGGAGGTCTTCGCCGCGCAGATCGGCGACAAGCCGGCCTGGTACACGGACAAGCAGCCGCTGATCTGCTCGAAGTGCAACGCGGGTGTGCACGGCAAGGGCACCTACGTGAAGCGCAACGGGGCCAGCTACCGCGCGCACTTCGCCCTCAACCCCAGGACGAGCCACGAAGAGGCCTGTCCGTTCAACCCGGTCGAGTTCATCGCCTCGATCGCCCGGGGAGCCAAGGACCTGGCGCACGTCGAGGACGGCGTGCTGAAGCTGACCCTCCCGGGTGACGTGGAGGACCTGGCGCCGCCACCGCAGCAGGCGAACCCGCACCTGCCGCCGCACGCGGTGACCGCCCAGAGCATCGACACGGTGGCGCCGCTGCTGCCGCCGCTGCTGAACTGCGCCGCGAAAATCGCCCAGTTCCTGCAGCTGAACGCCTTCGACGACACGGTCGTGAAGCGGTTCAAGGTGCAGCCCCACGGCCACAAGGGCACGATCCCGTGGGGACGGTTCTGCTACGGGCCGGCCGCCGCCGCTTACGGGGAACTGGTACGGCGCCTGGACCCGGACGGCCCCGGGCGCGCCCCTTCCCATCCCGTCGCCGTCTACGGAACGGTCCAGCGCGTTCACCAGGACCGCAAGGGCCGGCCGTTCGTGTTCCTCGCCGACCACACCGACCTGGACGGCCAGGAGTTCGAGGTGGTGCTGCGCTCCATGCACCCCACCCTGATCGAGCCGCTCACGGTCGGCACCCACGTCCTGGCCGTCGGCGCCTGGGGCACCTTCCCCGACGGCCGCGTGCCCCAGCTGCGCCTGTTCGCCGAGGAGGCGTGGCAGATCGCGTACTGGCACACCGACGAGGACACCGGGTCGGCGACCCAGCCGGTCAGCCCGCCCGCCGTGACCGCGCGCCAGCGCGCCACCGAACGGCACGCGCGAGGCCCTTCCCAGCGGGCGTCCCGTCCCACGAGGGCCGGCCAGCGTCCCGCCGCGCCCACGCGTCGCACCACACCACCACCCCCCGTGCCGCCCGCACCGCCGGTCGCGCCCGCACCGCCTCGGCCCGCGCTGCCGGCCGAAGCTCCCGACGTTGCGCAGCGCGGACCGCAACCCCGCGCGCCGCTCGCACCCTCCACCGCTGCGCCGCGAACGCCGCCGCCCGCGCCCGACGACGTGCTGTCTGCCGGCTCACCGGCCGAGCAGCCGGCCATCCCGCCCCGGCCGGCCCACCCGCCGCTGCCGACGTCCCCGCCACCACCCCCAACCAGCCGCTGGGGCAAGGGGCTTTCGGGATGGCTCGGGCGTCGCAGGAAACGCCGCAGCTGACGGCCTTCAGCGCCGTCTCGGGCCCGTCCGATCGCCGCCCGGCGCCGTCCTGGTGCCCGCGCTCTCCTCGCCCTGCCCTCGTCCGCCGCGGGTCTTGCGGCTGCCCGCCGGGGGCGTACGCGGCGGGCGGTGTGCGCCCTGTCGCGCCCGTGGGGCCGGCCGTACCGTCGTGACGGTGTCCCGGCATCCGGCCGGGCGCGAGGGGGAAGGCGGGGCGGGATGCAGCGGCGCAGCGTGCTCGGCGCGGGGGCGGTCCTGGGCGCCGCGGTCGTCGTACGTCCGACGCCCGTGTGGGCGGCCGCCGAGGGCCCGGCGGCGGTCTCCAACACCGATCTCGCCGCGGCCCGCGCGCTGTTCGCGGCCGGCGCCTACGACCGGCTCGGCCGGCTGCTGCCGCTGCTCTTGGACGCCGCCGGGCACGAGGTCCGGCAGGGCCCGGCCGACGCCGCCCGGGCCGCCGGGGTGTGGACGCTGGCCTCCCAGCTGGCCGTCAAGCAGGGCCGCACCGCGGCCGCCGGCGCCTACGCGGGCCTGGCCGGCGCCGCGGCCCGCCGCTGCGGGAACGCCGTGGTGCTCGCCGCGGCCGCCCGCGCGGCCGCGACCCCGCTGCGCCGCACCGGCCGCACCCGCCAGGCCCTGGATCTTCTGCAGGAGGCGCACGACCACCTGACGGCCTTCCGGCGGCCCACGCCGGCCGCCCTGGACGCGGCCGGCATGGTGGCGCTCACCGCCGCCTACACCGCCGCCCAGGCCCACCGGCCCGCGCTGGCCGAGGAGTTCGCGGACGAGGCCGAGGACACGGCCCTGCGGCTCGCCCGTCACCCGCACGCCGACAGCCGGCCGCCCCAGCTGTCGGCCGGCCAGTGCGCCCTGTACCGGATCGGGATCCACCGCCACCTCGGCCACGTCGACACCGCCCTCGCCCACGCCCGCCGCCTTGAGGCCACGCAGCTGCCGACCGCCGAGCGCCGCGCCCGCGCCGCCACCGACACCGCCCGCACCCTGATCGACGCCGGCGACATGGCCGGCGCGTTCGCCCAGCTGCGCCTGGTCGAGCTCGCCGCGCCCGCCGAGGCCCGCCGCCCCTCGGTACGCGCGCTGACCGCCCGGATCGCCGAGCACCGGCCGGATCTTGCGGGCCTGGCCGCCTACGCCCGCCGCACGGGGGCGAACACACCGGGCCAGTAGGGGAGTTGCATAAGGCATCCCCGTCGTACGCGGGCCCGGCGGCACAGGGCTGTGACGGCTGCGCGTGCCGGTTGTCCGCCGTGCAGGAGCTGGGCACCGGCGCCCCGGAGGCCGCGCGCCGTTACGGCTGCGCGTGCGGGTCGTTGTGCCCGTTATGGCTGTTCGTGAGGGTCCTCGCACCTGTGCCGTATGCGCCGCCGATCTGCCCGGTGCGTCCGGCGGCCCGGCATACCTCGTCTCCGGCGCGGTGCGCCGGGGCCGGCGCTGGGTCGGCGGCCGGCTACTGGTCTGCGCGCGCTGTTACGGCGAGGGCGGCCCTGACCCGGTCACCGGGCTGTCGCGCCCGGATGCCGCACGGCGGACAGCGCGGGTGCGGTGGGTGGACCTGATCGGCCGGGGCGAGGTGATGGCGCCGACGCCGTGCGTGGCCTGCGGGCTGCTGGTGGTGCGGCGGGCGGAGAAGCTGCTGGCGGGGGTGACGTGTTCGAGGGCGTGCCGGACATCTCTCACGCGGATCCGTAACGGCGGCAAGGGATCGGGCCGGCCGTGCGGCGCGTGCGGCACGCCCGTTACGGCTGGGCGTGCGGATTCCTCGTACTGCGGGCCGCCGTGCCGGCAGAAGGCCTACCGGCGCCGCTCCGCCTCCCGCCCGGCATCGCATGTCCCGGACCCGGTGGCCGAGTTGACCAAGGCCATGGCGCCCTTCGTGGCCGGGAACGCCGAGGGACTGTCCCAGTCCCTCTACAAGGCCCTGTACCGGCTGCAGACCGCGCACCGCGACGGCCCCCAGGGGCAGGAGACGGCCCTGGCCCGCCTCACGGCCATGGATCCCTGCCGCCTCAAGATCCCGGACACGGCCGACGGCCGCCGGCTGCGCGCCGCCCTCCGGTCGGCCCACAACTGGCACACGCAGCCGTAACGGCGGACCTCGATGATCACTCAACCGGTGGAGCGGTCCGCCCGCTGGTGCTTCCCGCCGGGCGAGGGTGCCGGGCGGGCCACCGGCAGCCCGCCCAGGAACGAACACCCCAACAGACATGGGGAGTTGCGGGGACACCGTCCAAGGGACACGGTCGCGCTGACGCCCTTCCCGCAGCCGGGCTGCTGAATATTGCAATGCTCAACGCCGAGCAGTGAGCCGTGACATGACGGGCCGCCGGCGTCCCGGGCGCCCGCTCCGCCGAATCCGCCGCCGGTCCCCGTCGACGGGGTGGTGCCCGGTGAGCCGCCGCGCCCGGGCGTACGCGCTCCAGCGCTCAGATCTCGCCATGATCCGCTCCGCACGCCCCTGCGCTCACAGGTCGCACACATTCAGCCGACACCAACACAGCAGCGACCACCGAAATACGACACAGGGAATTTCCCCCATCACGATTATTCGAGCCCATCCCTTCGGAATTCCCAAGCGGATTGCCTGCCCGTTTTTTTAGGGATTCAGTGGTGGGGCGCGGCGGAGTGCGAGGACCGGGCCGGGGAGGGGAGGGGAGGGGAGGCAGCGCCGGGGGGCGTCGAGCCCCTTCCGGGCGAACGTACGTGTGTCACCGCATCGTGCGCTCGGGCCGAGGACTGAGTCTGGGGTGGTGATGCCAACCTGTGGAGTCTGCGGCAGCCACGAGTGCCGTGAGTGTTTTCCCGTGCCGCCGCCGCGGGACACCGTGTGCGGACAGTGCGGTCGGATGAAGTGCGCCGACTGCACGATGTGCGGCTGCGCCACGCAGTGCATCAGCTGCGAGGGCCCAGTGAGCAAGGCACGGTCGGTTCACCCGGGTGACCCGGACATGCCCTGCTGGTGTGCGTGTGTGTGCTCAGCGCTGGTGATGGAGCGGCCTGTCTTCCAGGAGTGATGGCGTCGCGCCCTTCGGCTCCCAGGTTCTGGCCCGGCTGAGCAGCCGGGCGGCCGGCTTTCCGCGCCGGGCCCGTCGTACGGCGTGGCCGACTCCGGGCCGGCGGCGTCCTCCTGCAGGGGGAGACGGGGACGAAGGAGCGGTCAGCAGCCGGGGTGCCGGTCCCACGGCTGGGTGTCCGCGTACCCGCGCCGTCCGCTGCCGGCAGGCTGCGTCGCCGGCGGTGCGTGCGCGACCACGGAGCCGGGCCCCCGCTCATCGCCGGTCATCAGCGATCCCTTCCGCGTCCGGCTGCTGGTCCTGCTCCGGCATGCGGCCGGCGCCCTGTGGAGCGGCGGCGGCCCCTGCTGCTCCGGACCGTCCGCCGGCCGCGCCACCGTCGCCGGCCCCGTCCGCCACCGTCTCCTCCTGGTGGGCGTCGGCGCCGGACCGCGCGCGTGCGCCGAGCTGGTGGATGTGGTCGATCCAGGCCCGCATGTACGCCTCGGCTCCGCCCTGTTCGTCGCCGGGCAGCCGCAGCAACCCACGCCCCGTGGCGGCCTGGTCGGCGAGCAGCGTCTCGAACCAGGCGGCGAGGGCGGCCATTTCGAGCGCCAGGCACATAGCGAGGACGTGCGGGATGCCGGACGGGTTGATCATCATGGGCACCATCTGAGCCATGACCAGCGCGAACCCGGAGGCCTCGATGTGGGCCCGCAGGCGGGTGAGGGCGGGGTTGTCGGGCATGCCGAGGCCGTGCATCAGGTACAGGCCGCCGATGCCGGCGAGCAGCTGCGCCGTACGGCGTGCGGCGGCCATCTCCTGTTCGCCGGCCGCCGACAGGCGGGCGAGCGGGTCCACCGAGCCGGCCGGGATCCAGCCCTGCAGCGTGCCCTCTTCCTCCGCCTGCCGCGCCGCGGCGGCGACCGGTCCCCAGTCCAGGTGGGGCATGAGGGCGGCGAGCGCGTCGACGAGGACGGTGCCGCCGACTTCGCCGGCGCCCATACCGGCGGCCGCGGCCAGGCTCACCGCCCCGCGCCGCCGGCGGCGATCCTCACCGCGCTCCAGCTCGGCGCCGGGGTCCTCGAGCACCCGCCGCATCTCCTCCGCATCCGGCGGCCCGCCCGGGCCCCGTCCCACCACCCGCCCGGCCTGGGCGTAGAAGGCCTCCTCCGCCTCGTCCCCGCCGCCGGCCGCGGCCCGGGCGGCCTTGACCAGGCGCTGCGCCGCCGAGCGGCTCATCGCCCACACCAGCGCCTCGTGCACGGCCGGCCACGGCGGCTCCGGCACCGCCAGCTGCCCGGGCAGCGCCGGCTGTCCGGCCTCGGCGTACCAGGCGATCACCGTCCAGCGCAGGTCCCGCCCCGGCCGCGCGTGCCGGGCGAGCACGGCGGCGACGGCGACGGTGTCCTCGCCGAGCACGGACACCGAGCCGCGCCCGCGCCCCAGCCACGCCCGTGCATGGGCCGGCAGCAGCCCCGCCCCACGCCACCGCTCCAGCTGCGCCGCCGACACCGCCAGGCCGAGCGCCGCCAGACGCTCGATCAGCTCCTGATCCGCCCCACTGGGCTCTCCTCGTGCCACCCGCACGACTTTAGAACCCCGCGAGGTACCCGGAAACCGCTCGCCACACGTCCGCTGAACTGGGCAAACACCAGGGCCCCAACGGGGCCCGGACACCACCCACGCCCCGAAAAGGAGCCGCTCGCGCATGCCCGCCCGCCGACGTCCCCGCACCCCCAACCCCCGGCCCGTCCGCACCACCACCACGGCGGCGGCCACCGTGCTCCTCCTCGCCCCCACCGCGGCCGGCCGCACGGCCCTGGCCTACGCCGGCGCCGCCCTGCTGCTGCTCCTGGCCCTCACCGCCGTCCTCGCCCTCGGCGCCGCCTACGCCCCGCGCCCGGCCCACCGCACCGCCGCCCGCCGCACCCTGACCCTCCTGCTGCGCCTCGCCCCCTGGTATCCCGACCGCCCATAAAGAGAAATGCGCCCAGCGGGCGCATCCGACAGAAAACAACCAGCCCCGCCACCCGCCCCCAGGGACCGCCCAAGAACGAAAAACACCGACATCCGCGCCCGCCCCCAGGAACCAAAAGAAGCCCCTTAGAAAAGGCAGACAGACCACATTCAAACAATTCTCCCTCGCCCGCCGACCGGACCCGCTTTCCAGCCCTCACTCAAGCCGAGAAGAGACGAAAAGAAGCGACCCGTCCAGCCGAAAAGACGAACTGAAAGAGACCGCCTATTCGGCGCACCCAGGAAACCCTCACCACCCCGGCCCAGCGACACCACCCGGCAGCGAATCAGACCCGGCCGCACAGCCCATACCACGCGCGCCGCCTATTTCCTGCCGGCCCGGTCTGCCGCCGGACCCGAGCACGCACCAGCCCGGCGCAGCGACATGTTCTTCGCATCCGGTGCCAGCTGCGCACGGCCGCCGGGCCTCGCCACGCTTCCGGAACCAAGACACCGTCGGCCTCCCCCCTTCAGGGCCCCGCAGCGCGGGGATACACAGCCCGCCCCGACACAGGCTGACCCCAGCGCGCCCGAAACCCCGGGCCGCGCCCCGCCCTGCTGCCCGCCGAGGAGACCCTGACGCCCCCGGCACGTCACCACCTGGTCGTGCCCGTCACCGACGGCGCAGAGCTGGTCTTCGCCCACGCCCAGGGCAACGGCCTCCACGTCTGCACGCGGCCTCATCCGCCCCGTCGACGAGCGCCCCAGGATCCGAGGCGCCGCCCCGCTGTACGGGAGAAGCATCCTGGTCCCCCTGCACACCAGCAGCCCCTGGCAACGGGGCCGCCCCCGAGCTGCTGTTCAGCCGCACCAAGGCCGGCAACAGCAAGAGCGCCGACTACTTCGCCACCGGCCTGCCCCAGCTCCCCACAGACACCGAACCCGACCCAGCCCCACGACACCCACCGCGGTCATCCCCACGCGAACAAGCCGAGCACCTCACCCAGTACCTCCACCACACCCCCTGACGCGCCGTAAGGCGCCCCCCAGAGACCCGACAGAGCGGGGGAGAGGAGAAGAAGGCCACGCAACAGACCGTCACCCCAAGCACCGGCCCCCACCCCCACCCACCCCCTGGCCAACGGCCAGGAACACCCCCACCCAGCCGAACATCCGAATATTGCAATCCTCAACACCCCACCGCCACGCCCCACCCCACCAGGCCCGACAGGGCCCCAACACCCCCACCCACCAACCAACCTGACACCCCCACACCTCACCCCCCATCACCCCACCACCACCCAGGCCCGACAGGGCCCACCCCACCCACAAACCACCTGAACCAGACGACACCCCACAACTCCCCGCCACCGGCGGGGAGTTGCCACCTAACACAAAACCCAAAACAAAGGGCCCCGACAGGGGCCCAACCAAAAACCCAAAAACAACCCACACAAAAACCGAGCAGAAAACCAAACCAAAAACAACCCAGAATTTCCCAACGGGAAATTCCACGCCCAAACCAAGGCCCCCAACGGGGGCCGACATAAACCACCCAAGAATTCCCCAACGGGGAATTCCAGGGGGCATTTATTGGGCCGAAAGGCCCAATATAAAGCGCTTTAGCGCTTCCGCCC
>NZ_JBIAUQ010000015.1:0-255406 GCF_042893155.1 Streptomyces sp. NPDC001668
ACGCTTCCTTTGTACTCACCCTCTCGGGCTTTCCTCCGGGCTTTTCCCTTCGGTCTTGCGTTTCCGACTCTATCAGACCGTTTCCGGTTCCGATTCCCTCGGTGCTTTCCAGGTTCCCGCTTCCGCGTTTCCCTTTCCGGCGTTCCCAACATTATCAGAAGTTTCGGACCGGACTGACCGGCCATCTTTTTCCGATTCATCGGGATGGGGCTTCTTTGAAATCAAGATTTCCAGAAGCAGACAGACACTCACTGCTACCGAGCGGGATGCACCCAGCTCCAGGCAACTGTTCGAATCTACCTCCCCGCCAGGGCCGTGTCAACGGCTCCTGTGGGGCGAAGGAGACAGTAGCAGCTCAGCTCGGTCCCACGCACATCAGGCGGCGGTCGGGACGGTGGCGCTGCGTTCGGCCGCCTCGACGTCGCCCGTGTCCCCCGCACGCGCCGCCCGTCCGCCCAGGACGAAGACGTAGGCGAGGAAGGCCAGCTCGGCGGCGATACCGATGGCTATGCGAGCCCAGGTGGGCAGGCCGGACGGGGTGACGAAGCCTTCTATGGCGCCGGAGACGAACAGGACCAGGGCGAGGCCTATCGCCATGCCGACAGCGGCTCGGCCCTCCTCCGCCAGTGCGGTGCGCCGGGTGCGAGGGCCCGGGTCGATCAGCGTCCAGCCGAGACGCAGACCGGTGCCGGCCGCGACGAAGACCGCGGTGAGTTCGAGGAGGCCGTGCGGGAGGACGAGGCCTAGGAAGGTGTCGAGGCGGCCTGCTGAGGACATCAGGCCGACGCCGATACCGAGGTTGAGCATGTTCTGGAACAGGATCCAGAGGACGGGCAGGCCCAGGAAGACCCCTAGGACCAGGCACATGGCGGCGGCCTGCGCGTTGTTCGTCCAGACCTGGGCTGCGAAGGACGCCGCGGGGTGGCTGGAGTAGTACGTCTCGTACTGGCCGCCGGGGCGGGTCAGCTCGCGCAGTTCGCTGGGGGCCGCGATGGACGACTGCACCTCGGGATGGGTGCCGATCCACCAGCCCAGGAGGGCTGCGACGGCGGTGGACAGCAGTGCGGTGGGCACCCACCAGCGGCGCGAACGATAGACGGCGGCGGGGAAGCCGTACGCGAGGAAACGTGTGACATCGCGCCAAGAGGCGCGACGGGTTCCTGTGACGGCACTACGCGCGCGTGCCACGAGTTGGCTGAGCCGGCCGGTGAGCTGTGGGTCGGGGGCGCTGGACTGGATCAGGGAGAGGTGGGTGGCGGTGCGCTGGTAAAGGGTGACGAGTTCGTCCGTCTCGGCGCCGTTGAGGCGGCGCTGGCGCCGGAGCAGGGCGTCGAGGCGGTCCCACTCGGCTCGGTGGGCGGTGACGAAGACGTCGAGGTCCATCGGTGTGCCTGCTCCTCGGCTGATCGTCGGCGGTCCGTCGTGGATGTCAGCTTGTCGTACTGCGGCGCGATGCGCCCTCAGCTTGGCAGACTGGCTGTTCACACGGCAGGGCAGGGGAAGGACGGCAGGCGTGAGTGAGCTGGTGACGGGCGAGGCGGTGGCGCTCGAGTTGCGCCCTGCGAGGCTGCCCAGCAGGGCGTTGGCCGTGCTGATCGATCTGGTCGTGGCCGTGGTCGTGTACATCGCCGTGACCGTGGCGTTGGTGGCTGCTTCCGCTTCTCTGGACGACGCGGCACAGATGGCGCTGTCGATCGCCGCGTTCCTGCTGGTGTTGGTGGGCGGCCCGATCGCGGTCGAGACCCTCAGCCATGGGCGGTCGCTGGGGAAACTGGCCGTGGGGCTTCGCGTGGTGCGGGACGACGGCGGCCCGATCCGGTTCCGCCATGCGCTGGTGCGGGGTGCGATCGGCGTGGTCGAGATTCTGATGACGTTCGGGGTCGTCGCCTGTATCGCCTCTCTCGTGTCGGCGCGTGGGCGTCGGCTCGGTGATGTCTTCGCGGGGACGCTGGTCGTGCGGGAGCGGATTCCCGTGGCGCGCAGTGGATTCGTGCCGCCGCCTCCGCCCTGGCTGGCCGGCCGGTTCTCCGGGCTCGATCTGTCGGCGGTTCCCGATGACCTGTGGCTTGCCATCCGTCAGTACCTGACACGGATGCATCAGCTCGATCCGCAGGTCGGCTGGGCCATGGCGGAGCGGCTGGCGTCCGAGCTCGCCGCGCGTACGGGGGCTCCGGCGCCGCGGGATGTGCCGCCGGGCGCCTATCTGGCGGCGGTGGTGCAGGAACGGCAGGTCCGCGAGTCCCGACGGGCTTTCGGCGGCGCCACAGCGGCGCCCGGGGCGTTTCCTGCGGCGGGACCCGGCCCTGCGGTCGGGCCGCAGGGTGGTTACCCGTATCCGGACCCCGGGGCGGGGTCCGCTGCTCCGGCCTCTCCTCAGCCGCCTGTTTCGTACGGCGGTGATGCGACCCCGGTGGTGGAGCGGCCTGCGGTTGCGGCCGAGGCTTCCTCCGACGGGCGCCCGTCCGCCGCGCCCCCGGGGAGCAGGCCCGCGTCCGGGTTCGTACCGCCGGCGTGATCCCGCGGGGGTCCGGGACGCCCCAGGCCGGAATCGGGCGCGGGCGCGGTTCAGTCGTGCGGTGTTCCGGGGAATGCCGACGGCGGTGACTCAAGGTCCTCCAGCTCGATCCCGGGGGCCGCGAGGACCACGTCCCCGGCGAGGTGCACGCTGTGCTGCTCGCCCGTGTCCAGGGCTGTGACCTGGTATTCCTCCACGGTCAGCGGGCCGTTGTCAGTGGCGTGTGCTTCTCTTTTCAGCAAGGTCCAGGACTGGTCCACGGTGCGTGGGGCGAGGACGGGGTCCGTGAAGGCCACGAGGCGTACGCGGGTTGCTGATGCCGAGGGGGTGAGGCGCAGGAGACGGGTGGTGGCGACGAGGAAGGCGGGGGATGTGCCGGTGAAGGCGTGGGCGGGGACATTGCCTTCGGTGGCGTGGGTGCCGGCCGGGTCCGTGCGGACCCAGGTGACGCCGTCGAGTGCGGCACCGCGCACCTGCCAGCCCGCGGCGTGGAGTTCGAGGCGGATGGGGCGGCCGAGTTCGTCGAGGGTGAGGTCGACCGAGCCGCTGTGATCGCCCGCGGGGGTGGTCAGTTGAGAGACGTAGCGCCAGCCGGACGGGCCGGGGGCGCACTGGAAGTGTTCTTCCGCGAGGGGGGTGTGATCGTGCGGATCGTGGAGCGAATAACGGCCGCGGGGCATGGGAGTCCTGGGTTCTGACGGGCTGTCCGGCCTGATGGTCACACGGAGAGGGAGCAAGGCCCGAGAAGGGTCACAAGGCCAAAGGGGCAGGCCCCCGGCACGGGGGTGCGGGGGCCTGCCTCGGAGGTACTGATGCTGTGCCGTGCGGCTCAGTAGCGGTAGTGGTCCGGCTTGTACGGGCCGTCGACCTCGACACCGATGTACGCCGCCTGCTCCGGGCGCAGCTGGGTCAGCTTCACGCCGAGCGCGTCCAGGTGGAGGCGGGCGACCTTCTCGTCGAGGTGCTTGGGCAGCACGTAGACGTCGGTCGGGTACTCGTCGGGCTTGGTGAACAGCTCGATCTGGGCCAGGGTCTGGTCCGCGAAGGAGTTGGACATCACGAACGACGGGTGACCGGTGGCGTTGCCCAGGTTCAGCAGGCGGCCCTCGGACAGGACGATGATCACCTTGCCGTCGGGGAAGGTCCAGGTGTGGACCTGCGGCTTGACCTCGTCCTTGACGATGCCGGGGATCTGGGCGAGGCCGGCCATGTCGATCTCGTTGTCGAAGTGACCGATGTTGCCGACGATCGCCTGGTGCTTCATCTTGGCCATGTCCGAGGCCATGATGATGTCCTTGTTGCCGGTCGTGGTGACGAAGATGTCGGCCTTGTCGACGACCTCGTCCAGCGTCGTGACCTGGTAGCCGTCCATCGCCGCCTGCAGGGCGCAGATCGGGTCGATCTCGGTGACGATGACCCGGGCGCCCTGGCCGCGCAGGGACTCCGCACAGCCCTTGCCCACGTCGCCGTAGCCGCAGACGACCGCGGTCTTGCCGCCGATGAGGACGTCGGTGGCGCGGTTGATGCCGTCGATCAGGGAGTGGCGGCAGCCGTACTTGTTGTCGAACTTCGACTTGGTGACGGCGTCGTTGACGTTGATCGCCGGGAACAGGAGGGTGCCGTCGCGGTGCATCTCGTACAGACGGTGCACACCGGTCGTGGTCTCCTCGGTCACGCCGCGGATCTCCGAGGCGAGCTGGGTCCACTTCTGGGAACCGTCGGTGATGGTGCGGTTCAGGAGCTCCAGGATGACCCGGTGCTCCTCGTTCTCGGCGGTGTCGACCGAGGGGACCTTGCCGGCCTTCTCGTACTCGACGCCCTTGTGGACGAGGAGGGTGGCGTCGCCGCCGTCGTCCAGGATCATGTTCGGGCCGCCGGAGGGGGTGTTCGGCCAGGTCAGCGCCTGCTCCGTGCACCACCAGTACTCCTCCAGGGTCTCGCCCTTCCAGGCGAAGACCGGGATGCCCTGGGGGTTCTCGGGCGTGCCGTTCGGGCCGACGGCGACGGCTGCGGCCGCGTGGTCCTGGGTGGAGAAGATGTTGCAGGACACCCAGCGGACCTCGGCGCCCAGGGCGACCAGCGTCTCGATCAGGACGGCGGTCTGCACGGTCATGTGCAGCGAGCCCATGATGCGCGCGCCGGCCAGCGGCTGGGTGGCGGCGAACTCCTTGCGGATCGCCATCAGGCCGGGCATCTCGTGCTCGGCGAGGGTGATCTCCTTGCGGCCGAACTCGGCCAGGGAGAGGTCGGCGACCTTGAAGTCCTGTCGGTTGTCGACAGTCGTCATGCGAGCTGCTCCTCGGGGTTGGGGCGAGGTGGGTACGGCCGGTCTGCGCGGCGGCGGACACAGGGGTGCCCGAAGAGGACACAGGCATGCCCGGTGCGCGCGGCGCAGTCCGTCGGAGGCCCTCTCTCCCTCGGCCGGTCCGCGGTGGGACCGCCCGACCGCCATCAGCAGCGACGTCTGGCTCCGTCCCAAGCTACACCGGTCGGCCGGGGCACCCCAGTCCGGCTCCGCATACATCAGGCCGACCGTGGGCGGCCGTCGGGGAGGAGGGCCGGGTGGCACGAGCCGTTCTGACAGGGTGCCGTGACAGGGATGACGACCGGGCCACGAACAGCGGAACGGGCGGCAACAGACCAGGTCATGCAAGGACTTTTGCTCCTCGGGCGGCCTGGGCAGGTGAGGGAGGATGCGAAGCGATCGGAACAACTGATCGATCTTGCGGGGCGCCTGGGACGGCGTTTCCGTGTGACAAAGGCGTTAGGAGATCGACGTGACCAGTCCGGCCGGACCTCCCCCCACGGGCGGCGGCAGCGAGCGGCAGCGGGTGAAGTTGCTGGCGGTGACCGCGTGCCCGACCGGCATCGCCCACACGTACATGGCCGCGGAGAAGCTCGCGCAGGCCGCCGCGAGCCGTGGCATCGACATGAAGGTGGAGACACAGGGATCGATCGGGGCTGAAAACGTCCTGGATGATAACGATGTCAGTACCGCGGACGGCATCATCGTCGCCGCGGACAAGGACGTGGACCTGAGCCGGTTCGTGGGCAAGCGGGTGCTGACCGTGGGGGTGGCGGAGGGAATCCACCATCCTGAGCGGTTGATCGAGCAGGTGCGGTCGGCTCCGGTGCACGCGGCGGGCGATGAGCCGGCAGGGGCCGGCCCGGCCGACGGTGGCAAGCAGCGGAGCACGGTCTACAAGGCGCTCATGAACGGCGTGTCGTACATGATCCCGTTCGTGGTCGTCGGGGGTCTGCTGATCGCGGTCTCGTTGGCGCTCGGGGGCGACGCGACGTCGAAGGGCTATGTGATTCCCGAGGGCACCTTCTGGTCCGACGTCAATCAGGTCGGTGTCATCGGGTTCCAGCTGATGATCCCGGTCCTGTCCGGATACATCGCCTACGCCATCGCCGACCGCCCCGCCCTCGTGCCCGGCATGATCGGTGGCTGGATCGCGAACACGGGGTCACTGTACGACTCGAAGGCGGGCGCCGGGTTCATCGGGGCGATCGTGACCGGGTTCCTCGCCGGGTATCTGGTGCTGTGGATCAAGAAGGTCAAGGTCCCGAAGTTCGTGCAGCCGATCATGCCGATCATCGTGATCCCGATCGTGGCGACCACGGCGCTCGGGCTGTTCTTCATCTACGTGATCGGGAAGCCCATCTCCTGGGTGTTCCAGCACCTCACCGACTGGCTCGGCGGGATGACCGGTACCAGCGCGATCCTGCTGGGCGCGATTCTGGGGCTCATGATCGCGTTCGACATGGGCGGGCCGGTCAACAAGACGGCGTTCCTGTTCGGCACGGGGCTCATCGCCACCGGCAACCAGACGGTCATGGGCATGTGCGCGGCCGCGATCCCGGTCATGCCGTTGGGGCAGGGTCTGGCCACGCTGATACGGAAGCGGCTGTACACCGAGCAGGAACGGGAGACCGGTCTGGCCTCGCTGTTCATGGGCTGCTTCGGCATCTCCGAGGGCGCGATCCCGTTCGCGGCGGCGCGGCCCGCGCAGGTCATTCCGGCCAACATGCTCGGTGGCGCGGTCGCCGGTGCGGTCGCCGGGGTCGCCGGGGTGGAGGACGCGGTGCCGCACGGCGGGCCGATCGTGGCGGTGCTGGGTGCGGTGAGCGGGGTGCCGATGTTCTTCGTGGCCGTGCTGATCGGCACGGCGGTCACCGCGCTGACCACGGTCACGCTGGTCGACATCGGTGAGCGCAGGCGCAAGGGTGCGGAGCCGGTGGCCGGGCCGGGTGTGGTCGCGGCGGGCGGGGCGGGCGCGGCCGGCCCTCTCGAGCCCGCGCTGGTCGGGGTGGGCGCCGGGGCGACGGCCGGTGGAGCCGTCGGTGCGGTGGTGGCGCAGCGGGTCGTGGCCTCGTCGAGTACGGCCGCCGCGGAGGCGGCAGCGGGCGGGACACCTGCGGCCGCGGAGCCTGGGGCCGGTGCCGTGTCCGCAGCTCCCGTCGAGGCCGGTGCCGTCAGCGCGGCCGGTATCAGTACCGGGGCAGGCACCGGCAGCAAAGCCGACAGCGCCCCTTCGGTCGAACCCGGTCGCGAGGTCCTCTCCGGTCACCTCACCGAACAGACCGTGAAGGTCGCCCTCGATGCCAGGGACAAGGAAGCCGCCATCCGGGAGATGGCGGAGCTGCTCGCCCGGACCGGCAAGGTGGTGGACCTGGACGAGCTGGTCGCCGCCGCCTTGCGGCGGGAGGCGCTGGGAACCACCGGGCTCGGGGAGGAGATCGCGATCCCGCACGCCAAGACGGATGCCGTGACCGCGCCCGTCGTCGGGTTCGCCCGGTCCGCCGAGGGTGTCGAGTGGGGCTCGCTGGACGGCACGAAGGCCAGGCTGGTGTTCATGATCTCCGTGCCGGAGGCGGCCGCGGGCGACGAACACCTGCGGATCCTGGCGCTGTTGTCGCGGAAGCTGATGGATCCGGGGTTCCGGGACCGGCTCGTCGCGGCGCCGGACGAGAGGGCCGTACTGGACGTGCTGAGCGAGATCGGGTGAGGGAAGGGCCCGCGCCCCGGCACATGGGACGCGGGCCCTTGCAGCCCTGGTGGACCGGCGATCAGTGCTCGGCGGGATGCGGTGCCGGTCCTCCGGGGGTCGCCTCCCGGTCGGGGCCCTTGGCGGCCTCGGCCTCGCTGTAGATGTCCGGTTCGAGGTAGATGACGCGGGCGATCGGGACGGCCTCGCGGATACGGGACTCGGCGGCGTTGATCGCGGAGGCGACCTCGGAGGCCGTGTCGTCGTGCTGGACGGCGATCTTCGCGGCGACGAGGAGTTCCTCGGGGCCGAGGTGGAGCGTGCGCATGTGGATGATGCCGGTGACGGTGTCGCCGTCGACGATCGCGCTCTCGATCTTCCGGACCGCCTCGATGCCGGCGGACTCGCCGAGGAGCAGGGACTTGGTCTCCACGGCCAGGACGAGGGCGATCAGGATGAGCAGGATGCCGATGCAGAGGGTGCCGATGCCGTCCCAGACGCCGTCGCCGGTGAGCAGGGCCAGGCCGACGCCGCCGAGGGCGAGGACCAGGCCGACGAGTGCGCCGAAGTCCTCCAGGAGCACGACCGGGAGCTCGGGCGCCTTGGCGCGGCGCACGAACTCCTTCCAGGAGAGGTTGCCGCGCAGCGGGTTGGACTCCTTGATGGCCGTCCGGAAGGAGAAGCCCTCGGCGATGATCGCGAAGACGAGGACGCCGACCGGCCAGTACCAGTGCTCGACCTCGTGCGGGTGCTTGATCTTCTCGTAGCCCTCGTAGATGGCGAACATGCCGCCGACCGAGAAGAGCACGATGGAGACCAGGAAGGCGTAGATGTAGCGCTCGCGGCCGTAGCCGAAGGGGTGTTGCGGGGTGGCCTCGCGCTGGGCCTTCTTGCCGCCGAGCAGCAGCAGGAACTGGTTTCCGGAGTCGGCGAGCGAGTGCACGCCCTCGGCGAGCATCGAGGACGAGCCGCTGAAGGCGAACGCCACGAACTTCGATGCCGCGATCGCGAGGTTGGCGCCGAGTGCCGCCACGATCGCCCTGGTTCCGCCTGACGCGCTCATCTGGTCGCGTTGTCCCTTCGCCTCAAGTGCCTCTACGCCGTACAGGCCTTTGCCCGTCCTTTGCCGGTGGGCCATTCTTGCAGCCTCCCCCGGCACGGACGTCTCAGCCGTCCACAGGACCGGTCATACGATCACACGTCACGGTCACACGACCACGGTCGCCCTGAAGACCGTGCCGGTGCCGGACACCTCGGCCTGCTCGCCCGCCGGGACGAACACCGACTGGCCGGGGCTCAGTTCGTGTTCCCCGGCTCGCACGGAACCTGCCGTGCAGAGCAGGATCTGCGGGGCCGGGCGGGTCAGGTCGTGGGGGGCGGCCCCTTCGGACAGGACATACCGGGACAGCCGGAACTCGTCGATGGGGGTCTCGTAGACCTCCTCGCCGTCGGGGGACGCCTCGGGGCGCAGCACGCCCGGGTCGGCGGCCTCGAAGCGGACGATGCGCAGGAGTTCGGGCACGTCGACGTGCTTGGGGGTCAGGCCGCAGCGCAGGACGTTGTCGGAGTTGGCCATGATCTCGACGCCGAGGCCGTTCAGGTAGGCGTGCGGGATGCC
Source organism: Streptomyces sp. NPDC001668 (assembly GCF_042893155.1). Classification (NCBI taxonomy): domain Bacteria; kingdom Bacillati; phylum Actinomycetota; class Actinomycetes; order Kitasatosporales; family Streptomycetaceae; genus Streptomyces; species Streptomyces sp. NPDC001668. The sequence goes on from NZ_JBIAUQ010000015.1 coordinate 9,125, forward strand.
GGCGCCGAGGAACAGGGCCTCGCCGGGCTGCAGCCGGACGTGGTTGAGGAGCATCGCGGCGATGACGCCCGGGTCGCCCGGGTAGTGGTGGGCGATGTCGGCGTAGGGGGCGTGGCCGCCGCCGAGGCGGGCGCAGGCGGCCGCGGCCTCGGTGACGGTGTGGGCCATCTCCGCGCGGTCGGCGGTCAGGACGGCCGTCAGGACCTCGCGCAGGGCCGCTTCCTCGGGGTGGGCGTGCAGGAGGTCGACGTACGGCTTGAGGGAGTCGACGCCGAGCGCGTCGAGCAGTTCGGCCGCGCGCGCGGGTTCGCGGAAGCCGCACAGGCCGTCGAACTCGGTGAGCGCGCAGATCAGTTCGGGCTTGTGGTTGGCGTCCTTGTAGTTGCGGTGGCCCGCGTCCACGGGGATGCCGCGGCGCTCCTCGTCGTCGTAGCCCTGCTTCGCCTGGGTCAGGTCGGGGTGGACCTGGAGGGAGAGCGGGGCGCCCGCGGCGAGGATCTTGAGCAGGAAGGGCAGGCGGGGGCCGAACTTGGCGACGGCCCCTTCCCCCAGTTCGCGCGCGGGGTCCGCGTCGATCACCTCGACGAGCGTGCCCCGCGCGGTGCGTGAGGGGGCGCCGGGGTGGGCGCCCATCCACATCTCCGCCTGCGGTTCACCGGTCGGCTCGACACCGAGGAGTGCGGGGATGGCGGCGGTGGAACCCCAGGCGTAGGGGCGGATGGTGTTGTCGAGGCGGTCCATCGGGCTCTTTCTGTACGTACGGCGATCAAGGCGTCCTGGGCAACGTCAGGCCCCTGAGGCGAGCGCCAGGTAAACGGCGGCGAAATCCGTGACGGCGATCAGTTCCGCGAGGGTCTCGATCTCCCCGCCGGCCTCCGGTTCCAGTTCGCTGATCGGCGTGTCGTGGCTCAGGGCCAGGTCACGGGCGGCAGGGGCGGCGCTGAGGCCGCCGATCGGACGGTCGCGAAGGAGCACCACGCGCGCGTGCAGCGCGGGCGCCTCCTCCACGCGGTCGCGGAAGAAGTCGTCGGGGTCGGCGCCGGCGGCCAGCGGTCCGGAAAGGAGCGTGCTGTGCGCGGCGAGGGCCTCGGGCAGTTCGGAGACCAGGGCGGGCCGGCCGGAGAGCTCGGCGAGGGCGGCGGCGAAACGGCGGCCCGCGGGGCCCGCGGAGGTGCCCTCGGTCCAGATCACCGGGAGCGCGTCGGCGAGTTCGGCGGCGAGGGTCTTGGCCGGGTTGCTGTAGGTCGCGATGGCGGGGCCGCAGCGCTCGGCGATGTGGTCGAGACGGCCGGCGATCTTCTCGAGGGTGTCGGGCGGGGCGGCGAGCAGCCCGGCGCGGTCGAGGATGGCGAGGAGCGGGGTGAGCAGGGCCCACAGCACGCCGGGCGCGGACGCGGTGAGGGGTGTGTCCTGCTCGTAGGGGGCTGTCGCCATGGGCACGAACAGGCCGTGGGCGCCCTCGACCGCCTCGGACAGCGGGGTGTGGCCGGGGGCGACGGCGACGACCGTGCAGCCGCGGCGGTAGGCCTGGTCGGCGAGCAGGGACAGGCCCGGTTCGGTGCCGTCGGGAGTGGCGATCAGGAGCAGGTCGACCGAGCCTGCCCAGCCGGGGAGTTCCCAGCGCAGGGCGCCCGCGGCGGGGGCGACGCCGGTGGGGGCGAGACGGGTGACGGGGCTGCCCGCGCCGGCGAGGGTGCCGAGGAGGTCGGCCACGTGGGTGGCGGCGGCGCCGGGGCCCGCGATGAGGACCGCGCGCGGGCGGCCGTCGGGCTTGAGGTCGTTCACCCCGGCCTCGGCGGCGTGCCTGGCCGCTGTGCGGACGCGGGCGCCGGCCTCCGCGGCACCGCGGAGCAGGCCTCGGCGGTCGGCCTCCGAGAGGGCCTCGGGGGTGTCGAGCAGCGATTCGTCGAGCATGGGGCGGCAGCCTCCGATCGCCGGGTCTCCGGGACGCCGGATTGTCGCTTGGCCGGGTCTCCGGGACGCCGGGTGGTCGCTTCGCCGGGTCGTCGGCCGCGCGGGTCCGGGACGCCGGGGGTCGCTGTGTCGTTGTCGCTTACGGCAGCTGGGGCGCCGTCTCTCCTACGGCCGCTGCGGGGCGCCCGCGCGGGACGGCGGAGCGCTCACGCGGGGCGGCGGGCCTCGTCGACGAGGAGGACGGGGATGCCGTCGCGGACGGGGTACGCGAGCCCGCAGTCCTGGCCGGTGCAGATCAGCTCGGTGTCCTGCTCCTTGAGGGGCGCGTGGCAGGCCGGGCAGGCGAGGATCTCCAGGAGGCCGGCTTCGAGCGGCATGGGGGTTCCCTTCGGGAGCGGTGCGGCTGCTTGTGCGGATGTGCCTGGTCAGGGTACCGCCGGGGAGAGTTGGGCGCCGGGGTTGGGGCGAGGTCGGGGTACCTCGCCCCCCACACGGGGTCAGGCCCGGATGACCGCCAGTACCTCGTCGCGCACCTTCGCCATCGTCGCCTGGTCCCTCGCCTCGGCGTTCAGGCGCAGGAGGGGCTCGGTGTTGGAGGGGCGGACGTTGAACCACCAGTCGGGGGTGGTGACCGTGAGGCCGTCGAGCTCGTCGAGGCGTACGCCCTCCTGGCCCTCGTAGGCCGCCCTGATGGCCGCCAGGCGGTCCGCCTGGTCGGCGACGGTGGAGTTGATCTCGCCGGAGCCGGTGTAGCGGTCGTACTGGGCCACCAGGGACGACAGCGGGCCTGCCTGGCCGCCCAGCGCCGCCAGGACGTGCAGGGCGGCCAGCATGCCCGTGTCGGCGTTCCAGAAGTCCTTGAAGTAGTAGTGGGCGGAGTGCTCGCCGCCGAAGATCGCGCCGGTCCGCGCCATCTCGGCCTTGATGAAGGAGTGGCCCACGCGTGTGCGTACGGGTGTGCCGCCGTTCTCCTCGACGACCTCAGGGACCGACCAGGACGTGATCAGGTTGTGGATGACGGTGCCCTTGCCGCCGTGTCGGGCGAGCTCTCGGGAGGCCACGAGGGCGGTGACGGCGGACGGGGAGACCGGGTCGCCGTGCTCGTCGACGACGAAGCAGCGGTCGGCGTCGCCGTCGAAGGCGATGCCGAGGTCGGCGCCTTCCTCGCGGACCCGCTTCTGGAGGTCGACGATGTTGGCCGGGTCGAGGGGGTTGGCCTCGTGGTTCGGGAACGTGCCGTCCAGCTCGAAGTACATCGGGACGGTGTCCAGTGGCAGTCCGGAGAAGACGGTCGGGACGGTGTGGCCGCCCATGCCGTTGCCCGCGTCGACGACGACCTTCAGGGGGCGGATGGAGGTCAGGTCGACGAGGGAGAGCAGGTGGGCCGCGTAGTCCTCCAGCGTGTCCCGCTGAGTGATCGCGCCCGTCGAGGCGGCCGGCTCCGGGCCGCCTGTCTCGCTCCACCGCTCGACCAGTTCGCGGATCTCGGCGAGGCCGGTGTCCTGGCCGACGGGCGCCGCGCCCGCGCGGCACATCTTGATGCCGTTGTACTGGGCGGGGTTGTGGGAGGCCGTGAACATCGCGCCCGGCAGGTCGAGCGCGCCGGAGGCGTAGTACAGCTGGTCGGTCGAGCACAGGCCGATCTCGGTGACGTCCACGCCTCGGGCGGCCGCTCCGCGCGCGAAGGCCCGCGACAGGCCCGGGGACGTGGGCCGCATGTCGTGACCCGTCACGATGGCGCTCGCGCCCGTCACCTGGACGAAGGCGGCACCGAAGAGCTCGGCCAGCGTCTCGTCCCACTGGTCGGGAACGACTCCGCGCACGTCGTACGCCTTCACGAGCTGTGACAGATCAGCCACGGCCAACCCTTCTGAAAGTCCTGTCGGTCACCACAAACTACCCGCACGCACTGACAGTGCGTAGTGCGGAAGCTCAGTGGACGCCCAGCCGTTATCTGAGGTCAGAGCGTCAGGGCAGCAGCACCTTGCGCGGCAGGTCCTCCGCGCGGCCGGCGGCACCGACGAGCGTCGGCACGGACGTCACCGCAGCGTGCCGCCGGTGGAGACGATCCGTCAGGTGGGCGCCCGCCCCGGCCAAAGGCGGCGCCGCTGTCCGCGCGTTGCGCGGAGACGTAGGTGGAGGCCGCGAACCGGGCGACGGAGAAGTCGGTTTCCGCAGATCCGCAGACAAGGCAGGCGGAAAGCGATTTCTCACTTCGGCTGCGGAATGGTCGTGCGCAACGCCCACAGAAGAGAGGTCAGTTGTCGGGAGACCGCAGTACCCGCAGATGGCCGCGGCGCGCGACCTCCATCGGGTCGGCCCGGCGGGCGCCGCCGCCGGCCTCGGCGGCGCGCTCCTGCGGGCGGGCCGCCTCGCGCACGGCGTTGGCAAGCGCTTCCAGGTCGTCTCCACTGGGCCGTGCCGGGGCCGAGGCGTCGAGGAGCCGGACGACCTCCCACCCGCGCGGGGCGGTCAGGCGCTCGGAGTGCTCGGCGCACAGGTCGTAGCAGTGGGGTTCGGCGTAGGTGGCGAGCGGGCCGAGGACCGCGGTCGAGTCGGCGTAGACGTACGTCAGCGTCGCGACGGCGGGACGGCCGCAAGCGGTGCGCGAACAGCGACGTACAGGGCTCACGACGTTGGACGGTACCGCACTCTTGAGCGGGCCGCGACGACTCTCCCCCAGGTCACTCCACCGTGTCGTGCTGTGAAACGCCCCACACACCACTCCGGCCACACGGCCATGACCTGCGCCGACACCCGTTTTCGAGGAGCCGAACACCCCTGAACCCGATCACGACCTGGTACAAACCATGTCATTTGCCTTGAGATCGACAGTCTCGGAGAGATACGGAATCGAGCCCAACCTTGGCTGGAATGGTCAACTGCCGACACGCCGTACGAGGGGGCCGTACACCGTTGCGGACCACGTCCGGGGTACTGCGTGGGGGCCGGGCGCGGGAGTGCGGCGAGGATTACCCTTCACCAGTGATGGACAACCCCGTACCGCCCCGCGCCACCGGCCCCGGGCCCCGCCGCCGTGATCGCCACGGACGGGGCATGCGCGGCCCGATCGCCCCGCCGCAGGTACCGCTCGCCGCGAGCCGGGCCGATGCCTTCGCGGATCTGGTGCAGGACTCCGTGGACCGCCTGGAGCGGCGCTGGCCGCAGCTCGCCGACATCGATTTCCTGGTCCTGGAGGTGCCCCGGCTGGACGGGCAGTCCTGGAACGACGAGGCGGTGCCGCTCGGCGGGACGATTCCGGCGCGCGAGGGACGTCCCGCGCGCGTGGTCGTCTACCGGCGCCCCGTGGAGATCCGCACCAAGGGGCGCGACGAGCGGGCGGCGCTGGTGCACGAGGTCGTCGTGGAGCAGGTGGCCGAGCTGCTGGGGCTCACTCCCGAGACGGTCGATCCGCGGTACGGCGAGGACTGAACCGCCCGCGGATCGTCCCGGGCTACTTCTGGAGCACCGACAGGTCCTGGTCCGTCTCCGGCACGGCCACCATGCCCCGGTCGTACGGGAGGGTCTGGACGGTGAAGCCCGGGACGCCCTCCTCCGTCGCCGCCAGGGTGCGGGCGCCGTAGACCGGGCCTCCCGAGACGTGCTCCACCGTGAGGGCGTACGTGCCCTTGAGGCCGGCCGGGGTCGGCATCTCCACGTTCTGCGTGGTGCCCGCCTTGAGGGTGAACGTCTTCGAGACGGCCTCGCCGCCCTCGCTGCCCGCCGAGGCGGTGACCTCGACGGTGGCCGCGCGCGTGGGGGCGGTCAACGAGAGCGTGGTGCCCTTGGCGCTGTTGTCGGCGACCGTCGCGCGCGTGCCGAGGGGACGCGTGGCCGGGATGAAGGCCGTCTCCTGGTCGTCGCCCTTGCCACGGACGACCCGCAGGGCGGCGACCACCGGCACGGAGGTGTCGGTGGGGGTCAGCACCAGTGAACCGGCCTCCCCGCGCGTGACGTCGCCGAGATCGGCGGAGGCCGTCATGCCCGCCTTCACATGCAGCGTCTCGTTCCCGGCGGGGGTGATCAGACCGGACGGGGACGCGAGCTGCACCTTCAGGTCGGCGTCGGAGTCGCCGGGCGCGAAGGCGACCAGGCGCACGGCGGTGGCGTCCTTCGGGATGCCGGGCAGCACCAGGCTGCCGGACGGGTCCGTGGACGCGGCCAGCCAGTCGCCGCCGAGCTTGTCGTCCAGCGCCTGTACGGCCGCGCCCACGCGCCCGCTGCGGACGTTGACATGGACGGTGAGGTTCTCCTGCTTCTCCTCGGTGAGCGTGGACAGCAGGATCGGGTCGCTGGAGTGCGGCGCGACGGTGATGCCCTCCCCCAGCGTGGAGTCCAGGGCGCCGTCCTTGCCGTAGAGCTCGATGTCGACGACGGCGGCGGAGTCGTCGGGGTTGGTCAGATGGACGTAGTCGGTGCGGTCGGCGGCCGTGCTGGCGCCCGGGAACCAGAACTCGGTGTCGGGGGCGGAGCAGTTGACGCCCTGCAGCCCGCGGCCGGAGCCCGCGGCGACCTCGGTGGTCTCCTGGACGGTCCAGCCGGGCGCGAACTTGCCCTCGGCGGTGCCCACGAGGGCCGGCGCGTCGCCGCCGGAGGTGTCACCGGTGGCGGGCTTGCCGGGCTCCTCGGGTTCGAGGGCCGGTTTGGCGGCCTTCTTGCCCTTGCCCTTGTTCTCGCCCTTGCTCTTGCTCTTGCCGTCCGACTCCTCGGCGGCCGCCTGGAGTTCGGCCTTGCCGCCGCTGCCCGCGTCCTTCGTGACCGGCGTGAACGACGTGTACGAGGTCTCCGCTATGTCGGAGGTGCTCGGCGAGGGGCACAGCAGGCTGGTGCGCTCCACGGGCAGCTCGGCGGCCGTCCTGGCGGTGCCGGCGGCCTGCGGTGAGCTGAGCGTGGCGAACCCGGTGACGGCGGCGAGCGCGGCGGTGCCCGCGATGAGGGACACGGTGGTGCGGTTCACTGCTGACTCCCGTCGGGGCGCTCACTGCCGGGGGCGCCCGGGTGCTGCTGCGCCGGGTCGTAGGCGGGGTCGTAACCCTGGTCGTACTGCTGCTCGTACTGGCCGCCGTACGTCTGGTCGTACGACGTCTGCTGGTTCTGCCCGCCGTACGCGTACGGGTCGTACTGGCCGCCCTGGTAGGGGTCCGCCTGGTACGGCTGCTGGTCGTAGCCGCCGGCCGGGTACTGCTGGGCGGTGCCCTGGTACTGGTCGCCGGCGTAGCTGCCGTACTCGGCGTTCGCGTAGCTCGGGGCGTCCCAGTCGCCGTAGGACTGCTGCTGCGGGACCGGGGCGGGGGCCTCCTGCGGCGGGGCGGGGAAGTCATCGGGGCCCTCGGTCTCCTCGGCCTCCGCCTCGGCCTGGGCGCGCAGACGGCGGGCGCGGCGGCCCTCGCCCGGCACGGCCTGGGCGGGCACGAGCTGCTCCTCGGGGAGGTCGTCGTCGACGTCGCGGCGGCGGCCTGGCAGGGCCATCACCACGAGGACGACGGCGAGGGAGCCCTGGATCCACAGCCAGAGGGTGTGGGTGAAGGGGTCGTCGAAGGTGACGTCCAGGGTGCCGCCGGAGACGGGGAGTTCGAAGCCCTGGGCCCAGCCGTCGACGGTGGTGCGGGTCAGCGGCCTGCCGTCCAGGGTGGCCGTCCAGCCCTCGTCGGCGCTGTCGGCGAGGCGCAGGATCCGGCCGTCGGCGCCGGACGGGATCGTGGTGTGGATGTCGACGGGACCCGCGGCGACAGGTGTCGCGGTGCCGGGTGTCGCGGTGCCGGAGCCGGACTTCGCGACGATCGTCGCGCGCGCGACCTCCTGGTCGACCCGCCACAGTCCGCTGCCGTCCTGCTGGCTGAGCCGGGTCAGGCCGGGGGTGGCGTCCAGTACGCGCGTGACCTCGCGGGGGGCGCCCTTGTGGACGAGGACGTAGCGCACGGCGAAGCCGCCGAGCTGGTTCGCCTGGTCGGCGCCGGAGCCCGCGACGAGGTTGGCGACGACCTTGTCCAGCTTGTCGTTCTCCCCGTCGGCCGCGGCGAGTTCGGCGTCACCGAGGCGGGCGCCGGAGCCGCGCACCAGCATGTAGCCGACGCGGGCGGCGGAGTCGCTGTCGAGGACGAGGGTGCGGGCCTGGTCGCGGGTGCCGCTCTCCTCGGCGACGAACGCGGGCACCTGCGTCGGGTCACGCCGCTCCAGCGGTCCGTCGGCGCCGCCGAGCATCCAGCCGGCGGCGAGGAGCAGCGGGCCCGCGGCGGAGGCGAAGGCGATCAGCGCGGCGACCGGCTGGCGCCAGCCGAAGCTCTGCTCGGCCACCCGCGCGCGTGCCCCGTCGGCGCCGAGCAGCGCGGCGGCCAGCAGGGCCAGGCCGTAGACGAGGGTGGCGGGGCCCGCCCAGGCCGATTCGTTGGACAGGACCGCGAAGACGAGGCCGACCAGGGCCACCGCCCAGGCCGTCCAGACGCCGAACTGCCGCTCGGTGCGCAGCAGGGCGGCCAGCGCGGCCAGCACCACACCGATGAGCATCAGCCCGTCGACGGTGCCGGGCCCGCCGGGGCTCGCGCCGAGCAGGTCGAGGGCGGAGGCGGTCGAGGAGCCGTACTCCAGGCCCGCCTGCTCGAAGAAGCCGAACGGGAGCAGCGTCAGCGACCAGGGTGCGAGGACCAGCAGGGGCGTGCCGAACTGGGCCAGGAAACGCAGGCCGTAGGCGGTGATGTCGGTGCGGCGCACCGCCAGCAGGCCGATGCCGAGGATCAGCGCGATGGGCCAGATGATCGGTGTGAACGCGGTGGTGATCGTGAGCAGGAGGGCGAACGCCCAGGTGGCGCGCCAGCTGCCCCGCGTGCCCGTGCTGTTCGTCAGTCCGCCGGCCGCCACGCCCGCGCGCGCGATGAGCGGCAGCAGGACGGCGAGGACGGCGGTGCCGACGCGGCCGCCGGCGAGGGCGCCGGTGGCGGCGGGCAGGAAGGCGTAGACGACGGCCGCCCACGCACGCAGGAGGCGGGACTCGACGAGCGGGCGGGAGGCGAAGTACGCCGTGACCCCGGCCAGCGGCACCGAGCAGATCAGCAGGAGCGTCAGCGCAAGACCGGTCGAGCCGAACAGCACCGAGGACAGCACGGCGATGATCGCCAGGTACGGGGGCGCGGACGGGGTGCCGCCGGCGCCCACCGCGTGCCACGCGTCCGCGTAGCGGGACCACAGCTCGCTCGCGTCGGCCGGGGCGGGCAGCAGGGCGCCGCCCGCGAGGGCACCGCCACCCAGGAGGTTGCGGCAGGCGACCAGGGCGACCAGCAGCAGCACCAGGAAGAGCACCGGGCCCGGTTTGCGGGCGATGCGCTTGAGGCGCGCGAACTGCTCGATCTCCAGGAACTCCGCGTCGTCGCCGCCGGGCCCCGACTCGATGCCACCGCCGTGGCGTCCGGCCGTGGAGGTCTCGGTCTCGGAGCCGCCGAAGAGGTTGCCCGCGACCTGTTCGACGGTGGCCCGCACGGTCGCGCCGGGCGGCGGGAACAGCTGTCTGAGCTCGGCCTTGTCGACGACCGGCGTGCCGCGCCTGCTGCGCCCGGCGATGATCCGCTCGGGCCGCAGCAGGGTGCCGAGGAGACCGCGGATCTCGTCGAGGGCCTGTCCGGGGACCTTGCCGACGAGGTAGGCGACGGTCCGCAGCAGGGTGCCGACGACCAGGCGCACCAGCACCCAGGGCAGCGCGGCGGTACGTGCGTTGACGAGCAGGGTGTAGGCGGCGCCGGCCTTGTCGACCTTGTGCGGGGAGGCGGTGGTGCGGCCCGCGCAGTCGACGGTACGGCGCTCGCGGGAGGCGGCCTCGGCATGGCGTACGACGGCTTCGGGGGCGATGAGGACGCGGTGGCCCGCGGCCTGGGCGCGCCAGCACAGGTCGACGTCGTCCCGCATGAGGGGCAGGTGCCGGTCGAAGCCGCCGAGCTGCTCGAAGAGGTCGCGGCGGATCAGCATGCCGGCGGTGGACACCGACAGCACGGACCGCACGTGGTCGTGCTGGCCCTGGTCCTGTTCCCGGCGGTCGAGGCCGGTCCAGCGGCGGCCGGAGTTGGCGATGGAGACGCCGACCTCCAGGAGCTGCCGCCTGTCGTACCAGCCGCGGAGCTTGGGGCCCACGACGGCGACGTCGTCGCGGCCGAGTTCCAGTTCGTTCTCCACGACGCGCAGCAGCTGGGCCAGGGCGTCGGGCTCGGGGGCGCAGTCGTCGTGCAGCAGCCACAGCCACTGGACCGGCTCGCCGTGCGGCAGCTCCGGCAGGTCGTAGGCGTCGTCGCGCCAGGTGCGCGTGACCGGGTCCCAGCCGCTGGGCCGCTTCAGGTACGGCAGCTCGTCCGGGGTCAGGACGGGGGCCGTGCGGGCGGCCTCCTCGACGGCCTGGCCGAAGCCGGTGCGCCGGGCGAGGTGCAGGACCCGGTCGTCACCGAGTGCCTCGGTGACCAGCTGGGCGGAGGCGTCCGCGCTGCCGGTGTCGGCGGCCATGGCGAACTGCACGGGGCGCTCCTGGCCGAGCAGCCCGGCGAGCGCGTCGGGCAGCCAGCGGGCGCCGTCGTGGGAGACGAGCACCGCGGTCACCACATGACGCGGGAACTCAGGAGTGGCAGCGTGGTCTTGGGCTGCCGTGTGGCTGTGCACGGACATCGAGGTACGGGCCCCGGTTCGGTGGACTGCGGTGGACGCCTGTGCCCTGAGGGGGCGGCGAGGCGTCTCGGACGAGCGCCCACACTATCGGCTGGGCAGGACGGCGGCCCGCCGCCTGTGGATAACCCAGGTGCGACGGGCCGTTCGGTTGCGTACGAGAAGGGTGGCGAGGCGTGCCTCGCGTCAGACGGCGGCCTTCTTCAGCCTGCGGCGTTCGCGTTCCGACAGGCCGCCCCAGATGCCGAAGCGCTCGTCGTTGGCGAGGGCGTATTCGAGGCACTCGGAGCGGACCTCGCAGGACAGGCAGACCTTCTTGGCCTCGCGGGTGGAGCCGCCCTTCTCGGGAAAGAAGGACTCGGGGTCGGTCTGGGCGCACAGCGCGCGCTCCTGCCAGCCGAGTTCCTCGTCCGCGTCGTCGACCAGCAGTTGCTGCACCAGCTCGGTCATGTGCGCCCCTCGTCTGTCTTCGCGTCCCCGTGTGACGGCCGTTACCGATTTCGGCTGAACGACACGAGTGAAATTACAAGTGTGCTGCTCCGGGCGAGTCAAGCCGAGATCTGCTATTGGGCCCCTTATTCACTCTGCGGAACCAAGGCCTAGCTGAAAGTGTTCAAATCGGCATAAACCTTGACAGGCAGACGAGACCCGAGAGGGCCGCCGAGCCACGCCAGGCCTTTCGGGCCTGTACGGGGAAGGACGCCCGTCAGTTCGAACTCGTTCCGTACGCGCGCGTGGAAGTCGTGCGGAGTCCTTGCGGCGTCGCGCGGCCCCTGCGCCCGGTTGTGCGCACCATGTGTCCCGGTCACCGCCTGCACAAACCTTTCACCTTGGAGATGGACCGGATGAGGTGAAACATGTCCCACTTCCAGGGTGTCGAGTTGACAGTGAAGGTGTGAGCCGCTGTCCTTGTGGGCATGCTCGCGAACTTGGCACTCACCTCGACCCGCACGGCCGGGTCCCACGGTGCTGCCCGCGCTCGCTGTAGCTGTTGTTGCTGTTCCAGCTGTTGAGCCCAACGCGCTCCGGCTGTCTCTGAGTCCACCGTGACTCGGCTGCTTGTTCCCCGCCCCCACCAGGGCCTTCCTGTCCTACCGTGACCCGGGCGGACGGTACGCGACACCCAGCCAGCCCCCCACTCTTCGCCGAGGACCCACCGCACCCCATGAACAGCGACAACGACCTCCAGATCGCCGGCGACCTCCTCGAGGTGCCGCACCTCCTCCAGACCCCCCGCGAGCACCCGTCCACGGTCGCCGAGTTCGTCGGGCTGGCCCGCGCCATCGCCGCCGACCGCTCGCAGTGGGCGCACCTCGTCCAGTACGACGCGACGAGCCGCTGGTACCACCGGCTGCGTACCGGGCCCGGCTACGAGGTGTGGCTGCTGTCCTGGGTCCCCGGCCAGGGCAGCGGGCTGCACGACCACGGCCGCTCCTCCGGGGTCCTCACCGTCCTGGAGGGCACGCTGACCGAGCGCACCGAGCGCGGCACGCGCGCGCTGGGGGCGGGGGCGCAGCGGGTGTTCGCGCCGGGGTACGTGCACGAGGTCGTCAACGACGCGCTGGAGCCGGCGGTGAGCCTGCACGTCTACTACCCCGGCCTGACCGAGATGCCGATGCACACCGCCTGCACCGCCCGCGAGTCCTACGACGACGCGGACGCCGTGACCGCGTGACGCGTTGTCGTACCCGCCTGCAAGACTGGCTTCCATGCGAATCGTGGTTCTGGCAGGCGGCATCGGCGGTGCCCGTTTTCTGCGTGGTCTGAAGCAGGCCGCGCCGGACGCGGACATCACGGTCATCGGCAACACCGGGGACGACATCCACCTGTTCGGGCTGAAGGTCTGCCCGGACCTCGACACGGTGATGTACACGCTCGGCGGTGGCATCAACGAGGAGCAGGGCTGGGGGCGGGCCGACGAGACCTTCCACCTCAAGGAGGAGCTCGCGGCGTACGGGGTGGGCCCCGAGTGGTTCGGGCTCGGGGACCGGGACTTCGCCACCCACATCGTGCGGACCCAGATGATCGGCGCCGGGTATCCGCTGAGCGCGGTGACCGAGGCGCTGTGCGACCGGTGGAAGCCGGGGGTACGGCTGATCCCGATGACCGACGACCGGGTCGAGACGCATGTCGCGGTCGAGATCGACGGTGAGCGCAAGGCGGTGCACTTCCAGGAGTACTGGGTGCGGCTGCGGGCGTCCGTGCCGGCCCACGCGGTCGTGCCGGTCGGCGCGGAGCAGGCCAAGCCGGCTCCGGGGGTCCTGGAGGCGATCGCGGAGGCGGACGTGGTGCTGTTCCCGCCGTCCAACCCCGTCGTGTCCGTCGGCACCATCCTCGCCATCCCCGGGATCCGCGAGGCGATCGCCGAGGCCGGGGTGCCGGTCGTGGGCCTGTCCCCCATCGTCGGGGACGCGCCCGTGCGCGGCATGGCCGACAAGGTCCTCGCGGCGGTCGGCGTCGAGTCCACGGCCGCGGCGGTCGCCGAGCACTACGGCTCGGGGCTCCTTGACGGCTGGCTCGTCGACACCGTCGACGCGGACGCGGTCGGGCGGGTCGAGTCGGCCGGCATCCGCTGCCGGGCCGTACCGCTGATGATGACCGACCTCGACGCGACCGCGCGGATGGCGCGGGAGGCCCTGGAGCTGGGGGAGGAGGTGCGCGGAGCTTGAGCGAGATCGCCACCGAGGCCGACGGCTACCGGGTCTGGGCCGTCCCCAACCTCCCCGAGGTGCAGCGCGGGGACGACCTGGCCAAGATGATCGCCGCCGCCGAGCCCGGGCTGGTCGACGGGGACGTCCTCCTCGTCACCTCGAAGATCGTGTCCAAGGCGGAGGGGCGGGTCGTCCGTGCGGACGACCGGGAGGCCGCGATCGACGCCGAGACCGTGCGGGTCGTGGCGCGGCGCGGGCCGCTCAGGATCGTGGAGAACCGGCAGGGGCTCGTGATGGCCGCCGCCGGGGTGGACGCCTCCAACACCCCTTCGGGGACCGTGCTGTTGCTGCCCGAGGACCCGGATGCGTCCGCGCGGGCCATCCGGGACGGGCTGCGGGACGCGCTCGGGGTCGACGTCGGGGTCGTCGTCACCGACACCTTCGGGCGGCCCTGGCGCGCCGGGCTCACCGATGTCGCGATCGGCGCGGCCGGGGTGCGGGTGCTGGACGACCTGCGGGGCGGCACGGACGCGTACGGCAATCCGCTGAGCGCGACCGTGGTGGCGACGGCGGACGAACTGGCCGCCGCCGGTGATCTCGTCAAGGGCAAGGCCGCCGGGCTGCCCGTCGCCGTGGTGCGCGGACTGGCGCATGTGGTGGCCGGGGAGCACGGGGAGGGGGCGCGGGCCATCGTGCGCCACGCGCGCGACGACATGTTCCGGCTCGGGACCTCGGAGGCGGTCCGGGAGGCGGTCACCCAGCGCCGCACCGTACGGGCCTTCACGGACGAGCCGGTCGACCCCGGGGCCGTACGACGGGCCGTGGCCGCGGCCGTCACCGCGCCCGCGCCGCACCACACCACGCCGTGGCGGTTCGTGCTCCTGGAGTCCGAGGGCGCGCGGACCGGGCTGCTGGACGCCATGCGGGACGCCTGGATCACCGACCTGCGGCGGGACGGGAAGTCCGAGGAGTCCATCGCCAAGCGGGTGCGGCGGGGCGACGTCCTGCGCAACGCGCCGTATCTCGTCGTGCCCTGTCTGGTGATGGACGGGTCGCACACCTACGGCGACGCGCGGCGGGACGCGGCCGAGCGGGAGATGTTCGTCGTCGCCACGGGCGCCGGGGTGCAGAACTTCCTCGTGGCGCTGGCCGGGGAGCGGCTGGGGTCGGCGTGGGTGTCGTCCACGATGTTCTGCCGGGATGTGGTGCGGGAGGTGCTGGGGCTGCCGGAGGACTGGGATCCGATGGGGGCCGTGGCGGTGGGGCATCCGGCGGAGGCGCCCCGGCCCCGGCCGGAGCGGGACGCGGGGAGCTTCATCGAGGTGCGGTGAGGTGCGGTGCGCCGGTTTCGCCGAGGTGCGGTGGCCGGTCCCGGCTTGCGCCTAGTCTCGTAGAGCTTCTTCCAGTCTCTCTCGCACCTCAGGACTTCCATCGTGGCAGGACGTTTCACTCCGCGGCCCACGCGTACGACCGTGCGCGGCGGGGAGGTCGTGGTGCCCGCCGCGCGGCGGCCGGCGGCACGGGTGGCGGCCCCGCTGGTGCGGAGGTGGACGCCGCCGTGGCCCGTCGACCTCGGGCTGGTGCTCGGCGCGCTGCGGCGGGGGCCCGCTGATCCCACGTTCCGGGCGCTTCCGGACGGGTCCGTGTGGCGGGCCAGTCTCACGCCGGTCGGGCCCGGGACCCTTCGGGTGTGCGTGTACGGCGGTGAGGTGCGCGGCGAGGCGTGGGGGCCCGGGGGTGAGTGGCTGCTCTCGCGGTTGCCGGAGATGCTCGGGGCCGCGGACGATCCCTCCGCGTTCGTGCCGCGGCACCGGGTCGTGGCGCATTCCTGGCATCGGCGGCCGGGGCTGCGGCTGACGCGGACCGGGCTGGTGCTGGAGTCGCTGATTCCCTCCGTGCTGGAGCAGAAGGTCACGACCGACGAGGCGTATCGGGCGTGGCGGTTGCTGGTGCGGAAGTTCGGGGAACCGGCGCCGGGGCCCGCGGCGGGTGGGCGGTTGTGGGTGATGCCGGCGCCGCGGACGTGGGCGTTGATCCCGTCGTGGGAGTGGCATCGGGCCGGCGTGGACAACAAGCGGGCCTCGACGATTCTGCGGTGTGTGCGGGTGGCCGCGCGGCTGGAAGAGGCGGTGGGGATGTCCCCGGCTGCCGCGCAGGCCCGGCTTGAGGTGGTGCCGGGGGTGGGGCCGTGGACCTCCGCGGAGGTGGTGCAGCGCAGTCATGGGGCGGCGGACGCGGTGACCGTGGGGGATCTGCATCTGCCGGGGATCGTGGGGTTCGCGCTCGCGGGGGACCGGGACGCGGATGACGCTTTGATGTTGTCGTTGCTGGAGCCGTATGCGGGGCAGCGGCATCGGGCGGCTCGGTTGATCCTGCTGAGCGGTCGTACGCCTTCGCGGCGGGCGCCGCGGATGACTCGGGGGGACATCGGGCGGTTGTGAGGGTGTGCGGGGCGACGTTGGGTTTTTCGCCCCCGCCGCCCCTACCCGCCCCCTCCCCAGGGGCTGCCGCCCCTTCGACCCCGCTACCAGGGGCTCCGCCCCCGGACCCCCGCTCCTCAAACGCCGGAGGGGCTGAGTTACCGGAGGTGGGCTGAATCGCACGCAGTTACTGGTCCGAGGAGAAGCGGACCGCTCCCGCCGGGATTCTGGCGTCGCACCAGATCCTCATGCCGTCCTTCAGTTCGTTGTCGGCGCCGATGATCGCTCCGTCGCCGATGACCGTGCCGGTGAGGACCGAGCGTTCGCCCACGCGGGCCCTGGTGCCGATCAGGGAGTCGGTGATCACCGCGCCCGGTTCGATCACGGCGCCCGGGAGGATCGTGGAACCGGAGACCCGCGCGCCCTCCGCGACGTACGCGCCCTCGCCGACCACCGTGCCGTCGGTCAGTTTCGCGTCGGGGGCGACCCTGGCCGTGGGCAGGATCAGGCGGTCGCCGCAGCGGCCGGGGACCGCCGGGGACGGGGCCCGGCCGAGGACCAGGTCCGCCGAGCCGCGGACGAAGGCGGCGGGGGTGCCGAGGTCCAGCCAGTACGTCGAGTCCACCATGCCCTGGAGGTGCGCCCCGGCCGCCAGGAGTTCGGGGAAGGTCTCGCGTTCGACCGAGACCGGGCGGCCCTGCGGGATCGTGTCGATGACCGAGCGGCGGAAGACGTACGCCCCCGCGTTGATCTGGTCGGTGACGATCTCCTCGGGGGTCTGGGGTTTCTCCAGGAAGGCGAGGACCCTGCCCGTCTCGTCGGTGGGGACCAGTCCGTAGGCGCGGGGGTCCGTGACCTTGGTGAGGTGGAGGGAGACGTCGGCGCCCGTCGTCTCGTGGGTGCGCACCAGGGCCCTGATGTCCAGGCCGGTCAGGATGTCGCCGTTGAAGATGAGGACCGGGTCGTCGGGGGCGGAGTGCAGCCGGGCGGCCACGTTGCGGATCGCGCCGCCCGTGCCGAGGGGCTCCTCCTCGGTGACGTACTCGAGGTGGAGCCCCAGGGACGAACCGTCGCCGAAGTGCGGCTCGAAGACCTCCGCGAGATAGCTCGTCGCGAGGACTATGTGGTCGACGCCCGCCGCTCTCGCTCTGGCCAGCTGATGGGTGAGGAAGGGGACGCCGGCCGCGCGGACCATGGGCTTCGGGGTGTGGACCGTGAGGGGTCGCAGCCGCGTGCCCTTGCCTCCGACCAGGAGGATCGCTTCTGTCACCTGTCGTCTCCGCTTCCTGCCGGGACCGGCCCGAACTGTTTTTCGAGCGGCCAGTGTATGCAGACCGATGTGCGGCACCTTCGGCGGCCGTGCGGCATTCGCGCCTGCCCCCCGACGGCGGTGAAACGGGTGGTACGGGCTTTCCTCGGTACTCTCCGCGGCCCTCAGCGACCGTCAGCGACCTTGGAGACGGGCAGCTGTCGTACGGGTGGACGCGAGTTTGCGATAGAGCTGCCATCCGGGGCACTCCGTGGCGAAGCCGTCCCGGTGGCCGGAGATCACGTTCAGTCGTACCTTCCTACCCTTCGGATACAGGTTGCCACCGCCCGACTTCAGATACGTCTTGCCCTTCGGGTTGGCGCCGTGGAGACCGAGCTTCCACGCGGCGAGCCGTGCGACGGCCTTCGTCACGGCGGCGGGTGGCTTCTTGGTTCCGTAGCTGCCGAGCACGGCGATCCCCATGCTGTTGGTGTTGAAGCCGAGGGTGTGGGCGCCGAGGACCGGCTTCGCCACCCCGCCCGCCCGGCCCTCGTAGATGTTTCCGCACTTGTCGACGAGGAAGTTGTAGCCGATGTCACGCCAGCCCATGCTCTTGACGTGGTAGCGGTAGATACCGCGGATGAGTGAGGGCACCTGCGTACAGCGGTACCCGTTGCCGGACGCCGTGTGGTGGACGAAGGCCGCCTTGACCTTCTTCGTGTAGACGAACCCCCGCTCGCGCAGCCCCTCGTCGGCACCCCAGCCGTGCCGGGTGACGATGCGCGGGCGCGGCCCGATGTACGGCTTGACCCGCTGCTGCTCCGTCAACTCCCCCGCGCGCAGGGCGAACAGCTCCTGTTCGGTCTGCTGCCGGTCCAGCGCCGGGATCTCGGTGGCATCGAGGCCGGCCAGTCCGGCGTTGGCGGCGGCCGCGTCCGTCGCGGCGCGTGCCTCGGCCGGTTCGGCGGTGGGGGCGGAGCGGGGCGTGGCAGCGCGGTGGGGGGCGCCCGCCGCTGTGGTCTCCTGCCGGGCGGGCGCCGGTGCGCTCTCCCCCGGGTCCACCAGTTCCAGACGCAGCCCCGTCGGGAGAGGCGCGGTCGTGGTCGCCGTACGGGGCCCGCGGGCCGTGTCCTCGGTCCTGCGGTCGGCCTCGGCGCGCACCCTTACCTCCACGCCGTCGGAGTCACCCACCCACAGCGGTGCCGTGGCGCCGTGGACGCCGCCGGAGGTGCGCTCGGCCGTGCCGGGGTCGGCGGCGTCGTCGTTGTGGGTCTCCAGGTCCTGCCAGCCGGACCAGCTGTCGGTGCCGACCGCACGGGTGCGGACCTGGACGCGGCCGTGCAACACGGTGTCCGGGTCGTCCCAGATCACGCCCACGAGCGAGAAGTGCCGGACGTCCCGGCGGGGCAGGCCCTGTTCGGCAACCGGGGCGAGGGTGCGGTCACGGGAGGCGAGGGGCGCGAGGGGCAGTGACTGGGTGCCCCCGAGGGCTTCCGCGCCCGACGCCGGCCGCACGGCCGCCGGGGACACCGGTCTCGCCGCGACGGCGGTCGAGGTGAGGGGAAGGGCGAGGGCGGCCGCGCAGGTGACGCCTACCGAGGAAGCAAGAAGTCCACGCATGCTCCCGATCCTGGACATAGTCATATAAATCTGTCCATCGGGGAACTGACGGACCGTCGGGTCCTGTTGCGCCGAACCGGTGGCCCCGCGCGCGGGTGCCCGGCCGCGTGCCCGCGTACGCTTTCGCGGATGAACGCCACCGATCGCACCCCTGCCGACCTGCTGCGTTCCGCGCTCGCCGCGGATCCCGGACGCCCCCTGGTGACCTTCTACGACGACGCCACGGGCGAACGTGTCGAATTGTCCGTGGCCACCTTCGCCAATTGGGTGGCCAAGACCTCCAACCTCCTCCAGGGCGACCTCGCCGCTGCGCCCGGTGACCGGGTGGTGCTGCTGCTGCCCGCGCACTGGCAGACGGCGGTGTGGCTGCTGGCGTGCGCGTCGGTGGGAGCCGTCGCGGACATCGGCGGGGATCCTTCGGCGGCTGACGTGGTGGTGAGCGGGCCGGACACGCTGGAGGCGGCCCGGGCGTGTTCCGGGGAGCGGATCGCGCTGGCCCTGCGGCCGCTGGGCGGGCGGTTCCCGCAGACACCGGACGGATTCGTGGACTACGCCGTGGAGGTGCCGGGGCAGGGGGACCGGTTCGTTCCGTTCGCCCCGGTGGACCCCGACGAGCCCGCGTTGGTCGTGGCGGGGCGGGAGTTCAGCGGGGCGGAGGTCGTGGAGCGGGCGCGGGCCGAGGGAACCGGGGACCGCGTGCTGTCGGGGCTGCCGTACGACACGTGGGACGGGGTGTGCGCCGGGCTGTACGGGCCGCTGGCCACGGGAGGTTCTGTGGTGCTGTGCCGTCATCTGGAGCAGCTGGGCGAGGAGGCTCTCGCCAAGCGGGTCGAGGATGAGCGGGTGGCTGTTGTGCGCCGCTGAGAGGGAGTGGCCGAGACCGGTCGGCGGGGCACAGGTCGCATGTGGCTGGTCGCGCGGTTCCCCGCGCCCCCGAGGGGGTGCTGTCACCCGGACAGAGCAGTACCGGCCGGCCTCCGCAGTCCTTCCGCGCCATGGTCGTAGGAGCAGACCGCACTCACTCCCGCAGGCCGTGAGGGGGACCGACCCGTGACCGACACAGCTCGTGCCCTCGGGCCCGGCCTCGGTGCGTCGGCCCACGGTGAAGGGCTCGTACGGCGGCGTCGGCGGCGATGGCTGCACGGTGCCGGGGTCGGTGCCGGCGCGATCGCCCTCGTCGCCGCCGGTGCCGGGTGGGCCGTCTACGCCAAGCTCGACGGGAACATCACCCCCGATGACGCCGCCGCCGCCGAGCTCGCCCGGTACGAGAGCGAGCGGCCGACCTCGCTGGTCAAGGACGCGCAGAACATACTGCTGATCGGGTCGGACTCGCGGTCGGGGGACGGAAACGCGCGGTACGGGCGGGACTCGGGGACCGAGCGGTCGGACACCACGATCCTGCTGCACCTGGCCGCGGGGCGGCACACCGCGACCGCCGTGTCGCTGCCGCGGGACCTGATGGTGGACGTGCCGGCCTGTCTGGGGCCGGACGGGAACCGGGGCGAACCCGTGTTCACGATGTTCAACCACGCCTTCCAGAAGGGCGGTTCGGCCTGCACGATCCGGACCGTCGAGAAACTCACCGACATTCGCGTGGACCATCACATGGTCGTCGACTTCCACGGGTTCAAGGACATGGTGGACGCCGTCGACGGAGTGACCGTCTGCCTCACCGAACCGATCGACGACAAGGCCGCCAAGCTGCGGCTCCCGGCGGGCCGGGTGACGCTGAACGGCGAGGAGGCGCTCGGTTATGTACGCGCCCGCAAGACCCTCGGCGACGGCAGCGACACCGAGCGGATGGACCGTCAGCAGCGTTTTCTCGGGGCGCTCGTCAACAAGGTGCAGAGCAATGACGTACTGCTGAATCCGGTGAAGCTCTATCCCGTGCTGGACGCGGCGACTTCCTCGCTCACCACCGATCCGGGTCTGGCGAGTCTGCGCGGGCTGTACGACCTCGTGCGCGGCCTGAGGCACATCCCCACCGGGCGGGTGCAATTCCTCACCGTGCCGCGCGAGCCGTACATCCACGACGCCAATCGTGATCAACTCGCGGAACCCGCGGCCCGGCGGCTTTTCGAACGGTTGCGCAAGGATGCGCCGGTGAAGGTGACGGAGAAAGCCCCGAACGTTTCAGAACATTCCCATGCCGAAGAACCCTATGAAGAATCTGAGAACGGCGGCGGAGCACCCACCTTCCGGGGCAACACGGCCGCCGAGGACACCTGCGGGTAAAGCGTTCACCAAGGCGGCGAAGTGGTGTCCTGGCAAATGGGCGGATTGCCCGGTTGTAGGGACGTGGAATTCGTCACCGTCGTAACCTGTCGGCGAATCGGACGGCTAGTGTGAGCGCCCGGTGCATCCGGCCGACGGAGGATTCAGCAACCGTGGACGCACAAGGCCGTGGGCGGGCGGGCGACATCGACCCCGCCGACCAGTGGGTACTCAACCCGCACACCGGTGAATACGAACTGCGACTGACCCCTTCCGCACCGCAGTCAGGTGTTCCCGGTCCCCGTAGATCCATGCCCTCCCCGAGCAAGGTGGGCGCACCCGCCGGGCGTACGACCGCCCCCGTGGCGCCGGGCCGTGACGTGCCGCCGCCGCGCAGGCGGCGGGGCGCGCCGCCGGAGGAGCCGCTGCCGGGGCGGCGGGGGCGCCGGCCGGTCAAGAAGAAGTCGACGGCGAAGAAGGCGCTGCTGTGGACCGGCGGCACCATGGCGTTCGTGCTGGTCGCGGCCGCGGGCGGCGGGTACCTCTACATCCGTCACCTCAACGGGAACATCACCTCCGTCTCCGACGACGGCGCCAGCACCGGCGGCTTCCAGACCGACAAGGCGATCAACATCCTGCTGATCGGCACCGACAAGCGCACCGGCGCGGGCAACGAGAGCTACGGCGACTCGGGCAGCGTCGGGCACGCGGACACCACGATCCTGCTGCACGTCTCCAAGGACCGGACGAACGCGACCGCGCTGAGCATCCCGCGCGACCTGATCGTGGATGTGCCGGACTGCCCGACCACGCAGGAGGACGGCTCCAGCAAGGTCATCCCGGGTACGGACGGCGTCCGCTTCAACACCAGCCTCGGGCAGGACGGCCGTACGCCCAGCTGCACGGTGCGGACCGTCACCGAGCTCACCGGGATCCAGGCCGACAACTTCATGGTGGCCGACTTCAACGCGGTCAAGACGCTGACCACGGCGGTCGGCGGGGTCGAGGTCTGTCTGGGCAAGGACATCGACGACAAGGACTCCAAGCTCAAGCTGTCGAAGGGCAAGCACACCATCTCCGGTGAGGAGGCCCTCGCGTTCGTGCGTACCCGGCACTCGGTCGGCTTCGGCGGTGACCTGAGCCGGATCGGGCTCCAGCAGCAGTTCCTGAGCGCGCTGATGCGCAAGCTGAAGTCGAACGACACGCTCACCAACCCGGCGAAGATGCTGAAGCTGGCCGAGGCGGGCACCAAGGCGCTGACCGTCGACTCGCAGCTCGACAGCATCTCCAAGCTGAAGGACCTCGGTCTGGAGCTGGGCAAGCTGAACGTGAAGAACCTGACGTTCACCACCGTGCCGGTCGTCGACAACCCGGCGGAGAAGGTGAAGGCGACGGTCGTCCTCAACGACGCGACGGCTCCCACGGTCTTCGACATGATCAAGAACGACGTGTCCTTCACCGAGGTCAAGAAGAAGGCGAGCGCGGCCAAGAGCGCCGAGGCGGCTCAGGCCGCGGCCCGGCTGAAGGGCACCAAGTCCGCCGCGTCCGAGGTACGGGTGCGCATCCTCAACGGCGGTGCGGCGGCGGGCAGCGCGCAGGCCGAGCTGGAGTACCTCCAGAACGAGGAGGGCGTACTGAAGTCGGAGAACGCCGGCAACGCGGGCACCTCGCTGGCGAAGACGACCCTGGAGTACGCCCCCGACCAGGCCGACCAGGCGCGCCGGCTGGCGGACATCCTCGGTCTGTCCGGGGCGCAGCTCAAGCCCGGCAAGAGCGTCATCAACTCCCAGGGCCTGCCCACGATGACCCTGACCCTGGGCAAGGACTTCAAGGGCGCGGGAGTCTCCTTCACCACGGCGACGAAGGCCCCCGAGGGGGTGCAGCAGTCCACGGCCGACAAGGTCGAGTGCGCCAAGTGAGAGTCCGCCGGGGGGTGTTCACCGGCTCTCGTGTGACCTGAAGGGCCTGTCGTGCGTCTAACGGGACGTACGGCAGGTCTTTTCGTTCGTTCGTTCGGTGTGAGGGTGGGGAGACAGGGGATGGTGCACAGCAGTGTCCAGGGGGAGGCGCCTCGGGCGAAGGTCCGGCCCGAGCGGGGTGGGAGTCCGGAGGGTCCGGGGCGGCACGGGCGGCGGCGGGCCAAGCGCGGACACCGGATGCTCAGATGGTCCGCGACCACGCTCGCGGTGCTGATACTCGGGTCCGCCGGGGCGGGCTACCTCTACTACCAGCATCTCAACGACAACATCCGCAAGGGCGAGCGCAGCAGCGGTGACTCCAAGGCGAAGAAGACCGAGGCCAACGCGGCAGGGCAGACGCCGCTCAACATCCTGCTGATCGGCTCGGACAGCCGTAACTCGGACGAGAACGTGAAGCTCGGCGGCAGCAGGGACAACCGCGGCAACCCGCCGCTGGGCGATGTGCAGATGCTGATCCACCTGTCCGCGGACCGCAAGAGCGCCGCGATGGTCAGCATCCCGCGCGACACCCGGGTCGACATCCCCAGGTGCGTGGACCCGGACACCGGGAAGAAGTATCCGCCGACCAACGACATCATCAACACCTCCCTGGCACGCGGCGGCCCCGGCTGCACGCTCGCCACGTGGCAGAACCTCACCGGGGTCTACATCGACCACTGGATGACGATCGACTTCTCGGGCGTGGTGCGGATGGCGGACGCCATCGGCGGCGTCAACGTCTGTGTCCGGCAGAACGTGTGGGACCACCCGACGGCCGACGTGCCCGGCGGCTCCGGACTGAAGATGCGGGCCGGGACGCACAAGGTCCAGGGCAAGGAGGCCCTGCAGTGGCTGCGCACCCGGCACGCCTGGGGCAGCGACCTGATGCGGGCCAAGGCCCAGCACCTGTACCTGAACTCGATGATCCGCACGCTGAAGGGGCAGAACGTCTTCACCGACACCCCACGGCTGATGGACCTGGCCGAGGCGGCCACGAAGTCGCTGAAGGTGTCCGAGGAGATCGGCTCGGTCAAGAACCTCTACGACCTGGGCATGCAGCTCAAGTCGGTGCCGACGGACCGCATCACCTCGGTGACGATGCCGAACGTCCAGGACTCGAAGAACAAGGTCCACGTGGTACCCGACGGCGCCAACGCCGACAAGCTGTGGGAGATGCTCCGCGACGACGTGCCCCTCGACAAGAACGGCAAGGCGTCGAAGGCGTCGAAGGCGGAGAAGACCACCGAGGCCACCAAGGCCCCCTCGGCTCCGGATGCCGAGATCGGCGTGGTCGTGCGGAACGCCACGGCCACCTCCACGCTCGGCCCGGTGAGCGGCCGCGCGGGCACGATCGCCCAGGAACTCGTGCAAAAAGGTTTCTCGCAGACCTCCAAGGACGCGACGGCGGGCCTCTCCGAGGACCGGACGGTCGTGCGCTACCCGAGTGCCGACCTGGAGGGCGACGCGCAGCGCATCGCCAAGTCCCTTGGTATCCCGATGAGTTCGGTGAAGAAGTCGACCGATGTGTCCGGCGTCACTCTTGTAGTGGGAGCCGACTGGCGCACCGGCACGACGTATCCGAAGCAGCCCGAGGCCAAGGCCGGCGATCTGCCGGCCAACTCGGACGCCATGAACGGCTCGGACACCGGACAGTGCATGGACGTGTACTCGGTCTACCAGTGGTAGTCGAACGGGACGGCTGCGGCGTACGTATTCAGCAGGCAGGAGCAACTCGCACACCGAGACGGTGAACTTCCTTTCGGGAATTGGGGTGGAATGGCCGGTTGTGAGGCCGTGGATTGCCTCACTGCTTCGCTCGACGCCCAACCGGGCGGATAGTGTGAGCGATCCAGTGATCCCCGGCCACGAGACCTGTCCTGGGATCGAGCGCTGTGTCGACCAACAACTGTGCGCCTTCCGGGGGGAAGGTGCCGCGTGGCCCTGACGGAGGATTCGGACCAACGTGGACACACAAGGCCATGGGCGGGCGAACGACGTCGATCCCGCAGACCAGTGGGTACTCAATCCGAACACCGGCGAATACGAACTGCGACTGAGCCCTTCCGCACCGCAGTCGGCCGTTCCCGGCTCCCGCAGGGCCGCGCCCGCCGCGAACAGCGTTCCACGCGGCCGCACGACCACCCCCGCGGCCCCCGGACGTGACGTTCCGCCGCCGCGCAGGCGGCGGGGCACGCCGCCCGAGGAACCGCTGCCGGGGCGGCGCGGGCGCCGGCCGGTCAAGCAGAAGTCGAAGGCGAAGAAGGCCCTGCTGTGGACCGGCGGCACGATGGCGTTCGTGCTGGTCGCCGGTGCCACGACGGGCTGGTTCTACCTCAAGCACCTGGAAGGCAACGTCGGCACCACCGACGTCGGTGACGCGGCCGCGAGCAGCTTCAGCAAGGACGAGGCCTTCAACATCCTCATCATCGGCACCGACAAGCGCACCGGTGAGGGCAACGAGGGCTACGGCGACGCGGGCAGTGTGGGCCACGCCGACACCAACATCCTGCTGCACGTCTCCAAGGACCGGACGAACGCGACCGCGCTGAGCATCCCGCGCGACCTGATCGTCGACATCCCGGACTGCGAGACCAAGCAGGAGGACGGCAACGAGACGGTCGTCGCCGGGCAGGACGGCGTCCGCTTCAACCGGAGCCTCGGTGAGAGCGGCCGGGACGCGGGCTGCACGATGCGCACGGTCGAGGCGGCCACCGGCATCAAGCCCCAGCACTTCGTGATGGCCGACTTCAACGCGGTGAAGACTCTGACCACGGCGGTGGACGGGGTCACGGTCTGTGTGGAGAACGCCGTCAACGACAAGAAGTCGAAGCTCGTCCTGCCCGCCGGAGAGTCGAAGGTGGAGGGCGAGCAGGCCCTCGCCTTCGTGCGCACCCGGCACGCCTTCGGCAACGAGGGCGACCTGGACCGGATCAAGGTGCAGCAGCAGTTCCTGGGCTCGCTGATGCGCAAGATGACCTCCGGCGACACCCTCACCAGCCCCACCAAGCTGCTGAAACTGGCGGAGGCCGCCACCAACGCGCTGACCGTGGACAAGGCGATCGGCAAGGTCGGCACGCTCAAGGACATCGCCCTGGAGCTGAAGAAGGTGCCGACGAAGAACATCAGCTTCATGACGGTCCCGGTGGTCGACAACCCCGCCGAGACCGTCAAGGCGACGGTGGTCGTCGACCCGGCCAAGGCCCCCGCGATCTTCGACGCGATCAAGAACGACGTCTCGTTCACCGAGGTCAAGGCGGAGCAGAAGAAGGAGAAGGCGGAGGTGGCGGCCCGGCTCAAGGGCACCAAGTCCGCCGCGTCCGACGTACGGGTGCGCATCCTCAACGGCGGTGCGGCGGCGGGCAGCGCGCAGCAGCAGCTGGCCTACCTCCAGACCCAGGAGGGCGTGACCAAGTCCGAGAACGACGGCAACGCCGAGGCGGCGCTGGCGAAGACGACCCTGGAGTACGACCCCGACCAGGCCGACCAGGCCCGCCGTCTCGCGGACATCATGGGTCTGTCGGGCTCGGCGCTGAAGCCGGGCAAGAGCGTCACCAACTCCCAGGGGCTGCCGGCCATGACCCTCACCCTGGGCAAGGACTTCAAGGGCGCGGGTGTGAAGCTGAACTCCGGCTCGTCAGCCGCCCCGGCCGTGGACAAGTCCACCGCCGACAAGGTCCAGTGCGCGAGCTGAGGCCTCCCGGGTCTCGCACGGCTTCGTAGGGCAACCTCACGGGCCCGTCGTATGTCTAAGACGTGCGGCGGGCCCGTGGCATGGCATGGCGGGTCCGGTGGGGTGGGCGGGGAGGACGGGAACGTTGACAACGCAATACAGCGTGCAGGACGTCGCGCCAAAGACCGAGGCGGACAGCGGGCACGGCAGCCGCAGGGCACCGCGCAAGCACCGGGTGCTCAGATGGTCGGCGGCCACGCTCGCGGTGCTGATACTCACGGTGGCCGGCACCGGCTACGTGTACTACCGGCACCTGAACTCCAACATCGAGCAGGACGACCTGAACCTCGGGGACAACAAGGTCGAGGAGCCGACGCCGAACGCGCAGGGCCAGACCCCGCTGAACATCCTCGTCATCGGCTCCGACGCGCGGGACAGCAAGGAGAACCAGGAACTCGGCGGCGCCAGGGAGACGTTCGGCTCCACTCCGCTCGCGGACGTGCAGATGCTGCTGCACCTGTCCGCCGACCGCTCCAACCTGTCGGTCGTCAGCATGCCGCGCGACACCCTCGTGAAGATCCCCAAGTGCACCGATCCTGACGACGGCAAGGTGTACGCGGCGAGCGAGGGCCGGGTGATGGCCAACCAGAGCCTCGGCCACGGCGGCCCCGGCTGCACGGTGGCCACCTGGCAGGAGCTCACCGGGATCCACATCGACCACTTCATGATGGTCGACTTCTCCGGCGTGGTGTCCATGGCGGACGCCATCGGCGGGGTCCCGGTCTGCGTGGACGCCAACATCCACTCGCGGGACAGCCAGGGGCACGGCTCGGGGCTGAAACTGGAAAAGGGCACGCACCCGATCAAGGGCGTGCAGGCGCTCCAGTGGCTGCGCACCCGCTACGGCTTCGAGGACGGCAGCGACCTCGCCCGGGCCAAGGCCCAGCACATGTACATGAACTCGATGGTCCGTGAGCTGCGTGACAACGCGACTCTGAGCAGCCCGAACAAGCTGCGCAAGCTCGCCGAGCAGGCGACCGGGGCCATCACCGTCGACTCGGGACTCGGCACCGTCAAGAAGCTCTACGACCTCAGCAACGAGCTGCGGAAGGTGAAGCCGGAGCGCGTCACCATGACCACGATGCCGAACCGCTATGTCGGCGCGCGCGTGGAGCCCACTTCGGACGCCGAGAAGCTCTTCCGGCTGGTGCGCGAGGACATCGCGCTGGACGGCAAGGACGCGAAGAAGGCGACCGCTCAGAAGACCGGGGCGGCCTCCGACGACACCGCCGCGGCGAAGGACGAGATCGGGGTCCTGGTCCAGAACGGCACCCGCACCGACACGCTGGCCGCGGCGAAGGGACGGGCCGGTACGGTGGCCGGACTGCTCGTGGAGAAGGGGTACACCAAGGCGGCCTCCGACCGGACCGCCTCCCTGAGCGAAGCGACGACCCTGGTCCGCTATCCGAGCGCCGAGTTGGAGGGCGACGCCCAGGCGGTCGCCAAGTCCCTGGGGATTCCCATGAGTTCGGTGAAGAAGTCGACCGACGTCTCCGGCGTCACGCTCGTCGTGGGAGCGGACTGGCGCGAGGGCGCGGCCTACCAGGCCGCCGAGCAGGACGACGAGACCCCCAAGACCGCGGAAGCGCTCAACGGCGCGGACGACGAGGCCTGTATGCACGTCGATCCCGATTTCACCTGGTCCTGACGAGCCACGCGAACGGGCCCCTCCCCGAGGGAGAGGGGCCCGCGCACTCAGTCCCGCGCACTCACCGGCTCACCGCCAGCGGAAGGACGCGTTCTCGTTGTAGGTGTTGACGAGCTGGCCCTTGGAGTTCGGGTTGCCCACGTCGTACGCACCCGCGAAGTTGGAGTTGAAGTACGACAGACCGGCGCGGTCGTGGGAGTTGGCCCAGGACGCGGCGTTGTTCTTGACCCGCTGGTTGACGCCGGCCGTGCCGAGGCCCCAGTCGGCGAAGTTCAGCGGGAGCCCGGTGCCGTTGTAGTTGTCGTAGTTGGCGACGGCCGACCGCATGCCGGTGGCGCCGCCCTTCTGACCGGAGTTGTAGTACAGGCAGAACATCCCCCCGACGACACCGCCGCAGATGTCGGAGACATCGGCCTGCGCCGGCGCCGCCATCGCGACGGGTCCCAGGGTGCCCGCGGCAAGGACGCCGCCGGCTACTAACAGTGAACGGATACGCATGTCTGCTCCTGTGCGAGTCGGTGGTGGACGTCAGCGCCAGCGGAAGGACGCGTTGTTGTTGTAGGTGTTGACGAGGTTGCCCTTGTCGCGCGGCGGAGCGACGTCGGAGGCACCCGCGTAGTTCGAGTTGAAGTAGGAGACGCCGGTCTTGCTGTCATGGCTGTTGGCGTAGGACGCGGCGTTGTTCTTCACCGGCGTGTTGACGCCGTTGGTGCCCTGACCGCCGTCGGAGAAGATCCAGGGGTTGGTGCCGCCCCAGTTGGCGATGTCGTGGTACGTGGCGGTCCAGCCGCCTTTCTGGTTGGAGTTGTACCAGAGGCAGTAGTCGACATCGATGACACCGCCGCACAGGTCGTCCGGGATGGAGTCGGCCTGGGCCGGCGCGGCGGTGGCCAGCATGCCGAGGGTGCCTGCCGCGGCCAGGGCGGCGGCGACGGCGGAGGTACGCAGACGCATGGGTGGTTCGTCCCTTCAGTCATGGGGACTTCCGTGGGGAAGCCCCGTCGTGGTGAGCGGGGTGTGACGGGGATCAGCCGGTCCGGCCCAGTTCCTCGGCGGCACGCTTGAGCTGGTCGCTCTTGTGCCGCTTGATCCGGGCGAGCTCCTCGGCGTGCTTCTCGATCTCCGTGCGCTGCCACTCGGACTCGACGTCGAACCAGGTGCGGACGAGTCCGGTCTTCTTCTTGCATCCGACGTCCGCTCGGGCCGTCGAAATCTCGGTGAGGCTCGCCTTCTCGCCCGCGAACGCGGGGTCGTCGATGGCGTCCATGGGTGAGTCGTAGCGATAGCCCTTGGCTGCCATGCAGGAGGACCAGTCGCGGAAGGCGGACAGGACGCGCGGGTCCTTCTGGCTGCGTGCGTAGCTCTCCAGGTTCAGCGCGCGGGCGGTCTCGTCCGGCCCGAACTCGGCGTCGCTGCCCGCCAGTCGCCGTTTGGCCTCGCCGATGCACCCGCCGTCGGGATCCAGCGAACCGTCCGCCTCCGGCTTGCCGACCAGGGCGACGCGGCCCGCCTGGCTCAGGGACTTGGCGGCGCTCTCCCGGTCGGCCTTCGACGCCGGGAAGTGGTAGCCGTAGGACTGGGCGGTGT
This sequence comes from Streptomyces sp. NPDC001668, assembly GCF_042893155.1. Taxonomy (NCBI): domain Bacteria; kingdom Bacillati; phylum Actinomycetota; class Actinomycetes; order Kitasatosporales; family Streptomycetaceae; genus Streptomyces; species Streptomyces sp. NPDC001668. Next base: position 38,750 of record NZ_JBIAUQ010000015.1, read on the forward strand.
GGGAGTTGGCGATGCCGTAGCGGCGGTCCATGACGCCGATGTCCGGGGACTCGGTGCCTTCGGGGCGGTAGGTGAAGCCGGCGTCCTGCATGCAGCGTCCGGCCAGGCTGCTCATCGCACGGGTCAGCTGGCCGATCTCGGCCTCCGAGAAGATGTAGCTCTCGACGGGCAGGGCCAGGTCCGCCGTGAGGCTGTTCGACCTGGGCGCGATGGAGGTGTCCGGCTGTCGCGGCACAGCCGACTGCGCGCCGTCTCCGGAACCGGAGCAGCCGGCGAGCAGCAGGGTGCCGGTGAACAGGACGGTTGCTGTCGTCTTTCGCACGTCTCTTCCCTTTTCTTCCCTCGAAGAAGGCATGGCGGGCCCGCCGGACGGGCCGGAAGGATCAGCGGCGCAGTGCTTCCGCGGGTTCGATACGGCTCGCCCGCCACGCGGGGTAGAGCCCGGCGACCACCCCGGTGACCAGGCCGACCGCCGGGGCGGCGAGGACCGTCGCCGGATGGATGACGGGAGTCCAGTCGCGCAGCACGGCCATGGCGACCACGGCGACCGTGCCGAGACTGGTGCCCACCAGGCCGCCGAGTGCGCCCAGCGCTCCGGACTCGGCCAGGAACTGAAGCGTGATGTGGCGGCCGCGGGCGCCGAGAGCCCGGCGCAGTCCGATCTCTCCGGTGCGTTCGAGCACCGCGACCAGGGTGGTGTTGGCGATGCCGACCGCGCCGATCACCAGGCAGACCCCGGCGAGCAGCATGAACAGTTCGTTCAGGTCGGAGGTGACGTTGCCGCGCAGGCTCCTCGGGTCCGGTGGCGGTACGGCCTTGAAGTACTCGGGGTGCGCGGGGTCGAGCGCCAGTGCCGTCTCGGAGGCGATCTGCCGGGCCGCCCCCAGGTCGGTCGCGATGAGCATCCTGGCCCGCTCACCGCTGTCCGGGCCGCCCCAGATCCGCTCGGCCGCGGTCCGCGGCACCACCACCGAGAGCAGCAGGTCCGCCTTGCGCTCGACGTCGTCGACGATGCCGACGACGGTGAACGCGTGGTCCCCGACGAAGACGGCGGGCGCGGTCTGGAGCGTGGTGACGCCCAGCCGGGCGGCCAGACCCGAGCCGATCACGGCCACGTTCTCACCCCGCCGGTCGTGGTACGCGTCGAACGTCCGGCCCTGTTCCAGCACCGGCCCGGCGGCATCCAGGACTCCGGGTGACGCGGCGACGACCTGGACTCGCTCCCCCGCGTCCCCCGTGCCGGGCGGCGCGGCCGAGACGAGGTCCTCCGGGCCCAGCCGCACCGGCCAGTACACACCTGCCGCGCGTACCCCGTTGAGCTTTCCGATACGGCGGTCCGCGTCGGCCGGGAAGGCGTTCTCGAGGTACTCCGGCTGGTCGCCGCCGGTGTCCTCGACCGTGACCTCCGTGGCGGTCAGCTCATTGAAACGGGAGTCGATCTGCGAGGACGTGGTGGCGGTGAGGCCGAGGACCGCGACGAACGTGCCGACGCCCAGCACGGTGCCGAGCGCGGTGAGCGCGGAGCGGGCGGGGCGCTGGAGGATGCCGGCGACGGACTCGGAGACCAGGTCACGGGAGCCCAGCCGGGACCGTTCGACGCGCGGTGCCCTGCCGCGACGTGACGTCATACGGCCCTCACCTGCTCGCTGAGCACACCGTCCCGGATGGCGACGGTGCGTCGGCCGCGGGCCGCGACCTCCGGGTCGTGGGTGATGACCAACAGGGTCATGCCGTCGCGGTGGAGTTCGTCCAGGAGCCGCAGGACCGACTCGGCGGTGACGGTGTCGAGGTTGCCCGTCGGCTCGTCGCACAGCAGCAGCGAGGGGCGGGCGACCAGGGCACGGGCGATGGCGACGCGCTGCCTCTCACCTCCCGACAACCGGGTGGGCAGCGCGTCGGCGCGGTGGCTGAGTCCGACTCTCTCCAGCGCCTCACCGGCCCGCCCCGAACGGCCGCCGCGCGGGCTCGAGTTGTAGACCATGGCCAGCATCACGTTCTCCCGCGCGGAGCGGTGCGGCAGCAGGTGGAAGCTCTGGAAGACGAAGCCGATCCGCCGGCCGCGCAGGCTGGTGCGGTCCGCGTCGGTCAGGGCGGCGGTGTCGATGCCGTCGAGGAGAAAGCGGCCCTCCGTGGGCGCGTCCAGCAGTCCGGCGATGTTGAGGAAGGTGGACTTGCCGGAACCGGAGGGGCCGACGACCGTGACGTACTCGCCCTGTGCCACGGTCAGTTCGCACGGCTTCAGGGCCTGGACCGGGGGCGGCCCGGGGTAGGTGAGACCGGCGTCCCGGAACTCCAGGACCGGGGGCACGGCGGTCGGGGCGCTCATCGTGAGACGCCCACGACGACCTTGTCGCCGGCCCCGAGCCGGGCGCCCCTGACCGGGGTGACCTCGGTGTAGCCGTCTCCGGAGGTCCCGGCGCGGACCTCGACGCGGCGCCGTTGGCCGGACGCCTCCAGCACGGTGACGGTGATCCGGGAGTCGGCTCCGGCGCTGAGGGCGGATACGGGGACGACGAGCACCTTCTTCCCCGAGGAGGCCGCCTCGATGGTGAGGCGTACGTCCTGGCCGGCGAGCCGGGCCGGAAGCGCGGAGTCCGGCTTCACGAGGACTTCGTAGCCCTGTCCGCCCGAGGCGGTCTCCTCGCCCTCGGGAGCGGTGGGGACGTCGGCCACCGCCGAGACCGTGCCGGTGACCTCGTCGCCGTACACCTCGGAGAGCACCTCGACCTTCTGGCCGGGCCGGATCAGGTCCTTCTCCTGGGCGCCGAGTGAGCCCTTGACGACGAGCCGGCCCGCGGAGACGGTGGCGAGCTTCTCGCCGACCTCGCCGCCGACCTTGGCGGTCAAGGAGTCGACGCGGGCCGGGAAGCCGGAGAGGAACACCACCTCGGACGCGGGCACCATGGGGCCGGTGACCGCCTGGGCCCCGGCGAGCCGCCTCTCGGCGTCGGCGAGGTCCTCGCGGGCGTACCGGATCTCGTCGGCGTCCCGTTTCCCGCTGTCGGCCTTGAGCAGGCCGTCGAGGTGTCGCCTGGCCTGTTTGACCTGCTCCTCGGCGGCGGTCACGGGGTCGGTGTCCGCGTCGGCGCCGCCCGCGGGGACGGGTTCGTAGCCGATGGCGGCGTAGAGCGCGGCGACGGCGCGCTTGGTGCCCGGGCCGTAGGTGCCGGACCGGTCGGAGCCGGTGGAGTGACCCAACGTCCGCAGGGCTTCCTGGAGTTGGCGTACGTCGTCGCCGTGGCTGCCCGGCTTGAGGTCCCGGTAGACGGGGAGTCTGCCCGGCAGGGCGAAGACGGGGCGGCCCGAGATCTCCATGAGGACGCGGCCCGCCGTGAACGTCCGGCCGGAGCGCACCATCACCTTGGTGACGACGGGCGCGCCGACACCCTCGGCGGCGCCGACGGGAGCGAGGTTCACGGTCTGCGAGGCGGAGACGGCGCCGCGGGTGACGACGGTGTCGGCGAGGACGCGGCGCTCGACCGGCGCGGTGAGCACGTCGGGGGCCGGCGGACCCGCGTCGGCCGCGGCCTGCGCCGGCGACTTCACGAAGGTCGACGTCCACACGGCGGCGCCGGCGAGCACGACCGCGCCCGTCGCCAGGGCGGCCACGGCGCGTCTGCGCCGGGACAGCCCAGAGCTCTCCCCCGGTTCGGACATGCATCCCCCCAAGCTCAGTGGCCGCGCCCGGGTGGTCGGCCCCGGCTCTCACGGCCATGTCCGCGTCAGAGGTCATCACGCGATCCGAGGGGTCGTCAAGCAATTTCCATGGCCATGGCTTTACTCGCTGTTGACTTCAGGCCACCGAGATCTTCATTCGGCCATACATGGCTCTCACACTTGCCTCACAGCCGACCCGTCGTGTGAGGATCTTCGGCGGCCCACGAAGCCGTCACGACGAGAAGCCGGCCCACCACCACGCCACGTTCAGCTCGGCCGGGCGTCCACGCGGACCGCGGGGCGCCGGCTCGCGATCACTCTGCGGGCCAGTGAACGCGGGCTGGTCAGGAAGCCGTAGCCCCAGCACATGTGCATGGTGGCGAGGGCGACCGGGATCTGGAGGCGGGCCTTCAGCGGCAGCCCCTTGCCGGCCGGCAGCGAGCCCAGCACGATCGCCGCGAGGTAGCCGCCGGGGATCACGAAGCCGAGCGGGGTCAGCGCGGCGCCGACCACGATCCCGGCCGCGATGGCGCACACCGCGGTCGGCGGGGCGAGGTAGCGCAGGTTGATGGAGCCCTCGTGGTAGCGGGCGACGACGTGCCGCCAGCGGCCGTAGTCCTTGTACTGCTTGGCGAGGGCCTTCACGCTCGGCCGCGGCCGGTACGACACCCTGAGCTCGGGCGAGAACCAGATGAGCCCGCCCGCCTCACGGATCCGGAAGTTGAGCTCCCAGTCCTGGGCGCGGATGAACTCCTCGTTGTAGCCGCCCTGTTGCTCCAGGGCCTCGCGCCGGAACACCCCGAGGTACACGGTCTCGGCGGCCTGCGCCTCACCACCGGTGTGGAAGGCCGCGTTGCCGACGCCGATCCTGGAGGTCATGGCGGCGGCGACCGCGTGCTCCCAGTCGTTCTCGCCCTCGGCGTGCATGATGCCGCCCACGTTCTGCGCGCCGGTCTCCTCCAGGAGCCGTACGGCGGTGGCGATGTAGTTCGGCGAGAGCATGCCGTGGCCGTCGACGCGGACGACGATCGGGTGGCGGGAGGCCTTGATCGCGGCGTTGAGGGCGGCGGGGGTGCGGCCGGTGGGGTTCGGGACGGTGTGGACGCGGGGGTCCTCCCGTACGAGTTCGGCGGCGATCTCGTCCGTGCGGTCCGTGGACGGACCGAGGGCGATCACGACCTCCATCTCGCCGGCGTACTCCTGCGCGAGGATCGCTTGGACGGCTCCGCGCAGGTGCCGCTCCTCATTGAGGACGGGCATGATCACAGACACGGCGGGGAGCCGCACGTCGGGCTTGGCGTTCATAGGGGGCTCACGTTACCGCGAACGGGGGACACCGATGCGCCCCGCCCGGGGCGGTGCCGGTCGTCGCAGATCGTATGGGCCTACGGTGCTCAGGATCCCTCGTTCGGCTGTTCCTCGCGGAGGTGTCCCCCCATGCCCGCCACGCCGCCCCGCCCCTCCGCCACCCGCCCCCGGCCCCCGCAGCGCAGGGCCGCCCGGCCCCCCGTGCGACGGAAGAGACCCCGCTGGGCCATGCGGGCGGCGACCACGCTGTCCGTCGTCGTGCTGGCCTCCGCCGGGATCGGCCACGCGGTGATGACCAGCCTCGACGCGGACATCGCGCGCGTTGACCCCTTCAAGGACATGAAGAACCGGCCGCGCGCCGGGCACGGCATGAACGTCCTGCTGGTCGGCACCGACGGCCGCGACAAGATCACCGAGACGGAGCGGCAGAAGTACCGGCTGGGCGGGGCACCCTGCCACTGCACCGACACGATCATGATCGTGCACATCTCGGAGGACCGGGAGCGCGCGAGCGTGGTGAGCCTGCCGCGCGACTCGTACGCGATGACACCGGCGCACGTCGACGCGACCACCGGGGAACGCCACCACGGGCACCCGATCAAGATCAACGCGGCCTACGCGGAGGGCGGGCCGCAGCTGACCGTCCGGACCGTGGAGAGCATGACCCATGTGAAGATCGACCACTATCTGGAGGTCGACTTCACCAGCTTCATGAAGACGGTGGACGTCCTCGGCGGGGTCGAGATCTGCAACGCCGACCCGCTGAAAGACTCCTACACCGGTCTCGACCTCGCGGCGGGCCGGCACCGGCTGCTGGGCGGACAGGCCCTCCAGTACGTCCGCTCCCGGCACGCCGACGGCTCCTCCGACCTCGGCCGGATGAAACGGCAGCAGCGCTTCCTGGCGGCGCTGATCGAGCGGGCGACGTCCTCCGGGATCCTGCTGAACCCCATGAAGTTCCGCGACGTCACCCACGCCGTCCTCGGCTCGGTACGGGCCGACAAGGGCTTCGGCACGGACGAGCTGCTGGACCTGGGCCGCGCCATGCGCCATTTCTCCCCTTCCTCGTCGGAGTTCACCACCGTGCCGATCGGTCAGATGGGATACGTCGTCAAGGGCGTCGGGTCGACCCTGAAGTGGGACCCGGTGAAGGCCGGGCGCCTGTTCAAGGCCCTGCGCGAGGACCAGCCCCTGGCCGCGCACAAGCCGAAGACCAAGGCCCTGCTGGTCCCGGTCTCCCCGCAGCAGATCCGCGTCCAGGTCGAGAACGGCACGGCGACGGGCGGCCTCGGCAGACGGGTCGACGCGGCGCTGGCCTCGACGGGGTTCCGCACGACGGGTGTCCCGGCGACGTCGGCCGACCACGCGGTCAAGCGCACGATCGTCTCCTACGACCCCCGCTGGGACCGCTCCGCCCGCTCGCTGGCGGCGGCCCTGCCCGGGAGCGAACTGCGGGCGGTGAAGGGACAGGGGGCGGTGCTGAAGGTGATCGCGGGGGCGGACTTCGAGCGGGTACGGAAAGTGCGGGCCGAGGATGAGCTGCAGGGGGAATTCGGGGTGGTCACGGGGGATGAGGTGGGGTGCGTGTAGGCGGGGGCCGGGGCCGATACGGCGGCCTGGGGCCTGGGCGGGGTCGGTGCGCCGGGGAGGATCCCGGGGTGCGGCCCGTGCGGACGGGAACGTACGGGGGACCGGGCTCAACGGCGGAGCCAGAGCCCGGCCCATGCAGACAAGAGCACGCGGGGCCGGGTGACCGGTGCGGCCAGGTGACCGGCGGGGCCGGGCGACCGGTGGGGCCGGGTGACCGGCGGGGCCGGGTGACCGGTGGGGCCCGGCGTCGGCCGGCTCGCCCTTGCCGACCGAACGGTGCTGAAGCGGCCGCGCAGGGCCTGGACCTACGCGGGGGCCGGGTGACCGGCGGGGCCGGTCAGACCGCTGGGGCCGGGTGACCGATGGGGCCCGGCGTCGGCCGGCTCGCCCTTGCCGACCGAACGGTGCTGAAGCAGCCGCGCAGGGCCTGGACCTACGCGGGGGCCGGGTGACCGGCGGGGCCGGTCAGACCGCTGGGGCCGGGTGACCGGTGGGGCCCGGCGTCGGCCGGCTCGCCCTTGCCGACCGAACGGTGCCGAAGCGGCCGCGCAGGGCCTGGACCCCGCCCGGCGGCCGGGCACAGGGTGCGAGCGCACTCGGGACACCCACCAGCACCCACAATGCGTGGCTCAGTCCTCGAAGCCCTCCGCCGCCCGCTTCTCCCGCAGCTCCATGATCGCCCGGCGTCGTGCGAGGCGGTGCGTGCGGCGGATCTGGGCCTCCTGGTAGCGGCGCTTGTCGCGTTCCGTCTCCGGGAGCACCGGAGGGACCCGGCGGGGCTTGCCGTCGGCGTCGACCGCGGCGAAGACGAGGTAGGCGGAGCCGACCTGGGTGGCGGGCGTGGACTCGTTCCAGCGTTCGGCCAGGACCCGCACACCGACCTCCATCGAGGTCCGGCCGGTCCAGTTGACCTGGGCCTTCACATGGACGAGATCACCCACCCTGACCGGCTCCAGGAAGGCCATCTCGTCCATGGAGGCGGTGACCGCGGGCCCGCCGCTGTGCCGCCCGGCCACCGCGCCCGCCGCGTCGTCCACCAGTTTCATGATCACGCCGCCGTGCACGGTACCGAGGAGGTTGGTGTCGGCCTGGGTCATGATGTGGCTCAGCGTGGTGCGGGACGCGGAGGTGGGCTTGCCGGGGATCTCCTGAGCACCCGATCCCGTGCTGTCCGCGGCGGTGGCCTGGTCTGTCATGGCCCCACCCTATGCCGTGACGACAATCCGGGAATTTGTGTCAGCTTGGCAACAGCGCTGCCCTGATTTTCCGACGACCCTTGTATAGGGCCCAGCGGGTACCTGCACACTGGGGCCCATGAACGATTGGCCCGAGGGATGGTCCGGCGACAACCGCGGCGACCGGTACGGACGCGGCAGCGCGAGCGCGCAGCCCGAGAGCGCCCGCGTGATGCGGCAGGTCCGCCGCGGTCAGCCGGCGCCCCCGTACGGCAACGGCGTGCCGCAGCAGCAGCAAGCGTCGTACGTCAACGGCCAGGGCTACGGCGGCGGCTACGACGGCCAGGACGGGTACGACAGCGGCTACAACACCGGCCAGGTCTACGGCAGCCCCGGTGGCGGTGGCCCCGGCGGTCCCGGTGACCCGGGCGGCAGCCGCGGCCCGCGTCCCGCGCCGAACTGGCGCAAGCGGATCAAGTGGACCGCGATCGTCGTGATCACCGGGCTGGTCGTGACGACCGTCTCCACCTACTTCTGGGCCGACTCCAAGCTCAACCGCGAGGTCGACCTGTCCAAGGTCATCGACCGGCCGGAGCAGGGCGACGGCACCAATTACCTCATCGTCGGCTCCGACAGCCGGGCCGGGCTCTCCTCCGAGCAGAAGAAGCAGCTGCACACGGGGTCCGCCGAGGGCAAGCGCACCGACTCGATGATGATCCTGCACACCGGGAGCAACGGGGACACGCTGATCTCGCTGCCGCGTGACTCGGACGTGGAGATCCCGACCTTCGTGGGCTCCGAGTCCGGCAAGACCTACAAGGGCACCGGCCGGCACGTGAAGCTGAACGCCGCGTACGCCGAGGACGGGCCCGAGCTGCTGGTGCGGACCGTCGAGTTCAACACCGGGCTGCGCATCGACCACTACGTCGAGATCGGCTTCGCCGGCTTCGCGAGCATCGTGGACGCGGTCGGCGGCGTCGAGATCGACATCGACAAGGGGTTCAAGGACAAGTACTCGGGCGCCGACTTCCAGGCGGGCAAGCAGAAGCTGAACGGCGACCAGGCGCTCGCCTTCGTGCGCACCCGGCACGCGTTCGCCGCGTCCGACCTCCAGCGCACCAAGAACCAGCAGAAGTTCCTCGCGGCCCTCGCCCACCAGGTGGCCACCCCCGGCACGGTCCTGAACCCCTTCAAGCTCTATCCGACGCTCGGAGCGGGCCTGGACTCGCTCATCGTCGACAAGGACATGGGCCTGTACGACCTGGGGTCGATGTTCTTCGCGATGAAGGGCGTCAACGGCGGCGACGGCACCTCGCTGAACATGCCGATCTCCGGGTCCACCGGAGGCAACCTCGTCTGGGACAAGGCGAAGGTCAAGCAGCTGGTGCAGGAGCTGAACAACGACGAGAAGGTCACGGTCTCCGGCAACTGAGGCCCGGGGCCCTACGCCCGCCGTCCCGACCCGAGCAGCGCGATGTGCGGAAGGGCCAACCGCCCTTCCGCCACCGTGTGTTCGGCGCACAGCCGGTCGTACTCCCGCCTGATCCGTACGACGGTCTCCGGGTCCTGCGAGGTGACGACGAGCCCGATGGTGGCGACGCCGCCCGCGGCACCGCTCCACCACTCCTCGACGCCGGCCCGGTGGTCCCAGGCGAGTTCGGCCGCCTCCGCCGCCACGAAGCCCGCCCCGCCGAGGAGTTGGGCGAGCCCTTCGGCGGTGCGGGGCCAGTCCTCCGCCGGATCCAGTCGCGGAAGGTACGACGGGGGTACGGCTCCGCCCGCCTCGCAGGCCCGGCCGAGGAGATCCTGTCCGGCGCCGCGTTTCGCGCTCCACGTGGTGAGGGCGACACGGCCGCCGGGGCGCAGGACGCGGTGGAGTTCGGCGAGCGCGGCGCGGGGGCGGCCGACGTGGTTGAGGACGAAGTTGCCGACGACGGCATCGAACTCGCCTTCGGGGTAGGGCAGTTCGGGAAGCACCCCGGTGCGCGCGTCGACCCCGCGGGCACACGCCGCCGCCACCATCCCGGCGTCGGCGTCCACGGCGCTCACCCTGGCGCCACGCGCCAGCGCCGCCACGGCCGCCGTACCCGTCCCGGTGCCGACGTCGAGGACACGCGTCCCCTCACCGGCTCCGGCGGCGTCCAGCAGGGCCTCCACGGGGTAGGCGCACAGGCGCGCGAAACTCCCGGCGTAGGCCTCGGTACGGCCCTGCCACATCGCGCGCTCGGCGGCGTCGAAGGCCTCGGTCCTGTTCGTCGGCGTCATGGGCCCCAGCCTGCCCGACACATGATCGAGGGCACCCATCGGGCGCCCTCGATCCGGCCGGCCGGCCGGTGTCACATCGCCATGCCCGCCATCGCGCGACAGGTCTCCACGCAGCGACGACACGCCTGGGCGCAGCGCATCATCTGGGCGTCGTCCGGCATGGACATACACGCCTCGGCGCACATCTCACACGCCTTGGCGCACATCGCGCACATCTCCGCCGACATGGGCGAGCGGCGCATCATCATGTCCGCGCACATGCGGGTCATGTCGGCGCAGTCGATGAGCGCGCGCATGATCCGCATCTGTCCCTGGCCGCCCATCTGCATGCAGGAGCTCATGGTCTCCTCGCAGACGCTGTGGCACTCCATGCACGCCGCCACGCAGTCCTGCATCTCCTTGCTCATCGCGGACATGCTCTCGGCCTGGGTCATGGCTCCTCCTGGGGGGCGCGGGAGCCCGGGGCGGGCCCCGTGTCCTTCCGTCCTACGCCCCTCCCCCGCCCGACGCCATCGGGCGGACGCGAACAATCCGCTCCGAAACACCCCACCCGCGCCACGACAAAAGCCCCCGGAACACGTCCGGGGGCTCGGTCGTCGCCGGTTCCCAGGCCCCCCCGGCATGACGTCCACGAGCGGCCTCTACCGCCGCAGCCGCATCCGCAGCCGCAGCCGACAGACCGCCGAAGATGCCCACCGAGAGCCGCAAGAACCCCTGACCTGCAAGAACCCTGCTAGGGAAGGTTCCTTGCCATCACGATCCGCTGGACCTGGTTCGTGCCTTCGTAGATCTGCGTGATCTTGGCGTCGCGCATCATCCGCTCCACCGGGTAGTCCCGCGTGTAGCCGTAGCCGCCGAGGAGCTGGACCGCGTCCGTGGTGACCTCCATGGCCACGTCCGAGGCGAAGCACTTGGCCGCGGCGCCCTGGAAGGTGAGGTCCTTGTCGAGGCGCTCCGAGGCGGCCGCGGCCTGGTAGGTCAGGGCGCGGGCGGCGGAGATCTTCATGGCCATGTCGGCGAGCATGAACTGGATGCCCTGGAAGTCGGCGATGGCCTTGCCGAACTGCTTGCGCTCCTGGACGTAGCCCTTGGCGTAGTCGAAGGCGCCCTGGGCGACACCGAGCGCCTGGGCGGCGATGGTGATGCGGGTGTGGTCCAGGGTCTTCATCGCGGTGGCGAAGCCGGTGCCCTCCTCGCCGATCATGCGGTCGGCCGGGATGCGGACGTTGTCGAAGTAGACCTCGCGGGTCGGGGAGCCCTTGATGCCGAGCTTCTTCTCCGGGGCGCCGAAGGAGACGCCCTCGTCGGACTTCTCGACGACGAAGGCGGAGATGCCCTTGGAGCGCTTGGTGGGGTCGGTGACGGCCATCACCGTGTAGTACTCGGACTCGCCCGCGTTGGTGATCCAGCGCTTCACTCCGTTGAGGATCCAGTGGTCGCCGTCGCGGACCGCCTTGGTCTTCATGCCGGCCGCGTCGGAGCCGGCGTCCGGCTCGGAGAGGGCGTACGAGAACATCGCGTCGCCCTTGGCGAGCGGCGACAGGTACTTCTTCTTCAGGTCCTCGGAGCCGGAGAGGATCACCGGGAGGGAGCCCAGCTTGTTCACGGCGGGGATGAGGGAGGAGCTGACGCAGACGCGGGCGACCTCCTCGATGACGATCACCGTGGCGAGCGCGTCGGCGCCGGCGCCGCCGAACTCCTCGGGGACGTGCACGGCGTGCAGGTCGTTGGCCACCAGCGCGTCCAGTGCCTCCCGAGGGAAGCGGGCCTCCTCGTCGACCGCGGCGGCGTGGGGCGCGATCTTCGCCTCCGCCAGCGAGCGGATGGCGTCCCGGAGCATGTCGTGCTCCTCGGACGGGCGGTACAGGTCGAAATCAGCCGATCCGGCCAAGGTCTCTCACGCTCCAAGGACGCTGCGATGCTGCGCTAACTACCGTTAAGTAACTCAAATTTTAGAGGTCCGCCCACGGAGACGGATACGTGAGCTTGGCGACAGCGGGAAAAATGCCCGTCAGAGCCTCCGACTATGCTCGGGCGCGCACTGGCCCGTCCCCCCTTCTGGAGTCCCCATGGCCCTCAAGATCACCGTGATCGGCACCGGCTACCTCGGCGCCACGCACGCCGCGGCCATGGCCGAGCTCGGTTTCGAGGTGCTGGGGCTCGACGTGGTGCCCGAGAAGATCGAGATGCTCCAGCGGGGCGAGGTCCCGATGTACGAGCCGGGCCTGGAGGACCTGCTGCGCAAGCATGTCGCCGGGATCGAGGGCTCCACCGGCCGGCTCCGCTTCACCATGGACTTCGCCGAGGTGGGCGCCTTCGGCGATGTGCACTTCGTGTGCGTGAACACTCCGCAGCGGCACGGCGAGTACGCCTGCGACATGTCGTACGTCGACGCGGCGATCGCCTCCCTCGCCCCGCACCTGACCCGCCCGGCCCTGGTCGTCGGCAAGTCGACCGTGCCCGTGGGCTCCGCCGACCGGCTGGCCCACTACCTCGCCGACCACTCCCCCGCGGGCGCCGACGCCGAGCTGGCCTGGAACCCGGAGTTCCTGCGCGAGGGCTTCGCGGTGAACGACACGCTGCGCCCGGACCGGATCGTCGTCGGCGTCCGCAGCGAGCGCGCGGAGAAGCTGCTGCGCGAGGTGTACGCCACGCCGCTCGGCGAGGGCACGCCGTTCGTGGTGACGGACTTCCCGACGGCCGAGCTGGTGAAGACGTCCGCGAACTCCTTCCTGGCCACGAAGATCTCCTTCATCAACGCGATGGCGGAGATGTGCGAGGCCTCCGGCGGCGATGTCGCGCGGCTCGCGGAGGCGATCGGCTACGACGACCGGATCGGCAAGAAGTTCCTGCGCGCCGGGATCGGCTTCGGCGGTGGTTGCCTCCCGAAGGACATCCGCGCCTTCATGGCCCGCGCGGGTGAGCTCGGCGCCGACCAGGCGCTGACCTTCCTGCGGGAGATCGACTCGATCAACATGCGTCAGCGGGGGCAGATGGTGGAGCTGGCGCGGCAGATACTGGGCGGCGGGCCGTTCCTCGGCAAGCGGGTCGCGGTGCTCGGCGCCACCTTCAAGCCCGACTCGGACGACGTGCGCGACTCCCCCGCGCTGAACGTGGCCGGGCAGATCCACCTCCAGGGCGGCCAGGTCACGGTCTACGACCCGAAGGGCATGGACAACGCCCGCCGTCTGTTCCCGACCCTCGGCTACGCCGACACCGCCGTGGACGCGGTCAGGGGCGCCGACGTCGTCCTCCACCTCACGGAGTGGCGGGAGTTCCGCGAACTGGACCCGGCGGCCCTCGGCGAGGTCGCGGCGGCCAAGGTCGTCCTCGACGGCCGCAACGCCCTGGACCCGGTGCTGTGGCGCAAGGCGGGCTGGACGTACCGGGCGATGGGACGGCCGACCGCCTGAGCCCTGCGGCAGCGGTGACGGTGCTTCAGAACAACGGTTCACCGGCGCCCAGGACGACGAGTTCGGTGCCGTCCAGCACCTCCGCGAGCGCCCGCGGTGCTCGGCGCATGGGGTGGTGGTCCCAGACGTAGCCCGGCTCGCCGTCCACGTCCATGCCCTCCGGGTCGATCGGGGTGTCCGCGAGCGCCGCTCACCGTCGTACCGGAAGGCCGTCGGCACCCGAACGCCCAGTGCGGCGCTGATCGGTCCGGCGGGCGCGAAGACGTTGTTTCGTGGCGGCTGGGCGGCTGGGCGGCTGGGCGGCTGGGCGGCTGGGCCAATGACATACGCCCACAGCGCTCAGGAACACGCGGCGAATCAACGACCCCAGGTCCGCCGGGAATTGGCCCGCGGGCGGGCTCGGTGAGGTTCGGGGGGCGATTCGGGGGCGGTTCGCACCCGTGTGACCGGCGGCCCCGCACCCGGCGTCCGGCCCCTCGCACAGGACCTCGGCGAACCTACTCTGACCTGGCGTTTTCCTCGATCTCACCTAGGCTGACGAGGTCGCTGGGACGGCATCACGGGAGGCATCATGGGCGGGGAGACGTCAGGGTACGAGGCCGGCCGGACAGAGGTTCTGGAGGGGCGGGACGCGGTGCGGAAGCGGCCCGGGATGTGGGTCGGTTCGACCGGTGAACGCGGTCCGCGCCACATGGTGTTCACGGTGGTCGACCGCGCGGTGAACGACGTTCTGGCCGCGGGCACCGGCTCCGTGGACGTCACTCTCACCCCCGACGGCGTGCGAGTCGCCGACGGCGGGCCGGGCATCCCCGTCGAGGCCGCCGGGCACTCGGGCGGCGCCACCCTCGAAGCCGTACTGGCCCGCTGGGAGGCCGAGGAGTCGCCCTCGGGGCGCCACATCGTGGACGTGGCGCCCTTCTTCCGCAGCGGGCTCCTCGTCGTCAACGCCCTGTCCAGCCGCCTGACGGCCGAGGTGCGGCGCGACGGGGTCCGGTGGACCCAGGAGTACGCGCGGGGCGTCGCCCTCGCCCCGCCCGTCGCCGCCGGCCCGGCGACCGGCACCGGGACCGCCTTCTTCTTCCGGCCCGACGCCGAGATCTTCGAGACGACGGAGTGCTCGCTCCCCGCGCTGGAGCAGCGCCTGCGGGAGCTGGCCCTGCTGCACCCGGGCCTGGAGATCTCCCTGACCGACGAGCGCGCACCGGAGACGGCCCGGTCTCAGCGGTTCCGGTTCCCGGGCGGGGTGAGGGACTTCGTGCCCCTCATCGAAGAGCCGGGCGCCCGTCCCCTGCACGCGGACGTCATCCACTTCGAGCAGGAGGACCCGCGTATGGCGGGCACCGTGGAGGTGGCCCTGCGCTGGTCCGACTCGGACCAGGAGCGGATGCGGTCCTTCGCCAACAGCCGGGCCACCGGTGAGGGCGGGGCGCACACGGCGGGCTTGCGCGCCGGACTGGCCGCCGCGCTCAGCGCGCACGGGCGGAGGCACGGGCTGCTGACGGCGGCCGACCCCGGATTCGGCCCCGACCGGATCGGCAGGGGACTGACGTCGGTCGTGTCGGTGCGGCTGGACCGTCCCGAGTTCGAGGGCGCCACGAGGGGCCTGCTCGGCGGCACCGAGGTGCGTGCCTGCGTCGAGGAGGCCGTCCGGGAGCACGTCTCCGCATGGCTCGCGGAACACCCTGCACAGGCGGAGGCCGTGATCGGCATATGCGGGCTTCCTTGGAATCCCCAAGACGAGTTCGATTTGCATTCGAGCACAGTGGGGAATTGACCGTTCTCACAGACCACGACCCCGCAAAGGAGAGGTAGGCAACGGTCGGTTAACCGGTGCGTAGTCAAGCGGAATCCGCCCTCCACTCCACTGTTCGTCATCCGCCGAGCTCTTCGGCCGGATTGATATGAGCATGTCAGGAGTGACTCATGCCCTTGTTCCGCAGGGGGGAGTGGCCGCGGGATCACCGCGACGAGCTGATCGCCGGCGCACTCGTCGGAGCGGTGGTGATCGTGCTGGGGTACGCCTCGGGCATCGGCGCCCCGGCCGGCTCCGGAACGGCCGAGGCCGCGGTTCCCCCCGCCGCGTCACCCGCGGTCTCGGCGCCGGCGACGGCCATGCCGGGAAGCGGTCAAGTTCCGGTGGGATCCGGCGAGTTGCCGCCGTACGTCGGTGGCGGGACCGGCGCGGACACCGGATACGGCGGCGGTGCCGGCCTCGGGTACGGCGGCGGCGGGGGCGTCGTGACCGGCCCCGGCTCCGGTCCCGTCGTGGGAGGCGGAGCGGACGGCGGCGGCCACACCGGGCACCAGAGCTCCCCGCCGGCCCCGGGCACCGGCTCACCCACGCCGTCCCCGACCCCCACCCCCTCCGCCCCGGCCGGCTGCAAGGACGGTCAGGTCACCCTCGTACAGCCGCTGCTCACCGGTCTCACCGAGCCCGTGCTCGGCCTCCTGGGCGGCTCCGGGGCAAGCGCTTCCCCCTCGCCCTCGCCCACGCCCACCCCGTCCCCCTGCGTCGGCCTCGCCCCCGCCTCCGCCCTCCTCGGCGGGGTCCTCGCCGGCTCCCCCTCCCCCTCCCCCTCCGCCTCCCCGCAGCCCGAGGTGACCCCGTGAGGACCACGCACCGGGCCCTGCTGCTCCTCGCCGCCCTCCTCTGCGCCCTCCTCGGCGTCACCCAACCCGCCTCCGCGCACACCGAGTTGGTGAAGTCCTCCCCCAAGGACGGCGCCACGCTCGCGAAGGCTCCCGGCCATCTCACCCTCACCTTCGACGAGGCCGTCGACCTGGCCGACGTACGGGTGCTGACGGTGGACGGGGACCGGCTGCCCGCCTCCCGCGCCGGGAAGGACAACGTTGTACGGGTCGCCCTCGGCAGCCCGGCCGACGGGAAGTTCGCCCTCGTGTGGTCCGTCGTCGACAAGGAGGACGGGCACGCCTCCTCCGGGCGGATCGCCTTCACCGCGGGGGCGGCCGCCGCCAAGACCGGCGCCGCCAAGACCGGCGCCGACGAGACCCCGGCCGCCGCTCCGGCGCCGTCCCCCTCGGTGCGCAAGGCCCTCGTCACCGCCCGCTGGGCCGGATACCTCTCGCTCGCGCTCTTCATCGGCGGACTCGCGTTCATCGCGCTGCTGTGGCCGGGCGGAGCCCACGAACCGCGGGCCCGGGCACTGCTGGGCCTGGCCTGGACGGGCGGACTGCTGTCGACCGTGGCGACCGTGGGGCTCCAGGGGGCGTACGCCTCCCTCGGCGGCCTGCGGGACGCCCTGCGCCCGGCGACCTACGCCGACGTCCTGGCCACCGAACCCGGCATCGTGCTCGCCGCGCGCGGGCTGATGTGGGTGCTCGCGGCCGTGGTGCTAGCCGCGCTGCTCCAGGGTGCCGCGCGCTCCCCGGGCTGGCGGGTGGGCGCGCTCGCGGTGACCTTCGGGCTGCTGCGCACCGCCGGCATGACGGGCCACAACTCCGAAGGCAGCGAGCCCACTTGGGGTGCCGTCGCCGACTTCGTGCACCTGCTCGGTGCCGCGCTGTGGATCGGCGGGCTCGCGATGCTCGCGCTGGCCGTGCTGCCGCGCCGCCGGGCCGCTGAGCTGGCGGAGGTCGTGCCGGGCTACTCGCGGCTGGCGGCGCTGAGCGTCACCGGCATCGTCGGCGCCGGGCTGGTGCTCGCGTGGCAGGTCGTGGGGTCGTACGACGCCCTGCTGCACACCTCCTACGGGCATCTGCTGCTCATCAAGACCGCCGTCCTCGGGAGCGTCCTGGTCGCCGCCTACGCGAGCCGCCAGTGGGTGCGCACCCGCCTCGATCTCGCCGTGCTGCTGCGCGGCGACGCCGCCACCGTGCGGCCCTTCGGTTACTCGGTCGCGGCCGAGACGGGGCTGGTCCTCGTCGTGCTCGCCGTGACGAGTCTGCTGGTCACGGCCGATCCCGGCCGCTGACACCCGCAAGAGCAAAAGGAGTTGCAGTGAGAAGCAAAGACGAGACCGGTGGCCGGCGCAGCAAGTCGCCGACCGGTAACCGGTCCCTGCTGTTCGCCGGCCTCGGGGCGGCCCTCGCCGCCGTGCTCAGTCTCGGACTGCTGAGCGCGGCCACGGGTTCCACGGCGGCCTCGCAGCAGGCCGCGGGCGCGGCTCAGGCGCCCGCTGCCGACGCCGCCGCCATGAAGGCCGCCGCCACCCCCGACTACCAGGTCGACATCACCGGCTACAAGTTCGGCAACGGCAAGCAGCTCGTCGTCCAGGTCGGCCAGACCGTCCGGTGGACCAACCACGACAGCGCTCCGCACACCGTGACCACGACCAAGGCCCCGGTGGCCTTCGACTCGGGGACGCTCCAGAAGGGCGACTCGTGGTCGTACACCTTCACCAAGGTGGGGACGTACGAGTACTACTGCGCGGTGCACCCGGACATGGTGTCCTCCGTGAAGGTCGTGGCGGCCTCCGGCGGCGGCGGTACGACTCCCGCGCCGACGCCCACCGCGACCCCCACGACGGGTCCGACGGCACCCCCCACGAGCACGCCGACGGCCACCCCCACGTCGACTCCGACCGGTATGCCGATGCCGACGGCCACTCCGACGGCCACGCCCACCAGCGGTGGCGGCTCCGGTTCCGGTTCGGGTGAGCAGTGCACCAGCATCCGCAACGAGCTGCTGCCGATCCTCCAGCACCTCTACGCGGCCCACCTGGAGGAGTCGCCCGGCCAGCAGGTGCAGGACGCGCTGGCGCTCGACTCGTACATCAAGATGCACACGGTGTGGATCGAGAGCATCCTCAAGCCGGCCGTCAACGACGGCTCCACGGTGCTCGACAGCACGCTCAGCGTGCTGCTGGCCCACATCAACTCCGCGCACCTGGAGGAGTCGCTCGGACAGCAGGTCGGCGACCTGCTGAACCCCGACGCCTACGTGAAGATGCACACCGTCTGGGCCGAGCACCTGCTCACGCCCACCACGGACTTCCTCACCACCAGCTGCTGACGGACAGGTGGACGCCGTTCCGGCCGGGGCTCAGCCGGCCGGAACGGCGTCCACCGCCATTCTCCACACCCCCGCCACATTTCGGGAACCGCTTTCCAAGGAGTTCGGGATGACAACCGTCACCCTGCCCACCGTTCCTCCACCCCGCCGCCTCACCGTGGCCCCCGGCCGCTCGCTCGCCGAACTCACCGCCTGGTACGGGCCGTTGCCGGTACGGCGCCGGCGGGTACCGCTCGCCGCGGCAGCCCTGGAGACGCCCGCGGACACCGGGCACCCCGCGTACCGCTTCGAGTTCGACGACCGCGAGCTGCGGGCCGTCCTCACCTCCGAGCAGGTCGAGGACCTGCCCGGCGACCGCCTCCAGCTCACCGGCGACCTCACCTTCGACGAGGCCGCCTTCCCCGTCCTGCTGAGGATGCGCGTGATCGACCGCACACAGGACCGGCTGCTGGTCCTGGGCACCGCCCGGCTGCCGTACCGGCTGCTGCGCCGGGCCACCGGGTTCCGGCTGCCGTGGCGCCTGCCGGCCACGCGGCTGAGGCTGCTCGTCGCGGCGGAGTTCGCATGAGGGGGCTGCTGCGGGCCGCGGCGGCGCTCGCCCTCCTCGTCGTGTGGCTGCTGCCGTCGGGACAGGCGTCGGCGGCGAGCTACTCCGTGGCCATGAAGGGGTACGCCTTCTCGCCCGCGTCCTTGAGCGTGCCCGCCGGGTCCACGGTGACGTGGACCAACTACGACACGGCCCCGCACGACGTGAAGACCACCTCAGGGCCGCTCTCGATCCACTCCCCCATGCTGAACAAGGGCCAGAGCTGGAGCTTCACGTTCACCACGGCGGGCTCCTACGGCTACGTCTGCACGGTCCACCCCGACATGACCGCGGGGATCACGGTCCGGGCGGCGGCACCGGCACCGGCGCCGCCACAGCACGTGCACACCAGCGCTCCGACGCGCCAGGAGGCACCGGCACCGGCCCGCACCCCGTCACACGCGGCCCCCTCGACCCCGTCGATGACGATGACCATGCCGTCGGCGTCCCCGTCCCCGACGGCGTCCGCGGCGGCCGTACCGCAGACCGGACCGCAGACCGCGCCGCAGGCGTCACCGCAGCCCGCGATCCAGACGGCGGCCTCCACAGCCCGTCCCCTGGATCCCCTGCTGGTCCTGGCCGGACTGGTGGCCGGGGTGGCGGTCCTGTGTCTGCTGCTGGTGGGCTCCAGGACGTCCCGGGCACAGCGGGAGGAACCCTGACCTGACGGCGGACCTCACCCCCTGGCCCGGTACCGCCGCATCTTCGCCCGTGCCCCGCACACCTGCATGGAGCACCAGCGCCCCCGCCCCGCCGGGCTGCGGTCGTAGTACGCCCAGTGGCAGTCCACGGCCTCGCAGGCCTTGAGGCGGGTCCATGTGCCCGCGACCAGCGACTCGGCGACGGCGGCGGCGACGCGGGAGAGCAGGGGCCGGGCGTCGGCCGGGGTGAGCGCCGCCGAGCCGTCGGCCGCGGCGACCGTGAGGAGCAGGGGCGCCGCCGCCAGCAGCTCCCCGAGCGGCGTCACCGTGCGGTGCGGCGGATGCCCGGCGTGGGCCAGCAGAGCGACCCGCAGCGACTCCCGCAGCTCCCGCGCCCGCGCCAGCTCGGCCTCGGCGATCCCGAACCGCGCCCGCCCCTGCGCCGTGTCCAGCGCGTCGGCGCCCGACTCCAGGTCCACGGAGTTGACCAGGGACTCGACCAGGGCCAGGCCCCCGGGCGCGGGCGATCGCTCACTCATGGCTGCACGCTACCTAGCTGGTGAACCAGTGAATTCCCTTGCGACGTTACCTCCGATGCGGGAGCATGCGGTAACCGTTACTGGTTACCCGCCTCTACAGGTAACCGCGCTTCAAGGAGGAAGCCATGGCCGTCGCCGAACTCGGCGCCGTCGTACTGGACTGTCCGGATCCCCGCGCGCTCGCCGGTTTCTACGCCGGTGTCCTCGGCGGCACCGTCGAGGGCGAGGGCGAGTGGGTGGACCTCAGGACCCCGGCCGGGCCGTCACTGGCCTTCCAGGCCGCCCCCGGTTTCGTCCCGCCGAAGTGGCCCGCCGCCGACGCCTCGCAGCAGTTCCATCTGGACCTGACCGTCCAGGACCTGGACGCGGCCGAGAAGGAGGTGCTGGCGCTCGGGGCGAAGCCGCTGGACGCCGAGGACCGCTCCCGCACGTTCCGTGTGTACGCGGACCCGGCTGGGCACCCGTTCTGCCTCTGCGCCTGCTGAAACGCCAGCCGAACCCCGAGGAGCTCTCGTGACTGTCGCCCGTTTCCGTTCCGTCGTGCTCGACTGCCCCGATCCCCGCGCCCTCGCCCGCTTCTACGCGGGCATCGTGGGCGGCACCCCGGAGGACGACGACCCCGACTGGGTGGTCCTGCGCGTCCCCGCCGGCCCCCGCCTGGCCTTCCAGAGCGCACCGGGGCTCACCCCGCCGGAGTGGCCGCGGGCGGACCGCAACTCCCAGCAGTTCCACCTCGACTTCGACGGCGGGACCACCTGGGAGGAGATCGACGCGGCCGAGGCCAAGGTCCTGGAGCTCGGCGCCCGGCTGCTGCACGCCGAGGACAAGGAGGACTTCCGGGTGTACGCGGACCCGGCGGGCCACCCCTTCTGCCTGTGCCGGATCGACCCGGTGTAACGGCACCGGTCACCCGCCGACCGTCGTCGGGTCACCCGTCGAGCTCGGCGATCCTCGCCGTGGACGGCTCGCGCCGCTGCTGGGCCGCGCGTGCGGTGAAGTCGGACTCGCGCAGCACCCGCTGGACGTTGCCCCAGGTCAGCAGCGCGAGGTCGGCCTCCTCCCAGCCGCGGCGCAGCAGCTCGGCGACGAGGTGCGGGTAGCAGGAGGCGTCGCCGAGCTCCTGCGGGTGGGCGGTGCCGGCGTCGTAGGTGCCGGACAGGCCCACGCACCCGGCGCCCGCGATCTCGCGCACCCGGTCCAGGTGGTCGGCGACGTCCCGGACCGTCGGGCCGGTCTGCTCGGCGGTCAGCGGCACCATGCACAGGCCGTTGGCGGCGCCCACCTCGGCGAGCAGGTCGTCGGGGAGGTTGGCCGGGTGGGGGCGCAGGGCGCGGGCGGCGGAGCGGGTGAACAGCAGGGGCGCCTTGGACACCGCGAGGGCCCGCCGGATGGTGGCGTCGGAGGCGCCGGAGAGGTCGGCGAGGACGCCGAGCCGGTTCATCTCGCGCACCACCTCCTCACCGAACCGGGTGAGCCCCACCGCGCTCGCCCAGGACACCCCGGACAGCGTGAGGGCGCGCAGGCCCAGGGCGTGCAGGGAGCGCAGGATGCCCAGCGAGTCGCCGAGGGCGGCGGCACCGGCGGGCCCGAGCAGGACGGCGGCGCGTCCGCAGTTGCGGGCGTCGGTGATCTGACCGGCGGTACAGGCGAGCCGCAGGCCCTCCGGATGGTTCCGTACGACCGTCTTCACCAGGTCGAGCTGCTCCAGCGTGGCCCCCACCGCCCGGTCCCCGTCGAGCCCCTCGGGCAGGTGCAACGACCACATCAGGGCGCCCACGTGCCCCTCCCTGAGCCTCGGCACATCGGTGTCCACGGCGCTCTCGCCGAGCTCCAGATCGAACCAGGGCAGATGCCTCAGCGCCCAGGGCAGCCCGCTGTAGCCGTCGGCGACGGGATGCGCGGCGAGGATGGCGCGGGCCCGCTCCAGGGGCTCGGTGTCCGGGTCGGAGACGGGGGTGTACCGCTCCGGCACCGCCTCGAAGAGCTGGGGCAGCTCTCCCACCTCGGCCGCGGGGTCCAGTTCGTCCTGGAGATCTGCCATGACGGGCTCCGTACGTCGTGATCCTTCTGATCGCCGTACGGTCACCGTCGCACGGAGCGCGGGGGGCTTCCTGGTGGGCGGGGCGTTCGGGGGTACCCCGGTTCGGGTACCGCGCGCCGCCCCGGCCACCAGGCCGAAGACTCCCCGGACGCTCAGCCGTCGAGCTGGGACAGGGTCGCGTGGGACGGACCCCGCGTCGCCTGGAGATCCCGTGCCACATCCTCCGCCGCGCCCAGTACCCGGACCGCGTTCTGCCAGGTCAGCTTGGCGAGGTCGGGCTTCGACCAGCCCCGGTCGAGGAGTTCGGCGATCAGGTTCGGATAGCCGGAGACGTCGTCCAGGCCGTCAGGAGTGAAGGCCGTGCCGTCGTAGTCGCCGCCGATGCCGATGTGGTCCACTCCGGCCACCTCGCGCATGTGGTCCAGGTGGTCGGCGACCGTCGCGACCGTGGCGACCGGGCGGGGGGTGCGCTCCTCGAAGGCGCGGTGCACCTTCATCGCCTCGGGGGTGGTGGCGAGGTGGTGGAAGCCGTGCTCGCGCATGTTCTCGTCGGCCGCGGCCGTCCAGTCGACGGCGGCCTGGAGGACGAACTTCGGCACGAAGGTCACCATCGCCATACCGCCGTTGGCCGGCAGGCGCTCCAGGACGTCGTCCGGGATGTTGCGCGGGTGGTCGCACACCGCCCGCGCGGAGGAGTGCGAGAAGATCACCGGGGCCGCGCTCGCGTCCAGCGCGTCCCGCATGGTCGTCGCCGCCACGTGCGAGAGGTCGACGAGCATGCCCTCACGGTTCATCTCCGCCACCACCGCCCGGCCGAAGGCCGACAGGCCCCCGACGCCGGGCTCGTCGGTCGCCGAGTCCGCCCAGTCCACGTTGTCGTTGTGGGTGAGGGTCATGTAGCGCACGCCGAGCGCGTACAACGCGCGCAACGTGGCGAGGGAGTTGGCGATCGAGTGGCCGCCCTCGGCGCCCATGAGGGAAGCGATACGGCCTTGCCCGCGCGCCGCCTCCATGTCGGCGGCGGTCAGCGCGGGCGCCAGCGCCTGCGGGTACCGCGCGATCAACTGCCGGACGCAGTCGATCTGTTCCAGCGTCGCCGGCACCGCGTCGGGCAGGTCCGAGCGGACGTACACCGACCAGTACTGCGCGCCGACCCCGCCGGCCCGCAGGCGCGCCAGGTCGGTGTGCAGGTGGGCCGACTGGTCGGTGGCGATGTCCCGGGCGTCGAGGTCGTAGCGGACCTGCTCGCGCAGGGCCCACGGCAGGTCGTTGTGGCCGTCGACGACCGGGAACTCGCGCAGGAGTTCCCGGGCCGCCTCCAGCGGGGACACGGCCGTCACTTGCCGAAACCGAAGCCGTTGGAGCCCTCGACCTTGGACCGCAGGCGCTTGCCCTTCTCGGTGGCCTGGTCGTTGAGCTCCTGCTGGAACTCCCGCATCCGGCCGAGGAGTTCCTCGTCGTGCGCGGCGAGGATGCGGGCCGCGAGCAGACCGGCGTTGCGGGCGCCGCCGACGGACACGGTCGCCACGGGGACGCCGGCCGGCATCTGCACGATGGAGAGCAACGAGTCCATGCCGTCGAGGTACTTCAGCGGCACCGGGACGCCGATGACCGGCAGCGGGGTCACGGAGGCGAGCATGCCCGGGAGGTGGGCGGCTCCCCCGGCCCCCGCGATGATCGCCTTCAGTCCGCGCTCGGCCGCCTGCTCGCCGTACGCGATCATCTCGCGCGGCATGCGGTGCGCGGAGACGACGTCGACCTCGTACTCGATCTCGAACTCGTCGAGGGCCTGGGCGGCGGCCTCCATGACGGGCCAGTCGCTGTCCGAACCCATGACGATGCCTACAACGGGGCTCATTCGGTGATCGTGCCTCTCAGGTAGCCGGCAGCGTGACGTGCGCGTTCGAGAACGTCGTCCAGGTCGTCGCCGTAGGTGTTGACGTGGCCCACCTTGCGGCCGGGCTTCACGTCCTTGCCGTACATGTGGATCTTCAGCTTGGGGTCGCGGGCCATGCAGTGCAGGTACGCGGAGTACATGTCGGGGAAGTCGCCGCCCAGGACGTTGACCATCACGGTCCACTTCGCGCGGGGGCGCGGGTCGCCGAGCGGGAGGTCCAGGACGGCCCGGACGTGGTTGGCGAACTGCGAGGTGATCGCGCCGTCCATGGACCAGTGGCCCGAGTTGTGCGGGCGCATCGCGAGCTCGTTGACGAGGATGCGGCCGTCGCGGGTCTGGAACAGCTCGACGGCGAGGTGGCCGACGACGTCAAGTTCCTTGGCGATGTTGAGCGCCATCTCCTCGGCGCGCAGGGCGAGGGAGTCGTCCAGGTCCGGGGCCGGGGCGATCACCGTGTCGCAGACGCCGTTCACCTGCTGGGACTCGACGACCGGGTAGGCGACGGCCTGGCCGTGCGGCGACCGTACGACGTTGGCGGCGAGCTCGCGGACGTAGTCGACCTTCTCCTCGGCGAGGACGGGGACACCGGCCCGGAAGGGGTCGGCGGCCTCCTCGACGGAGTCCACGACCCACACGCCCTTGCCGTCGTAGCCGCCGCGGACGGTCTTGAGGACGACGGGAAAGCCGTCACCCTCTTCCGCGAAGGCCGCCACGTCCTCGGGATCGCTGACGATCCGGTGCCGTGGGCACGGGACGCCGATCGCGTCGAGCCGCGCGCGCATGACCCCCTTGTCCTGGGCGTGCACGAGCGCGTCGGGGCCGGGGCGCACGGGGATGCCGTCCGCCTCCAGGGCTCTGAGGTGCTCGGTGGGTACGTGTTCGTGATCGAAGGTGATCACGTCGCAGCCCTTCGCGAACTCGCGGAGCGTGTCGAGGTCGCGATAGTCGCCGATGACGACATCGCTCACCACCTGCGCCGCGGAATCCTGAGGGGTGTCACTGAGAAGCTTGAACCTGATGCCGAGCGGGATGCCTGCCTCGTGTGTCATACGCGCGAGCTGGCCCCCGCCGACCATGCCGACTACCGGGAACGTCACGGCACCAGGGTATCGGTCGCGCCACGGCGGCCGGATTCCGCGCCTCTTACCGGTCCTCTTACCAGCTTGTTTCCCTGTGTGTGAGTTCATCCACAGGCAACGGGCAGAGGGGATGGTTAGCATGGCTGGGTTGACGAAATCACTCGACTGACTGACCCGACTGGGGGACTGTACAACCATGGGACATGGTTCCTCAGGGCTGCGAAGGATCGTTCGCGAGGTCGCCAAATTCGGTGCGGTGGGCGGAGCGGGGCTCCTCGTCAACCTCCTCGTCTTCAACGTCGTCCGCCATCTCACCGACCTTCCGGTGGTCCGGGCGAGCGTGATCGCGACGGTCGTGTCGATCGTCTTCAACTACATAGGGTTCCGTTACTTCACGTACCGCGACCGCGACAAGAGCGGGCGTACGAAGGAACTGACCCTGTTCCTGCTGTTCAGCGTGGTCGGCCTCGTCATCGAGAACGGCATCCTGTACGCGGCGACCTACGGCTTCGGCTGGGACAGCCCGCTGCAGAGCAACATCTTCAAGTTCGTCGGCATCGGCATCGCCACCCTCTTCCGCTTCTGGTCCTACCGCAGCTGGGTCTTCAAGACCCTCCCGGCCCGCGAGGCCGTGGCGAGCGCGGAGTCCTTCCTGGAGGAGGCGGAGCAGGGTACGGCCGGGAAACTCCGACCGCGCCAGCGAGTCCTCTGACGCCCACGCACGCGGCGAGCGGCTCAGGGGCGCGGGGAACTGCGCAAAACGCCCGCCCCCACCGACCCGCACCTGAACGGCTGCCCCCCGGCCCCACCAACCCGTACCCGCTCAAGCCCGCGCAGCTCACCGCACCATCGGCTCCTCGTCGTCCGGCAGCGTCGACTTCAGCGGGGTGCGGGAGAGGAACAGGCCGAAGACCGGGGGCTGGGCCTGGAGCATTTCCAGGCGGCCGCCGTCGGCCTCCGCGAGGTCCCGGGCGACCGCGAGACCGATACCCGTGGAGTTGCGGCCGCTGATCGTGCGCTCGAAGATGCGGGCGCCGAGGTCGGCGGGGACGCCGGGGCCCTCGTCGGTGACCTCGATGACGGCCTGGTTGCCGGTGACGCGGGTGCGCAGGGCCACCGTGCCGCCGCCGTGCATCAGGGAGTTCTCGATCAGCGCGGCCAGGACCTGGGCCACCGCGCCCGGTGTGCCGACGGCCGTGAGGTGGCGTTTGCCCGAGCTGACGATCGCCCGGCCCGCGCTGCGGTACGCCGGCCGCCACTCCGCGAGCTGCTGCTGGATGACCTCGTCGAGGTCGAAGGTGACGGCGTTGCCTGCGCGGGGGTCGCGGGAGTTCGTGAGCAGCCGTTCGACCACGTCCGTCAGCCGCTCCACCTGGGTGAGCGCGACGTTCGCCTCCTCCTTCACCGTGTCCAGGTCCTCGGTGAGGGTGATCTCCTCCAGGCGCATCGACAGGGCGGTCAGGGGGGTGCGGAGCTGGTGGGAGGCGTCGGCGGCCAGGCGCCGTTCGGCCGTCAGCATGCGGGCGATGCGCTCGGCGGAGGAGTCCAGTACGTCCGCGACCCGGTCGAGCTCGGGGACGCCGTACCGCTTGTGCCGTGGGCGCGGGTCGCCGGAGCCGAGGCGTTCCGCGGTCTCGGCGAGGTCGGTGAGCGGCGAGGCGAGCTTGTTGGCCTGGCGGATCGCGAGGAGCACCGCGGCGATCACCGCGAGCAGCGCCACCAGGCCGATGATCAGGAGCGTACGGCCGACCTCGCGGGTCACCGAGGAGCGCGGCTCCTGCACGGTGACCGTCTCGCCCTCCTCGCCCTTCTCGGTGGAGCTGATGACCTGGCCGGAGGGCTTGGCGCCGACCTCGATCGGCGGCTGGCCGGAGATCCGGATCACGGCGTGGCGGTCGGGTCCGACCTGGTCGCGCAGGATCTCCGACGTCACGTCCTCCGCGGCGAACAGCCGGCTGTCCACGATCCCGGCCAGCCGGATCGCCTCGGAGTCGACCCGTTCCTGGGCGCTGTTGCTGATGGTGCGGGTCTCGACGATGACGAGGGAGACGCCGAAGACGGCGATCACCACGAGCACCACGGCGAGCGTGGACTGGATCAGTCGACGGCGCATGTCCTCTTACCTGCCAGGCGGATACCGCGAGGGGTACCCGGGGTTCAGCTCTTCTCGAAGCGGAAGCCCACGCCTCGTACCGTCGCGATGTACCGCGGGTTGGCCGCGTCGTCGCCGAGCTTCTTGCGGAGCCAGGAGATGTGCATGTCGAGGGTCTTGGTCGACGACCACCACGTGGTGTCCCAGACCTCGCGCATCAGCTGGTCACGGGTCACCACCCGGCCGGCGTCCCGCACCAGGACCCGCAGCAGGTCGAACTCCTTGGCGGTGAGCTGGAGTTCCTCGTCGCCCATCCACGCCCGGTGCGACTCGACGTCGATCCGCACGCCGTGGGTGGCGGGCGGCTGCGCCGGCTCGGCCGCCCCGCGCCGCAGCAGCGCCCGGACCCGGGCGAGCAGCTCGGCGAGCCGGAAGGGCTTGGTCACGTAGTCGTCGGCGCCCGCGTCGAGACCGACGACGGTGTCCACCTCGTCGGCGCGCGCGGTCAGGATGAGGATCGGTACGGCGTGGCCCTCGGCGCGCAGTCGGCGGGCCACCTCGAGGCCGTCCATGCCGGGCAGACCCAGGTCGAGGACGACCAGGTCGATGCCGCCCTGCATTCCGGCGTCGAGTGCGGTGGGGCCGTCCTCACGCACCTCGACCTCGTACCCTTCCCGGCGCAGGGCGCGGGCCAGCGGCTCCGAAATGGACGCATCGTCCTCGGCGAGCAGTACACGGGTCATGAGCTGATGGTAGACCGCTCTTGACAGATGCTGGGGTGTGATCGCAACCCCGTGGTTCTTACCTTTCAAGGATCTGGTGTGAACCTGTGACTGTGCGGTGCCAATCCTGTAAGGACCTTAGAAACCGGGTGTACGGTTCCTCGGTCACCTGTGATTCAGCTCTCAAGTCCTTCCATTTCCGTCCGTATCCTGTCGTATGGTGAATCAATGCCTGTCGCATCGTGGGGACCTTTGGCGCGCATCCGTCGCTGAAGGTCTCTTTTGTGTGCGGTAATCCCCACCAGCAAGGAACGACCATGGCGTCCAGCCTGACGAAGGACTCGGTGACTCCGGGCACCCCCGGTTCCGACACAGCCTTCTTCGGCCACCCCCGCGGACTGGCCACACTCTTCATGACCGAGATGTGGGAGAGGTTCTCCTACTACGGCATGAGGGCTCTGCTCCCGCTGTACCTCGTCGCCCCGGGCGGCCTGCACCTGAGCGCCGCGACCGCGACCGCGATCTACTCCGTGTACGTGTCGCTGGTGTACCTGCTCGCGATGCCGGGCGGCTGGTTCGGCGACCGCGTGTGGGGCCCCCGCAAGACCGTGGCCGTCGCCGGTGCGGTGATCATGCTCGGTCACCTCACGCTTGCGCTGCCCTCCTCGGGCACCTTCTACGCCGGCCTCGGCCTGGTCGCGATCGGTTCCGGTCTGCTGAAGGCCAACATCTCCACGATGGTCGGCCACCTCTACGAGGGCCCGGACGACCCCCGCCGCGACGGCGGCTTCACCGTCTTCTACATGGGCATCAACCTCGGCGCCTTCGCCGCGCCGCTGGTCATCGGCACCATCGGCGAGAACGTCAGCTGGCACCTGGGCTTCGCCCTCGCCGCGGCCGGCATGGCCCTGGGTCTCGCCCAGTTCCTGATCGGCAGCCGCCATCTGGCCGACCGCTCCAGCGTCGTCCCGACGCCGCTGTCCGCCGCGGAGAAGGCGTCCACCCTGCGCAAGGCCGCGATCTGGGCCGCGATCGCCGTCGTCTTCTACGCGATCGTCGGCTTCTCCGGCCACTACACGCTGAACTGGATCCTGGTCCCGCTGACCCTGCTCGGCGTGATCATTCCGGTGATGGTCCTGGTCAACATCAAGCGCGACAAGGACCTGGACCGCACCGAGCAGAAGTCGATGTCCGCGTACATCTGGTTCTTCGTGGCCGCGGCCGTGTTCTGGATGATCTACGACCAGGGCGGCTCGACCCTGTCGATCTTCGCCGACTCCTCCGCCGAGAACAGCGTCCTCGGCTGGACGTTCCCGGTCTCCTGGTACCAGTCGGTCAACCCCGTCCTCATCATGGCGCTGGCCCCGGTCTTCGCCTGGTTCTGGCTGGCGCTGAACCGGCGCGGCAAGGAGCCGAGCACGGCCGTGAAGTTCGCCTCCGGTCTGGTGCTCGTCGGTGCGTCCTTCTTCCTGTTCCTCGCGCCGCTGGCCATCGCGGACGGTGGCCACAAGGCCGCAGCGCTGTGGCTGGTCGCGATCTACTTCGTGCAGACCGTGGGTGAGCTGCTGCTGTCCCCGGTGGGTCTGTCGGTGACCACGAAGATGGCTCCCGCGAAGTACGCCTCGCAGATGATGGGCGTCTGGTTCCTCGCGGTGACCGCGGGCGACGCCACGACCGGACTGCTGTCCATCGCCGGGGTCGACCTCAACAAGACCGGCGTGGTGGCTCTGGAGGCCACGCTCGCCGTGCTGGCCGGTGTCGCGGTGTGGATGTACCGCAACCGGGTCAAGGAGCTCATGGGCAGCGTACGCTGACGCGGGTCTGAGCCGACGGGGCCGTTGGAATCCAGGTGGGTTCCGGCGGCCCCGTCGTTCCAGGTGCTGTGCGCGGTTCCCCGCGCCCCTGTCTCAGCGTGCCCTTCTCCCGGGCATGAACGTGAACACCGCGCCGCCCAGCAGCACCGCCGTGCCCGCCACCAGGCCCAGTGCCTTCAGGGCCGCGTGATCGTCGGCGCCCGTCGCCGCCAGGCCGCCGCTCGTGGACGAACCGCCGGTGCCGCCCGAGCCGGAGGAGCCCGAGGTGCCCGACGAACCGCCCGACGCCCCGCCCTCCTGCTCCTCGGTGGTCAGGGTCAGGGAGACCGCCGTGCTGTCCGGCTTGCAGGTCGTGGTCGTACCCAGAGCCTTGATCGTCAGAACTCCCGGCGACAGCGTCGACTCACCCGTCGCGCCCGGCTTGTACGTGCCCGTCATGTCCGGGATCTCTATCGGGTCGCCCGACGTGATGGGCGCGGAGTTGGTGGGACCCTCGACATGGACCGAGCCCTTGTCGGCGCCGCCCAGGGCCACCTCCATGGAGGGCTTGACCGAGTCCGCGGGGATGTCGGCGGGGCTGTCCATCGGGGAGTTCTTGAACTGCACGGTGAGGCCGTAACTGCCGCCGTCCTTCTTGGCGTTGATCTGGATCGTGGAGGTGGCCCTCTTCTCGCCGAGGGGCGACTGGCAGGTGTAGGGGACGTCGACCGCCTTGCCGGTGAAATCGGTCTGCCCGTCGTCGGAGGGGGTGGTGCTCGGGGTCGCCGTGGCCGTGTCGGTCGGGGTCGGCGTGGCCGTGTCGGTCGGGCTCGGTGCGGGGGTGGCGGTGTCCGTCGGATCCGGCGTCGGCGTGGCGGTCCCGTCCCCCTGCGCCACGTCGATCGTCCCCGCCGCCGGCACCGTCTCCGTCGGCGTGCACACGGTGTTCGTCCCGAGCGCGTTCACCGTGTACGCGCCCGGCGTCAGCGTGACCTTTCCGGCCGCCGTCAGCTTCAGCGTGCCCTTCATGTCGGACAGCACCATGGCACCGCCCTTGGGAATGGCCGGGTTCTCGCGCGGGCCGCTCATCGCGAGGTCGGCGGTCTGCGCGCCGCTCACCTTCAGCGTGCCGGTCGGCTGGACCGAGTTCGCCGGGAGGTCGATGAGGTCCGGGTTCTTGGAGGCGGCCTGGGTGAACTTCCACACCACGTCGATCTCGTCCCCGGCCTTCGCGCCGGCCGGCGCGGTGATCTCGACCTTGGTGGTGCCGTCGACGGGTTCCAGTCCGACGCCCGCGGGCGGCACGCACCGGGTCGCGAACGACACCTCCGCGGCCTGGGCGGGCCCGGCACCGAGGCCGAGCACCAGGCCCGCCCCGGCCAGCACCAGCGCCACACCGGCCGCGCTCGCTCTTCTCGGCCCGTCGGCCGGCGTGACTCTCCTTCGCTTGCTCACGTGGAACCCTCTCTGGTGGGAGTCGTGGGACTCGTCGGGCTGTCGTCGTGCGGTGCGGAGAGCCGTTCACCGGCCGCGCCCGGATCGGCGTCCGGGGTGAACCACGGCAGGGTGGAGGTAGCGGGGGCCGCGTGGGCGGCCGTGGAGGGCTTGAACACCGGCAGGCGCAGAGCGGGTCCGGGCAGCCGCAGACCGCGGTGCCGGATGCCTCCGGCGGGCCGTGGCCGGGCCCGGTCCACCACCGCCATGCCGATGCGGAACAGGGCCGCGGGCACCACCAGGCAGACCAGGACCCAGAACAGGGTCACGCCCCAAGGGCGGCCCACGCCCCAGGGCTGCTCGGCGAGCACCTTGCCGCCGTACTTCAAGGACACCGTGTACGCGCCGTGCGCGCCGCCGGTGAGCTCGACGGGCAGTTCGATCCGTGCCTTGCCGCCCGGCCGGATCGTGCCGCGCCACTGCTGTTCCTCCCACTGCGGGGCGAACACGCCGTGCGCGGTGCCGACTTGGAAGACCGGGTTCTTGACGTCGGAGGTGCCGACGTTCCCGACCGTGAGGACGAGGGTGCGGACGGGGGGCGCCCCGAACCAGGTCAGCAGTCCCCCGGAGCCGTCGAGGCGGGTGTCGGTGAGGGCGGACAGCCGCCCGCCGTCGGTCTGGGCGGGCAGCGGTTCCACGGCGTGCCCGGCCACCTGGAGGATCGCGTCGGCCTCGGCCTTCGGCCCGGTCACGGTGGCCACATGCACCACGCAGGGACACGGCACCGGCGGCTCGGCGACGGGCAGCTTCCTGCTGAAGCCCCCTTGCGCGTCCGTGGTGACGGCCCGGCCGTCCGCGTTGGCACAGGAGTTGGTGCCGCCCGGCACCCCGAGCGACGGGACCGCCTGTCCGCAGACCAGGATCATCAGCAGCGCCCGCGCACGCCAGCCGCTGCCGCTCACGGTGATCGAACCGCCGCTGCCCGCCTGGGACTCGGACAGCTTCACACGCGGCCCGTCCGCCGCGGCCGCCGTCCCCGCGAGGGGCGCGAGCAGCAGCGCGAGCACCGCCAGCATCGCCGCCCACCGCACCTTGCCGTTCGGGCTCACGTCGTCGCTCCCGTCAACTCGGCTTCTGTGGAGGGGATTCGGGCGCGATTTCAGGTACGGGACCGGCCCTGCGACGCCTTGGCCGCCGTACGACGAACCGGCCGCCCCGGACCGCCACGCCACGGGACGCGGCCGGTGCCCCGTCGACCGCACTAACCCGCACGAACCCGCACGAACCCGCACCGGACCGGACTGGCCAGACCGGGCGGACCCGGTGGACCGGACCGGGCCGCTCAGTGGCGTGCGCGGACCGTCTGCCGGCGCCGGGTCAGCCACAGCGCGCCCGCCGCGCCCGCGAGCAGCACCGTGCCGCCGAGCGTGCCGAGGGCGATCGCCGAGTCCTCGGGGCCGGTCTGCGGGAGCGCGGCGCCCGAGTCGTCGCTGCCGCTGTCGCTCTGCGTGCCGCCGCCGGAGGAGCCCGAGGCGGCGGTGACGTCCAGGGTCAGGGAGGCGCCGGGGCTGTTGGTCGGCGTGCAGGTGGTCGTCGTACCGAGCGCCTTGATGGTGAGCACGCCCGCGGTGAAGGTGACCTTGCCGGACTTCTTCGGGGTGTAGGTCCCGGTCAGGTCGTTGATCTTGATGGGGGTGTTGGCCGGCACGACGGCCTGGTTGGCGGGGCCGGTCACGTTCATCGTCCCGCTGTCCGCGCCGCCCAGTTTGATGGTGGCGCTCGGGTTCATCGCGCCCTTGCCGAGGTCGACGGGGCTGGAGGAGACGCCCTTCTGCCAGGACATGGTGACCTTGTAGCCGCCGCCGCTCCTGACGCCCTTGATGTCGATGGGCGAGACGGCGCTCTTGTCGCCGATCGGGGTCTTGCACTGGTAGTTGACGTTCACGACCTCGGCGCGGGCAGCGGGGGCGGCCATGAGCACCGCCGAGCCGGCCAGAGCCGCGGCGGACGCGAGCGCGGCGGTTCGTTTCGGGTACGACACGGTTCCGCTCCCCTTACTCGTTCCTGACGGCACATCAGATCGGCCGTCAAGGTACGCCGGGGCACCGGAGGAAGGAAGAGAAAGTAAGTGTCGGAACTGTGGGGACGGTGCCGGGAGAACACCGCGGGGATGCTAGGCGGGTGCTCCGAGCTCCGCCCACACGGTCTTGCCGGCCAGCCCGGGAGCCCGTACGACCCCCCAGTCCAGGCAGAGCCGCTGCACGATGAACATGCCGTGCCCGCCGGGCCGCCCCGCGCGGTGCGGAGTGCGCGGTGCGGGCTGTCCGGTCCCGCGGTCGGAGACCTCGACCCGGATCACCTTGTTGTCACTGGAGATCCGCAACTGGTCCGGGCCCTCCGCGTGGAGGCACGCGTTGGTCACCAGCTCGGAGACCACGAGCAGGACGTCCTCCGTCACGGCCCTGCGGTCCGCGGACGCCGCCGGAAGCCACCCCCACGCCTGCAACGCCTGCCGGGTGAAATCGCGCGCCAGCGGGACGACCCCGCTCTCCCCCTCGAAGCTCAGCCGACGGACCTGCCGTCCCGTCGGCACCTCGGCCTCGCCGCCAGGCTCCACGCTGGGCTCCGGGTCACGGTCGCCCGGCGAGTAGGGCCGGGTGGTGCTCATCAGCGCTTCACCTCACCGATTCACCGGTTCACGATTCAAAACGTCACTGCATGGTCGCTCACCGAACAGTCAGTACGGATGTCTCCTGCCCGAGCGGACCGGGAGAACACCACTCCATACGAGACGTATGTCCGCTACAAGGAGTGTGACACCCGGTGGACACCGGCCGCGGGAGACGTACGGGGCCCGAGCGGGGCACCGCGGCCGCCACCCGGGTCGCCGCCTCAGGCGCCGGTCTCGCCGGCCAGGGCCTCCTCCAGCGTGTCGTGCACGGTGAAGACCGCGTCGGCCCCCGTGATCTCGAAGACCCGCGCCACGACCGGCAGCATGCCCGCGAGATGTACGCCACCCCCCGCCGCCTCGGCCTTCAGCCGTGCCCCCAGCAACACATTCAGTCCGGTGGAGTCACAGAACTCCAGCCGTGTGCAGTCGACGACAAGCCGGCTCTTCCCCTTGGCGAGGCATTCCTCGAGTGGCTCACGCAACAAATCGGCCGTGTGGTGATCCAACTCACCTGCTGGAGTCACGACGGCGCTGGAGCCCTCTTGCCGCACCTCAACCAGAAGCCGGCCAGACTGTGCGCTGCCGACCGTCCCGCGGTCCATGCCGTCTCTCTCTCCCGACGTCGTGGCTGCTGATGACGCCCTCGAACACTACGCCTTCTCCACACCCTCCGACACCCGAACAATCACCCACAAACGGACATAACCGCACATAACACACTTGCGGTCGTGTCGGGAAACCGGGTAGGGCTAGTACAGACACGTACTCGACACGGCCGGCTTTGGAGGCGCCGCACACCGCAGTGCACGAACTGGCTTCGGCAGCCTTATGCCGAGAACGATGGAGGACATCATGTCACCCCGGCTCGACGCCTCGCATACCCATCAGGCGACGTCGACATCCCCCCCGGAACATCTGAATCCCATCGAGCAGGACAGCGAAGGCGATGTGCTCGCCGGGCTTCCGGAGATCCCGCCCTTCGAAGAGGTGGGAGCCATGGATGCGCGAGCGCTCTCCAAGACCCTCTTCGCGCGGCTGGAGTCGCTGGAGGAGGGCACGCACGAGTATTCGTACGTCCGCAACACGCTCGTCGAACTGAACCTCGCCCTGGTCAAGTTCGCCGCCTCCCGCTTCCGCTCCCGCAGTGAGCCGATGGAGGACATCATCCAGGTCGGCACCATCGGCCTGATCAAGGCGATCGACCGCTTCGAACTCAGCCGGGGTGTGGAGTTCCCCACCTTCGCGATGCCAACCATCGTGGGTGAGATCAAGCGCTTCTTCCGTGACACGTCCTGGTCGGTGCGGGTGCCGCGCCGCCTCCAGGAGCTCCGGCTCGACCTGGCCAAGGCCGGCGACGAACTGGCCCAGAAGCTCGACCGCGCCCCCACCGTGGCCGAGCTCGCCGAACGGCTCGGGCTGTCGAAGGAGGAGGTCGTCGAGGGCATGGCGGCGTCGAACGCGTACACCGCCGCCTCGCTGGACGCCCAGCCCGAGGAGGACGACTCCGAGGGCGCGCTGGCCGACCGGATCGGTTACGAGGACCACGGGCTCGAGGGCATCGAGTACGTGGAGTCCCTGAAGCCGCTGATCGCCGAACTGCCCTCCCGGGACCGTCAGATCCTGTCGCTGCGCTTCGTCGCGGGCATGACCCAGTCGGAGATCGGCGACGAGCTCGGGATCTCCCAGATGCATGTCTCGCGGCTGCTGTCGCGGACTCTGGTACGCCTGAGGAAGGGCCTGACCGTCGAGGAGTGACGTCTCGGCACCACTGACCTGCGCGTGTGCCCGGTGTCCTGGGGGACACCGGGCACCGTGCGTCCACGGCCCCTCCGGATTACCTCCTGATTACCTCCTGATTACCCGGCGAAACCCTTTCCCCAAGGGTTCACTTCCCTCACTATGGGTCCCTCACAGACTGGCCGGTACGTCAGGAGGAGGGTGCGCATGACTCGCCCCGACGGGGCGTCCGACGCCCGGCTCACGGAGCTGCTGCGCTCCGACACGGCCACGGCGTACGCGGCCCTGCTGGAGCTGCGCGCCCGCCACCGGCCCGCGGTCCTGGCCTACGCCCGCCTGTGCACGGCCGGGGAGAGCGCCGCCCGGCAGCTGGCCGCGCAGGCCTTCACCCTCGCGGCCCGGGAGACGGCCCGGGGGGTCGACCCAGGGGTGCCGTGGCGCCACCGGCTCCTCCTGCTGACGGCCCGGTCCGCGGCGGACTGGGCCGGGGACGACCGGGCGGGCGGCCTGGACCCGAACGTCCTCCTGCTGCTGAACACCGCGGGCCCCGGGGCCCCGGTGCCGCCCATGCTGGCCGCCTTCGAGTCCCTGCCGGCCCGCACCCAGGGCCTCGTCTGGTACGGCCTGGTGGAGGCCGAGCCCGAGCCCCGTACCGCCGAGCACCTGGGCATCACCCGCGAGGACGTGGTCTACGGCACGGAGGGGGCCCTTCAAGCCCTGGCCCGGACGTCTCTGAAGTTCCGTCTCGCCGCCTCGGACGATCCCCGGTGCGCGGACTTCCGCCGCCTCATCGAGGAGTCCGTACGACCGGACAGCCCCCGCGCCAGCACCGACCTGCACGCCCACATGGCCCGCTGCCCGCACTGCGCGGCGGCCCACGAGGAGCTGTGCGCCCTGCGGGACACCCCGCGGGCGGCCCTGGCGGAGGGGCTGCTGCCGTGGGGCGGGACGGCGTACGCCGGGGCGGGGCCGGGCACGGGTGAGCCCGGGGCGCGAGTCGGCGTGGCTGCGCCGGGGGCGCGGCCGGGAGCCGGGCGGCGGGCGCTCTCCCGGGGCGGCCCGTCGGGCGGCTGGCCGCGGCCGCGTCGGCTCGTGCTGGCGTCGGCGGCGCTGGGGGTGGCGCTGGCGCCGCTGCTGCTGTTCCTGGTGGCGCAGGGCGGCGACTCGCCCTCCGGGGCGTCGCCCTCCGCCTCCGCCGCGGGCGGCGCGCTGCCGGATCCGCCCCGGGTGACGGTGACGGCCACGGTCTCCCCCTCCGCCTCGCCGTCGCCCTCCCCCTCGCTCTCCTCGACGAGCGGGCCCCCGTCGCCCTCCCCGTCGAAGAGCACGAAGCCGCCGCGCCGGGCCGACCCGCCCCCGTTCCGCGCGCCGGGTGGCGCCTACGCCCAGGTGGTCAACGTCTCCACGGCCCGCTGCCTGGACGTCTCCGGGGACTTCGCCAAGGGCACGGACGTCGTCACGGCCCCCTGCACCTCGGCCCCCTCCCAACGCTGGCGCGCCGACACCGCGCGCGGTGTCCTGCAGTCCTTCGCCGACCCCGACTTCTGCCTGGACAGCCGCGGCGACGTCGACAAGGGCCTCGGCATCTGGCCCTGCGACTCGGTCGACGGCGACAACGGCGACAACCTGCGCTTCACGGTCGACTCCGACGGGGTGATCCGCCCGGCGATCGCCATCGCGACGGGGATGACCCCGGCAGGCGGCGGTGTCTCTCTGGAACCGCTGACCGGAGGTGCGGAGCAGCGGTGGCGGGCGGGGGCGACGTAACGGGGCCCGGTGTCCCACTGTTACGGCTTGCCGATGTCCACGACCCACACTCCCGTACCGTCATAAGCGTCCGGCGTCGCGGTCAGGATCTGCCCTTCGACAGTGCCGGAGGCGGCGGCGTAGACCGCATGGCCGAACGGCCAGTCCAGACCGGCGGACACGACCTGTTCAACGGCAGCGGCCCCCGCAAAATCGAGCGTCAGGAACTCCAGACCCGGCAGGGCGCCGACATGGGCTGCCACACCGGGGCGCTCCAAACTGGCTGCGACGAGGCACAGGGCGGGAACATGGGCTCGCTGGGCCGGATCGTCGACCTCCACGACTGCCAGCCCTGACAGCAACCGGTGCCCACGACAGAGGGCAAGGACCGCGGTGTGATCCAGAATGATCACCTACGACTCCCCACTTGGCCGGAGGCGATCGCCGCCCGCCAATCCTGCGCGTCCCGCACGTCGCCCTCGGTGAAGTCCTCGCGCAGGTGCGCGCGCACATAGGCCACCGCCCGAGCCGTCCGCTCGGCCCGCTCGACCTCAGTGGGCGTGGCGGCGACAATCCGCTCGACGTATGCCCGCGTACTCAAACCCCGCTCTTCCGCCAGCATGCGGAGGCGGTCCCTTATTGATTCGCTGATCTTGATCGTGGTGTCGGCCATAGACAGAGAATACATCTGAATACCAGAGCAGGTCAGTCCTTCCGACGAGTCCTGTACGCGTCGAGGTCCTTGAACGCCGCCTCGATGGCGCGCGTTAGGTGGTTGCCCGCACGCAGGCGCCGCTCCATCCGGGCTTCACGCTCTTCGACGGAGTACGCGGTCGGCGCAGGCCCGGCCACCGCAAGGTACTTGGCAAGCCTCGACTCCAGTTCTCGCGCACACAACTGCAGTGGCTGGGGCAGCCGGTCGGGAGCCAACTCAGCCTTCACCTGCAGATCACGCAGGGGCTTGAGGTCAACCTCCGACACCACTTGCCCAAGTACCCGGTGCCCCTCCAGGTTGATTTCGTCGACCAGCGCCTTGAAGTCACACACTGCCTCTGCCGCCCGATCCTGGTAGCGATCGCCCCGCCCGATCCGGTGGAAAAGCAGAGCCAACGCCAGAGGGAGCAGGAGGGTGGCCGCCCAGGGCAGCCACCCTCCTGGCGGCGACCCAGCGGCGAGGTCGCCCCCGCTGATGTCCAATGAGGCGACCTGTACGCCCACCTGATGCTCCTGTGCGTCCGAAAGGGGAGCCAAGGAGCCAATACGCACCTCCGTGGCTGGATAGTCAGAGACGATACCCAAGTACGCGCTCTTGCACGGCCGTTCGGACGCCGGATCGTGAACCAGGCACGCTTCAGGACACCTTGGATGCCTCCAGTAGCTCCCTCGCCCTGGAAAGTCGCACCTGTTGCGCGGACGACGAGCAAAGTGCGGGCCCCGCACTTCCTGTCATCCCGCTACCTGTCTTGGCCGAACCGGATCCATCGGTACCTCTCCGACTCCGGATCCTCCAGGGCCGTTGCCGTGCGCGAACCCGAATCCTTGACGCCCCCCGCCAGAGAGAAGGTTCCGTTACTGGTGCGCTTGCCGCAGATACCGTCCCAGTACTTGGGGTCCCTGGCCCACTGGACACCCTTGAGTAGTTCCATGAGCTCATCCAGACTCCGATGTGGAGCGGGGGCCCAGGGCATGGACCGGTGGGCGACGGCGCCCAGCGCGGCGAACACCGCTGGGGCCGCGATGACATGCCGGGTCCGGTCCGCGAAACAGAAGGCGAACTCGTCGAAGAGCAGGCCGAGGACCTCTGCGATGGACTCCTCGGCCTGCTCCCGGTCACAGTGCTCAGGCAGGTCATGGATCGATCCGCTCGTCCGCTCGAAGCCGGCTTTGCCGAAGATCGCGGTCACCACGAACGAACGCAGCGTGGACAGGGTCATCCATGCGTGGTCAGCGGCCTTCAGTTGCCGCTGCCGTACGGCGATCAGTTCCTCCAACAAGACGGCCTCGCCCGACTCGGGGTCCACGACGGACATCGTCGTCAAGAGCGCGTTCGCGATCTGGGTCGCCTTGTTCAATGAGTCCGAGGCCAAGGCCACGTTCTTGTTGGGGACGACGCCGAGCAGGTTGCGATCGTGGAAGATCTGCCGGGCCGCGCTCAGTTCGATGCCGTGGTAGATCTCCACACCGACTGTCCGCCCATTGACCTGCTGTGCCGTCACGCCGTAAGCGGCGGGATCGTCCAAGAGCAAAAAGTGCGCCAGGTGCTGGGTCTCCGCATCGACCAGCACCCCGGTCACCGAGTACGGCAGATAGACCAGGTGATCGACGCCGAAGGGGCTCCTTGCCTTGACCGTGGTCAACTGATCGTCGGTCCACAACGCAAAGGGCGGAGTCGCCCAGTGCTCGCCGCGCTCACCCCGTATGACGGTCGCCAGGTAACGGGCATAGTCCTTGGCGTTCTCGGCCTTCTTGGTGGACTTGATGACCCGCTGGACCTGAGTACGTACATCGGCCTGTCGCTGCACCTCAGGGGAGAGTGCCTGGAGCACGCGCACGTTCTCCGAGAGCCGTGGATCGGGCACGATCTGCCGCAGCTTGCCCCAGGGCATGCTTGCCAGAAGCCGAGTAGGGCTCAACTGCAGGACTCGCAGTGGTTCGCCGAGCCCCGGATCGATTTCGTCCACGTACTCCGCAGCCAGATGTTCGGCCACAGGCCGCCCCTCTCCATTCAACCGGCGCCGAGGCCACAAGTTGTCCGGCCCAGACCTGAATGGCCCAAGCGTAGTCAACGTCAGTCAACTGCGGGGGGACGATGGGGCAACTGCGGGGATCACCCTGCTACACGCATGCCCTTCCGCCACACCCCGCTGACCAACGGCACCCCCGGCCGGTAGGCCAGGTGCACATGGCTCGGGGCGTCCAGGAGGAGCAGGTCGGCGCGGGCGCCCGGGGTGAGGCGGCCCACGTCCTCGCGTCGTAGCGCCGCCGCCCCGCCCGCCGTGGCCGACCAGACCGCCTCGTCCGGGGTCATGCCCATGTCGCGTACCGCCAGGGCGATGCAGAAGGGGACCGAGGACGTGAAGGACGAGCCCGGGTTGCAGTCCGTGGAGAGGGCCACCGTGACGCCCGCGTCCAGGAGGCGGCGGGCGTCCGGCCACTCGGCGCGGGTGGAGAACTCCGCGCCGGGGAGGAGTGTGGCGACGGTACGGCTGTTGGCCAGGGCGTCCACGTCCTCGTCGGTGAGGTGGGTGCAGTGGTCGGCGCTGGCGGCGTCGAGTTCGACCGCCAGCCGCACCCCGGGGCCGTAGGAGAGCTGGTTGGCGTGGATGCGCGGGTGCAGGCCCTTCGCCTTGCCGGCGGTGAGGATGGCGCGGGCCTGGTCGCCGTCGAAGGCGCCCTTCTCGCAGAAGACGTCGATCCAACGGGCGTACGGGGCACAGGCGTCGAGCATCTCGCCGGTGACCAGGGCCACATAGGCCGCCGGGTCGTCGGCGTGGTCCGGGGAGACGATGTGGGCGCCGAGGTAGGTGACCTCGTCGGTGTGGGCGGCGGCGATGCGCAGGGCCCTCGCCTCGTCCTCGACCGTCAGGCCGTAGCCGGACTTGGTCTCGAAGGTCGTCGTGCCCTGGCGGAGGGCCTCGCCGAGGTAGCGGGTGAGGTTGGCCTCCAGCTCGGCGTCCGTGGCCGCACGGGTGGCGGCGACCGTCGTACGGATACCGCCCGCGCTGTAGGCCCGGCCGGACATGCGGGCGTTGAACTCCTGGGTGCGGTCGCCCGCGAAGACGAGGTGGGAGTGGGAGTCCACGAAGCCCGGGAGGACCGCCCTGCCACCTGCGTCGACCCGATTGTCAGTGGCGGGTGCTTTGCTTTGATCACCGGTCCACACGACACGGTCGCCCTCGATGGCGACGGCCGCGTCCTGGATCAGTCCGAGGGGGGATCCGTCACCGGAGGAGGGGTCGTTGGTGACCAGGGCGGCGATGTTGGTGATGAGCGTGCTTGCGGTGCTCGCGGAGTGGGCGGGGCTGACGGTCGTCGCGTTGCTCATGGCGTCCTCGGTGGCCTGGTCGGCGGTGGGGGCGGGCTCGCTGCCCGGGTTCCGGCGCTTCATCCGCGCAGGGCTGCTACGGCGTCCGCGAGGGCTTTCGGCACATCCGGTACGAGGGCGTGGACCCCGTCCCGTACGACGTGCCGGCCTCCCACGACCGTGTGCGACACGTCTGCTGCCGACGCGGCGAATACGGCCGTCTCGGCCCCGAGCCGCGGAAGCGGCCCTGCCGTCCTGACCGAGTCGAGGGCGATGGTGGTGAAGTCGGCGAGCGCGCCCGGCTCCAGGGTGCCGGCATCGTCCCAGCCGAGGGCCGCGTGGCCGTCGGCCGAGGCCGCCCGCAGCAGGGCCGCCGCCGTCCAGTGACCTCGTCTGCGGGTGCGCAGGCGCTCGTTGAGCTCCATCGCGCGTGCCTCCTCGAGCAGGTCGATGACCGCGTGGCTGTCGGAGCCGAGGGACAGCGGTGACCCCGCCTGCTGGAGGGCCACGGCCGGCCCGATGCCGTCGGCGAGGTCCCGTTCGGTCGTCGGGCACATGCAGGTGCCGGTGCCGCTGCCGCCGATCAGGGCGATGTCCTCGTCCGTGAGGTGGGTGCTGTGGACGCCGGTGGTGCGCGGTCCGAGGACCCCGTGCTCGGCGAGCAGCCGGGTGGGCGTGCAGCCGTGGGCCTCACGGCAGGCGTCGTTCTCGGCGGTCTGCTCGGACAGGTGGACGTGGAGCGGGGCCCGCCGCTCCCCGGCCCAGCGCGCCACGGTCGCCAACTGGTCGGCGGGCACGGCCCGTACGGAGTGGATCGCCGCACCGATCCTCGCGTGATCCCGGTCCTTGAGAACTGAACAGCGTTCGGCCCAGGCGTCGGCCGTGCCGTCGGAGAAGCGGAGCTGGTGGGTGTTGGGGGGCTCACCGAAGCCGGAGGAGAGATAGGCCGTGTCGAGGAGGGCGATGCGGATGCCGGCGTCGGCGGCGGCCTCGATCAGCGCCTCGCCCATCGCGTTGGGGTCGGCGTAACGGGTTCCGCCGGGCGCGTGGTGCACGTAGTGGAACTCGCCGACCGCCGTCACCCCCGCGAGCGCCATCTCCGCGTACACGGCGCGGGCGAGGGCGTGGTAGGTCTCCGGGGTCAGCTTGTCGGCGAACGAGTACATGACCTCGCGCCAGGTCCAGAAGGTTCCGGAGCCGACCTGGACGGTGGAGCGCAGGGCCCGGTGGAAGGCGTGCGAGTGGGCGTTCGCCAGCCCCGGCAGGGTCAGTCCGCGCAGGATCTCGGCGCCGGGGGGCGGGGTGGCGAGGCCGGTGCGGACGCCGGTGATGCGGCCGTCCCGTACGTCCATGGCCACGCCCGGCTCGACGTGGGTGTCGAGCCAGGCGTGCTCCAGCCAGTAGGTCTTCGCTGTCACCTGCAGGCCAGCCCTTCCAGTACGTCGGCGAGTGCGAGGACTCCGGCGACGCAGTCGTCCTCGGCGGCGGACTCCGCCGGGGAGTGCGAGACACCGGTGGGGTTGCGCACGAACAGCATGGCGGTCGGGATGCTCCCGGAGAGGATCCCGGCGTCGTGTCCGGCGCCGGTTCCGAGGACGGGCACCTTGAGGTCGGTGTCGCTGCCCAGGATCCGGGCGAGTTCGTCGCGCAGGGCGTGGTCGAACTCGACGACGGGGGTGAAGGACTCCCGGACGATGTCGAGGGCGATGCCGTGAGCGTCGGCGTACTCCCGGGCCGCCTTCTCGATGCCGCCGACCACCTGGTCGAGGCTGTCCTGGTCGGCGGCGCGGGAGTCGAGCCAGCCGCGCACCAGGGAGGGGATGGCGTTGACGCCGTTCGGCTCGACGGAGATCTTGCCGAAGGTGGCGACGGCACCGGCGAGTTCGGCCTCGCGGCGGGCGGCG
This sequence comes from Streptomyces sp. NPDC001668, assembly GCF_042893155.1. Lineage (NCBI taxonomy): Bacteria > Bacillati > Actinomycetota > Actinomycetes > Kitasatosporales > Streptomycetaceae > Streptomyces > Streptomyces sp. NPDC001668. The sequence continues at coordinate 82,036 of NZ_JBIAUQ010000015.1, forward strand.
AGCACGGTCTCGGCGTACGACAGCATGGGGTCGCGCCGGTCCACGAGGCGGGTGGTGCCGGCATGGTTGGCCTCGCCCCGGAAGTCGAACCGCCATCGCCCGTGCGGCCAGATGGCGCTCGCGATGCCGACCCGGTCGCCGGAGAGGTCCAGCGCCCTGCCCTGCTCGACGTGGAGTTCGACGAAGGCGCCGATGCGGGCGAGCCGCTCGGGGTCGGCGCCGATGCCGTCGGGGTCGTACCCCGCCGCCTCCATGGCCCGCGGGAGGGTGACGCCGTCCCCGTCGGTCAGCAGGTGCGCCTGCTCGACGGTGAGCTGCCCGGCGGTGAGCCGGGACCCGACACAGGCGAGCCCGAAGCGGGCGCCCTCCTCGTCACCGAAGTTGACGATGGCGAGGGGTTTGGCGAACTCGGCCCGCCGCGACCGGAGTTCGTCGAGTGCGGCGAAGGAGGACACCACTCCGAGGGGCCCGTCGAAGGCGCCCCCGTCGGGCACGGAGTCGAGGTGCGACCCGGTGACGACGGCGTCCCCCTGGGCCGGGTCCCCGAGCCAGGCCCACTGGTTGCCGTTGCGGTCGACCTCGTAGGCCAGTCCGCGCGCCTCGGCCTGCTCCTTGAACCAGGCCCGGCACTCGGCGTCGGGCCCGGTCCAGGCGAACCGGCGGTAGCCGTGGGAGTCGGGGTGCCGTCCGACGGGGAGCAGCTCGCGCCACATCTGGTGGAAGGAGGGGGTGCTGTGGCTTTGCGCCGTTCCGGAGGTTCCGGAATTTCCGGAGGTTCCCGAGGTTCCGCCCACCGTCACGCCGAGTCACCCTCGCGCATCGGAACCCGCACGCCCCGCTCGTCGGCGACGGACTCGGCGATGTCGTACCCGGCGTCCACGTGCCGGATGACGCCCATGCCCGGGTCGTTCGTCAGCACGCGGCGGACCTTCTCGCCGCCCAGCTTGGTGCCGTCGGCCACCGTGACCTGGCCGGCGTGGAGGGACCGCCCCATGCCGACGCCGCCGCCGTGGTGGATGGACACCCAGGAGGCGCCCGACGCCACGTTGACCATGGCGTTCAGCAGCGGCCAGTCGGCGATCGCGTCGGAGCCGTCGAGCATGGCCTCGGTCTCCCGGTAGGGGGAGGCGACGGACCCGGCGTCCAGGTGGTCGCGTCCGATCGCCAGGGGTGCCGCCAGCTCGCCGCTCGCGACCATGTCGTTGAAGCGCTCGCCGGCCTTGTCGCGCTCGCCGTAGCCGAGCCAGCAGATACGGGCGGGCAGGCCCTGGAAGTGCACCCGCTCACCCGCCATCTTGATCCACCGCGAAAGGGACTCGTTCTCGGGGAACAGCTCCAGGATCGCCTTGTCGGTCTTGGCGATGTCGGAGGCCTCACCGGACAGCGCGGCCCAGCGGAAGGGGCCCTTGCCCTCGCAGAACAGCGGGCGGATGTAGGCGGGGACGAAGCCGGGGAAGGCGAAGGCCCGGTCGTATCCGGCGAGTTGGGCCTCGCCGCGGATCGAGTTGCCGTAGTCGAAGACCTCGGCGCCCGCGTCCATGAAGCCGACCATGGCCTCGACGTGGCGGGCCATCGACTCGCGGGCGCGGACCGTGAACCCGGCCGGGTCCTTGGCCGCGGCGGCCGCCATGTCGTCGAAGTCGACGCCCACCGGCAGGTACGCGAGCGGGTCGTGCGCCGAGGTCTGGTCGGTGACGATGTCGATGGGCGCGCCCTCGGCGAGCATGCGCGGCAGCAGTTCGGCGGCGTTGCCCAGCAGGCCGATGGAGAGCGGACGGCGGGCGTCACGGGCCTCGACGGCCAGCTGGAGCGCGTGCTCCAGGCTGTCGGCCTTCACGTCCAGGTAGCGGTGCTCGATGCGCCGTTCGATGGCACGCGGGTCGCAGTCGATGCAGATGGCGACGCCGTCGTTCATGGTGACCGCGAGGGGCTGGGCGCCGCCCATGCCGCCGAGGCCGGCGGTGAGGGTGATCGTCCCGGCGAGGGTGCCGCCGAACTTCTTCGCGGCGACGGCGGAGAAGGTCTCGTAGGTGCCCTGGAGGATTCCCTGGGTGCCGATGTAGATCCAGGAACCGGCGGTCATCTGGCCGTACATGGTCAGGCCGAGGGCCTCCAGGCGGCGGAACTCCTCCCAGTTGGCCCAGTCGCCGACCAGGTTGGAGTTGGCGATCAGGACGCGCGGGGCCCACTCGTGGGTCTGCATCACGCCGACCGGGCGGCCGGACTGGACCAGCATGGTCTCGTCCTGCTTGAGGGTGCGCAGGGTGCGGACCATGGCGTCGAAGGAGCGCCAGTCGCGGGCGGCCTTGCCGGTGCCGCCGTAGACGACGAGCTTGTCGGGGTGTTCGGCGACCTCGGGGTCGAGGTTGTTCTGCAGCATCCGCAGGGCGGCCTCCTGCTGCCATCCCAGGGCGCTCAGTTCCGTACCGCGCGACGCTCGTACGGGGCGGGGTCCTGACATGGTCTGCCTCCTGGGGGCTCTGCCGCGGATGGTCGCGTGCCGGTTGTTGCTGTCGATATTCACATCCTGTCTTTCTGAATAGAACTAGTCAATACGTTCTGGCGTCAGCATCGGTAGGAGAGAGAAGTTTCAGGACAGGGATGTACGGCTGGACACCCGAGGCGCGTGACGAGCAGGACGGGGACGTGATGGACGAGTACGGCACCACCGGCGAGGGGCGGGCCGTCCGCCGGGACGAGGCGGTGCGGGCGGCCGTGGAGCAGGGCCTGCTGGGGCCGGACGCTCCCGTGGTCGGGCTTCTCGACGTCACCGGCATCCGGGAGTCGGCGGCGGAGCTGCGCGCGGCCTTCGCCGAGGTCACGGCGCCGGGCACCCCGGTGCTGCACGCGTTCGCGGTGAAGGCGACCCCGCTGGTGCCGGTGCTGCGACTGCTGCGCGAGGAGGGCATCGGCGCGGAGGTGGCGAGCCCGGGCGAACTCGCGCTGGCGCGGGCGGCCGGGCTCCCGCCGGAGCGGACCGTGCTGGACTCGCCCGCCAAGACGCCGGCCGAGCTCAGGGAGGCGCTGGCGCTGGGCATCGCGGTCAACGCGGACAACCCGCAGGAGCTGGACCGCATCGACGGCCTCATGAGGTCGGCCGTCAGCCGCTCCCCGCTCGGCATCCGGGTCAACCCGCAGGTCGGCGGCGGCTCCATCGGGGCGACCTCCACGGCCACTCAGACCTCGAAGTTCGGGGTGGCGCTGCGCGACGAGGGGGCGCGCGAGTGGGTCGTGCGGGCCTTCCTCGACCGGCCCTGGCTTTCCCGGCTGCACGCGCACACCGGCTCGCAGGGCGTCCCGCTCTCCCTGATGGCCCAGGGGATCGCGGAGACGTACGCGCTCGCCGAGGAGATCAACCGGCGCATCGGGCGGCCGCAGATCGACACCATCGACATCGGCGGCGGACTGCCGGTGAACTTCGCCTCGGACGTGACGACACCGACGTACGGGGAGTACGCGCGGGCGCTCAGGGAGGCGGTGCCGGGGCTGTTCGACGGGCGGTACGGGCTGGTCACCGAGTTCGGGCGGTCGCTGCTGGCCAAGCACGGCACCATCGTGGCGCGGGTGGAGTACGCCAAGAGCGCGGGCGGGCGGCCGGTCGCGGTGACGCACGCGGGCGTGCAGGTGGCGACGCGGACGGTGTACGTACCGGACTCGTGGCCGCTGCGGATCGCGGCGTACGACGGCAAGGGGCGGCCGAAGAGCGGGCCCGAGGTGGTCCAGGACGTGGCGGGACCGGCCTGTTTCGCGGGCGACCTGCTCGCCGAGGGGCGCGCGCTGCCGCTGCTGGAGCAGGGGGACTATGCGGCGGCGCTGGACACGGGCGCGTACTACTTCGCGCACCACTACGCGTACAACTCGCTGGCCCGCCCGGGCGTCCACGGCTTCGCCCCGGACCCGCGGACGGGAGGCGTACGTTTCGCGACCGTGCGGGCCCCGCAGACGCTCGCCTCGATCGTGGCCGAATCCGGAGGGGCGCACGCCGGTGCGCTCACCACCCTGCACGCGCCCGGGAACCGTTGACACACACCGCGGGATGCGCCGATCAATGGGCCGGTAAATCAAGGCAAGTTGACCCACTCTAGCCACCCTGAGCATGTTCCACCGGAAAATGCCAGATCCCTCACCCCTCGCGCACACGTTGCGTAGTTTCGGCGTCACTCAGCCGAACCCCAGGTGGGAGGGGAACCACGGTGCAGGGAATCGACGAGTGCCTGCTGGAAGCCATGCGGCTGCCGGGTGCGCGGGGGGCCGCGCTGGTCGACTGGACGAGCGGGCTGGCCCTGGGCGCCGTGGGGGAATCCCCCGGCGGCGACCAGGAGGCGGCCGCCGCGGAGGCCGCCGAGCTCGCCCGGCTCGCCGCCGAGCAGCGCGCGTTCGCCTCCGAGAGCCTCCCGGTCACCGAGGCGGGGGCCGCCGGGGAGGAGCCGGATCCACCGGTCGAGGACCTCATCCTCAGCAACCGGGACAGCTACCACGTCCTGCGGTTCGTGCCGACGTCGTTCGACAGCAGCGTGTTCCTGCACCTGTGGCTGGCCCGCGCGGAGGGCAACCTCGCGCTGGCCCGGATCCGGCTCGGTGAGATGGCCGGACGGCTGGAGCTCGGATGACGGCGGTCCGCACCACGCCCGCCACCCCGCCGCCCCGGCTCCCGGTGCGCGACAAGGCGGCCGCGACGGACCGCGGCTGGGGCGGAGTCTCGCCGATGCTGACCCGGCTCGCCGCCGAGCGCGCCACCGGCATCCTGGTGCGCGAGCGCGGCACCCTGCACCTCGCCGACGGCAAGGTGGTGCACGCCGAGAGCCCGGCCGCCCCCGGCGCCGACGTCCTGCTCGCCGCCCACGGCACGCTGGACGCCGAGGTGTGGCGGCAGGCCCTGGCCGAGAGCATCGCGAGCTCCGGGAGCGCCGGCACCGGGGCCCGCCGTCTCACCGGTGCCCAGGCCGTGCACCGGGCGGGCCGCCGGCTGGTCGAGGGCGGGCTGCTCACCCCGGGCGCCCTGGAGCTGTGCCGGCTGACCGCGCTCTACGACGCGGCCTACTTCGCCCTCGCCCCGAGCAGCACACCGGGCCGCTTCCGCTACGGCACCGAGGACGGCCCGGACGGACCTCCCGGCGAGGCCGACGCCCCCGACGACGCCCCCGACGACACCCCCGGCGTCCCGCACCCCGTGCCGGTCGCCGAGCTGGAGCGCGAGACCCTGCGCCGCCGCGACCTGCTGCACCGCATCTGGCCGGACGCCCTGCCCGACGAGGTGCCGCTGACCCGGGAGCACCGCCCCGCTCCCCCGCTGCTCCCGGCCCGGCGGCAGGCGGTGCTGGCCCGCGTGGACGGCGTCCGCACGGCGGCGGAGATCGCGCGCGAGCTGGGCCGCCCGGCCTTCCACACGCTGGTGGACGTACGGCGGCTGGTGGCGGCCGGAGTGGTCTCGCCCCGTCCGCCCGCCTCCCTCACGCAACCTCAGCCCGGCCTACCCGGTCTTTCCGGTCTTTCCGGTATGCCCGCCGAGGGCTCCCCCGTCGAGCCCGTCGATCCCCACATCACGTTGCTGAAGAGGCTCAGGGATGCGCTGGAGGCCCTTTGAGCGGCAGCGGATCCGTGCCGAGAGGAGAGACCTGATGGCAGCAGCTCAGGACACCATCCTGGAGGAGCTGCGCCGGCTCAGAGCCCGGGTGCCGCAGCTCACCGGCGCCCTCGTGGCCGACGCCGAGGGTCTCGTCCTCGCCCAGGACACCCCGGGCGTCGACCCGGAGGCCGTGGCCGCGCTCACCGCGGCCACCCGGGCGCTCGCCGCCCAGCTGTCCGACGAGACCGGCCAGGGGGACCTGCGCGAACTGCTCGTGCGGGGCGTGTACGGCTACGTCGCCGCGTACGGGGCGGGCGCCGGGGCCGTCGTCACCCTGCTCGCGCAGGACCGGGTCAATGTCGGCCGCCTCCACCTGGAGGGCCGCCGGGCCGGGGCCCGGATCGGGGAGCTCGTCGACAGCGCGCTCGCCGAACCCGCACAAGCCATCACGAAGGCGCCCGCGAAGCCTGCTCCGGCCCGTGCCAGAGCGGCCCGCACGTCCCGGGCCAAGCCCGTGGACACCCGCGCCGCGGCCACCGCCCCGACGGCGGCCCGCACCACCACCGAAAGTTGAGAGAACCGAGGAGACACAGTCATGGCCAACACCGAAACCGCACTGAAGGAGGCCCTCGCCTCCATCGAGGGCGCGACCGGCGTCGCGCTCGTCGACTACACCAGCGGCATGGCGCTCGGCACCATGGGCGGCAGCAAGGGCTTCGACCTGAACGTGGCCGCCGCCGGCAACACCGACGTGGTCCGCGCGAAGATGCGCACGATGGAGCACCTCGGGCTCAAGGGCCAGATCGAGGACATCCTGATCACCCTGTCCGACCAGTACCACCTGATCCGCCTGATCAGCGGGCGCGGTGGCAACGGGCTCTTCCTCTACCTGGTCCTGGACGCCAAGCGCTCCAACCTCGCGATGGCCCGCCACCAGCTGCGGGCCATCGAAGCCGACCTGGAGGTGTGACCCCGCCCCGAAGCAGAGGCTAGACGAGTGCCGCGGTGCGGCGGCGCGCTCCTCCCGGGGCCGCGTCGCCCGCCGCGATACCCGTGCTGCGGTACGCCTTGACGGCCTTGCCCGCCGGGCGTCCGCCGTCCGCGGCGAGCCAGTCCACCCGCACCCACAGCAGCGCGTCCAGGTCCCGCTCGCGCCGCCCGAGCCAGGCGGCCTTGAGCGCGAGGCCCGTACCGCACCCGGCGAGCAGCATGCCGCCCGCGACGGGCACGGCGACGTTGCAGCCCAGCGCGACCAGCCAGGCCAGCAGCAGCCACCAGCGGTGCCCTCTGCGCCAGTTGCGCACACTGACCGCCCGGTCCTGGAGCACGTCGTGCCGGCCCGCGCGGGCCGCCGCCCGCCCCAGCGCGGTGTACCGCCCGCGCCGGCCGTACGACACCACGGCCACGGCGACGATGAACAGCGCCGCGCCCGCCATCACCCCGATCCGGCGCCCGGTCAGCCCCGGGATCAGCAGCCCGACGCCCGCCGCGAACACCCCGAGCCACCACAGGGGTGCGGCCCCGGCGCGCACGACGACGGCCACCCGAGCCAGCCCCTGAGTCCTGCGATCTGCGTGTGCCACGTCCCGCCTCCTCGTCGTCCTGGCACAGTCCTGCCGGTCGGGGAGGGTAGCGAGCGAACGTGAGACCAGTCTGAAAAAGCGCCCTACTCGACGAAGAGTCCGCGCGCCGCGGCCCGCGTGTCGAACTCCTCCAGCCGGGCCTGGGCGTCCGGCAGGTCGTCGCACATCGCCTCCAGCAGCACCCGGCCGAGCAGCATCGGCGCGCAGGCGGTGTCGAAGGCGAGGCCGGTGCCGACGGCGGCGGGCAGCAGGAGGTCGGAGACCTTGGCGACGGGGGCGAAGGCGGAGTCGGCGACCGTGACGACGCTCAGGCCCGCCTCCTTGGCGTAGGCGAGGGTGTCGACGACCTCGCGCGGATGCCGGGGCAGCGCGAAGCACAGCAGGGCCGAGGCGCCCGCGCGGACGGCGGCGTCGATCCGGTCGTGGATCATCGTGCCGCCCTCGTGGAGCAGCCGTACGTCCGGATGGACCTTGGCGGCGAAGTAGGCGAAGCCGTACGCCTGGGAGGCGGCGGCCCGCAGACCGAGCACCGGCAGCGGGCGGGAGGCGGCGAGCAGCCGGCCGGCCTTCCGCACCGGGCGCGGGTCGGCCAGGACCTCCGCCAGGTGCCTGAGGTTCTCGATCTCGGCCTCGACGGCCTGCTGGTACTCGTTGTACGAGGCCGAGTCCGCGCTCTGTTCGGCGGGCGCGACCTCGCGCAGGTGCCGGCGCAGCGCGGGGTAGCCGTCGAAGCCGAGGGCGACGGCGAAGCGGGTGACGGAGGGCTGGCTGACCCCGGCCAGTTCGGCCAGCTCCACGCTGGACAGGAACGGCACGTCGGCGGCGCGCCGCACCATGCTGTGCGCGATGCGCCGCTGGGTCGGTGTGAGCCGGTGCCCCTCGAACAGTGCCTGAAGCCGTCCCGCGGGAGTGTCCGCCACACCCGCCCCGCCCATCGCCCCACCCATGTCGCTCATGCCTCGATCCCCCTCCAGATGTCCGTGAACCGGTCGAGCAGTGCCGCCGCCGCCGTCACGTCGCCGGTCAGCGGCCGGTCGGCCGGGTCCTCCGCCAGCACCGCCTCGGCGAGCTCCAGCGCGCGGCCCACCGGGAGGTCCGGGTCGGGCCGGAGGTCGCGCTGGCGCAGCGCCCGTACGGCGGCGACGAGTTCGCAGCCGACGACGAGACGGTACGCGCCGCGCGCCCGCAGTGTCTGACGGGCGGCGAGCGAGGCGAAGCTGGCCTGTTCCTCGACGCCCCGGGAGAGTACAGCGTGGCCCAGCGAGGCGGGCGCGGAGAAGGCCCGCAGGTCGCCGAGGGCGGCTCCGGCGGCGTACTCCAGGATCATCACGCCGGAGGAGGCGGGCTCCGGGTCGGCGAGGAAGGGCCTGAGGCGGGTGAAGGCGGGCTCGTTGAGGGTGGAGAGCCGGGACGTGGACAGCCGGGCGACCTGGGTGAGGGCCAGCCTGAAGTGGTCCAGGGCGAGGGCGAGTTGGGCCTGGTAGAAGCCGCCGTGGTGGTAGGCGGCCATGTCCTCGGGGCAGATGAGGGGGTTCTCGGCGGCCGCGTTGATCTCGATCGCGAGGACCTCCTCCAGGGCGTCGGCGGCGTCGTGCGCCGGGCCGTGGATCTGAGGCAGGCACCGGAAGCCGTACGGGTCCTGGATGCGGCCGAGCGGCGGGGTGGGCCGGTCCTGGGCTCCGATCAACTCCCGCATCCTCCGGGCCACTTCGGCGGACCCGCGGTGCGGGCGGGCGGCGTGCACGGGAGCGGCGTACGCCTCGTGCGACCCGTCCACGGCGAGCAGCGACAGTGCCCCGACGACCTGGGTGGCCTCGACGAGCCCGCGCAACTCGTGCAGGGCGAGGGCGGCCTGGCCGAGGGTGAGGGCGTTGCTGCTGATGAAGGCGAGGGCGTCGTTGTTGTCGAGCTGCTGGGGCTCGGGGGCGCCGGGTCCTCTCCAGGGGTGCTCTCCGGCCAGCGCAAGACCCACCTGGGCCAGTGCCGCGATGTCACCCGTGCCCACCGAGCCGAACTCGTTGACGACCGGGTGGGCGCCGCTCTCCAGCGCCTCGCACAGGGCCGTCACCACCGTCGGCCGCAGTCCGGCACCGCCCGCGAGGAGCTGGTTGGCGCGGACCGCGAGCGTCGCGCGGACCTGCCGGGCGGGGAGTTCCTCGCCGATGGCGCCGGCGTGGCTGCGCAGCAGCCGCAGGCCGTGTTCGGCGGCCGCCTCGGTGGGCACGTCCTCGTTCCGGTTGGCGCCGACGCCGGTCGAGCGGCCGTAGACGCGTCCGGTCGCGGCGATCTGCCGGGCGGCGTCCCAGGACTCGGTGACCCGCTTCATCGCGTCGGTCCCGGGCACCGGTCGCGCGCTCCCGTCGGCGAGGCGGACGACGTCCGCGACGCCGAGCCCGATCCCGTCGAGGATCACCAGGCCGGTGTGCCCGGCCGTGATGGGATCAGGAGAGTCCACGATCCGAGACGACATATAGCCCAAACTCCCCTCAAGGCGGACACCTGATCTTGCCTGGCGGTCATCCGTTACCTCGGATTAACACCGAACCGTTGACAAACTATTCAGCTACCGAGAACTCTGCATGACGTTATACAGCCGGGCAAGGGACATCTCATGATCCAGTTCGACGCGGTCCACAAACGCTTTCCCAACGGCACGACAGCAGTGCACGATCTCACCCTCGACATGCCGGAAGGCGGCGTGACCGTCCTCGTCGGATCCTCCGGTTGCGGCAAGACGACCACCCTCAGGATGATCAACCGGATGGTCGAACCGACCTCCGGCACCATCAAGGTCGGCGGCAAGGACGTCACCGACCAGGACGCTGCCGAACTGCGCCGCTCCATCGGCTACGTCATCCAGCAGTCCGGCCTCTTCCCGCACCGCACGGTGCTGGACAACATCGCCACCGTCCCGCTCCTGCTCGGCCACGGCCGCAGGAAGGCCCGCGCCCGCGCCACCGAGCTGCTGGAGACCGTCGGCCTGACCGCCGAGGCCGGCAAGCGCTACCCGCACCAGCTCTCCGGCGGCCAGCAGCAGCGCGTCGGCGTCGCCCGCGCCCTCGCCGCCGACCCGCCGGTGCTCCTCATGGACGAACCGTTCGGCGCGGTCGACCCGGTGGTGCGCACCCAGCTCCAGGACGAACTGCTCCGACTCCAGAAGGAGTTGAACAAGACCATCGTCTTCGTCACCCACGACGTCGACGAAGCCGTCCGCCTCGGCGACCGCATCGCGATCTTCCGCACCGGCGGCCACCTCGTCCAGTGCGCCCCGCCCGCCGAACTCCTCGCCCGCCCCGCCGACGCCTTCGTGGCCGACTTCCTCGGCGCCGAGCGCGGCCTGAAACTGCTCTCGCTCAAGACCCTCGCCCAGGTCCCGCAGGGCCCCGCGCCGGAAGGGACCGCCTGGTCCCTCGTGTGCGACGCGGCGGGCAGGCCCCTGCACTGGGCGACCGACGCCGCCGAAGTCCCCGTACGGCCGCTCAAGGACGGCGACTCCCTGCTCGCCGCCCTCGACGAGTCCGTCGCCTCCCCCACCAGCCTGGTCGCCCGCGTCGACGCCGACGGCGTCCTCACCGGAGTCACCTCCCGCGACGACATCCACCGGCACGCGGGCCTGGCCCACAGCGAAGCCCGGGTGGCCGCATGACCATCGACTGGTCGTGGATCTCCGGCCACACCGACGACCTGACCACCCTGACGGTCTCCCACCTCCAGGCGGCCCTGACCGCCGTCTTCCTCGGCCTGCTGATCAGCCTGCCCCTCGCGGTGGTCGCCCACCGGATCCGTCCCCTGCGGGGCTTCCTGCTCGGCCTCTCGAACGTCCTGTTCACGATCCCCTCGATCGCGATCTTCGTGCTCCTGCTGCCGGTCAGCGGCCTCACCCGCACCACCACCGTGATCGGCCTGACCGTCTACACCCTGGTCGTCCTGCTGCGGAACACCGTCGAGGGCCTCGACTCGGTCCCCGCGAAGACCAAGGAAGCCGCGAAGGCGATGGGCACCCGCCCCCTGCGCACCCTGCTGACCGTCGAACTCCCCCTGGCACTCCCCGTGATCATGGCGGGCGTCCGCATCGCCACGGTCATGTCCATCTCCCTGGTGTCGGTCGCCACCTACATCGGCGACGGCGGCCTCGGCCAGCTCTTCACCGACGGCTTCCAGCGCGACTTCCCGACCCCGGTGATCGTGGGCGTGGTCCTCACGCTCCTGCTCGCCGTGGTCGCGGACGCCCTGCTGGTGGCCGTGCAGTACGCCCTGACCCCGTGGCGCCGGAAGCGAGCCTGAGCGATGTACGAACTCCTCAAGAACCTCGGCACCTGGCTGACCAGCGGCTCCCAGTGGGCCGGCCCCGACGGCATCGCCCACCGCCTCGCCGAACACCTCCAGTACTCACTGCTCGCGACCCTCATCGCGGCCGCGATCGGCCTCCCCCTCGGCCTGCTCATCGGCCACACCGGCAAGGGCGCCTTCGTCGCTATCAACCTCGCGTCCTTCGGCCGCGCCCTGCCCACCGTCGGCCTGGTCGTCCTGGTCTTCCTCGCCGGCGGCCTGTCCATGCTCCCGGTCTACGTCGCCCTCGTCGCCCTCGCCGTCCCGGCGATCGTCACCAACACCTACGCCGGCATGACGGCCGTCGACCCGGACGTGAAGGACGCCGCCCGCGGCCAGGGCATGCGCGGCCACCAGGTGCTGTTCCAGGTCGAACTGCCCCTCGCCCTCCCCCTGATCATGACCGGCCTGCGCCTGGCACTCATCCAGGTCGTCGCCACCGCGACCATCGCGGCCTACGTCTCCTTCGGCGGCCTCGGCCGCTACGTCTTCGACGGCCTCGCCCAGCGCGACCTCGTGCAGGTCCTCGGCGGCGCGGTGCTGGTCGCCGTCATCGCCGTAGCCCTCGACCTGCTCCTCTCCGCCCTCCAGCGCTTCCTCTTCCGCCACCGCACCGCGTAAGGACCCTCCGATGAACCGACGCACCCTCCTCGGCGGCCTCCTCGCGGCGGCCTCCGTCCCCGCCCTCTCCGCCTGCTCCAGCGGCATCACCTCCCTCGACGGCGGCGGGACCACTTCCGGCGGCAGCGGCGCCGGCAAGGGCGGAATCACCATCGGCACCGCCAACTTCACCGAGAACCAGGTCCTCGGCTACCTCTACGCGGCCGTGCTCCAGCAGGCCGGCGTCAAGGTGAAGGTCCGCCCCAACCTCGGCACCCGCGAGATCGTCATCCCCGCCCTCAAGGCCGGCGACATCGACCTGCTGCCCGAGTACCAGGGCGCCCTCCTCAACTACCTCGCCCCCAAGGACGCCTCCGCCGAGCCCGGCACCATGCAGAACGCCCTCACCCTGGCCCTGCCCGCCGGCCTCCAGGTCCTCCCCTACGGCCAGGCCGCCGACTCCGACTGCTTCGCCGTCACCCGCGCCACCGCGAAGAAGTACGGCCTCGTCACCCTCGCCGACCTCGCCAAGCACAACGGCGAACTGGTCATCGGCGCCGCCCCCGAGGTCAAGAAGCGCCGGGTCGGCGCCGTCGGCCTCAAGGACGTGTACGGCGTCGAGTTCAAGGAGTTCAAGTCCCTCGACTCCGACGGCCCGCTCGTCAAGGGCGCCCTCAGGAAGGGCGACGTCGACGTGGCGAACCTCTTCACCACCGACACCGACATCGCCGCCCACGACTGGGTCGTCCTCACCGACCCCAAGAACCTCATCCCCAGCCAGCACATCGTCCCCCTCATCGCCGACCGCAAGGCCGACGACACCGTCCGCAAGGCCCTCGCCCGCCTCGGCAACATCCTCACCACGGCCCAGCTCACCCAGCTCAACAGCCAGGTCGACAACGACAAGAAGGACCCGGAGGACGTGGCCAACGCCTACGCGAAGCAGCACGGGCTGGCCTAGGAGGACCCCCGGCGCAACAGGGGGGATATCCCCAGTGCGGGCACCCGTCCCCCTGCCTACCGTGGTTCCCATGACCGGAATGGATGCGCGGGACCCCGAACTCAAGAAGGAACTCAACGCCACCCTGCAGGCCCGCAGGGAACTCGGCGAGGAGTACGAGTCCGCGCTGGTCGACTCGTTCCTGGAGAAGGTCGACCAGCGGATCGACGGCGCCGTGGACCGCCGGCTGCGCCGGCAGCTCGCCGAGCAGCAGATGGTGACGGCCCGCGGCGCCCGCTCGCCCAAACCCACCGACTCCTTCGGCGAACGCTTCGGCTTCGGCATCGTCTCGCTGGTGCTGGCCATCCCGCTCTCCGGGATCGGCGGCGGCGTCGCCCACCTGCCCGGCCTGCTGGTCACCTGGGTCGGCATCGTCGGCGTCAACGCCTTCCAGGCGCTGCGCCTCAACCCCGACCTCTTCCGCGGCGGCCGACGCGCCAAGCCGTCCTCCCGGAGCAGCGACTGGGAAGGCTGACCCCGGCGCTCACACCTGCGCGGTCGGCAGCACCACGACCTGGCGCAGGTTGACGTGCCGGGGCCGGCTGGTGACGTAGGCGACGAGGTCCGCGAGCTCCGTGGCCGCCAGCATGCCCGTCGCCTCGGCCATCCCGCCGAGCTGCTCGCGCAGCCCGTCGTTGTCGATGTGCGTGCCGAGCTCGGACTCCGTCAGCCCCGGCTCGATGTTGGTGACCCGCACACCGCGCGGCCCGAACTCGTTCCTCAGCAGCGCCGACAGCTGGGTGACCGCGGCCTTCGTCGCCCCGTAGACGGCGAAGTCGGTGAAGGTCGTGACGTGCGCGCCGATCGACGAGACGTTCACCAGATCCGCGCTACGGCCCTGCGCCGCCGCCTCGTTCAGGTCCCCGGCGAACGCGCCGATGACCCGCAGGACACCGGTGACATTGGTGTCGATCATCCGCTGCCACTCGTCGACCCGGGCGTCCGTGATCGGGTTCGGCAGCATCACGCCCGCGTTGTTCACCACCAGGTCGACGGCCCCGTACGCCGCGTGGACGCTCTCCACCGCGGCCGCCACCGACGCGTCGTCGGTCACGTCGGCGACCACGGCCAGCGCCTGACCGCCGTCGGCCCGGATCTTCCCGGCGACCGCCTCCAGCCGCTCACCGCGCCGCGCCAGCAGCGCGACCCGCGCCCCCTGCGCGGCCAGCAGCACGGCGACCGCCTCACCGATCCCGCTCGCCGCCCCGGTGACGACAGCGGTACGTCCGGCCAGATTCTCGTACGACATCGACGTGCTCCTCGGCTGGGATGTCCGCCGGGGTGACTCCCCGGCCTCGGACACCACCCTGCGGCGCCCCGGCCGCCGTACCCAGGGATGCGCTTTTCCTGGGTCTGCCAGTACCAGGTTCCCGGCCCCGTCCTCCCCTACGATCGAACCCATGGACGGGGACCTCGGAGACTTCTTACGCTCACGCCGCGCCCGCATCCGGCCCGAGGAGGTGGGACTGCCCTCGCACGGCCGGCGCCGCGTGCCCGGGCTGCGCCGGGAGGAGGTCGCGCAACTGGCCGGAGTGAGCGTCGACTACTACATCCGGCTGGAGCAGGGCAGGGGTCCTGGGGGCCCCTCCCGGACGAAGTCCGGGGGAGTCTCGGACGCGGTGCTGGACGCCGTCGCGCGCGTCCTGCGCCTGGACGAGACCGAGCGCGCCTACCTGCACGCGGTGGCCCGCCCCCGCCGACAGGCCGAGCGCCCGACCCGCCCCCGCGTCCGCCCGGGCGTCCAGCTCATGATCGACGCCATGGACCGCACCCCGGCCTTCGTCCTGGACCGCCGGATGACCGTCCTCGCCTGGAACGCCCTGGCCGACGCGGTGTTCGGCTACAGCGCCGCCACGGCCAAGGCGCGCAGCGTCCCGCGGTACGTCTTCCTCGACCCCGCCGCCCGTGACTTCTACCCGGAGTGGCAGGCCGTGGCCGCCCAGAGCGTGGCCCACCTGCGGGTCCTGGCGGGCCATCACCAGGAGGACCGCGAACTGACCTCGCTCGTCGGCGAACTCTCCCTCAAGAGCGAGGACTTCCGCCGCCTGTGGGCCGACCACCAGGTCAGGGAGTGCGCCTACGGTGTGAAGCGCCTCCGGCACCCGGTGGCGGGCCTGCTCACCTTCCCGTACGAGACCCTCACGATCCCCGGGGACGGCGACCAGAGCCTGCTCGTCTACACCCCGGAACCGGGCTCGGAGACGGCGGAGCGGCTGGCGCTGCTGGGAAGCTGGGCGTCGAGCCCCGCGCGCTGAGGCCGCGCGCAGAAGCCGCGCGCAAAAAAATATCGCGGGGACCGCCGCACCCCCGTTGCCGGGGGGCGGGACGACGGCGGTCCCCGCGAGGGACGTTGACCGGGTCAGGCCGGGTCTCACGTCCGGCGTCCATGGAGGTCCGGGAGCCGCTCCGGAGGTCCTTGGACGTTCGGTGCCGGCCTGGCGGGGAGCCGCTCCCGCCCTGCCGACATCCACCAATGTGCCGGACCCGTGTTAAGCGTGTGCTGCGCGGACGTGACACGCTCGTACCAGTTCCGCGAAGTCCACCCTTTCGGTAGGAAACCGCAAGGTCCGCCGCCGGCACCCGGGGTTCACCGGACGTTTGCCGCTACTTCCCGCCCTTGGCGAGGAAGGCCAGCAGATCCTGCCGGCTGATCACCCCGGTGGGCTTGCCCTCGACGAGGACGATCGCGGCGTCCGCCGAGCCGAGGACCGACATCAGGTCGCCGACCGGTTCGCCGGAGCCGACCTGGGGCAGCGGGGCCGACATGTGCTTCTCCAGCGGGTCCTCCAGCGAGGCCCGCTGCGTGAACAGGGCGTCGAGCAGCTCGCGTTCGACGACCGAGCCGACGACCTCCGCTGCCATCACGTCCGGGTGACCGGCACCCGGCTTGACGATCGGCATCTGCGAGACGCCGTACTCGCGCAGCACCTCGATGGCCTCGCCGACCGTCTCGTCCGGGTGCATGTGGACGAGGGAGGGGATGGCGCCGTGCACCTTGTCGTTGAGGACGTCGGCGACGCGGGCGCTGGGGCCCTCGTCCTCCAGGAAGCCGTAGTCGGCCATCCACTCGTCGTTGAAGATCTTCGAGAGGTACCCGCGTCCGCTGTCCGGCAGCAGGACCACCACCACGCCGTTCTCGTCCAGGCGCTCGGCGACCCGCAGGGCCGCCACGACGGCCATGCCGCAGGAGCCGCCGACCAGGAGGCCCTCCTCCTTGGCGAGGCGGCGGGTCATCTGGAAGGAGTCCTTGTCGGAGACGGCGACGATCTCGTCGGCGACCGTGCGGTCGTAGGCGGTCGGCCAGAAGTCCTCACCGACGCCCTCGACGAGGTACGGCCGTCCGGAGCCGCCGGAGTACACCGAGCCCTCGGGGTCGGCGCCGACCACCTGGACCCTGCCGTCGCTGGCGTCCTTCAGGTAGCGGCCGGTGCCGGAGATGGTGCCGCCGGTGCCGACGCCCGCCACGAAGTGGGTGATCTTCCCCTCCGTCTGCTCCCACAGCTCGGGGCCGGTGGAGTGGTAGTGGGAGAGCGGGTTGTTCGGGTTGGAGTACTGGTCGGGCTTCCACGCGCCGGGCGTCTCGCGCACCAGCCGGTCGGACACGTTGTAGTACGAGTCCGGGTGCTCGGGGTCCACGGCGGTCGGGCAGACGACGACCTCGGCGCCGTAGGCCCGCAGGACGTTGATCTTGTCCGTCGAGACCTTGTCGGGGCACACGAAGATGCACTTGTACCCCTTCTGCTGCGCCACGATGGCGAGCCCGACCCCGGTGTTTCCGCTGGTCGGCTCGACGATGGTGCCCCCGGGCTTCAGCGCGCCGCTCTCCTCCGCCGCCTCGATCATGCGCAGCGCGATGCGGTCCTTCACGGAGCCGCCGGGGTTGAAGTACTCGACCTTGGCCAGGACGGTCGCCTTGATGCCCTTGGTCACGCTGTTGAGCCTCACGAGCGGGGTGTTGCCGACGAGGCTGATCATCGAGTCGTGGAATTGCACCGTTGTCTCCGGATGCTTGCAAAAGAAGTGGTCCTAGTGGTCCAGCCAGCCTATGGCCTGTTCGGGCGCCATGACGGCCGTTCACTCCCCGTTGGGATTGGGCCACGGTCCGTGCGGGGCAAGGAGTGGGTGTAGCGGGTACGACGGAGGTGGCGGCGACGTATGACGAGCATGTCGAGGGCGAGGACGGCCAGGCGGATCGCAGCCGGCGCGGCATACGGCGGCGGCGGGATCGGTCTGGTCGGGGCGGCGGCCATGGGCCTGCTGCTGGCGGAGGTGCGGCTGGCGAGACGGCAGGTGGGCAACGGCACGACGCCGCACGTCCCGCAGGCCGAGGGCCGGTACGGCCACGTCTACGCGGCCGTCGGCGATCCGCCGCTGCGCCTGACGATGCTGGGGGACTCCACGGCCGCGGGCCAGGGCGTGCACCGGGCGGGCCAGACTCCGGGCGCGCTGCTGGCCTCGGGGCTCGCGGCGGTGGCGGAGCGCCCGGTGGAACTGCGCAACGTCGCCCTGCCCGGGGCCACCTCGGACGACCTGGACCGCCAGGTCGCGCTGACACTGGCGGATCCCGAGCGGGTCCCGGACATCTGCGTGATCATGATCGGCGCGAACGACGTGACGCACCGGATGCCGGCGACGCGTTCCGTACGGCATCTGTCCGCGGCGGTACGGCGGCTGCGCACGGCCGGTGCGGAGGTCGTGGTCGGCACCTGTCCCGACCTGGGCACGATCGAGCCGGTCCAGCAGCCGTTGCGGTGGCTGGCCCGCCGGGCCTCGCGCCAGCTGGCGGCGGCGCAGACGATCGGCGCGGTGGAGCAGGGCGGGCGCACGGTGTCGCTGGGCGATCTCCTGGGCCCGGAGTTCGAGGCGAACCCGCGTGAGCTGTTCGGTCCGGACAACTACCACCCCTCGGCGGAGGGGTACGCGACGGCGGCGATGGCGGTGCTGCCGACGGTCTGTGCGGCCCTGAGCCTGTGGCCGGCCGACGAGGACCGTCCGGACGTCTCGCGCCGCGAGGGCTTCCTGCCGGTGGCGCGGGCGGCGGCGGAGGCGGCCTCGGAGGCCGGTACGGAGGTGGCGGCGGCGATGCCGACCGGTCCGACGGGGCCCTGGGCGCTGCTGAAGCGCAGGCGCAGGCGGCGGGTGCGGGCGACGGAACCGGCTCCTGCCGTGAATGCCGGTCCAGGCGATTCCAGCCCGTCCGGCGTTTGAGGACGAGGCGGACGAGGCCCTTCGGGCCGATGGGGGTCTGGGGGCACAGCCCCCAGGACGGGGCTGCGCCCCACCGGCCCGCGGCTGTGTCGGCTCAAGCGCCGTAGGCCCAAGCAAGCGCTTAGACATAGGTCACACCGCCACCCCCGTGACCCGGGCCATACGTCCGGGTAACTTCCCAAGGAGCCCCGTCCGGAAGAACACCCCGTACGCCAATGGAGCCGTGATGCCCGAAGCCGTGATCGTCTCGACCGCCCGCTCCCCCATCGGCCGCGCCGTCAAGGGCTCCCTCAAGGACCTGCGCCCCGACGACCTGACCGCCACGATCATCCAGGCCGCCCTCGCCAAGGTCCCCGAGCTGGACCCGCGCGACATCGACGACCTGATGCTCGGCTGCGGCCTGCCCGGCGGTGAGCAGGGCTACAACCTGGGCCGCATCGTGGCCGTGCAGATGGGCATGGACCACCTGCCGGGCTGCACGATCACCCGTTACTGTTCCTCCTCGCTGCAGACGAGCCGCATGGCCCTGCACGCCATCAAGGCGGGCGAGGGCGACGTGTTCATCTCGGCCGGTGTCGAGATGGTCTCCCGTTACGCCAAGGGCAGCTCGGACGGCCTCCCGGACACCACCAACCCGATCTTCGACGAGGCCCAGGCCCGCACCGCCGCCACGGCCGCCTCCGAGGGCTCCACCTGGCACGACCCGCGCGAGGACGGCCTGCTCCCCGACCCGTACATCGCGATGGGCCAGACCGCGGAGAACCTGGCCCGCGTCAAGGGCGTCACCCGCCAGGACATGGACGAGTTCGGTGTCCGCTCGCAGAACCTCGCCGAGGAAGCCATCAAGAACGGCTTCTGGGAGCGCGAGATCACCCCGGTCACGCTGCCCGACGGCACGGTGGTCTCCAAGGACGACGGCCCGCGCGCCGGCGTCACGCTCGACGGCGTCCAGGGTCTGAAGCCGGTCTTCCGCCCCGACGGCATGGTCACGGCCGGCAACTGCTGCCCGCTCAACGACGGTGCCGCCGCGGTCGTCATCATGAGCGACACCAAGGCGCGCGAGCTCGGCCTCACCCCGCTCGCCCGCATCGTGTCGACCGGCGTCTCGGGCCTGTCCCCCGAGATCATGGGCCTCGGCCCGGTGGACGCGTCGAACCAGGCCCTGCGCCGCGCCGGTCTCACGATCGAGGACATCGACCTGGTCGAGATCAACGAGGCGTTCGCCGCCCAGGTGATCCCCTCCTACCGCGACCTGAACATCCCGCTGGAGAAGCTGAACGTCAACGGCGGCGCGATCGCCGTCGGCCACCCCTTCGGCATGACCGGCGCCCGCATCACCGGCACGCTCATCAACTCCCTCCAGTTCCACGACAAGCAGTTCGGTCTGGAGACCATGTGCGTGGGCGGCGGCCAGGGCATGGCGATGGTCATCGAGCGCCTGAGCTGATCGCCCAACTCTCCGTACGCGTACGGGGACTCAGCGTCACTCTTTGGCCCAGAACCGGGGAAACTCCAAGGTTCTGGGCCGATTTGTGATCCAATCTCCCCCAGGATGTGACCTATCTCCCTTCCGCAAGGGATTTACGCAGGTCAGAGCCGTTTCACCACTAAACCCCGGACCCAAGTTCCTGTCCGATTCGTGACGTTACGCACTGACAGCTGGATAGTCCGCCCTTCAAGCTGATGTAGGAAGTCGGGGGTCGACTTTGAACCGGGAGTACGTCAGTGAGCGCCATGCCGATCGCCTTGCTGGTCACCACGGCCGCCACGGGCGCCGTGGGCGTCGCCGTCCTGCGCACCCTCATGGTGCTGCGCCGGCAGGTCGCCGCCCTGCACACCGAGCTCGCCAGGAACAACACCGCGCCCGTACGGGGTCTGGTACCGGCCGCCCGTCCCGCCGCTGACGTCGACGAGATACGCGCCGCCGTGGCCGAGGCCCTCGCCGAGGAGCGGGAGCGCGAGCTCGCCGAGGCGCGTGCCTTCTGGGCCGCCCAGGAGGCCCGTGACGCCTCCGACGCGCCCTCGCTGCTCGGGCTGCCCGACAGTGAGCTGTTCCTGCCCCGGCAGGCCGATTTCGTGGGTCTGGAGCCGCTGGAGCCGGTGTCGGAATCCTCGGCCGACGCGGACGAGTTCGCCGGCGACAGCCCCGAACTGGCCGCGGCCCGCCGCCGTCACCCCTCCCACCCGGACTTCGTGCCGGTGGGCTCACCGGTCGTGGGCGACCACGAGCGCACGGTGGCGACCCTGGAGGACCTGGCCGCCTCCGGCACCGCGCTGGCCGACGTCCGCCCGGGTCCCCTCGGCACCCTCGACGTCTACGTCTTCGTCGACGGCACGACCCTGTGCATGACCCCGGGTCACCGCGAGACCGCCGAGCGCCTCTCGGCGGCCCTGCGCGCGGGCGAGACCCCGGTGCTGCTGGGCGGCTCGGGCATCTCGGGCGCGTACACGCTGACGTTCGCGTGCGGCGGGGAGAACGTCTACATCCTGGCGGACCGGGTCATAGCTTCACTTTGAGGCGCCGGGGACCTGTCCCCACCCAGGGGCGCGGGGAACTGCGCGATCAGCCCCCACGCACCCGCACCCGCACCCGCACCCGCACCCGCACCCGCCGACGCAACCTCAGACCCCCGCCCTCTTCTGCGCCTCCTCCACCAACCGCACAGCCTCGGACACCTGGCCCTCGTCGTCCAGCACGAGGGCCAAGTCGTGCACGGCCACGGTGATCTGGTCGGCGGCCGCGAACATCCCCGCATCGGGCATCTCGCGGAGCTCGGTGCCGGGCTCCTCCAGGAGCTGTGCCCGGCGGGCCATCTCCCGGGCCAGTCCGAGCGCCTCAGCAGCGGCTCCCCGCTGCAGACGGCTCTGCGGTGCGGCCCGGAGCCGGTCGGCGAAGTGGTCCACAGCCCGGGTCAGACGCGAAGTATCAGCCACCCGGCAACCGTACGCGTCCCACCGGGACTGTTGCCAACAGGCGAACGCTCAGGCACGGTGACCTGAAGGACCGGCTTACATCCCCTTTGCGTCCGGAGGCGCCGATGTCCCACGTCCTCTCCGAGGAGACCCACCGCAACCTGCTCGCCCGCATCCCCCAGTGCACCGGTCGTGAAGTCTCCGACTGGCTCCGCACCGTCGACGAAGGCCCGGCCCTCTTCCGCTTCGAGGAAAAGGTCAGCTGGCTCCGCCACGAACACAACCTCGCGTACGGCCACGCCAAGGCGATCATCCACGAGTACGACCTGAGGAGGGCCGCGCGCAGGTACTTCTGAGCTGCGCACATGCCGAAGGGCCCCCGGTCGGAACCGGGGGCCCTTCGCCGTACGACCCGAACGACCGTCGGGGACTAGTCGCTGCTGTTGAGGATCGCGACGAGCCGCAGGAACTCCATGTAGATCCACACCAGCGTCAGTGTGAGACCGAAGGCGGCCAGCCAGGCCTCCTCCTTCGGCGCGCCGTAGGCGATGCCGTCCTCGACCTGCTTGAAGTCGAGGGCGAGGAAGCACGCGCCGAGCAGGACGCCGATGATGCCGAACAGGATGCCGAGGCCGCCGCTGCGGAAGCCGAGGCCGTCACCGCCGCCGAAGACGGCGAACAGCATGTTGACCACCATCAGCAGCACGAAGCCGAGCGCGGCCGCCATGACGAAGCCGTAGAACCGACGGTTCACGCGGATCCAGCCGGCCTTGTACGCCACCAGTACGGCGGCGAAGACCGCCAGGGTGCCGATCACGGCCTGCATGGCCGCGCCGCTCGCGATGCGGTTGTCGACGATGCTGGAGACGACGCCGAGGAACACACCCTCGAACGCGGCGTACGACACGATCAGCGCGGGCGTGGCCGTGCGCTTGAAGGACTGCACGAGCGCCAGGACCATGCCGATGAGCGCGGCGCCGATCCCGATGCCGTACGAGCGGCCGATGTTGGCGTCGTCGACGGGCAGCAGCGCCCAGGCGAGCGCGGCCGTGACGATCAGGATGCCGAGCGTGGTGCCGGTGCGCATGACGACGTCGTCCATCGTCATCCGGCCGGTGGTCACCGGGGCCTGTGGCGGTGCGCCCTGCTGCAGGCCCTGCTGGGCATAGGGGTTGGTCGCGTACGGGTTGCCCTGCGGCTGCGCGTAGGGGCTGCCCTGCGTGCCCACGGCTGCGCCCCCGGCCTGCGGCGCGGTGTTGAAGCCCGCGTAGCCGTTGTCGCGGCTGAACCCCCGTCGCGAGAAGACCGGGTTGCTGCTCCTCATTTCACTCCTCCATGGCCACCGTCTGTGGACCTTGCCCTCAAGAGTAATGGGTAGGCAAAGGAATGACCCTAGTGCTTGAGGAGGATCTTCCCTCGTTGCTCCGGCCAACACGCTACGCGCACGCGTGATTCCCGGCACCGGAGGGGCCTCAGCCGAAGGGGAAGCCGGTGTACCCCTCGGCGAGGTCGGTCTCGGCGGCCCGCGACCCCGCGATCCGCTCCAGCCGGGCCAGCTGCATCCGGTCCTCGAAGGGAGTGGCGTCGGGCGACCGGTGCAGCAGGCTCGTCATGTCGTAGGAGAACCGTTCGGCCTGCCACACCCGGCGCAGGCAGGTCTCGGAGTAGGCGTCGAGGCGCTCGGCCGAACCGGTCTCCCTCAGGTGCTCCAGCGCCCTCGCGAAGGTGACGACGTCCCCCACGGCGAGGTTCAGGCCCTTGGCTCCGGTGGGCGGGACGATGTGGGCCGCGTCGCCGGCGAGGAAGAGACGGCCGTGGCGCATGGGCTCGTGGACGTAGGAGCGCATGGGGGTGACGGACTTCTGGGTGATCGGTCCCCTGTCGAGCTTCCAGTCGTCGTCCGTCTCGAAGCGGCGCTCCAGCTCGTCCCAGATCTCCTCGTCGCCCCAGCTGTCGGCGTCCGTGCCCTCGGGGACCTGGAGGTAGAGGCGGGAGACGGACGGGGAGCGCATGGACAGCAGGGCGAAGCCGCGGTCGTGGCGGGCGTAGACGAGTTCGTCGTGGGAGGGCGGGACGTCGGCGAGGATGCCGAGCCAGGCGAAGGGGTACGTCCGCTCGAAGACCCGGGTCAGTTCGGCGGGGACCGCCTTCCTCGCCACCCCCCAGAAGCCGTCGCAGCCGACGACGTACTCGCACTCCAGGACGTCCTCACGCCCCTCGTGCCGGAAGCGGATCCTCGGGGTGCCGGTGTCGGCGTCCTCGACGGCCAGGGCCTCCGCCTCGAACAGCAGCGGGCCGCCCTCTTCGAGCTGGAGGGCGATGAGGTCCTTGCAGACCTCGGTCTGGGCGTAGACCATCACGGAGCGGCCGCCGGTGAGGGCGGGGAAGTCGACGCGGTGGCGCTTCCTGTCGTAGCGCAGCTCGATGCCGTCGTGCGGGAGTCCCTCGCGGTCCATGCGCTCGCCCGCGCCGGCCGCGCGCAGTACGTCGACGGTGCCCTGCTCCAGGATCCCGGCGCGCTGGCGCTGCTCGACGTAGGCGCGGTCGCGGCTCTCCAGGACGACCGAGTCGATGCCGGCGTTGTGGAGGAGCCGGGCGAGGAGGAGGCCGGCGGGGCCGGCTCCGATGATGCCGACGGTGGTACGCATCGGGCGTTCCCTTCGGGGACCTTGTGGCTGGCGTGCACAATAGCTCGTGTTCGCCTGGTGAACTTTATTTCACTGAGGTGAAGCGAGTCTGCGCCCAGGGTCTGCCGATGTCAACGGTCTGCGCGCGGCCGTCCGGCCCACGGCTGGCTGCCGCGGGCCGGACGGCCGACCGGGTCAGCGGCCGGGCCAGCCGTCCAGGTGGCGGTGCATGGTGACGTCCTCCTGCGCGTCGCCCTTCGGGGCGTCGGCCACGGCGTCCTGGAGGACGGTGTTGACCTCGGCGGCGAGGGCGTCGGCGCGGGTGCGCAGGTCCGTCGCGGGGACGTCGGAGCGGGTCAGGGCGTCCAGCCGGCGGTGGATGTCGGCGAGCTGTCGGCGGTGGGCGGAGTCGAGGGTGAGCGGGCCGGGCGTGGAGACCACGAACTGGTAGGCGCCGGCCAGGGTCTGGCAGCCGGTGCAGCTCTTGTTGGTGGCGTCGCTGAGGTTCACGGCGTTCAGACGGGTGTGCTCGCCCGCGACGGTGACGATCTGGAACGACAGCGCCACCGAACGGCAGTCGTCGTCGGCGGTGCAGCCCGAGGAGACGGCATTGGCCTGGTTGCGCACGGAGGCGGCGGTCACCTTGCCGAACTGCCGGATGGTGAAGGAGTCCTTCTCCTCCGTGTGGTCGCGACGGTCGGCGTGGCTGAAGACGTGGTCCGACGCGACGGCGACCTTGGTGGTCCCGGCGGTCGCGGCCTGCGCCGGCACGGCGGTCGCCACACCGGCGACACCGGCGGCGAACAGCCCGACGCGAACGGCACGCCGGGTGAAGGGGGTTGAGGTACGGGGTTTTCGGTGGCTGCTCAAGAGGTCTCCTTGGGTGGATGGATGAGTACGGATGTGGGGGCGCCGGGGGGAGCGACTCGGAACAGCCGCCGCCGGGTCGGCCGTACGGTCGCCGCCGCCGTTCCCTCAGGACGCCGCGGGTGATCCGCCGGCCGGTGACGGGGAAGGGGCGTCCGTCGGTGACGGTGGGATGCTCTCCGACGGGACCGGGGACGGGGGCTGGCTCGACGGGGCCTCGCCCGTGCCCGGTGACGACGGTTCCGGGCCCGCCGAGGTGCCCTGGGCCGGGGACGCCGGCGCCCGGGAGGACCCTCCGGTCGCCGCGCCCGGTGAGGCCGCGGACGAGGCAGGGGAGGCGGACGCCGAGGCCGCGGAGGCGCCGGCCGAGGGGGCGTCGGAGCCCGAGGGGCCCCCGGCCGACGGCGGCACCGCACCCGGGCCGGTGTCCGACGGACCGTCCGACGGACCGTCCTCCGAGACCGACGCGTCGCCGTCCGGAGTCGTGGCCTGCCGGGGCTGCGGTTCCTCCGTCGACACCCCGGGCTGAAGGATCGGCGCGATCGGGGGTTTCTTCGGCAGCGGCTGGGGCGTGAGTCCGGACGTCCACGCGTAGCTGAGGCCCGCCAGCCCGGCGAGGGCCACCGCGCACAGCGCCACCCGCAACCGGGGCCGCCCCGCCGTGGACCGCTTCGCGCCCCGCCAGATCCGCCCTCCGATCTTCACGGAGAGGTAGGCGACACCGCCCATCGGGATGAGCAGCATCAGACAGCCCAGCACCCCGACGAGCCCCTCGACGACCTGGCCGTCCGCGAAGGCCGCCCCGGTGCCGGAGAACTGCTCGACCATGGACCGGATCATCGTGGCGATGATCCGGGGCAGGTTCCACAGCCCGTAGCCCATCTCACCGATGATCAGCGGCACCATGGTGAGCACCCACGCGGCCACGATGGTCCGCGCCGACTTCTTCAGCCCGGCGACCTCTTTCCGCGCGGCCCGCCCCTTCCTCCCCGGTACCAGACCGAGCAGGATGGGCTTGATCTTGCCGTAGAGGTCGGGGACGCCGGCGAGGTCGCCGAGGATGTAGTAGCCGTCGAGCCGCACCGCGGGCATCAGCTGTTCGAGGATCTCGAAGTGCCCGAGGTACACCGCGGCCAGGAAGAACTGCTCCCCCGTGGCGAAGTACAGCCCGGCCATGCCGAGCATGAACACCACGTTGAAGTAGACCCCGCCGAGGTCGGTCCTGATCCGCCCGCCGCGTCCGATCCGGTACACGTCCGTCACGTCGGTGTACATGGACGGCCAGATCAGGAAGATCCCGCAGCCGATGCAGCCGGGCCGGGCGCCGCCGTACTTGCACGCGGACGCGTGGCCGAACTCGTGGAAGACGAGCGAGGCCACGGTCAGCGCGAAGACGATCAGGATCAGTACCGGCTGGTCGAGGACCTCCAGGACCGGTTCGATCGCCCCGAAGAAGCCGAACAGCCACACGTCCATGGCCACGGCCGAGAGCAGCACGGCCGCGACCACGACCGGCCGGTGCAGCCACGCGAACAGCCCCGCGACCCGTGCCGTGCGCCGTTCGTCGAAGATGACCCGGTGGCCCTTGAGGGCGAGCAGCAGGTCGGAGCGCGGTGCCTCGACCTCGTCGCTCTCCTGGCCCTCGGGGACCGTCACCCCGAGGGGTTCGAGCTTCTTCTCCACGAGGAAGCGGATGTTGTCGCCGCTGACCTCGCGGCCGAACCGCGCGCTCACCCGGTGGGCGATCGACTCGGTGTCGCGCACGCCGTCGACGGACGACGCCACCAGATACAGCAGCCGCGACAGCTGCACGACCTGCCCGTCCCCCCGACGGGCGATGTACTTGGGCTCGGTGAAACCCGACCCCTGGTACTCGCCGTGCAGCCGCAGTCCCGCGCTCAGCCGTGGCACGAGCCGCTGTTCGACGACCGGCAGGCTGCCCGTCGCCACCTGCTCGTACGTCACCGGCCAGCCGCCCGGCCCGGGCACGGGCCCGGTGTCGTACAGCGTCGGGGGCCCGTCTCCGAGCACCGTCATATGTGGTCTCCCCCCACGTCCGCCCCGCTTCCCGCCTTGCATGGCCGTCGGGGTGGACCGCACCGCTGGTGCGGGCGGCCCACCCCGACGGCCGTGGTCACGCCGTCGTTACTGCTTGACGACGATCGACTGCGAGGCCTGCGACTCGGCGACCGAGTAGGAGGAGTGATCGTTGAGCGCCGCGGACTGGTTGTCCGCCTGGATGTTGGCGATGTGCTTGGTGACGTTGGTCGTCTTGTTGAAGCTGAACTTCAGACGGCCGAGGGCCTCCCGGCCCGGCAGCAGCTCGGCGGACTCGGTCTCCAGCTCGTGCATGTCCATGCTCATGACGGACGTCCTTTCAGGTGATGTGGATCGGGTTCGAGGTGGTGCGCGGGTGTTACTGGGTGACGGTGATGTTCTGGCCGGCCTGCGAGGCGGCGGCCGAGGCGAAGGAGTGGTCGTTGACGGCGAGGGACGAGTTGTGGGCCTCGACGTTGGCGATGTGCTTGGTGACGTTGGTCGTCTTGTTGAAGCTGAACTTCAGACGGCCGAGGGCCTCGCGGCCCGGCAGCAGTTCCGCGGACTCGGCCTCGAGCTCGTGAGCGTCCATCATGATCAATTCCCCCTCAGGGATGGGCATTTCCGGTCGGACCGAGTCAGGTTCCCCCCACACTCTGTCCAACTTGGTCGGACGTGCTGTCCAACGAGATTGGACACTAGGGCCTCGCGGGGCGACTGCGCAACCCGTTCGGGGAATCACTCTTTCGGCGGCGGGCGGGGCCGCCCGTAGAATCGGCTCCGACATGGACGGTTCCGCCGA
Organism: Streptomyces sp. NPDC001668; assembly: GCF_042893155.1. Taxonomy (NCBI): domain Bacteria; kingdom Bacillati; phylum Actinomycetota; class Actinomycetes; order Kitasatosporales; family Streptomycetaceae; genus Streptomyces; species Streptomyces sp. NPDC001668. The sequence continues at coordinate 109,568 of NZ_JBIAUQ010000015.1, forward strand.
GCGGCGAGCAGGAAGTGACCCACCCGTGGCCAACGCACTCCAGCAGTTGATCCGTGAGCGCCTGGACCGCAAGGGCTGGTCCTACGGCGAGGTGGCGCGCCGCGGTGGCATCCCGCGCTCCACCGTCCACCACCTGGCGACCACCGACCGCGTCGTCCGCATGCCCCAGTCGACGACCCTGGAGGGACTGTCCAAGGGCCTGGAACTCCCGTTGGACACCGTCCGCCGCGCCGCCGCGGAGGCCTGCGGCATCCACGTGTACGGCACCCCGGCCGGCCAGGACCCCGAGGGCACCGCCCGCCCGGCCGACCCCGAGGTGGACCTGCTCATCGCCAGCGTCCAGCAGCTCTCGGCGGACGACCGCCGGCATGTGGCCGCGCTCGTGGAGTCCCTGCTGGACCGCTCCACGCCTCGCGCACCGAAGAAGTGACCGTCCGAAGGCTGGTACCGGCAGTCCACGACCGCGAATGTTCACTCTTCCGTGCAGTCGGAAAAAGAATTCGACTGTGGCCGAAAGTGTCCGGCTCCCCCCGCTAGTCTCTCGTCCTGCCCGAGGAGCGAGAGCCGCACGACCCCGGGCTCCCAGGGGGGAATGTGTTGTTCGTGCATGGCGGACCGGCCACGGCCGTGGTCCGCGGGCCTGCCGGAGAATCGGTCGTTCTGCTCTCCGGTGAGCTGCCCGAGGTACTGACCGACCAGTCAGTGACCGAACTCCTGGAACTGGCCGCCGCCGTCCTGGACGCGGACGAGCTGCCGCTGTTCCACACCTGTCTGAAAGCACTGCGCCGCGACGGCCTGAGGGCGGGCCGCCGGATCGAGATCGACGGTGCCGCCCTCACCGTCTACGAGGGGTGACGGCCCGTGGGAGAGGACACCGCGTCAGCGGGTGCGTGGAGCGTCACCCGACCCCGCAGGGCTCGAAGACGGGGGTGCGAAGGCCCGCCAGGGCATGCCGCTCCGCTCGGTGGAAATGCAGACCCCGTGCGATGCGCAGGGCCTCGCGGTGGTGCTCCGCGGCCTCGCGGGGGCAGCCGAGTGCGGCCATCGCCCGCCCCGCCGCGTTGCGGCACTCCGCCTGAGCCCAGAGGTCGCCGAGTTCCTCCGCCACCTCGATGCCGGCCAGGCACAGGGAACGAGCGCTCTCACGGTCGCCCGTTTTCGCCTTCAGAGCACCCAGATAGGCCTGGGCCAGAGCTTTTGGCCGCTGGAGGCCGCGGTTGTCCCTGCTGAGAGCGAGGCCGGCTTCGAGGGAGAGTGAGGCGGTGTGCGGGCGGCCCAGCGCCTCATGGACAAGGCCCAGCTCCACGAGGGTCATCGCCTCGACCCCGCGATGCGACTGCGAGCGACTCAACCGCAGGCAGCGGGAGTACAGGCGGTACGCGGCCTCGGGCACCCCGGAGTCCAGCTCGACCCGGGCGAGCGCGCCGTACGCGAGCGCGGTCCGCAGATGGTCGGTTCCCGTGGAGTAGAGCCTGATGGATTCCGTCAGGTGCCGGCGCGCCTCGTCCAGCGCGCCGGTGGTCCAGCGAGCACGGCCCAGCTCCTCACGGGAGGCGGCCAGCAGATCCGGCCAGCCGTGGCGCTCGCTGAGCTGGAGGGCGCGCTGGGCGTAGTGCTCCGCGGCGTCGACGAGACCCGCGGTGAGCGAGGCGTCGACAAGGCTGAGGGACAGCTCGGTCTCCGCGCGCGGATTCGCCCCCCGTTGCGCGGCCCGCAGCCCGGCCCGCGCGACGGTGAGCCACTCGGGGACCCGCGACCGGCGCTTGCAGGTGTCGCGCAGCATGCCCGCGAGTGTCCAGGCGACGACATACGGGCCGTGCTCCGCGGTGTGCTCCACAGCGGCGGTGAGATTGCGCAGTTCGGCCTCCGCGTCCTCCGCCGAGATCGGCGCGTGCTCGGTGGCGGGGGACTGCTGTCCCACCACGTGTATCCGGTTGACGCGCCCGTCCAGGACGGTCGCGACCTGGGTGTACCAGCCCATGAGGCGGTTCAGGGCGTCCTGCCGTGATGCGCTCGGCTCCTCGTCCCCGGCCCGCTTCCAGGCGTACTCGCGGAGCAGGTCGTGCGGGAAGCGGAAGCGGCCGGGAGCGTGCTGGACCAGGAGGTTCGCGGTGGTGAGGGCGTTGAGCAGGGGCCGGACGGCGGCCTCGTCCGCGCCGGTGAGAGCGGCCGCGGCCGCGCAGGTCAGATCGGGGCCCGGGAGAAGGCCGAGCAGGCGCAGGGCGCGGCGGCACCGGTCGTCGAGCCGCTGGTAGGACAGGTCGAGCGAAGCCCCCACGGACGCCCTCTCGTCGTCCGCCAAAGAGGCTCCGGCCAGCGGTCCGGCCGCGGCGAGCTCCCGGGCCACGGACCCGAGGTCGAAGTGCGGTGTGACCGCGGACCCGGCCGCCACCACCCGCAGGGCCAACGGAAGATGGCCGCAGAGCCGGGAGATCGCGGCGACCGCGGGATCCTGCTCCCCGGTGGCACGCGGGCGGCCCAGCGCGCTTCTCAACAGCTCCGCCGACTCCTCGGGACACAGCACGGGCAGCACGATGCGTTGCGCGTCCTCGTGCACCGCCAGGCTGACCAGGGCGCGGCGGCTGGTGACGAGGACGGCGCAGCCCGGCGCACCGGGCAGCAGATGTCGTACGTGGTCGGCGTCGGCCGCGTTGTCCAGGACGATCAGCACGCGGCGGGTGGCGAGGACCGAGCGGAAGAGCGTGCCCCGTTCGACGCAGTCCGTCGGGACGTGCTGGGCCGCCACCCCCAGCGCGCGCAGGAACGAGCCGAGGATCTCGCACGGATCCGCCGCGCCGAGGCGGTCGAAGCCCCTGAGGTCGACGAAGAGCTGGCCGTCGGGGAAGTCGTCGGCGACCAGGTGGGCGCAGTGCACGGCCAGCGCGGTCTTGCCGATCCCCGCGGTGCCCTCGACACAGACGAGAGGCGTCTTCCCGGAGCGCAGCCGGCCCGTGATCCGCGCGATCTCCCCCGCGCGCCCCGTGAAGTCCCGCACCGCGGTCGGTAACTGGTGCGGGGTGAGGGCCGCTTCCGGAGCCCGCTCCACGGGGAGCACCGCGTTCAGGACGAACTGGTGGGCGTCCCTGAGTTCGGCGCCCGGCTCCACGCCGTACTCCTCGACCAGCCGCTCTCGGATCCGCGCATAGGCGTCGAGCGCCTCCACCTGCCGGCCGCTGCCGGCGAGCGTCCGCATGAGCAGGGCGTGCAGGCGCTCTCGGAGCGGATGCTCACTGATGAGGCGTATGAGTTCGGGGAGATGGCGTTCGCCTTGTCCGAGCGAGATGTCCAGGGCGTACAGCTCCTCCTGTGCGGACAGCCGGCGCTCCTGGAGGCGATCGCGCTCCAGTTCGATTCCACGGCCCTCGATCCCCTCGGCGAGCGGGCCACGGGCCAGGGCGATCGCCCTGGCCAGGGTTTCGGCGGCCTCCGCCGGCCGGCCCGACTCACCCAGGGCGCGGGAGGCGGCGAACAGCTCCTCGAACTCCAGGAGATCGCAGTCGAACCCGCCCGGCGCGCCGAGCACGTAGCCGGCCTGGGAATGGGTGAGAGGCAGGGAGACGGGCAGACAGCGCCGAAGCCCCGAGACGTACTTCTGCACGAGGTTGAGGGCGTGGACCGGCGCCTCGTCACCCCAGACCATCGCGATGATCCGGTCGGCGGGAACGGGGCGGGGGCCGCCGAGCAGCAGGGCGACCAGCACCGCGCGCTGGCGGGGCGGTCCGAGCGACAGTGACCGGTTGTCGACCAGCGCCCTTGTCGGGCCCATCACTTCGAAACGCACACGCGAGTCAACCACTATCCCCCCCGGTAACAGTAAAGAGAGTGTAAGCCGGGAACCGATCAAACCTCGTGGGATTAACACATTGTTTTCCCCGGCCGCGTGGGCCCGGTCCGCGCCCCGGCCCCTTCCGGAGCAGTTCAGCGTCCCTTCCAGCGCCCCGTCAGCACCTCCGACGAAGGTCCTCCCCAGGAACCCGACCCGAACGAGACATCAGCAGACAGGTCCAGGAGGACTCCCGGAATGACACTGCCCGCCAACCGCTCGTCGGCATCCGAACCAGCCGCCGTCCCCGTCGTCGTCCCGGTGCCGCTCAGCTTCGACTCGACCCTCCCCCGCTCAGTGGTCCACCGGGCCTCTGTGGCGGAGGTCTTCGTCACGGACTCGGTGGAGACCGGCACATCCGCGCCCGGCGACCCCACCCGCACCTTCGACGTCGCCGCCCAGCTGCCGCGCGGCCACCTCGTCGGCGAACATCCGGCCGCCTACGACTTCCTGCTGCTCGTCGAGGTCCTGCGGCAGTCCGGGGTGTGCGTCGCCCACCGCCATCTCGATGTGGCGACGGACAACGCCTTCATCTTCAGCGCCCTGAACTTCGATGTGCTGTCCCTGGACGCGCTGCGCATAGGCGCCCGGCCGGCGCAGACCGTGCTGCACCTGTCGGTGCGGCCGGAGACCAACCGCGGCGGCCGGATCCTGGGGTTCGACTTCAACATCGTCGTGGATCTCGACGGCACGCCCACGCTCCGGGCGTCGGGCGGGCTGACGTTCGTCAGCCGCCGGGCGTACGGGATGCTCCGCGCCCAGGGCCTCGGCAAGGCGCGTGCGGCGGCCGCCGCACGCGCCCACCGCCCGGCGCCCGCCGCTCCCGCCACCGTGGGACGCAAGGACGCCCGGAACGTGGTGCTGACCGAACCGGCCATCGGTGTGGGGGGTGACGCCTCCGCGTTCCTGGTCGTCGACACCGCCCACCCGCACCTGTTCGACCACCAGCTGGACCATGTGCCGGGGAACCTCCAGCTGGAAGCCGCCCGGCAGCTCGCCGTGGCCTCGGTGGCACGACTGCACGGACTGTCCCCCGCGGACCTGGTCGTGACGTCCGTGCGCGCCCGCTTCACCGACTTCGCCGAACTCGGTCTGCGCACCCCGGTCACCGCCCATGTCGGCGGAGTGCGGCACGCGGAGGCCCTGGGCACCCTGACCGTCCCCGTCGAGGTGCGCCTCGGTCAGGGCGACAGCTCGGTGAGCGAGGTCGACGTGGAGGTGGCCCAGTGGGCGTGACCCCCGGGCCCGCGGCAGCAGGCCCAGTGGGCGTGACCCCCGGGCCCGCGGCAGCCGCGGCCGCACTCCCCGGCGGCCCTCTGATCACCACACTGGTCTGCGACTACGGCGGAGTCCTGACCAACCCGCTCGCCGAGACCTACGCCGTCTTCTCCGACAGCACCGGCATCCCGGTCGAGGACCTCCAGACGGCCTTCGCCCGGGCCACCCGCCGGTACGGCGTGAGCCCCATGGCGGAGCTGGAGACCGGCGCCATCGCCGAGGACGAGCTCGTCCGCCGTGTGCTGGCCGAGCTGGACACGGATCCCGGCGACATCCTGCGGGGCCGCCCGTTCGGCGAGGTCTGGTTCCGCGGCCGGCGCACCAACGAGGAACTGACCGCCTTCCTCCGCACCGTCCGCGCGGCCGGCCACCGGCTCGGGCTGCTCACCAACAACGTCCGGGAGTGGGAGCAGCGTTGGCGCGCGGCACTCCCCGTCGCGGAGCTGTTCGACACCGTCGTCGACTCCTCCCGTGAGGGCGTGCGCAAACCGGACCCCGAGATCTACCGCCGGCTCCTCGCCCGGCTCGGCGCCGACCCGGCCACCGTCCTCCTCCTGGACGACGTCGAGGAGAACTGCGTCGCCGCCCGGGCGCAGGGAATGCACGCGATCCGCTTCGACACGACGGACCAGGCCGTCCGGGACGTGGGCCGCCTGATGGGCCTGCCCGCTCTCGTCCACGAACCCTCCGGAGGTACCTCATGACCCGTTCGCCCACCCCTCAGGTGCTGATCGTCGGTGCGGGGCCGACCGGACTCACCGCGGCCTGCACCCTGCTGCGGCACGGTGTGAAGGTCAGGGTCGTGGACCGTCGGCGCGGGCCCACCGGCGCGCCCAAGGCGCTGATCCTGTGGAGCGGCGCCCTGGAGGTGCTCGACCGGCTCGAGACGGCGGTCGCGATCGGCGAGCGGTCGCTGCCGCTCAGCGGCGCCTCGTACTGGTCGCGCGGCAGGAGGATCGCCGGACTGGGGTTCGGCGCCCTGAGCGGCACCCGCTTCCCCGGCCCGCTGTGCGTGCCGCAGCCCGTGACGGAGGAGCTGCTGTACGAGCGGCTGCTCCAGCTGGGCGGCGCCGTCGAGTGGTCGACGGAGGCCGAGTCGGTCACGGTGGAGACCGCGGAGGCCACCGTGGTGCTGAGGGGCCCCGGCGGGGACCGCAGCACCGCACGCTCCCGTTGGCTGATCGCCGCCGACGGTGCGCACAGCAAGGTGCGCGAGGAGCTCGGTATCCCCTTCGAAGGAAGCACGTACGCCCGTGACTTCCTCCTCGGCGACGGCCTGCTGAAGACCACCGGCCGCACCCCGCTGCCTCCCGCCGAGGCGCAGTACCACCTCACGCCCGACGGTGTGCTCGTGGTCGTCGCCCTTCCGGAGGGCGGCCACCGGATCTTCTTCGACCTGCCGGCCGGCAGCGGCGAGGGCCCCCCGGACGACGCCGAGCTCCAGAAGCTCCTCGACGCCCGCGGCCCCGGGGGCTGGACCCTGACGAGCACCGCGTGGACCAGCAGGTTCCGGGTGCACACCAAGGTCGCCGCGACGTTCCGATCGGGTCCGGTGTTCCTCGCGGGTGACGCCGCGCACTGCCACAGCCCGGCCGGCGGCCAGGGTCTCAACACCGGGGTGCAGGACGGCTACGACCTGGGCTGGAAACTCGCGGCCGTCTGCGCGGGCGCGGATCCCGCCCTGCTCGACAGCTACGAGGCCGAACGGCGGCCCAGCGCGGTCCGGGCCGTGGGCAACGCCGACCGGCAGACAAAGCTCTGGCTCCTGCGCTCGGCGGTCTCCCGCTTCCTCCGGGACACACTGCTGCGCCGGCTCTCGGCGAGCGGAGCGCTGGAGAAGCGTCTCGTACCCGAACTCGCCCAGATCGACCTGGACCTGACCGGCAGCCCGATCGTCTGGGGAACCGCCGCGGACGGCGTCCGCCCCGGCCGCCGCGTCCCCGACACCGCGCTGTCCATGGTGTACGGGCGGGAGGCGGACAGCCTGCACGACTATGTCGCCGCCGGCCGGCACACCGTCGTCGTGCTCGGCGTCTCCGGCACCGACACCGTTGCGGCACGGGCCGCCGAGACGGCGGCGGCCCGTCACGCCGACGGCAACGGCAACTCCTTCGATGTACTGCTGATCCGGCCGACCGACCGCGGCGACACCGTCCGCGTGCCCACCGCGCTGCCCGCCCACGACGTCGCCGCCGGCCGGTACGGCAGCACCACCCAGGCCCTCTACGTCCGGCCCGACGGGGTGGTCGGCGCGCGGGTGCCCCTCGACCGTCCGGGCCGCATCACGGAGCTGCTCGCCAGGATCCCGGTCGGTGGTGAGCAGAGCCGTGTCCCGCACATCTCGTGAGACCCGCGCCACGGGCCGGCGCCGCGGTCCCTGGTTCGTCCTGCTCTTCACCCTGCTCTTCGCGGCGAACTCCCTCGTCATCGGCGCGGACGTCGGCGACCGGCTGCTCGGCGGTGGCACCGACGACCCGTCCTCCGCCTCCTCCCGCGCCGGCGCCCTGCTGGAACGGCACTTCCCGTCCAGCGCCCCCGATCTCGTGCTGCTGGTCCGTGGTGCGGACGGCGCGGGGGTCGACAGCGAACAGGTGGCCGCGCAGGGGGCCCGGCTGGCCGAACGCCTCGCCTTCGAGCCCCGGGTCTCCGGCGTCGTCTCCTACTGGCAGACCGGTTCGGAGCGCCTGCGGTCGGCCGACCGCTCAGAGGCGCTGATCCTCGCGCACCTCGAAGGCGACGACGACACCACGGCCAGGACCTACGACCGGCTGGCACCCCGCTACCGGGGCAGCCCACCCGACGCCGACGCGCTGGACATCTCGCTGGGCGGCAGCGTCGCCGTGCAGCAGGAGATCCAGACGACCATCGAAGCCGACCTCCGCACCGCCGAACTCATCGCGCTCCCGCTGACACTGATCATCCTGGTCCTCGTCTTCGGGGGTGTCGTCGCGGCGCTGCTGCCGCTCGGTGTCGGCGTGCTCGCCATCCTCGGCACCAATGCCGTGCTGCGCCTGCTGACGTCGGTCACCGATGTCTCCGTCTTCGCGCAGAACCTCACCACCGCGCTCGGTCTGGGCCTGGCCATCGACTACGCGCTGCTCATCGTGCGCCGCTTCCGCGAGGAGCTGCACCTGGGAGCCGACCGGCACACCGCGGTCCGCACGACGCTGCGCACGGCCGGCCGCGCGGTTCTCTTCTCGGCCCTGACCGTCGCGGTCTCGCTGGCCTCGATGCTGGTCTTCCCGCTGTACTTCCTGCGCTCCTTCGCCTACGCGGGCCTCAGCGTCGTCCTGCTCGCCGCCGCGGCGTCCCTGATCGTGCTCCCGGCCGTGCTGCTCCTTCTGGGACACCGGGTCGACGCCCTCCGCCTGCGCCGGAGGCCACCGCGGAGCCGCCAGGGGGGCGGCCTCGTCGAGCGCGTGGTGCGCCGCCCGCTCCGGTACGCCGTCACCGTCACCGCGCTCCTGGTGGCTGCCGGAGTCCCTTTCCTCCAGGTCGAGTTCGGAACCGCCGACGACCGGCAACTGCCCGCGGCCTCGGAGTCCCGCCGGGTCCAGGAGGCGATACGGGACGACTTCACCGCCAGTACCACCGGCGGGGTGGAGATCCTCGTCCGGAACGCGAAGGGACTCGACCGGTACGCGGCGAAGGTCTCCCTGCTCCCGCACGCCGCCGAGGTGGACACCCCGCTCGGCACCTACCGCGACGGCCGCAGGCAGGACGGCGCCACTCCCGCCGACGCCTCTCGCGCGGCCGACGGACTGGCGCATCTGTCCGTGGTCCCGGACAAGGGCGTGGAGGACGTGTCGCCGGAAAGCCGGCGCCTCGTCGAGGGCGTACGGGCCGCGTCGTCCGGATTCGAGTACCTCGAACCGCTCGCCGGCGGCCGGGCCGCGGTCCTGGAGGACAGCAAGCAGGCCATCGCCGACGGGCTGCCCGCGGCCGGACTGCTCATCGCCGGCACCTCCCTCCTGCTGGTCTTCCTCCTCACCGGAAGCCTGCTGATACCGCTGCTGTCCGTGGCGTCGGGCGCCCTCAGCCTCACCGCCATGTTCGGGCTGGTGGTGTGGGTCTTCCAGGACGGCCACCTCTCCGGACCGCTCGGGTTCACGCCCACCGGGACCATCGAGGCGACCCTGCCGGTGCTGATGTTCTGCATCGCGTTCGGACTCTCCATGGACTACGGCGTCTTCCTCCTGTCGCGCATGAAGGAGGAGTACGACCGCACCGGCGACTCCCGGCTCGCCGTCGTCACCGGCGTGCGCCGTACCAGCGGTGTCATCACCGCGGCCGCGTTGATCATCGCGGTGGTCTTCGTCGCCATCGGCACCTCCCGGATCACCAACAGCAAGATGCTCGGCCTGGGCGCCGCCCTCGCCGTTCTCGTGGACGCCACCGTCGTCCGGGGCCTTCTCGTCCCGGCGGTCATGCGGCTCGGCGGCCGGACCACCTGGTGGGCGCCGGCTCCCCTGAAGCGTTTCCAGCAACGCTTCGGCCTGCGCGAGGAACCGGGCGCGGCCCCGGCCCCGCATCACGAGACACCCCCGGAACCCGTACTGGAGACAGTGAAATGAACACGTCCGATCCCGGCCCCCGGCACGGCCGTGTGATGGTGACCGGCGCGTCCGGTCTCCTCGGCACCGCCGTCGTCAGCCAACTCCTCGGCGAGGGGCGGGAGGTGACGGCGCTGGTACGCGACACCGCCAAGGCCGCCCGCCAGCTCCCCGCCCACCCGAGGCTGACCGTCGTCACGGCCGACATCCGCAGGCCCGAGACGTACCGCGGGGCACTGCCCGGCGTCGGCGCGGTGATCCACACCGCCGCGTACTTCCGGGAGTACTACCTCCCCGACGCCGACCTGCCCCGGCTCTTCGCCACCAACGTCGACGCCGTCACCGCGCTCCTGCGGGAAGCGGTCGCCGCGGGCGTGCCCGCCGTCGTCCACACCAGCTCCATCAACACCCTCGGTGCGGGGACGGAGGAGAACCCGGCGGACGAGTCGGCCGCTCCGCCCCCGGACTGGGAGCGCAACGCCTACCGCGCCAGCAAGGTCCGCGCGGAGGCCGCCATCCGGTCCTTCGCGCAGGACTCCGAGTACGCGGGCCGCGTCCGGGTCCCGATCGTCCTGCCCGGCTGGATGTGGGGTCCGGCCGACGCCGGTCCCACCTCCGCGGGCCGGCTGTTCCTCGCCGTCGCCCGGAGCGGTATCAAAGCCGTACCCCGTGCCGGAAACCACGTGGTGGACGCCCGCGATGTGGCGTACGCGCTGGTCAGGGCGGCCGACCAGGGCGAGCACCTGCGGCGCTACATCGTCGCGGGCCGCTTTCAGTCCCTCTCGGACACCTGCGCGGCGGTCGCCCGCGCCACCGGGGTGCAGGCCCCCCGGCAGGTCCCCGCCCGAGCGGCGATCGCGTTCGCGACCGTCCTGGAGACCAAGGCGAAACTGCGCGGCACCGCGCCCGTCGCCACCCGTGAGGGGGTGCGCGCCCTGCTCGACGGCGACCGGACCCGTATCACCTCCGCGCGGGCGGAGCGTGAACTCGGCGTCACCTTCCGCCCACTGGCCCGGACCCTCGCGGACACCGCCGCCTGGTACCACCGCGCCGGTCTGCTCGACAACGTGATCCCAGAGGAGAGTGCCGCGTGACATCCGCCAGGACCAACCGGCTGCGGGCCGTGCTGCTCGGTGCGGCGGCGGCACTGCTGGCCGTCACCCCGGTGTACTGGGCGAACGCCGTCACCCCAGCGCCGGAAACGACCGCGGAGCGCACGAACGGCGTGAGCGCCCCGCAGCAGCAGAAGACCTGGCGGCTCGACAAGGGCATCTCCGACATCCCTGTCAGTTTCACGGTCCGCAACGTCAACCGGACGAAGGCCTCCTGCCCGGTCGACGGCCGTACGTACACCGTCCGCGGGCACCTCACCGCTCCCACCCGGCTGCTGGAGGACGAGAGCGCCGACAAGGCCGTCACCCTTTACCAGCACGGCATCGCCGCGGGCGAGTGGTACTGGCGGGTCGAGGCCGACGGCTACCACCACGCGGAGGAACTGGCCGCACGCGGCCACGCCTCGCTGACCATCGACCGCATCGGTTACGACAGCAGCGACACGCTGGACGGCCTGGCCACCTGCATCGGCGGGCAGGCCGACATCACCCACCAGATCATCCAGCAGCTCCGCAAGGGGACCTACCGGAGCGGGGACGCGAAGGGGAGCGGCGGGACCGGGACCTCCTTCGGCAAGGTCTTCCTCGCCGGCCAGTCCAACGGCGGCCAGATTGCGCAGATCGCCGCCTACTCCTTCCACGACATCGACGGCCTCGTCCTCATGGACTGGACGGACCGCGGACTCACCCCGCAGGCCAACGCCCGCTTCTTCTCCGCCCTCCAGACCTGTCTGCGCGGCGGGACCAAGGGATACGTCTACTACGACCTGGGGCCCGCCGAGTTCCGGTCGGGCAACTTCCACGACACCGATCCGGCCGTCCTCGACCTCGCCGTACCGCACCAGAACCGCCACCCCTGCGGCGACATGGTCTCCCAGCTCGGCGCGGTCATGGTCGACCTGCGCGAGCTGCGGACCATCACCGTGCCCGTCCTCTTCATGTACGGGGAGAAGGACGCGCGTGTGGAGGGCGGCGAGGAGCACCGGGCGCTCTTCACCGGCGCGAAGGACACCCAGCTGATCGAGATCCCGCAGGCCGGTCACTACATGGGCATGGCCCGCCGGGCCCCCCTGGTCCACGACACCCTCGCCAAGTGGCTCGAACGGCACTGAACCCGCCCGCCGCCGCCCCGCCCTTCAGCGAATCTTCCAGCGAGCGGTCAGCGGGGACGGTCATCGTCGACCGTGCGGAGGCCTCCCGCGTTCTCCCCTCCCGCGTTCTCCCCTCCCGCGTTCTCCCCTCCCGCGTTGCTCCTCCCCCACCTCCTTCTCCCTCCCCCCTCACCCCCCGATACCCAGGGAGTTCATCCCATGCCAGCCACACCGTCCCCGCTCCACCGGCTCGGCGCCTTCGCCGCGGCCCGGCGGCGCGCCGTCCTGATCGCCGGGGCGATCCTCTTCCTGCTCGCCGCGGCATTCGGCGCGGGAGCCCAGGCCGCCCTCTCGCTGTCCCGCTTCGAGGCACCGGGCTCCGAGTCGGCCACCGCGGAGCAGATCCTGCACCAGGAGTTCAAGGACGGCTCCCCGAACTACGTACTCCTGGTCACCGCCAAGGACGGCGGGACGGTCGACGACCCGGAGGTGGTCGCCGAGGGCCGGAAACTGACCGAGGACCTGGCCGGGCGCGAGGGCGTCGACACGGCCGGCTCCTACTGGTCGCGCGGCGAGCACAGCGCCCTGGTGAGCGAGGACCGCTCACAGGCGCTGGTGGTGGCCTGGCTCCAGGGATCGGCCACCGAGGTACGGACCGAACTGGCCGCCATCACGCCTGACTTCACCCGGGACACCGAGCTCCTCACCGTGCGCCCCGGCGGCCAGGACGAGGTCTTCCGGCAGGTCGGCGAGGAGACCCGGCGGGACTTCCTGCGCGCCGAGGCCGTCGTCATCCCCGCCGTGCTCCTGCTGCTCCTGTGGGTGTACCGCCGCTGGTCCGCCGCGGCGCTGACACTCGGCATCGGCTTCTTCTCGGTGCTGGCCACGCTGGCGATGCTGCACGGTGTCACCGCGTTCACCGAGGTCTCGACCTTCGCGGCCAACCTGGCACTCGTCCTCGGCCTGGGACTCGGCCTGGACTACAGCCTGTTCGTCATCTCCCGCTTCCGTGAGGAGATGGCCGCCACCGCGGGCGGCAGTGCCGCGGACCGGCACGCGGCGGTCGTACGCACCGTCGCCAGCGCCGGGCGCACCGTCCTGTTCAGCGGCTTCACGGTCGCCGCCTCGCTGGCGGCGCTGTTCCTCTTCCCCTTCCCCTTCCTCCAGTCCTTCGCGTGGGCCGGCATCGCGGTCGTCGGGTCCGCGGCGTTCGGCGCTGTCGTGCTGCTGCCCGCCGCGCTGGCCGCCGTCGGCCGGCGCACCCTGCGGCCGGGCCGGACCGACCCCGCCGTGGAAACCGGCCGCTGGTACCGCACCACCCTGCGCGTCATGCGCAGGCCGCTCCTCTACGGCCTTCCGGTACTGGTCGCCCTGCTCGCCCTGGGCGCGCCCTTCCTCGGTGCGCGGTTCGGCCTTCCCGACGAGCGCGTGCTTCCCGCGAGCGCCTCCAGCCGTGTCGTGCAGGAACAGATCCGTACCGGCTTCGCGGCGGAGGAGACCGACGCGCTCCAGATCGTCACCACCGGCGAGGCGACAGGGAGCACGGCCGGCCCGGACTACGCGGAGCGGCTGTCGCGGCTTCCCGGCGTCTTCCAGGTGGACACCGGGAGCGGCACGTACCGCGACGGCGACCGGGTGGGCGCCACGACCGATCCGGGCCGCTTCGAGGCCGGTGCGCACACCCGTCTGACGGTCGTCCCCGACCAGAAGGCGCTGGCCGGCGACATGGCACGGTTCGTGGAGCGGGTACGCGCGGTGGACGCCCCGTACACCGAGGTACGGGTGGGCGGGTTCCCCGCCGCGATGACGGACTTCCGCTCGGAGCTCCTCGACCGCCTGCCGTGGGTCGTGGCCCTGATCCTCCTGGTCACCTTCGTCATCCTCTTCCTGATGACGGGCAGCCTGCTCATCCCGGCGAAGGCCACGATCGCCAACATCCTCAGCCTCAGCGTGATGTTCGGCGTACTGGTCTGGGTCTTCCAGGACGGCAACCTCTCGGGTCTCCTCGGTTTCACCGCGAGCGGCCGTATGGAGCCGAGCATCCCCATCCTGATGTTCTGCATCGCCTACGGACTGTCCATGGACTACGAAGTGTTCATCATGGCCAGGGTCAAGGAGGCGTACGACCGGACCGGGGACAACACGGGCGCGGTGGCCGAAGGCATCCAGCGCAGCGCCCCGCTCGTCACCTCGGCCGCCGCGATCCTCGCCCTCACCTTCGCCACCTACGCCACCGGCGGCGTGGTCTTCCTGAAGGAGCTGGGCATCGGCATGGCCCTGGCCGTCCTGGTCGACGCCCTGCTGATCCGTACCGTCCTCGTGCCGGCGTTCATGGGGCTGGCGGGCAGGGCCAACTGGTGGGCACCGGCCCCGCTGCGCCGTCTGCACGCCCGGTACGGCATCAGTGAGGCGCCCGCCGCCGAGCCGCCCCGCCAGGACCTGATCGAGGCGAAGTAATGCTCGCTCCCCTGGTGAACCTGCTCATCGTCGTGGCCTCCGTGCTGATCCACCGCTGGCTGTGGATCCGGCTGGTGCGCGACACCACCCGGCCGGGCGGTGCGGCCCGGCGGGTGGGAACCGTCGCCGTCGTCGTCTCCGCGGCTCTCGCGGCCGCCCCACGCATCCTCGTCCCGGCGCTCGGTCCGGACACGGGACGGCCGCTGGCCTGGACGGGGTACGTCTGGCTGGGCGTCCTGCTGTACCTGATGCTGACTCTGCTGGTGTGGGAGGCCCCTCGTGCGGTCCTCGGGATCCGGGCGATCGCACGGCGACGGAACGGCAGGGCGCCCGCGCCCGCGGTTGCGGAATCCTCCGCGCCCGCGGTTCCGGAGCCGGCGAGGGTCGCGGCGGCGGCCCCTGCACGCGATGCGGCGACCCCTGCACCCGACACGGAGGGAGCTCTCGCGGCCGGCGGGCCGGCACCCGGAGGGGCGGGCGCCGGCGCGGGGGCCGGGAGCACCGGGCCCGCCCGTCCGGACCGGCGTCTCTTCCTGAGCCGGGCGGCCGCACTGACCGCGGGCGGGATCGCCGTCGCCACCACCGGGTTCGGCATGCGCACGGCGCTCGGCGACCCGGTGGTCAAGCGGGTGCCCGTCCGCATCGCCGGCCTGGCTCAGCCGCTCTCCGGGCTGCGGTTCGCGGTCGTCAGCGATCTGCACCTCGGCCCGCTCCTGGGACGCGCCCACACCGAGCGCATCGTCCGGATGATCAACGCTCTGGAGGCGGACGTCGTGACGGTCGTCGGCGACCTGGCGGACGGCACCCCCTCCCAACTGGCTCCCGCCGCCCGCCCGTTACGTCACCTGGAAGCCACGCACGGCGCGTTCTTCGTGACGGGCAACCACGAGTACATGTTCGACGGAGCCGAGGCCTGGGTCGACGAACTCCACGGCCTCGGCATCACCACCCTCCTCAACGAGCGGAGGGAGATCCGCCACCGGGGCGCCGTGCTCGACCTGGCCGGCGTCGAGGACCTGTCCGGTGCCGAGCACGGGCGCGGACCGGACTACGCGCGCGCCCTCGGCGACCGGGACACCAGCCGCCCGGTCGTCCTCATGGCACACCAGCCGGTGATGATCGAGGAAGCGGCCCGGCACGGGGTGGACCTCCAGCTGTCGGGTCACACCCATGGGGGCCAGATGTTCCCGCTCACGGAACTCACCAAGCTCACCAACCCCGTCGTCTCGGGCCTCGGCAAGGTCGACAACACCCAGCTGTACGTCACCAACGGCGCCGGATTCTTCGGCCCGCCGGTACGGGTCGGCGCCGAGCCGGAGATCACGGTGATCGAGCTGCGCCCCTGAAAGGGCACGGGCGGGACGGGAGGAAACGAGTCCCGCCCTCGCTGCCCCTCGCGGCCGAACGCCAGAAACAGTAAAGAGGGGAAAGTGCCCGGAGCCGGACTTGAACCGGCACGCCCGCGAAGGGGCAGCGAGGTTTAAGCTCGCCGTGTCTGCATTCCACCATCCGGGCAGGCCATGGGCTCCGCGTCGAGGTTCGAGCCTATCGGGATACATCCCCCGAACAGCGGACGGGCGGACCGATGTTGTCTTATTTTATTGACGTCTGAGGGTGCATCAGACCGTGGAACACGCCATCCGCACTTGCCAATAGCGTTACGCGCGCCCCCCGGCCGCGCATGCGGAATGACGGAATTTCACCTGCCGAACGAGGACGCTCCACCTGTTCTCTGCATGGGCCCCGATCAGGGTGCGCCGTCATCCCCAGGTATGACACCGAGCGGCGCGGTCCCTCCGAAGTCTGCCTTCGGAACCAGGACTGCGGCTGACTACACGGCGGGCTCCGGCCACCACGATGGAAGACGTCCTTCAACGATGTCGTCCCGCTAGGAGTTCCATCCCGTGACCACCACACCCTCCCCCAGACTTCGTCCGGGGGTGCCCCCAGCCGGCCGGACCACCACCGTGGCCGCGCGCGCCACGGATCTGTCGAAGATCTACGGACAGGGCGAGACCCAGGTGGTCGCCCTGGACCGGGTCACCGCCGAGTTCCGTCAGGCCGAGTTCACGGCGATCATGGGCCCCTCCGGCTCCGGCAAGTCCACCCTGATGCACTGCGTCGCCGGTCTCGACACCTTCTCCTCCGGGTCGGTGCGCATCGGCGACACCGAGCTGGGCTCCCTGAAGGACAAGCAGCTGACCAAGCTGCGACGGGACAAGATCGGCTTCATCTTCCAGGCGTTCAACCTGCTGCCGACCCTGACGGCCCTGGAGAACATCACCCTCCCGATGGACATCGCGGGCCGCAAGCCGGACAAGCAGTGGCTGGACTCGGTCATCCAGATGGTCGGTCTGCGGGACCGCCTCAGCCACCGTCCCGCGCAGCTCTCCGGCGGCCAGCAGCAGCGCGTCGCCGTGGCCCGGGCGCTCGCGTCCAAGCCCGACATCATCTTCGGTGACGAGCCGACCGGAAACCTCGACTCGCGCTCCGGCGCCGAGGTGCTGGGCTTCCTGCGCAACTCCGTACGGGAGCTCGGGCAGACGGTCGTCATGGTGACCCACGACCCGGTGGCCGCGGCCTACGCGGACCGGGTGGTCTTCCTCGCGGACGGCCGGATCGTGGACGAGATGTACAAGCCCACCGCCGACAACGTGCTCGACTTCATGAAGCAGTTCGACGCGAAGGGCCGCACCAGCTGATGTTCCGCACCGCCCTGCGCAACGTCCTCGCGCACAAGGCCAGACTGCTGATGACCGTGCTCGCCGTGATGCTCGGCGTGGCGTTCGTCTCCGGCACGCTGGTCTTCACCAACACCATCTCCGAGGCCTACCAGAAGAGTTCGGCCAAGGGCTTCGACCAGGTCGACGTCGCCGTCACCGCCAAGTCCGAGGCGGACAAGGGCAACACGATCGGCAAGAGCCACGAGCTGACCCAGGCCCTGCTCGACAAAAGCGCCGAGGTTCCCGGGGCCGCGAACGCCATCGGCGTCGTGAGCGGCTTCACCGCCATCGCCGACAAGGACGGCAAGCTCATCGGCGGCGGCTTCCAGTCCCAGGGCGGCAACTACTACGGCGCCAAGGACCCCCGGTACCCGCTCGCCGAGGGCGCCGCACCGCACGGCGCGGACCAGGTCGCCATCGACTCGGAGACCGCGAAGCGGGCCGGCTACAAGGTCGGCGACACCGTGCGCATCTCGGTCGACGGCCCGGTCCTCAAGCCCGTCATCACCGGCATCTTCACCACCGACGACGGCAATGTCGCGGCCGGCGGCAGCCTCGCGCTGTTCGACACGGCGACCGCCCAGAAGCTGTTCGGCAAGCCGGGGACGTACGACGAGATCGACGTGAAGGCGGCCCTCGGCACCTCCCAGACCGCGCTGCGGGCCGCGCTGGAGAAGGCGCTCCCCGCACACCTGGTGGAGACGGAGACCGGCAAGGAACTCGCCGACAACCAGGCCGAGATGATCTCGGCCTCGATGAGCGGTCTCAAGCAGGGCCTGCTGGTCTTCGCCGGGATCGCGCTCTTCGTCGGCACCTTCATCATCGCCAACACCTTCACCATGCTGGTCGCCCAGCGCACCAAGGAGCTCGCGCTGCTGCGGGCGGTCGGCGCGTCCCGCAGGCAGGTGACGCGGTCGGTGCTGATCGAGGCGTTCGTGGTCGGCCTGGTCGCCGCCGTCACGGGTCTGGTGGCCGGCGTCGGCATCGGGGCCGGGCTCAGGTCGCTGATGGGCACGCTCGGCGCCACCGTCCCCGACGGGCCCCTGATCATCACGCCGGGCACGGTCGGCGCGGCCCTCGCGGTCGGTGTCCTGATCACCATGCTGGCGGCCTGGCTCCCCGGCCGCAGGGCCGCGAAGATCCCGCCGGTCGCGGCGATGAGCAGCGTGCACGCGAAGGCGACGACCAAGTCGCTGGTGCTGCGCAACACGCTGGGCGCGCTGTTCAGCGGGGCGGGGGTCGCCGTCATCCTGGCGGCCACGACGATGGACGGCTCGGACGGGCAGGCCCCCATGGGCCTGGGCGCGGTCCTGCTGATCATCGGCGTCTTCATCCTCACCCCCCTGCTGTCCCGTCCGCTGATCGCGGCCGCGTCCCCGCTGATGCGCGTGTTCGGGGTGTCCGGGAAGCTGGCCCGCCAGAACTCGGTGCGCAACCCGCGCCGTACGGCCGCCACCGCCTCCGCGCTGATGATCGGCCTCACCCTGATCACCGGGATGACGGTGATGGCGGGCAGCCTCCAGAAGTCGATCGACAAGATGGCGTCCGCGGCCGTCAAGGCGGACTACGTCGTCTCCATGGCGAACGGCAACGAGCTCTCCCCGGACGTCGAGAAGAAGCTGGCGAAGGTCGACGGCGTCACCGCCGTCAGCCCGCTGCGCAACGCGGCCTCCCGCATCGACGGCGAGACCGAGTACCTGACCGGCGTCAACGGCTCGGCGATCGGCGAGCTCACCGACCTCAAGGTGGACGACGGCGCCTTCAAGGTCGGCGGCAGCCAGGTGGTCGTGGACCAGGACCGGGCCAAGTCCTTCGGCTGGAAGGCGGGTTCGAACTTCACCGTGCACTACGAGGACGGCAAGGCGCAGCGGCTCACGGTCGCCGGGGTCTACGAGGGCAACGACCTGATCAGCGGCATCATGCTCGACACCGCCACCCTCGACCCCCACCTGCGCGAGCGGTCCGACATGCAGGTCATGCTGAAGACGTCCACCGGAGCCTCCGCCGCGGCCAAGGACAGCCTGGAGAAGGCCCTCGGCTCCAACCCGGCCATCAAGGTCCAGGACAAGAAGGACCTCTCCGACTCCATCGCGCAGATGTTCACGCTGATGCTGAACATGCTGTACGGCCTCCTGGCCATGGCGGTGATCGTCGCGGTCCTCGGGGTCATCAACACCCTGGCCATGTCGGTCTTCGAGCGCTCCCAGGAGATCGGGATGCTCCGCGCGATCGGCCTGGACCGCAAGGGCATCAAGCGGATGGTCCGTCTGGAGTCCCTGGTCATCTCCCTGTTCGGCGGGGTCCTCGGCATCGGCCTGGGCGTCTTCTTCGGCTGGGCGGCCGGTGAGCTGCTGGGCACGAAGATGGCGACGTACGAACTCGTCCTGCCCTGGGCCCGGATGGCGGTGTTCCTGCTCCTCGCGGCGACGGTCGGCATCCTCGCCGCTCTGTGGCCGGCCCGCCGGGCGGCCCGTATGAACATGCTGGCGGCCATCAAGGCGGAGTAGCCGCAGACCGGTCGGGGCCCGTCACGGAGGGGGTGACGGGCCCCACCTCGCACCCCAGGTGGGACCGGAACGCGGTGCCTCAAAGGCACCTCAGCGAGAGCCGGACTGCCCGCCCCGACACCCGGACCAGCCGCCCAGGCCGACCCACCGCCTCCCCACGAAGGCGGGGGGGAACCGACCGACACCCTCAACAGCCACCCAGCCGGCCGGTGCCGCCGGACGACGACCGACTGGGGTCCGCCTCGCACTCAGTTCCAGGTCCGCGATCTCAACGGCATCCCGGAAGCCCCGGAGTCAGGAGGTCTGACGGCCAGGACCTGGTTGACTCCGATGCGGTTGCGTTCGAAGGCGAGGGCGCAGGCGGCCATGTACAGGCGCCAGACGCGGGCCCGGCCGGGTCCGGCGAACCGGACCGCGCGCGCCCACTGGGACTCCAGGTTGGTGACCCAGCGGCGCAGGGTGAGGGCGTAGTGCTCACGGATCGACTCGACGTCCCGCACCTCGAAGCCGGCCCGCTCCAGCATGGTCACGGTGGTACCGAGGGGGGCGAGTTCGCCGTCGGGGAAGACGTAGGCGTCGATGAACTCGTCGAGGTCGTACGCCGATTCGTGGGTCTGGGGGCGCCGCGCGATCTGGTGGTTGAGCAGCCGCCCGCCCGGCTTCAGGAGCTTCAGCAGGTCCTCGGCGTACTCCAAGTACCGTTCGGCGCCGACGTGTTCGGCCATGCCGATGGAGGAGACGGCGTCGTACGGCCCGTCGGTGACGTCCCGGTAGTCCTGCACCCGGATCTCGACGCGGTCGGTGAGCCCCTCGTCGGCGACGCGTTTACGGGCGTAGGCCGCCTGTTCCTGGGAGAGGGTGATGCCGACGACGCTCACGCCGTACTCACGGGCCGCGTGGATGGCCATCGAGCCCCACCCGCAGCCCACGTCGAGGAGTCGCTGCCCGGCCGTCAGGCCGAGCTTGCGGCAGACCAGGTCCAGCTTGTCGCGCTGGGCGTGCTCCAGGGTGCCCTCGGGCTCGGGAGCCTCCCAGTAGGCGCACGAGTACACCATGGACGGGCCGAGGACGATCTCGTAGAAGCCGTTGCCGACGTCGTAGTGGTGGCTGATGGCCCGCTTGTCGCTGCGCCTGGTGTGCAGGTGGCCGCGGACCCGGCGGACCTCCTCCCGCGGCGGGGCGGGGGGCAGCGGAGGCCCGGCGAGGGCGAGCAGTCCGCGTACGGCGGAGCGCACCTCGGGGTCGCGCAGGGCCTGGAAGAGGGTCCTGGCGTCCTCGCCGCGTTCCCACACGAGCCCGGAGATCAGGTCGAGGGCGGTGTAGAGGTCGCCGTCGATCTCCAGGTCCCCCGCGACCAAGGCGCGGGCCAGCCCCAGCTCGCCCGGCTTGAACAGCAGCCGGCGCAGGGCCCGCCGGTTGCGCACGACCAGCGCGGGCGCCTCGGGCGGCCCGGCCTCCGAACCGTCCCAGGCGCGGATCCGCACCGGTAGCGGCACTCCCAGCACCTGTGCGAAGAGGTCCCTGAGCCGCAGCGCGGCATCTGCCATGACGCACACCTCCGTGACGAGGATCCCGGAATTGTCCACCTGGGTAAACAGCGCCATGCCGGGGCGCAGTCCCTGCCGCGGGTCACGTGTGGGCAAAACAGATGCAGCCACCATGTACACCCGCCGGGCGCGGGGCGGGAAACGCCGAAGGACCTCCCGCACCACGGATGGCGGGAGGTCCTTCGGGGTGGATCAGCGACCGGAGCCGGCCGGGTGACCGGAGGGGGTCAGGAGGCCTTCGCCTCGGTCTTCTTGGGCTCGGCGGCGGGCACGGGGCGCGCGGCCTCGTAGAACTCCTCGCGCGGGTTCTCCATGGCGCCGAGGGAGACGACCTCGCGCTTGAGGAACATGCCGAGGGTCCAGTCGGCGAAGACACGGATCTTGCGGTTCCAGGTCGGCATGGCCAGACCGTGGTAGCCGCGGTGCATGTACCAGGCGAGACGGCCCTTGAGCTTGATCTTCATCTTGCCCATGACGATCATCGCGACGCCCTTGTGCAGGCCGAGACCCGCGACAGCACCCTTGTTGGAGTGGCTGTACTCCTTCTGCGGGAAGCCCCGCATCCCGGAGATCACGTTGTCGCCGAGGACCCGCGCCTGGCGCAGCGCGTGCTGGGCGTTCGGCGGGCACCAGGCGTTCTCGACGCCGGCCTTGCGGGCGGCGACGTCCGGGACCTGGGCGTTGTCGCCGGCGGCCCAGATGTAGTCGGTGCCCTGGACCTGGAGGGTCGGGGCGGTGTCCACGTGGCCGCGCGGGCCCAGCGGGAGGCCGTAGCGGGCGAGGACCGGGTTGGGCTTGACGCCGGCGGTCCACACGATGGTGCTGGAGTCGACCTCCAGGCCGTTCTTGAGGACCACGTGGCCGTCGACGCAGGAGTCCATCGAGGTGGAGAGGTAGATCTCCACGCCCCGGCTCTCCAGGTGCTCCTTGCCGTAGGCGCCCAGCTTGGGGCCGACCTCGGGGAGGATCTTGTCGGCGGCGTCGACGAGGATGAACCGCATGTCCTCGCGCGAGACGTTGGTGTAGTACTTGGCCGCGTCGCGGGCCATGTCCTCGACCTCGCCGACGGTCTCCGCGCCTGCGAAGCCACCGCCGATGAACACGAAGGTGAGCGCCTTGCGGCGGATCTCCTCGTCGGTCGTGGAGTCGGCCTTGTCGAGCTGCTCAAGCACGTGGTTGCGCAGGCCGATGGCCTCCTCGATGCCCTTCATGCCGATGCCCTGCTCGGCGAGGCCGGGGATCGGGAAGGTGCGGGAGACCGCGCCGAGCGCGATCACCAGGTAGTCGAAGGGCAGCTCGTACGCCTCGCCGACCAGCGGGGCGATCGTGGCGACCTTGCGGTCCTGGTCGATGGTGGTGACCCGGCCGGTGAGCACCTCCGCCTTCGGCAGCACGCGTCGCAGCGGGACGACGACGTGGCGCGGGGAGATGTTGCCGGCGGCGGTTTCGGGAAGGAAGGGCTGGTAGGTCATGTACGACCGGGGGTCGACGACCGTGACGGTCGCCTCGCCGTAGCGCATCTTCTTGAGAATGCGCCGAGCTGCGTACAGGCCTACGTACCCACCGCCTACTACGAGGATCCTGGGACGCTCCGTGGTGCTCATGCCATCGAGTATCCACCCGCCTCAGGGGGGTCGCTCGTGCGCCCCTTCACAAGCTCTTGCAGAGGGTGTGTTATCCTCCGCCGCTCGGGTGATCCATGTCATGGCGCACGACGGGAACCACCGTGTAGGGCGGCCCGTTGTCAATGCCGCGTGAGCTGCCTCTCCGTGCCGGAAAGCCTGCCGTGAGGGGCCCTCGCAACCCCTTCGCACACCCCTCGCCCGAGGTCCGCAACTCACCGTTTTGAACGTGTTCACACGGGTGTTGGGCCCCCGGAAGGGTCAACCGGCCCACATTCGTCGTCCGACAGGGCTCAATTCCTTGTGAAGAACTTCACGAACTTTCTCGACGGCACGCAGAAGAGGGGCCCGGAGGGGCCCTTCAGACCCGCTCATACGTGCGTTCCCCCTGCTCAAGGGAGGACTGCGTGAGCTCTTCCGCGAGACGCTGAGCCTATGGCCACTGCCTGGCCGTAGGCTCCCAGAGTGATCGAGACCATCGTGCTGGACATCGGCGAAACCATCACCCGGGACGACCGCTATTGGGCTTCGTGGGCCGACTGGCTGGACGTCCCTCGCCATACCCTCTCCGCGCTGGTCGGCGCGGTCGTCGCGCAGGGGTACGACAATGCCGAAGCCCTCCGACTCGCACGGCCCGGTATCGATGTCGCCGCTGAGTACGACGCCCGTGACGCAGCCGGGCACGGGGAGCATCTCGACGAGACCGACCTGTACGCCGATGTCCGTCCCACTCTGTCCACGTTGCGCAAGCTGGGTGTTCGCGTGGTCATCGCAGGCAATCAGACCAGTCGGGCAGGGGAGCTGCTCCGGGGTCTGAACCTTCCAGCGGACCTCGTTGTCACGTCGGGAGAATGGGGTGTGGCGAAGCCACAACCGGAGTTCTTCCAGCAGGTGCTCGATGTGGCCGACGCCGCACCGAGCGCGACCCTTTACATCGGCGACCACCCGGCCAACGATGTGTTCCCCGCGAAGGCGGCCGGACTGCGGGCGGCGCACATCCGCCGAGGGCCGTGGGGGCATCTGTGGGCCGATGATCCCGATGTCGTCAGCGCGGCGGACTGGCGGATCGGCAGTCTTACCGACCTCGCCGAGATCCTCAAGGAGTGACCGGGCCGCGCGAGGACGTTCGCGGTCACAGCGACCTGACGTGGGTACGGTTCGCAATGGACACCCCTGAACTGGAGCTCGTATGTCCGCACTTGCGCACGGCGGAGTTGGCAGGCGGATCGCCTACTACCGCAGCGTGGTCCGACCAAAGATGACACAGGAGCAACTCGCGGGTGCTGCCTGCGTGGCCCTCGGCACCATCCGAAAGATTGAGCGGGGCGAGCGCGGCGTCAGCGATGCGACTCTCGAATCCATCGCGAATGCCCTCGGCGTCGACCCCACCCGCCTGCGCACTGACCGCGGCTCGGCCCACACCCGAGTCCACGACGCACTGCCGATGCTCTCCGACGCCATCGCGGCGTACGACCTCCCTGCCGACGGTCCCGTCCGCCCCGTCCATGACCTGCACGCGGCGGTCGTCGAGGCAGCCCAATGGCGACTGGCAGCCCAGTACACGCGCATCGCCCGGAAGCTTCCCGACCTGCTTGCGGAACTCGCCCGCGCCTACCATGGAGCCTTCGCGGGTGAGCGCGGCGAACTCGCCGGGCTCCTCGTCCGTGCCTACCGTTCCGCGGATGCCGTCGCGTACAAATTCGGCGCCCGCGACTTGTCCGCCCGCCTGATCGAACTCATGCGGTGGGCCGCCCCCGAAGCCGGCGATCCTTTGTTGACCGCGTCCGTCGCCTATGTGCGCACGGAGACGTTTTTCGCCGCTGGCGCTCACGGCCCTGGTTTGCGAGCGTTGGAAGAGGCCTTACGTGCCGCACCCACTCCCACCACGACAGCGAAGATCGCCGTGCGGGGCACGCTCCACATGCGGGCCGCCGTAATCGCCGGCCGGGCGCATGACGCCTCTGCTGCCGACGCCCATCTCAACGAGGCCCGAGCCCTGGCGGACCGAGTGCCAGAGGGCATCTACTACGGCACCGCGTTCGGCCCCGAGTCCCTGCGCATCCACGAGGTGTCGGTGGCGGTGAGCCTCGGAGACGATCACGTCGCCCGCGCCCTCGACGTCGCAGGTGAGTGGAAGCCTCCGACGGATCTGCCGGCCGAACGACGCTCCGGGTTCTACATCGAACTTGCCCGCGCCCAACTGTGGTCCGGCCTCGCAGACGACTCGTTCGAATCGCTGAAAGTCGCCCGCCGTATCGCTCCACAGCACACCCGCGAACACCCTTGGGTTCGTGAGGACGCAGCCACGTTGCGCCGTTTGAAGCGGGCCGACTCCGAGACGCTCACGAACTTCGCGGAATGGTGCGCAGCCACCTGAGTCGGCTGCCCCAACTACCCCTCACCGGGGTACTTGTGCCCCTTCCTGGCCCCCACCATCTGTCACACGCATAGAACCAGCAGATGGGAGCCCGGGATGCCCAAAGCACTCCCCCTCACACCGACAGTCGTCGACAGGCGCGTCAGCATCGTCCGACTGCACGGTGAGGCCTGCTTCCTCTGCGGGACTGTCAACAGGATGCTGCGCACGGCGACCGGTCGCGACGGTCCCGGGGCGTGGCCAACGCTCAGTACAAAGAGGGAGCGTCGACATGCCAAAGATTACGGCCCCGCAGGGGACCCGCACATTCCCCGCGAGCCCTTTACAGCGCAAGGCGGTCGAGGAGTGGGTGGCCTCGGCACATCCGTCGCCCGGGATGGTGTGGGACGAGTGGAGCAGTGTCGCGAAACTTGCGCTGATTCCTCTGGGGCACAACTTCGAGGCAATCCGCGTTCCCGAGAGCCTCGTTCACGTTGCCGCTATGAGTGAAGAGCCACCCACCGTGGGCGTCCAACTCGCCCAGCACCTGCGGGGTCCAGTCATTCATGACCCCGGCTTCCGCCGTTACTACGCTCTCGTACCCGTGGGTACCGCAACAGAGTGGACGGCACCTGATGCGGAGTGCCTGAGCAGCGGAACCTACCTTGGTGTGCCGCGTGCCGACCACACCGAGATGGACGAGCACACGCGAGCGTCCTACTGGTCGGTGCCGATGACTCGGCCGGGTCACCTGTGCAGTGCCGAAGCCGTGCTGGCGCTCGTGATCGTGGGCCGCAGCCCGGATGTCGAGTACGAAGAATGACCACGGCGTGCGCGGAGACCTCGCCCTTGTCCGCGGAATGCGCGCTCGCGCAGAAGCGGGGATACGAGGAACTGCACGACGAGTGCCACCAGACCAAGGACGTCCCGCTTCCCGGAGCGACGGGCATCCTCCTCCTGTCCCGCTGCGGATGTCACTGCCACGACCACGGCTGCCCCAGCACCTGAGATCCCGCCCATGGTCGAAGGGGCCCCATGGCGACCGCAGGGTCAGGGTCGCACCACGAACGCCCGCCGCGGGCTGCCCACCACGGGCAGGTCCGGCCTGCGACAAACACCGATGCGTCCGAAATACCACCCACAAGGAGGAACAGAAACATGACCATCACACAGAAGCGCACCGCAACCGACGCACGAACGCTCATCGGCACGGAGATGCGGCAGACCCTCGTATCCAACATGACCGACAGGTTCCCGCAACTGACCGAGGAGAAGGCAGACCGAGGCGTCGGCCAGATGCTCGCCTTCCTCGCGGCGTGTGACTACGCCGGTCGGCCGCTCAGCCCTTCGCCGCTCGTTGACGACTTCTGGCATGCCTTCCTGCTCCACACCAAGGCGTACGCCGAGTTCTGCGAGCGGCGGTTCGGCCGTTTCCTGCACCACCAGCCCGGATTCCTCGACAAGGAGGAGCACGGCGGAGGCAAGGCCCTGCGCGCGCTGACCGTCGACTCGATCACCCTCGCCGGGTACGAGATCGACATGGAGTTCTGGCCCGAGCTGGACCTCGCCGACTGCTCGCAGTGCCACGCGAACTGCTCGGACAGCCCGAACCACCCAAAGTAGTTCCCCCCTGTCGGCCCCGGCCTGTGCCACGCTGTGGCCAGGCCGGGGGCCGACCCCGTTTCGCTCGACCACGCAGGAGACCGCGGGTGGACCGCATCGAATGGCACGACCTACCGGCTACGACCCGGGCCGCCGTCGAGCGGCACACAGGCCCGGTAGAAACGGCCGAGACCGCGCCGCACGGCGTCATGTCCCGGCTCGCCTGCACCGTCCACACCCCCGCGGGGCGCGCGTTCATCAAGGGCACTCGGCACGACGACCCACAGGCGTGGGTGTACCGCCACGAGGCGCGGGTCACACGATGCGCGCCCCTCGCACCCCGCGTGCTGTGGGAGGCCGAGGCCGGCGGGTGGGTGCTCTACGGGTACGAGTACATCGAGGGTCGGCACCCGGACCTGAGTCCAGGGTCCGACGATCTCGCCCCTCTGCTGCGCACGCTTACCGTGGTCTCTCAGGCGACGTGGCCCGAAGCGCTGAACAAGAAGCCGCTTCACACCCGGTGGACTGACTTTCTTCCCGAGGACGTGCCGCCCGGACTGCAAGGCCGAGCACTCGCCCACACGGACATGTCCCCGCACAACATGCTGAGGACTGTCGGCGGCAAATTGCTGCTGCTGGACTGGGCCCTTTCCTGCCCGTCACCCGCGTGGGCAGACACCGCGCTGACAGTGCCTCGACTCATCTCCGCCGGCCACACGCCAGACCAGGCCGAGACGATCGCCGGGCAGGTTCCCGCGTTCCGTGCGGCCGACCCTGCCACCGTCACCACCTTCGCGCGCACCGTCTACGCCGCGTGGGAAAACTGGGAACGCACACGCCCCATGCCTCACAGAGCCGTCCTTACCGCCGCCGTCCGGACCTGGGCCAGGCACCGCGAGCAAAGGCGTCATACAGACGCGCACGCCCTCTCCTCAGATCGGCCACGCCGCCCCTGATCCCCCCCGCGAAGGATCCGCGCTCCGCCCATGCGACGGCCCCGATACCTTTGAGCGAGGTACCGGGGCCGTGCCGTTTGCTGCCGAAAGCACAGGAACGTCACTCGCCAGGGCGGCCCTGTGTCACTCGGTACAAGCCGACCAGTGCACCGAACACGACCACAGCGCCACCGAAAGCCTTTCCACCCTCTTGCAGTACGACGGGCCAGCTCGCTCCCGTCGATCGCGTTCCCCACGCAGCAGCCAGAGCCACCAAGGTAGCCAAAGCCACTACTAATCCGACTACGAGCAGACGAACAACTTGCGCATTCTGCATCGCTCACACCTCACCCGTTGTGATCGTTGCCCGCTGTACCGAGCCGGGGGGCTCGCATCGCCGAGCGGTGACGACCGTAGACACGCGCTCGGCGGAATTTCAAAGACGATCAGGGCTTCTGAGACTCATCCCCCACTTTGACCAAGACGGACTTAAGCGACAAAGACCCAGCCCCTCTGAGTGAGGAACCGGGGCCGTCACGCGCCTACTCTGGGCGCATCACCACAGGTCAGTCACCCTTCTTACCCTCTTCGGCCTCTTCTGCCACATTGAACGCGATGCCGTCGAGGATGTCGTGCTCGCTCACGACGACCTCCTCGGCGCCGATCCGCTCCATGATCGTGAGGAGGACGAGGGCCCCGGCGCCGATGACGTCCACGCGCCCCGGATGCATGGAGGGGACCGCCGCGCGCTCGGCGTGGGTGGAGCGCAGCAGCCAGTCGGTGATCTCGCGGACGCGGTCGCGGGAGACCCGGGAGTGGTGGATGGCCTCGGAGTCGTACTCGGGGAGCTCCTGCGCGATCGCCGACACGGTGGTGACGGACCCGGCGAGCCCCACCAGCGTGCGCGCCTCGCGCAGCGGGACGGTCTCCTCGGCGAGGTCGAGAGCGGCCTCGATGTCGGCCCGCATGGCGGCGATCTGGGCGGCGCTGGGCGGGTCGCTGACGGCGCCGTCCCGCACGAGGTGCCGCTCGGTCATCCGCACACAGCCCACGTCCACGGAGCGTGCGGCGCGCACATGGTCGTCGCCCACGACGAACTCCGTCGAGCCGCCGCCGATGTCCACGACCAGGTACGGCCTGGCCAGGTGGTCGCTGCCCCTGAGCTCCCTGGTCGCCCCGGTGAAGGAGAACTCGGCCTCCTGGTCCCCGGAGATGACCTCGGGCTCGACGCCGAGGATGTCCAGGACCCCGCGCACGAACTCGTCACGGTTCTCGGCGTCCCGGGAGGCGGAGGTGGCGACGAAGCGCAGCCGCTCGGCCCCGTGCTCCTTGATGACCGCGGCGTACTCACGGCAGGCGGCGAACGTCCGCTCCAGCGCCTCGGGCGCGAGCCGCCCGGTCCGGTCGACGCCCTGCCCGAGCCGCACGATGGTCATACGGCGGTCCAGATCGACCAGTTCACCAGTCTCGGGGTCGCAGTCGGCGACGAGGAGACGGATGGAGTTCGTACCGCAGTCAATGGCGGCGACCCGGGTCACTGGGCGTCCTCCTTCTGCTCGGGGAGGGTCACGCACGCGCCCTTGCGCCACCACTCCGGCAGCATGGCGATCGCCTCGTCGCCCAGCGGGTTGACGCCGGGGCCCGCGGCCAGGGAGTGGCCGACCAGGACGTGCAGGCACTTCACCCGGTCGGGCATGCCGCCCGCGCTCGGGAAGCCCTCCAGGACCTCGATGGCGTCCCGGCGCGCGAGGTAGTCCTCGTGCGCGGCCCGGTAGGCCTTCGCGAGCTCCGGGTCGGTCTGCAGCCGCTCCGTCATCTCCTTCATCACGCCGTTCGCCTCCAGCGTGCCGATCGCCGAGGCGGCGCGCGGGCACGTCAGGTAGTACGTCGTCGGGAAGGGCGTGCCGTCGGGGAGGCGAGGGGCCGTCTCCACCACGTCCGGCTGTCCGCAGGGGCAGCGGTGCGCGATCGCGCGCAGTCCGCGCGGCGGCCGCCCGAGCTGCTGCTTGAAGGCCTCGACGTCGGCGTCGGTGGGCTCGGTGCGCGGGGTGGAGGGCGGGGGCGTTTCCATGCCTGTCTTTCTATCGGTCTTCAGGTCTTGAGGTTTTGAGTTCTTGAGGTCTTCAGGTCTTCAGGTCTGTTCACTGGTCGGAGGCGTCGGACTTGTCGACGCCGTCCCAGACGTTGGAGTACCAGGGGCGGTCGGCGGCCCCGAGATCGGTGCGGGACTGCTTCGCCGCGTCCGGGTCGACGACGATGAAGCCCGTCTCCCCCGGCAGCACATAGTGCAGCCGCTGCCGGATCTGCTGTTCCGCGTACGCGTCGTCCTGCCAGCGCGCCTTCAGGTCGCGCAGCTTCTCGACCCGCTCGGCGGCCCGCGCCTTCTCCCGCTGGAGATCGGCGATCTCGGCGCGCTGGGAGACGTACTGCCTTATCGGGTACGCCAGCGCCACCACCAGCGTGCACAGCACCAGGGCGAGCAGCGCGGCGCGGCCGGTCAGCCGGGAGCGGCGGGCCTGCCGTCTGGTCTGGGAGCGGTAGACACGGGCCGCGGTCTGCTCGCCGAGCAGCCTGATCCTGGTCGTGGTGGAGAAACGGTCCCGGTCCTTCACGGCCATCGGCTCTCCGCCTCCCCTTCTACGTGCGTACGTCCCCGCACACGGTACGGGACCGGTACG
Source organism: Streptomyces sp. NPDC001668 (assembly GCF_042893155.1). Lineage (NCBI taxonomy): Bacteria > Bacillati > Actinomycetota > Actinomycetes > Kitasatosporales > Streptomycetaceae > Streptomyces > Streptomyces sp. NPDC001668. Next base: position 139,852 of record NZ_JBIAUQ010000015.1, read on the forward strand.
GGGACGTACGTACGACTGGCTAAGGATTGGCCCTGCCGGGGTCAGCCCTTGAAGCGGGGGAAGGCCGAACGGCCCGCGTACACCGCGGCGTCGTCGAGGATCTCCTCGATGCGCAGCAGCTGGTTGTACTTGGCGACGCGCTCGGAGCGGGCCGGGGCGCCGGTCTTGATCTGGCCGCAGTTGGTGGCGACGGCCAGGTCGGCGATGGTGACGTCCTCGGTCTCGCCGGAGCGGTGGGACATCATGCACTTGAAGCCGCTGCGCTGGGCGAGCTCGACGGCGTCGAGGGTCTCGGTGAGCGAGCCGATCTGGTTCACCTTGACGAGCAGCGCGTTGGCGGCGCCCTCCTCGATGCCGCGGGCCAGACGCTCCGGGTTGGTGACGAACAGGTCGTCGCCGACGATCTGGACCTTGTCGCCCAGCTTGTCGGTGAGGACCTTCCAGCCGGCCCAGTCGTCCTCGAACAGCGGGTCCTCGATGGAGACGAGCGGGTAGGCCGCCACGAGCTCCTCGTAGTACTCCGTCATCTCGGCGGCGGAGCGGTCCTTGCCCTCGAACTGGTACTTGCCGTCCTTGTAGAACTCGGAGGCGGCGACGTCGAGCGCCAGGGCGACCTGCTCGCCGGGGATGTAACCGGCTTCCTTGATCGCCTCGAGGATCAGGTCCAGGGCGGCGCGGTTGGACTCCAGGTTCGGCGCGAAGCCGCCCTCGTCGCCGAGGCCGGTGGACAGGCCCTTGCTCTTCAGGACCTTCTTGAGGGTGTGGTAGACCTCGGTGCCCCAGCGCAGCGCCTCGGAGAAGGACTCCGCGCCGATCGGGGCGATCATGAACTCCTGGATGTCCACGTTGGAGTCGGCGTGCGAGCCGCCGTTCAGGATGTTCATCATCGGAACGGGCAGCAGGTGCGCGTTCGGGCCGCCCAGGTAGCGGAAGAGCGGGAGGTCGCTGGCCTCGGAGGCGGCGTGGGCGACGGCGAGGGAGACGCCGAGGATGGCGTTGGCGCCGAGCGAGCCCTTGTTGTCGGTGGCGTCCAGGTCGAACATGGCCTGGTCGATCAGGCGCTGCTCGGTGGCGTCGTAGCCGACGAGCTCCGGGCCGATCTGCTCGATGACCGCGAGGACGGCCTTCTCGACGCCCTTGCCCTGGTAGCGGTTCGGGTCACCGTCGCGCAGCTCGATGGCCTCGAAGGCGCCCGTGGAGGCGCCGGAGGGGACGGCGGCACGACCGGTGCTGCCGTCGTCGAGGCCGACCTCGACCTCGACCGTGGGGTTGCCTCGGGAGTCCAGGATTTCCCGGGCTACGACGACGTCGATGGACGGCACGAGCATCTCCTTCTTGGGATGTGACACGGTCCGCCGGGACCGCGGTGGGTTCTGCGAGTCCGAGCCTAACCGGCTCGGCGCGATCGGCCACCGTGTGGACCGACCCATGGACAGAACCGAGAGTAAATTGTTTCTGAACTGAACAAAGACCGGTCGGCGCCGGGGCATGAAAAAACCCCGCCCCGGTGCGTACGGGGGAACACGCACCGGAGCGGGGAGCCCGTGGGGACGGGGGGTGACCCTCACGAGGCCTTCATCCTGAAGGACACGGCTGTGAGGGCCCTGTGGTTCAGCTGGGTCTTACTTCAGGTGCAGCTGCTGGCCCGGGAAGATGAAGTCGGCATCGTCGATGATGTCCTTGTTCAGCTTGAACAGCTTCTGCCAGCCGCCCTTGACCTTGTGCTTCTCGGCGATCGAGCTGAGGGTGTCACCCTTGACGACCTTGTACTCGCCGTCGCCCTTCTTGACCTTCTTGCCGGTCGGGGTGGTGACGGTCTTCTTGGCCGCCGGACGCTCGGAGGAACGCGAGGCGCTCTGCTCGCCGGTCGAACGGGTGCTGGTGCCCGAGTTCGAGGAGCTGGAGTTCGAGCTGGAGGACGAGGAGCTGCTGCCGTTGTAGCCGGCGCTGGACAGGCCCGTACCGCAGACCGGCCAGGCGCCCTTGCCCTGGGAGGCGAGAACCTTCTCGGCGACGGCGATCTGCTGGGACTTGCTGGCCTGGTTGGCCTGCGCGGCGTACTGCGTGCCGCCGTACGCGGCCCAGGTGGAGGCGGAGAACTGGAGACCGCCGTAGTAGCCGTTGCCGGTGTTGATGGACCAGTTGCCGCCGGACTCGCACTGGGCGACGGCGTCCCACTCGGAGGCGGTGGCGGCGGAGGCGTTGCCGGCCGCCATCAGCGGGGCGGCGATGGCGACACCGGTGACACCGGCGAGCGCGGCGGCGCGGGTGGCCTTGGACGGACGGCGGTGCTTGCCCTTGCCGGAAAACAGCATGGTGGATCCCCTCACCGACGCCTGCGAGGTGAGCTGTCGGGTTCGGGCCGGTTGAGTTGCCCGGTCGCGCACCTCGCGGTGCGCGGCTTAACCCCAAGCCGGTCCAGCGTGAACTGCTGGGCCCGGCGCTTACCTTGGGTCCCCCGCTCCTGCCTACGGCGCTTGACGCGACGACTGTTCCCGTACGGCCGCTGGCAGGATTCGGCGTTGCGACAGACGGGGCTCGGGTTGCCGAGCGGTCACGACCGTAGACACGCGATCGGCGGAATTTCAAAGACGATCAGGGCTTCTGAGACTCATCCCACACTTTCACCAAAGTGGACATTCAGTGCGAAGTGTGACGTGAACTCCCGCTGTTTTTCTGGGCTTTTCAGCCCTATTCAGCCCCTGTGTCGAGCGTCTGACCGGCGACGATGTTGCTCGGGTCGGCTCCGATGCGGTCCTTGTTCTCGGCATAGAGGGCACGCCATCCGCCGTCGAGGCCAAGGGAGTCGGCGATGGAGACGAGGGAGTCGCCCTCCTGGACGGTGTAGGTGGCGGCGGCGTGCCGGCCGGCCGGGGCGGAGGCTGTGCTCTTCGTCGCACTCTCCTCGGCACTGCCGCCGCGGTGCTTGCCGGAGCCGAGGGCGCCGACGTCCACGAGGGCCGAAGAGCTGCCCTCCTGCCACGACTTGTCCGCTTCGTCCTCTTCTGGGCTCACCACGGGTGAGCCATCGGAAGGCTGCGCGTCCTTCGTGGCAGCGTCCTTGGATTCCGAAGAGTTCTTTTCGTCCGACTTGCCGGAATCTCCGTCACTGCCGGACGGGGTGGCCGACGGCGAGGGCGTCGCGGTCGAGCCGTCCAGCGCGTCGAGCAGGCCGGAGGACTCCTCGGAGCCCGACGAGTTGGAGGAGCCGGAAGATCCGGATGAACCAGATGAACCGGATGTTTCAGGCGAACCGGACGTCGAGGGCGTTTCGCTCCCCACGCCCGTGTCGACGTCGGCCGAGCTCGAGTCCTTGCTGAGGCCGTTGAGCAGTCCGCAGGTCGGCCACGCGGCGATGCCCTGGTCGGCGAGGAGCTTCTCGGCCACGGCTATCTGCTGGTTGCGGCTGGCCAGGTCCGCGGTCTCGGCGTACTCGAGGCCGCCGTACTTCTCCCAGTTCTCCTGGGACATCTGGAGGCCGCCGTAGTAGCCGTTGCCGTCGTTCGCGCTCCAGGAGCCGCCGCTCTCGCACTCCGCGACCCGGTCCCACGTGGTGCCGGTGGCGGCGCTCGCCCCGGTCGCTCCGAGCAGTGGGATCGCGATGGCGGATCCCGTCACACCGGCCGCTACGAGGAGAGCCGGAGCCTGACGGGGGCGACGGTGACGACCGTTCCCGGAGAGCATGGAGGGGCCTTTCGCGAGACAGCAGGTACCGGCGCGGCGGGTGGTACGGGGCACCGCGCTGGTCCGTGAACGTATAGGGATTCGATCACTTGTCACAAGTTAATGCCGCGTAGATCACGTGAAGATCACAGACTTGAGGGCGCGTCATGTTTACCCGGCCGTGTGCGGGGATAGCCCGGATCCCTCGGTCGATTACCGGACGGGTGTGAACTCCACGGGCAAAGTACGCAGTCCACGCATGATGAGCCCGCCCCGCCAGCGCAAATCGGCCGGTTCCACCGCGAGTTGGAGATCCGGGAGCCGGGTGAGGAGGGTGGCGAGCGCGGTCTGGCCCTCCAGGCGGGCGAGCGGGGCACCGAGGCAGTAGTGGATGCCGTGGCCGTAACCGAGGTGCTGATTGTCACTGCGGGACAGATCGAGCACATCGGGGTCGGCGAACCGCTCCGGATCCCGGTCCGCTGCGGCGAGCACGACGAGCACCGGGTCGCCGGCGGCGATGTCCTGTCCGCCGATGCGCAGAGGTTCGGTGGCGAACCGCCAGGTGGCCAGCTCCACCGGGCCGTCGTACCGCAGCAGCTCCTCCACACCGGTCTCCAGGAGGCCCCTTTCCCGCCGGGCCAGGGACTCCTGCAGTCGGTTCCGCTGCTCGGGGTGGGTGAGGAGGGCGTAGACGCCGTTGCCGATCAGATTGACGGTGGTCTCGAAACCTGCGAAGAGCAGGATGAAAGCCATGGCCGCGGCCTCGTTCTCGGTGAGGTGCTCGCCGTGGTCGGAGGCGCGGATGAGCGCGGAGATGAGGTCCTCGCCGGGGGCGGGCTCGTCCGGCAGCGCTTCCCGCTTGCGGTGGATGAGTTCGGCGAGATAGCCGCGCATCTTCTTCACGGACCGCGCGACCCCGCCCCGCGGGCCCCCGCCGTGCCGGATCATCATGCCCGCCCAGTCCCTGAAGTCGTCCTGGTCCTCCCGGGGTACGCCGAGCAGGTCGCAGATCGCGTAGATGGGGAGCGGGAAGGCGAACTCGTGGATGAGATCGGCGGAGCCGGTGGCCGCGAACCCGTCGATGAGACGGTCCGTCAACTCCTGCACCCGTGGCGCGAACTCGGCGACCCTCCTCGGTGTGAACGCCTTGCTGACGAGCCGTCGGAGCCTGGTGTGGTCCGGCGGATCGATGTTCAGCAGATGCGTCATCAACTCCGCCTTGCGCTCCCCCGGGATACCGGTCTTGCCCTTGGCGTGCGCGGGCTCGTCGTGGTGCGCCGGGTTCTTGCTGAGCCGCTGGTCGGCGAGGGCCTGCTTGGCATCGGCGTACCGGGTGACCAGCCAGGCCTCCACCCCACTGGGCAACCGGGTCCTGTGCACGGGGGCGTGCTCGCGGAGCCAGGCGTAGGCGGGGTAGGGGTTGGTGGCGAACTCCCAGGTGAAGAGGTCGGGGGCGGGGGGTGTGGGGGCGGCGGGAGTCGCGGGGGCGGCGGGGGGCTGGTCGGTCACTCCTTGACGGTATCCCGGTTGTCCGGGGGCATGGAGCGGGGCCTTGGTGGGGCTCATGGTGAGCAGTCGGGCGGGCACGGGCCGGGCCGGCACCACAGCCGGCAAACGGACAACCACCGACCAGGCCAGCGACGCAGCCGGCAACCAGCCGTAGCGCCAGCCGGGCCGGCACCACAGCCGGCAAACGGGCAACGAGCGACCAAGCCAGCCGCGCAGCCGGCCGAACACCAGCCGGATTCGGTTCGCGCGGCCGAATGAGCTCCGGTGCGGGTCAGGCACCCGGCAACTCGGTGGACGTCCCCTCAGGAGGCAGGGCGGACCCCAGTTCTCCTCAGGCGGCCGGTCGGACGCATTCCACGGTGTCACCGGAGCCCTTGGCCGCCTCTGTCACCCCGCCGCCCCGCCGGTGACGCTCAGCTCCCGTTCTCCACCACCCGGATCGCATCCCGATACGCCCGCGCAGCCGCCCGCAGCGCCGCCTCCGGGTCGACGCCCTCCGCCTCGGCGCGCGCGGCCAGTGCCAGCAGGTCGTAGCCGATGCCCTCGCCCCGGGGCAGCGGTACCTCCAGGCCCGCCGTCCGCACTCGGGACGCCAGCTTGGCCGCCAGGGCGAGTCCGGGCTGGCCGAGGGGGATGCCCTCGGTCACCGAGGTGCGCTGTTTCTCTATCGCCTTGGTGCGCAGCCAGTGCGCCTTGACCTCCTCGGGGGTGGTGGCCGTCTCGTCGCCGAACACGTGCGGGTGGCGGTGGATGAGCTTGGCGACGATGCCGCCGGCGACGTCGTCGATGGAGAAGGGGGTGTCCGGGTCGTCCTCGGCCATGCGCGAGTGGAAGACCACCTGGAGCAGGACGTCGCCGAGTTCCTCGCGCAGTTCGTCGCGGTCGCCCTCCTCGATGGCCTCGACGAGTTCGTACGCCTCCTCGATGCCGTACTTGGCGAGGCCCTTGTGGGTCTGCTGGGAGGACCACGGGCACTCGGTGCGGATGCGATCCATGACCTGGACGAGGTCGAGGAGCCGGGCACCGGGCAGGTCGTAGGAGGCGGGGAGCAGCTCCAGCTCGGGCATCTGGACGCGTCCGGATCCGGCGAGGCGTGCCAGACCGTCCGTGAGGGCCGGCTCGCCCTCGCCCGTGGCCACGACGACCACCGTGTGTCCGCCCGCGCACGCGCCGACCAGATCCTCAGCGGTCGGGGAGGCCTCGTCCACCCCTATACCCGCCTCCCGCAGATACGGCAGCTGCGGGTGGGCGCCGTCCGCGCACAGCACACGGTCGGCGGCGTGCAGCGCCTGCCAGGCGGGCCAGGACAGCAGGCCGGGGGCGACGCGGTGGCTGGTGGTGAGCAGGACGATGCGGCCGGGGGCGGACGCCGTGTCGGGGTCCTGGTCAGGGGCGGGCTCGAAGCCGGTTGCGTTCACGATTCGAAGCTAACGCACGGCGCCGACGGAGTGATCGGTTTGTCCACAGGCCGGGGAGGGTGGAGTGATCGTACGATCATCCGCCTTCGCCGCCCGGGGTGCGGAAGTCCCCGGAAGCCCCGTGCCGCTACGCGCCCTGCTCGTTCCCCGCCGCCGTGACCTCCCGTACCCACAGGGTCTTCGCGTCGGCGCGGGTGCTCTTCGCGACGTCCCAGGCGCCGTAGCGCGGGTTGAGGTCGACGTCGAGTTGCTTCGACGCCTTGCTGAGGGCGTTCCAGAAGGCGGGGTCGCTGGTGTCGGTGCCGAGCTTCCCGGCGAGTTTCTGGGCCTCCAGCTGGAGGCGGAGGTTCTCGTCGAGGCGCTCGGGGGCGATGCCGTACTGCTGCAGCCAGGCCGTCTCCAGGCCCTTGGCGCCGCCCGCCTGCTCCTCCAGGCCCGAGCGCAGTTGCTGGACCTCCTTGCGGGTCACGCTCACGCCCGCGTCGGCGGCCGCCCGGTGGAGCACCCGGTCGAGGACCATGCCGTGCAGGACGTCGCGGGTGAGGGTGCCGGTCTTGGCGATGGCCTGCTTGTACTGCTCCTCGTCCGTGACGGCGGCCCGCTGTGCGTCGCGCACCTCGGTCACCCGGTTCTCCAGCTGGGCGACGGTGATCCGCTGCCCGCCGACGACGGCCGCGGCGCCGGGATGCGCGTCGCTTCCGCAGGCGGTGAGCAGGGGTGCCGCGGCGGCGAGCGCGGCGGTGAGGACGAGCGCGGTGCGACGACGGCGGTGCAAGGAGGCCTCCCGAGGAGATTGTGCGACGGTGCACAAGGTCTTGCGGTGATCGATGGTAGGCAGGGGACCGGCTCTGGCCAACCCATTCGACCAACGATTCACCAGGACTTCGGGCACCGCCGCGCCCTCACCGCGCGCACGCGCGTGTGCCGGGGTCAGCCGGTGATGGCCACCGGGCCGTCCCAGGCGTCCCGGTCCACGGTGATCGTGTAGCCGTTCCGCGTCTCCTTGCTGTTCACCAGGTACTGGTGGCCGCGGCTGTGATCGGTGTACTGCGTCTTGCCGAACGGCCAGTCGGCGGTGGTGGTGTTCTGCTTGTCCCACAGCGCGTACCAGAGGTTGCCCGGCAGGTCGGTCTTGTCGGTCGCGTTGGCGATCGCCTTGGCGCTGGAGCTGGTGAAGCCGTAGAAACCCGCGCGGTACGTCTTCGCGCGCAGGGTCTTGTCGAAGGCGCGCACATAGGTGAGCACGGCGGTGTTGCACGCCTTGTTGGTGATGTCGTACGCCTCCATGTCCAGGTAGATCGGGCTGCCGGTCTTCATGCCGAGCGCGGCGGCCTTGGCGACCGCGTCGGCACCGTCGGTCGCGCCCAGGGAGGCGGCGGTGGAGGCGGTGAGCTTCTCGGGGTTGGAGCCGCTCTGGCAGGGCGGCTGGGCGCCGACGTAGAGCGGTATGAGTTTCCAGCCGGCCGCGCTGACCGACTTGACCCAGGAGGCGGTGAGGTTGGGCTGGGAGCAGCCGCGGTTCTTGCCGCCGACGTAGACGGCGGCGGCACCGTACAGGCCGCCGTGCCAGGCCTTCATCGCGGCCAGGGAGGGGGCGGCGCAGGTGTCGAAGGCGCGGCCGGTGTACGTCTTCTGCGCGGGCCAGGTGGTCGCGGCCATCGAGCTCTGTGCGGCGAGGCCCGCGCCGGCGACCACGGCGGCCCCGGCGACGCCCCAGGTGATGTATCTGCGCTTCTTCGACTGACGATGACTGGACTTGGACGACACGGACGACCCCACCCCTGTTGTGCTGTTGGTTGTGCTGTACATGGCTTGCTTGACGGGAACGAAGCGTAAGGCCAGGCGGTGGTGCCTGCTAACCGCGGACCTGTCCGAGCCACTGGAGCGTGCGGCGGACCTCCGCCGCGAGCGGGTGGCCCGGTCCATGGAGCCGCTCCACGTCGTGCAGCAGCCGCGCGAGGGTCTCGTGGGCGGCGGGGCGGTCGCCGAGGGCGAGCAGCAGGTGGCCGATGCGGCGGCGGACGTCGTGGGCGAGCTGGGGGTCGCCGGCCACGTACTGGTTCTCGTAGTACGGCAGCAGGGAGCGGTATTCGGCCAGGGCCGCCGCGGGTTCGCCGAGTTGTTCCAGGCACTGGGCGGCCTCGTAGCGGAAGCGCAGGGACTGCGGGTCGGCGTGGCCTGCCTCGGCGGCGCGTTCGTCGGCCAGGCGGCGCAGTTCGGGCAGGGCGCGCCGGTACTGGCCGTCGTCCATGAGGGTGGCGGCGTACTGCTTGCGCAGGGTGCGTACGACCGGGGAGTTCGCGCCGTGCTGTTCGGCGGCCGTGGGCAGGATGGCGCCGAGGATGTCGACGGCCTGGGTGATGCGGCCCTCGCCGAGCAGTCGCTTGACCTCGTCGACCGCACGGGCGACGTCCGGTTTCTCGGCCTTCTCGGGGACCGGCGTGACCGGGGCGGGCTGGGGCGCGGGGGTGCGCGCCCGGTCCGGCCAGGGGGCGTGCGGGCGCAGGAAGGGGCGGGTCGGGTCGAGGGGTGCTCCGCTGGGCGTCCCGCGCGCGGGCAGGAGCAGCGCCAGGTCCTCGTACACGTCCTGGGCGGAGGCCGGGCGGTGCTGCGGGTCCTTGGCGAGCAGCCGCAGGACGAGCGCTTCGAGGGCTTCGGGGACCTCGGGGCGGCTGCGGCGCACGGGCAGCGGGGGCTCGTACAGGTGCCGGTGCAGCACGCCGAGCGCCGTCGAGCCCGCGAACGGGACGTCTCCGCTGAGGAGTTCGTGCAGCAGTACGCCGAGCGCGTACAGGTCGGTGTAGGGGCCGACCGCGCCGCCCATGGCCTGTTCGGGGGCCATGTAGGCGGGCGAGCCGATCGGCGAGCCGGTGTGCGTGAGGCGGGTGGTGTCGGTGTCCATGACGGAGGCGACACCGAGGTCGAGGACGGTGACGGTGCCGTCCTGCTTCACCATCACGTTGCGCGGCTTGAGGTCGCGGTGGACGATCGGCACGGCGTGCACGGCGCTCAGGACGGCGCACAGTTGCGCGGCGACCGCGACCGCCCACTGCCAGGGGTACGGGTCGTGCTCGGCGAGGTGGTCGGAGAGGTCCGCGCCGTCGACGTACTGCATGACGAGGAACAGCTCCTCGCCCTCGCTGCCCGCGTCGTGCACGGTGACGAGCCCGGGGTGGTCGACCTGCGCGGTCACCCGGCACTCGCGCACGAACCGGCGGCGCAGCTCGTCCGCCTCCTGCCCGGCGACCTTGTCCGGGCGCAGCAGTTTCACCGCCACGCGCCGGTCGAGGCGCTCGTCGTACGCCGTCCACACCTGGCCCATGCCGCCCTGCCCGATGAGCGTGGACAGTTCGTAGCGGCCGGCGACGACACGTCCTGTCGCCACGGTCACCTGCCGCCGTCGTGGGTGCCGCCGGGGTTGCCGTCCTGGGTGCCGCCGGGGTCGCCGCCGTGGCCGCCGTCGTGCTTGCGCAGATAGTCGCTGAGTTCGTCGAGTTCGGCGCGCACCTGTTCGATGCGGGCGGGCGCGGGGCGCTGTGGCGGGGGCGGGACGACGCCGGGGGCGGGGACCGGAGGAACCGGTGGCCGCGCCAGTGGCTGGGGCTGGGGCAGGGGCAGGAGGGTCGATGTGTACGGCGGTCCCGGCTGAGGCGTCGGTGCCGGTATGGGCGTCGTTGTCGGTGCCGACTGCGGATAGCCGTAGCCGGTGTGGACCGTCGGGCCGTGGGGCGGCGGGTAGCCGACGAAACGCCTCTGCTGGTGCACCCGGATGTCCATCACCAGGAAGTACACGCTGCTGAACAGGCCGAAGAGCATGACCAGCGACATGGCGACGTCGGTCCTCGGGTCGCTCTCCGGCAGCGAGCCGACCACCGCGAAGCAGGCGATGGACAGGGGCAGGCTCGCCCAGGCCAGCACCCAGTCGACCGCCCGTCCGCGCAGGAACGCGATCCGGAACAGGGGCGCGCAGGCGAGCAGGCCGCACGAGAGGAAACCGACGGCGGCGAGCACCACGCGCAGGGTGATGACCGTGCCCGAGTCGCGGGCGGGCGGCGGCGCCGCGCCGTGGCCGTACATGAACGCTCCTGAACCGGGATTCGATGTGGGGTTCGAGCGTATAGGCCGATACCGACAACTGGTCACGGGTTGTACCGAACCGTTGTCGTCCTGATCAGTCCGGCGCGACGGTTCCGCCGGCCAGGCCGTCGTACATTCCGCGCACGAGCTGCTCTCCGAGCCGCCCGGCGTGCCTGAGCGCCCGCTCGAACTCGTCCAGCGCGCGGAAGCGTTCGCCGTAGCGTCGTTGTTCGTCGAGCGGGAGCCGGGGCAACTGGAGTCTGCGCACGTCCAGGCGGGTCGCGGTGGACGCGTAGCTGCTGGCCTGGCGGTTGTTGGCGGTGCCGCGCAGGAAGCCGGCGAGGAACCAGGCGTCGAGCGCCGCCGGATCGGGGCGCAGCAGCACGAGGTTGCGCCCCAGGGCGGCTCCCCGGGTCGTCTCGTCGATCACGCGCGCGACCGATCCCCCGCCGAGCACCGGTACGACGACGTCGCCCGGTTCGGTCAGCACGGCCTCCTCCTCGCTCTCGGGAAGCGTCCCTGAGGGGTCGGCCCCGGACAGGACGTCGTGGTCGGTGAGGACGGGCACGCGTGCGTGGCCGCCGTTTCCGCCCGTGCGCAGCACCAGGGCTCCCCCGCGCGCGAGTTCGCCGATGGTGGTGAGCGGCCACCGCGCGGGGCGCGCGGCGTCGGCGCGCGGCGGGGTGAGGTCCGCGGTCAGGCGCAGGGTCTCGCCGAGCCGCTCGCGCACGGCCGTGAGCTGTTCGGCGCCGTCGGTGGACGTGGCGGGCGGCAGGTGGCGGGCGGGGGCGAGGTCCACGTCGTCGTCGAGGAGTTCGATGACGGGCAGCGCGCGGGCCAGTCCGGGCCGTTCGGTGAAGCGGCCGGGCCGTCCGAAGGCCTGCCAGGCGTCGAGGACGGCCTCGCGCACAGCCCGCCAGTCCGGCCCGCCACGCCCCTCGCCGGCGAACTGCCCGACGTCGACGAGGAGCACCTCCGGTTGCGCGGGCGCCCTTTCCGGGCGGCGCAGCACCCACAGGTGCAGCGGGATGTTGTACGGCGGTGCCGCCCCGACCGGCAGGGCGATCACGGCGCGCAGGGCACCGCGGCGCAGCAGGTCGGCGCGGATACGGCGGCCGGAGCGGCGGGACGCTGCCGCGGGCGGCATGAGAAGGACGCCGGCGCCGCCGTCCTTGAGGCGGGCGAGCGCGTGCTGGACCCAGGCGAGCTCGGACTCGGTGCGGGCGGGGAAGCCGTACTCCCAGCGGGGGTCGTAGGCGAGTTCGTCGTGGCCCCAGTTGCGCTCGTTGAAGGGCGGGTGGCACAGGACGGCGTCGGCGTGCAGCCCGGGGTGGGCGTCGGCGCGCAGGGTGTCGCCGGCCGCGCCGCGCACGCTGGACCAGGTGTGCAGGGCGAGCCGGAGCGTGGTGAGCGCGGCGAGTTCGGGGGCGCTGTCCTGGGCGTAGAGCCTCTGGTCGGGGCGGGTGGCGGCGGCCCGCAGCAGGGCGCCGGTGCCGCAGGCCGGGTCGAGGACGGTGCGGGCGGGTCCGGCGAGGTCGGCCATCAGACCGGCCAGGTCGGCTGGGGTGAGCGTGTACTGGCGCGGGTTGGCGTCGAGGTGCCGGCCGAGCAGGAACTCGAAGGTCTGGCGCGCCCCCAGTTCGGCGGCGAGTTCGGCGACACCGCGCAGGAGGGGGGCGGAGGGGAGGAGTTCCGGGGCGGTGGGGGTGCGAACGGCGGGGTGGGGGCCTGCGGGGGGCGAAGTGTTCACAGTCGGCGCAGCGTTCGCGGCCTCGGCGTTCGTGGCTTCGGCGTTCGCGGCTTCGGCGTTCACGGCCTCGGTGTTCACGGACCCGGCGTTCACGGCCTCGGTGTTCACGGACCCGGCGTTCACGGCCTCGGTGTTCATGGCCGGCTCCGGACCGAATCGCGGCGTGAACACCTCCCGCAGCGCCCCGGGCAGCATCTCCGCGAGGCGTTCGTCGGAGCCGGCGCTCACCTCCAGCCAGACCGGCGGGCGGTCGTGGATCAGGAGCAGGACGCAGCCCGCGTGGGTGAGGGCGGTGACCGGTCCGCCGGGGTGGCCGGAGAGCTGTTGCCAGACGCGCTCCCGCAGGGGGACTTCGGCGAGTTTCCCCTGCTTGCGCAGCCAGGACTCGACCTCGGCGAGCGCGAAGGACGGGCTGGTCTCGGTGCCGCCGACGGGCCTCGGGAAGTCGGCATGGCGACGGCGCCAGTTGCTGACGGCCGCGCGGCCCACCCCGGCCAGCCGTGCGATACCGGCGGCGGTCACCTCAGTCGCGTTGTCCTGCACCCGCCCGCTCCCCTCGTCGTCCCGCGTCGGCGCTCTGCGCTCTGCGCTCCGCGGGTGACGCCGAGCATACCGATGAACGCAAGATCCACCCCTTCACGGCCGTGTACACATACAGCCCTGTGAACCGTGTTGACTCGGTTCACAAGCTCTGCTCTTATTGACCCAGCGAACGAGTGGCCGCCGGACAAGCCGGGGTCGCCACGTCGGAGGGGGACACAGTCATGGGCATGAAGGGCAAGATCGCGCTGGGCACCGTCGTGGGAGTCGTCGTCATCGGAGCCGTCTCGGCGAACGCCGGGGACAACGGGGACAACGGGGACGGCGGTACCCCCCGCAGCACCGGCAAGGGCACCCGCACGGCCGAGGTCGCCAAGAAGAAGCCCGCGTTCTCGGGTGACGGCGACTTCCGGGTCGGTTCGGACGTCAAGCCCGGCACGTATCGCACCACCGGCAACAGCGACGGCATGTGCTACTGGGAGCGGGCCAAAAACGCCTCGGGCGAGATGGACTCGCTGCTGGCCAACGACAACGTCACCGGCACCAGTTACGTGACCGTCAAGCCCACCGACAAGCTCTTCACGTCGAGCGACTGCAACGACTGGGAGGCCGTCGACGCGAAGACGAAGGGCTCCTTCGTCTCCCGGATGTCCGGCGACGGCGGCATGTTCGCGGTCGGCACCGACATCGCCCCGGGCACCTACAGGTCCACCGGCAACACCGACGACTCCTGCTACTGGGAGCGCACCAAGGACGCCGAGCACGGCCTCGACTCGATCCTCGCGAACGACAACGTGAACGGCACGGCCGTCGTCAAGGTCAGCGCCTCGGACGCCTACTTCAAGACGACCGGCTGCAAGGACTGGAAGAAGACCGGCTGAACCGGCCCGTCCCCCTTCGGCTGCCGCTCGCTCACCACGGCGGCGCGCCCCACGCACCGCGCGCCCCGCACCTCATCACCTCACCGCATCCCCACCAAGGAATCACCATGCGTCGTACCGCACTTGCCGCTCTCTGCATCGCCGCCGCGGCCACCGCAGGACTCACCGGCTGCCAGCCGGGCCAGGACAAGGCGGACAGCACGTCGAGCGCGTCCAGCGCGTCCGCTGATCCCAGCAAGCCGGCCGCGAAGAAGGAACCCTTCGCCGGGCTGACCGGCGGCGAGATAGCCGACCGGGCCACGAAGGCCACGACCGGCGCCTCCTCGCTGCGTGTGAAGGGCGACATCCCCGACGACGAGAGCGGCGGCACCATCAGCCTCGACGTCCTCGTGAACAAGAAGGGCGAGTGCGCCGGCACCATCGGCATGGGCGGCAAGGGCAAGGCCGACCTGATCAAGACCGGTGACCTCGTGTACATGAAGTTCGACGAGGCGCTTCTGCGCGAGCAGAGCGAGGGCGAGTCGAAGGCGGACGCCGACGCGGCCGTGGCCATGCTGGCCGGCAAGTGGACCAAGTCGAAGGCGACGGGTGCGGACGCCAAGGAGTTCGAGGACTTCTGCGACCTGGGCTCGGTGCTCGACGGCGCCGAGGACACCGCCTCCGACGCGAGCCGCGGCAAGGCGGCCACCGTCGACGGGATACCCGCGATCACGCTGCACGAGAAGGACGGCAAGGACCGCTACACGCTGTACGTCGCCACCGAGGGCAAGCCGTACCTGCTGCGGATCGACAGCACGGCCGGTGCGGACCAGGGGTCCGTCACCTTCAGCGACTTCGACGAACCGGTGCCGACGCGGAAGCCGGCCGGCGACATCCTGGACCTCGACAACCTGGGCGGCTGAGCCCCCGGGACCGGTGCGGCACGCTCAAAGAGCGTGCCGCATCCACACGTTGGGCTCGACGTACACCGCGTACCCGCGCTCCGGCTCGCACCGCACCGGCACCAGTGCCCCGGGCACCTCGATGTCGCCCCGGGTGTCGAAGGGCAGACCGGTCCAGCGGCGCCACTGCTCCAGGGAGCCGGACACCGTCATGGAGGCCGGTGCCACGGCATGGACGGCGGCACCGGCCCGGGCGTGGACGCGCAGCCAGGGGTCGTACGGCAGACCGTCGGGTCGTACGCGAAAGGCGTACTCCTGGATCGGGGTGTGCGGTTCCAGGTGCTTGGCGCTGGGGCGGACGGGGGCGACGACCTCGCTGAAGCCATGGGCGCGGGCGTTGTCACACATCGCCGAGAGCATCCGGGCGGACAGGCCGTGGCCCTGCAGGCGCGGATCGACGACGACGGAGATCGCGCTGACCGTGTCGGGCCGTACGCCCCGCCGCAGGTCGCTGAAGGCCCACTCGAGCATCTCGTCCCAGCCCCGGGCGGGCAGTTCGCCGCGGTCCTCGGTGTGCAGGGCGAAGGGGACGCTGTGGGCGTGCGCGACGACCTCGCCCCGCTCGTCCTCGGCGAACAGCACGTGCCCGGGGAGTTCGCCGGAGATCCGTGAGTAGTGTGCGCCGCCCATCAGGTCCTCGGTCACGAACCGCGGCCAGCTGTCGGCCATGCCGAGGACGCGCTCCCGCATCTCGGGGCGCTCGGCGAGACTCGATACCCTCAGCTCCATGTGATCACCGTAGGCGCGGGACCGCCCACCGGAAAGCGCATTTCCCGCCCGCCAAGGACCCCAGGACCGCGCGCCCCAGGGCTCGCTCAGTCCGCGTGGAACCTCGGCGGGGCCGCCGTCGGATTGCCGCCGGCCGGGAGCCTCTGGCCGGGGCAGCCCGAGAGGACCTTCTCCATGGCGGACTTCTCGGCGGCCGTGACCCACAGGTCGTACTTCTTCTTCACGGCGACCTGAGCGGCCACGTAGGTGCACCGGTACGCCTTGTTCGGCGGCAGCCAGGTCGCCGTGTCACCGTCCCCCTTGGAACGGTTGGTGCTCGCGTCGACGGCCAGGAGGTTGAGGGGATCGTTGGCGAGAGCTATCCGCTTGCCCGCGTCCCAGTACTTGGCCCCCTTCTGCCAGGCGTCGGAGAGCGCGACCACGTGGTCGATGTCGACCTGGCTGCGCCCCCGCCGGTAGGTGACCTCCTTGCCGGAGTACGGGTCCGACTCGAGCACGCCGTAGGACACCTTGCAGTCCCCGCCGGTGAACTTCACGTCCTCCAGGTCGCGTTTGAGTATGTCGTCGCGGGTGTCGCAGTCGTTGGAGTCGGTGTCCGCCCACGCGGTGCCGAACTTGTCCCGCTCATAACCCGTCTTGGGCGCCCGCCCCTTCACGGTGAGCGACTCGGCCGCGGTGAGAGCGGCGCCCGAGCCGCCCGCGGCCCCGGTCTCCTGCGGCCCGCCGGACCCTGTGGTCGTCTCCGCCTTGCACCCGGCCACGGCGAACACCAGCACGACGGCGGCCGCGGCCCCGCCCCTCAGACGCATCACGTGCGTCCCTCCCCTTTTCCAACCCGGTCCGCCCCCCGCAAGGAGCGCCTTCCCTCGTACGACGTCGCGCACACCGTAGCGAGCGGGCGCACCGCGGCATTCAGGAGGTCCAGACCACACCCCTCCCAAGTGGGCATCGCGAACATATCGGTCGTATCGTCATTGCTGAGTCACCTCCGGAAGGAGCTCTGGATGGGCATCTTCGACAGGTTCAAGAGCAACCGCCAGATGCAGGACAAGTCCAAGGACATGTCCGACATGGCGGAACGGAAGGTCAACGACCGGACGGGCAACAAGTACGAGAGCCAGGTCGACGACGCACAGCAGAAGATCGAGGGGTCGCTCGGCATGGATCGCGACAGGCCCGAACAGCCGTAGGCCCCAAGGCCTGCGGAGGGCTCAGGCCCCTCTCTCATCCTCACCTGGCGCCGAACGAGAGGCCGTCCGCGCAGCTTCGCCTCGCGCGGGCGGCTTCACGTGCCGGAAGAGTCAGGCCGGTGTTCCGTCCGGCCACGGCAGCACCCTGAGCTCCGGCCATTCCCGCGTCCAGCGCGCGGCCTTGGCCTCGTAGACCTCTCTCGGGGCGAGCACCGGGTTGGGGCGGACCACGAGGTTGAACACATCGGACAGCCCGTGAGGTGCGTAGACGCGCCACTGCCCGTCGGGTTCCAGCCGTACGCCCAGACAGCAGGTGGTCGCGGCGAAGCGGTCGATGGCGGACTCGGTGGAGTCGTACGGCGGGCAGGGCACTCCGAACTTCCGCTCGTACCAGAGGTGCACCCGGGCCTCGTTGCGGATCTCCACCTCGGCCGACAGGTCGCCGAAGACCTCCTGCCCCTTCTTGATCACGGCGTCCTCGGCCTCCCAGGAGAGATCGGTGTCGTCGAAGTAGAAGACGTCGTAGTCCCTGATGCCCTGAGCCGCGGGTCTGCCGGTGACCACGTTCCACACGGTCTGGAACAGGCAGCCCGCCGTCACGTACCAGCCGGGCAGGTCAAGTGTCGCGGTCCTGGTCATCACCTCGGTCAGGGTCTCGTTGCGGCTGAGCGTGGAACGGAACGCGTCCAGTTGTTCCGCGAGGGGGAGTTGTCCGGGCATCCGTCCTGACTACCACGGTCAGACCTTGCCGATGCCCAGGGTCGTCTCCGACGGGAGGAGCCCGGAGGACAGCACCGCGACCCAGAAGTCGCCGAGCAGGTCCGCGAGCCTGGCCGTGCCGGCCGCTCCGAGCGACTGCCACGGTGCGGCGGCGAGCCGGTCGGTGTGGTGTTCCACGCGGTGGCGCAGGTCGCGGCCGGCGTCCGTCGCCTCGCCGTGCTCGTCGACCAGGCCACGGGCCGTCAGACGCTCGCGCGCGGACTGCCATTCCCCGGCGCTCCAGCCCCGGCTCTCGAAACGCTCCACGGACGCGGCGCCGATCGCGGCGAAGGAGACCAGCGACTCGACCGGGTCGAGACCGGACACCAGCAAGGCCGCTATGTGGCCGTCGCCGCGGTGTTCGCGCAGGATCGTCGCCGCCTGCCACAGCTGGAGGTGCGGGGCTTCGGGCCACGGCGACTCGGCGTTGGCCGCGGCGAGCGGACGGCCCGCCGTGTTCACCGCCTCGGCCGCGCGGCGGGCGAGAGCGGCGGCCTGCGCGAGCTCCGGACTGTCGACGCGGTCGCCGAACAGCACGCGGTAGGCCCGGTCGATCCCCCGCAGCCTGGCTGCCAGCACCGCGCCCGGCTCGGCCCTCGCCCACGCGGTGTCGATGTGCTCGGCGACCATGCGGGGACTGAAGCTGTAGAAAGCGGACGCCACCCGCTCGGCGCCCACCGGCCCCAACGGTGCGGCACGCAGCGGGAAGTAGCTCGGCCAGCGCTCCTTCGTGTCGTACCCGAGCGCCGCCGCCTCCTCGAAGACCTCCGGCGCGTAGTAGACCACCGCGTGCAGCGGCTCCAGCAGATGCCAGAGCCGGCGCACGCGGGGCAGCTCCACAGCGCCGCCCGCCCCGCCGGCCTGGACCTCGACCTCGGCCTCGACCCTGCCGTCGTGCTCGGACATGACCTACCCCCTGCCGTCGGTGAAACCCCTCGAACCCACCCCACAACTTGACACTGACTAGATTGCCTGGGCAGCCCGAACTTGTCAATGCCTAGATCGGGCGTACCCTCTGACCATGCCACCCACGGAAACCGACAGGCCGAACCGCCCCTACCACCACGGCGATCTCCGCCACGCGATCCTCACCGCCGCCCTCGACGTCATCGCCGCGGACGGCCCCGCCGGGCTGAGCCTGCGCGACCTGGCCCGCCGCGCCGGTGTCTCGCACGCGGCCCCGGCCCACCACTTCCGGGACCGCACCGGCCTGCTCACGGCGATCGCCGCCGATGGATTCGCGCTGCTCGCGGCCGCGGTCAACGACGCCTCGGACCTCAAGGACGCGGGCGTGCGCTACGTACGCTTCGCCCGCGAGCACCCAGCCCACTTCCAGGTGATGTTCGCGCCGGAACTGCTGCGTGCCGACGACCTCGAACTCACCACGGCCCGCGTCCTGGCCACCGACGCCCTGCGCACCTCGGTCTCGGCGGTGCGCGCCGACGACCTCGGCGTCGACAGCCGCCTCGCGGGGGTCGCCGCCTGGTCCCTCGCCCACGGCTTCGCCACGCTGCTCCTCAGCCACAACCTGGACGGCCCGGTCGGCCAACAGGACCCGGAGGAGGTGTTCCGCACCCTCGCGACCACGTTGTTCCGTGCGCCCTGAACTCACTGTCCCGGCGGAGCGGGCGGCGTACAGGCGAGCGAACGGCGGCCTGACGGCGGATCACACCGTCGAGGCCGCTCGGTCACGAGCCCCTGTTCTCTGTCCCCTATCCCCTGTTCTCTGTCCCCGGTCCCCGGTCCCCTGTTCTCTGTCCCCAGTCCTCACGACCCCAGGATCGACGTGAGGAACTCCCCGACCCAGCCGAGCAACTCCCGCCCGACCAGCGGCTTCCCGCCCACCTTCGCGGTCTTGGGGCGCGGCACCAGCACCTGGTGCGCGGCCTGCTTGATGACGGTGCCCGGGTAGAGCCGCTTGAGCCGCAGCTCCTGCGACTCCCGCAACTCCACCGGTGCGAAGCGGATGTTGGTGCCCTGGAGGACGATCTCGCCGACGCCACACGCGCGCGCCAGCATCCGGAGACCCGCCACCAGCAGCAGGTTCTCCACCGGCTCGGGCAACTTGCCGTAGCGGTCGACGAGTTCCTCGCGTACGGCCTTGACGTCCTCCTCGGTGTTCACCGAGGCGATCGCGCGGTAGGCCTGCAGGCGCAGCCGCTCGCCCGGCGCGTAGTCGTGCGGGACGTGCGCGTCGACCGGCAGCTCGATCTTGACCTCCAGCGGCGGCTCCTCCTCGACACCGCCCTCCAGGGAGGCCCGGTAGTCCGCGACGGCCTCGCCGACCATGCGGACGTACAGGTCGAAGCCCACGCCCGCGATGTGCCCGGACTGCTCTCCGCCCAGGAGGTTGCCGGCGCCGCGGATCTCCAGGTCCTTCATCGCGACGTACATGCCCGCGCCCATCTCGGTGTGCTGGGCGATCGTCGCCAGGCGCTCGTGAGCCGTCTCCGTCAGCGGCTTCTCCGGCGGGTACAGGAAGTAGGCGTAGCCCCGCTCGCGGCCACGGCCCACCCGGCCGCGCAGCTGGTGCAGCTGGGAGAGGCCGAAGTTGTCGCCGCGCTCGACGATCAGTGTGTTCGCGTTGGAGATGTCGATGCCCGACTCGACGATCGTGGTCGACACCAGCACGTCGAACTTCTTCTCCCAGAAGTCGACGACGACCTGTTCGAGGGCCTGCTCCGACATCTGGCCGTGCGCGGTGGCGATGCGCGCCTCGGGGACGATCTCGCGCAGGCGGGCGGCCGCCCGGTCGATCGACTCGACCCGGTTGTGGATGTAGAAGACCTGGCCCTCGCGCAGCAGTTCGCGGCGGATGGCCGCGCCGATCTGCCTCTCCTCGTACGGCCCGACGAAGGTGAGCACCGGGTGGCGCTCCTCCGGGGGCGTGGTGATCGTCGACATCTCGCGGATGCCGGTGACCGCCATCTCCAGGGTGCGCGGGATGGGGGTGGCGGACATGGTCAGCACGTCGACGTTGGCGCGGAGCTTCTTCAGCTGCTCCTTGTGCTCGACGCCGAAGCGCTGCTCCTCGTCGACGATGACCAGGCCGAGGTCCTTGAACTTGGTCTCCGAGGAGAACAGCCGGTGGGTACCGATGACGACGTCCACCGAGCCCTCGCGCAGCCCCTCCAGGACGGCCTTCGCCTCGGTGTCGGTCTGGAAGCGGCTGAGCGCCTTCACGACCACCGGGAACTGGGAGTACCGCTCGGAGAACGTCCCGAAGTGCTGCTGCACCAGCAGCGTCGTCGGGACGAGGACGGCCACCTGCTTGCCGTCCTGGACGGCCTTGAAGGCGGCCCGTACGGCGATCTCGGTCTTGCCGTAGCCGACGTCGCCGCAGATCAGGCGGTCCATGGGGACCGACTTCTCCATGTCCTCCTTGACCTCGGCGATGGTGGTGAGCTGGTCGGGCGTCTCCGCGTACGGGAAGGCGTCCTCCAGTTCGCGCTGCCAGGGGGTGTCCGGGCCGAAGGTGTGCCCGGGGGCCGCCATCCGCGCGCTGTACAGCTTGATCAGGTCGGCGGCGATCTCCTTGACGGCCTTCTTCGCGCGCGCCTTGGTCTTGGTCCAGTCGGCGCCGCCGAGCCGGTGCAGGGTGGGCGCCTCGCCGCCGACGTACTTGGTGATCTGCTCCAGCTGGTCGGTGGGGATGTAGAGCCGGTCGCCGGGCTGTCCGCGCTTGGCGGGTGCGTACTCGACGACGAGGTACTCGCGCGTGGCGCCCTGCACGGTCCTCTGGACCATCTCGATGTAGCGGCCCACGCCGTGCTGTTCGTGGACGATGTAGTCGCCCGCCTCCAGGGTGAGCGGGTCGATCGTCTTGCGCCGCCGGGCGGGCATCCGGGCGCCGTCCTTGCCGGCCGCCTTCTGCCCGGTCAGGTCGGTCTCGGTCAGGACGGCGAGTCTGAGCGCCGGGTCGACGAAGCCGTACTCGATGGAACCGCACGCCACATGCACGACGGACGGGCTCAGAGACGCGAGCTCAGCGTCCAGGCGGGCCGCGATGCCCTCGCCGCCCAGCACCTCGACCGTACGGGCCGCCGGGCCGTGCGCCTCGGTCACGAAGACCGCGCGCCAGCCGTCGGCGAGCCAGCCCTTGGTGTCGGCGAGCGCCTTGGCGGTGTCGCCGCGGTAGGTCTCGGGCGCGTGCATGCCGAGCTTGAGGGTGTCCGCCTCCAGTTCGAGGTCGGCCGCGAACGGCGACACCGACCACCACATCATGTCCAGCTCGCGCGCGCGGTCGCGGACGTCGGCGATGGACCACAGGGAGGCCGCGCCGACGTCGATGGGCGCCTCGCCGCCGCCCGCGGTGGCCGCCCAGGAGGCCTGGAGGAACTCCTGCGAGGTGGCCACGAGGTCGGACGCGCGCGTGCGCACCCGCTCCGGGTCGCACACGACGGCCATGGAGCCCTTGGGCAGGACGTCGAGCAGGAGCTCCATGTCGTCGACGAGGACGGGCGCCAGGGATTCCATGCCCTCCACGGCGATCCCCTCGGCGATCCGGCCGAGCAGGTCACCGAGCTCCGGGTGCTCCTCGGCGAGGGCACGCGCGCGGGCGCGTACGTCGTCCGTCAGGAGCAGTTCGCGGCAGGGCGGGGCCCACAGGCCGTGTTCGGCGACCTCCAGGGAGCGCTGGTCGGCGACCTTGAAGTAGCGGATCTCCTCGACGTCGTCGCCCCAGAACTCGACGCGCAGGGGGTGTTCCTCGGTGGGCGGGAAGACATCGAGGATGCCTCCTCGGACGGCGAACTCGCCGCGCTTCTCGACGAGCTCCACGCGCGCGTACGCGGCCGCGGCGAGGGCTTCCACGATCGTGTTCAGGTCGGCGGTCTGGCCGGTGCGCAGGGCCACCGGTTCCAGGTCGCCGAGGCCCTTGACCTGCGGCTGGAGCACGGACCGCACGGGTGCGACGACCACGGAGACCGGGCCGGTCTCGGGGTCGTCGGGGCGGGGGTGGGACAAGCGCCGCAGGACGGCCAGACGGCGGCCGACGGTGTCGGAGCGGGGGCTGAGGCGCTCGTGCGGGAGGGTTTCCCAGGACGGGTACTCCACGACGCCCTCGGAGGGGAGCAGGGAGCGCAGGGCCGCGGCCAGGTCCTCCGCCTCACGGCCCGTGGCCGTCACCGCGAGGACGGGACGGCCTGCCTCGCGCGCGAGGGCGGCGATCGCGAAGGGGCGGGCCGCCGGGGGGCCGACCAGGTCGACGTGCATGCGGTTGCCGTCCTGGGCCGCGGTGATCGCTTCCGCGAGGGCGGGGTCCTTGACGACGGCGTCGAGCAGACCGTGCAGGCTCATTCTGGCGGCTTCCGTCCGGGGGGTGTCTGGGGGTGGGTGGGCAACGCGAAGGGCCCGACACAACGAAGGGCCGGGGGGTCTCCAGCCTACGACGGCGTCGGCCCGGCCGTCGGAGCCTGTGGACAACCCCGCCTCCCCGACGAGTGCCCTGGGGACGGCGAAGCACCCGCGGGCACCCCGCACCCGCCCGTGGACAGCGAAGAACCCGGCGCCGAGAAGTCCCCCGTGACTCCTCGGCGCCGGGCCCTGTCCCCCGTCCGCGGTGGCTACTCGGTCGCGATCGCGTTCAGGACGTTCATACGGCCCGCCCGGAACGCCGGGACGAGGGCGGCGAACAGGCCCACGAAGGCCGAGCCGATGAAGACCGCGATGATCGTCGGCCAGGGGATCTCCAGGACCTTCAGGCCCTCCAGGGCGAGGAGCTTCTGGGCGGTGGCGCCCCAGCCCATGCCCAGCCCGAGCCCCAGCAGCGCGCCGAAGAGGGCGATCACCACCGACTCCAGGCGGATCATGCGCCGCAGCTGGCGCCGCGAGAGGCCGATGGCCCGCATGAGGCCGATCTCCCGGGTCCGCTCGACCACCGAGAGCGCCAGGGTGTTCACGACACCCAGGATCGCGACGATGATCGCGAGGGCCAGCAGGCCGTAGATCATGTTCAGGAGCTGCCCGATCTGGTCCTTGAGGGCTTCCTTGTAGTCGCTCTGGTCGCGCACGGTGTACTGCGGGTAGTCGTGCAGTGCCGACTTCAGGGACTTGTACGCGGCGTCCGTCTGGCCCTCCTTCGCCGAGGCGAAGACCAGCTGGTCGAGGGGCATCTTGTCGGCCGGCACGTACGTGGCGAGCGTGGCGATGGAGATGTACTTGGAGCCCGCGTCGATGATCCCGTCGCTGCTGGTGATGGCCCGCACCGTCAGGTTCGCGGTGGCCCCGTCGTCGAACGCCACCTTGATCTTCGAGCCGAGGCGGATGCCGTGCTCCTTGGCGAACCTTTCGTGCACGGACATCGAGTCGGGCTTGTAGGCGTCGGCGAGCTTGCCGGCGACCGTCTTGGTCCGCAGGTCGGTCGCGTACGTCGGGTCGGCGGCCGTGATGTCGGTGTTCTTGAGGACCTTGCCGTCCGGGGTCGTGTAGTCGGCCTCGGTGATCTTGTATTCGGTGACCCGCTCAAGACCGGGCGTGTCCTTCACGGCCTTCACGGCGGCCGGCGTGATCATCTGCCCGCTGTCGGACTGGATGATGAAGTCCGTGCCGACCGTCTTGTCGAGCTGGTCCGTGGCCGAGGCGACCATGGAGGAGCCGACCACCGACAGACAGGCGACCAGCGCGAGGCCGATCATCAGGGCGGCGCCCGTGGCACCGGTACGGCGCGGGTTGCGCAGGGCGTTGCGCTCGGCCAGGCGGCCGACCGGACCGAACACCCTGAGGACGACGGCGCCCAGGACGCGCACCACACCGCCGGCGAGCAGCGGTCCGATGACGACGAAGCCGATCAGCGAGAGCACCACGCCGAGGCCGAGCCACGCGGAGCCCTCCTTGGCCTTGTCGGCCGCGGCGGCCAGGTAGAGCGCGTAACCGCCGCCGGCGGTCAGGACCGTGCCCACCAGGGCCCGTACGCGGCCCGCCTTGGCGTCGGCGGGGGCGCCCGCGTCCCGCAGGGCGGCCATGGGCGAGACCTTGCCCGCGCGGCGGGCCGGCAGCCAGGCGGCGAGGACGGTGACGACCACGCCGAGGAGCAGGCCGACCACCGGGGTCGTCCAGGCGACCGTCAGATCGCTGGTCGACAGGTTCATCCCCATGGAGCCCATGAGCTTCATCAGCCCGATCGCGAGCCCGACGCCCGCGCCGACCCCGAGCACCGACCCGAACACGCCCAGGAGCAGCGCCTCGACCAGTACGGAGCGGTTGACCTGCCCGCGGGAGGAGCCGACGGCCCGCATCAGCCCGATCTCCCTGGTCCGCTGGGCGACCAGCATCGAGAAGGTGTTGATGATCAGGAAGATGCCGACGAGGAAGGCGATCCCGGCGAAGCCGAGCATCGCGTACTTCATGACGTTCATGAAGCCCTCGACGTCCTTCTGGTTGGCGTCGGCGGTCTCCTTGGCCGTCTGCACCTTGTAGGTGCCGCCCAGTTCGGCGGCGACGTTCTTCTTCAGCTGGGCGTCGGTGACCCCGGACGCGGCTGTGACGTTGACGTTCGTGAACACGTTCGGCTCGCCGACGAGGGTCTCCTGGGCGGTCTTGGTGTCCAGGTAGAAGATCGCGGCGCCGGGGTTGGTGACCTGGAACTCGGCGACGCCGGAGATCCTCGCCTTGTGGGTGCCGACCGCGCTGATCACGCCGATCTCGTCACCGAGCCTCAGGTGGTGCTTGTCGACGGTGTCCTTGTCGACCATGACCTGGTCGGAGCTCTTGGGCGCCGTACCGGAGGTGATCTTCATGGTGCGGGCGTCGTTGCCGTTCCAGCTGCCGACGATGGTGGGGCCGCCGCCGGACGGCGAGAGGCTGTCCTTGTCGGCGTCCACCACGGTCACCGAGGTCGAGAAGACGGTCCCCTCCGCCGTCTTCACGCCCTGCGCCTCGCGCACCTTGGTCAGCACGGAGGCCGGCATGACCGGCGGCTTGCCGTTGTCGGAGGTGGTCTCGCCGCTGTCGGAGGCGCCCTTGGCGCTCACCGTCACGTCCGAGGACGTGGCCGCGAAGAGCTTGTCGAAGGTGGTGTTCATCGTGTCCGTGAACACCAGCGTGCCGCAGACGAAGGCGACCGACAGCAGGACCGCGACGGCAGACAGGGCCATGCGTCCCTTGTGCGCGAAGAAGTTGCGCATGGAGGTCTTCATGACGGTCATGACGTGCGCCCCCGGGCGTCGAAGTCGGGGGTCTGGGGGTGTCCCCCAGAAAAGCACAGCATGCGGTCCAGGACGGCCTCGGCGGTCGGCTTGTGCATCTCGTCGACGATCCGGCCGTCGGCGAGGTACAGCACGCGGTCCGCGTAGGAGGCGGCCACCGGGTCGTGCGTGACCATCACGATGGTCTGCCCGAGCTCGTCGACCGACTTGCGCAGGAAGCCCAGTACCTCGGCACCCGCGCGCGAGTCGAGGTTTCCGGTCGGCTCGTCACCGAAGATGATCTCGGGCCGCGCGGCCAGGGCGCGGGCCACGGCGACCCGCTGCTGCTGTCCGCCGGAGAGCTGGGTGGGCCGGTGCCTGAGTCGGTCCGAAAGTCCAACGGTGTCCACCACGCGCGCGAGCCACTGCTTGTCGGGCTTGCGCCCGGCGATGTCCATGGGCAGCGTGATGTTCTCGAGCGCGTTGAGCGTCGGGAGCAGGTTGAAGGCCTGGAAGATGAACCCGACCCGGTCCCGGCGCAGCTGTGTGAGCTTCTTGTCCTTCAGGCCGGTGATCTCGGTGTCGTCCAGGTAGATCTGACCGCTCGTCACGGTGTCGAGTCCGGCGAGGCAGTGCATGAGGGTGGACTTGCCGGACCCCGAGGGGCCCATGATCGCGGTGAACTGTCCGCGAGCGATGTCCACGTCCACATGGTCCAGGGCGACGACGCGGGTCTCGCCCGACCCGTACGCCTTGACGACCTGCCGCGCCCGCGCGGCAACGGCCGTACGCCCTCCAGTGCCCCCGTGCCTGGTGATGGTTACAGCCGATGTCACGGTATGTCTCCTATATCGGTCAGCCAATGAGCCGCCGGAACCGCCCGGCGTTCGATAGGTGCTGGTGCTCGGTGCTCGGTACGGCGTTCAGTCTGGTGCCGCGGGACGGTCCGGCGCGCTGGTGCTCAGCACCCTCTTCTGCGGGGGAAAACCCCACCCCCGCCCATCCGGTCGCCCCTCCCCCACCGCTCCCCAGCGGCGTAAAGCCAGGTTAAGGACGCCCCCCGGGCCTTCTCCTCCTCCGGCGGTACGAACCCTCCCCCAGCCGTAGTGCGGAGGTACCCCTAGGGGCAGTCCACCGACAGGTGGAGACGATCTAGGGGTCGGCTCCACCCCCGCCCCGGCGAGACTGCACCCTGCCGCCGCGTGAGGGGCAAGTGGGAGAGTGGTCGCCGGCAGATAGGTGCAGGGGGAAGGAATCCGCGTGGACGACACGAAGCCGTCGATACGTGGGACCGCGGCGCACGTCTCCACGAACCGGCGCGGGGCGGTCGTAGCGGCCCTGATGCTCGCGATGGCGCTCGCGGCCCTGGACGCCACCATCGTCTCCACGGCGGTCCCGCAGATCGTCGGCGACCTGGGCGGCTTCTCCGTCTTCTCCTGGCTGTTCTCCGGCTATCTGCTGGCCGTGACCGTGACGCTGCCGGTGTACGGCAAGCTGTCCGACACCTTCGGGCGCAAGCCGGTGCTGATCGCGGGCTCGGCGGTGTTCCTGCTCGGCTCGCTGCTGTGCGCGGTGGCCTGGAACATGGGGGCGCTGATCGCGTTCCGGATCGTGCAGGGCCTGGGCGGCGGGGCCCTTCAGGGCACGGTCCAGACGCTCGCCGCCGACCTGTACCCGCTGGAGGAGCGCCCGAAGATCCAGGCCAAGCTGTCCACGGTGTGGGCGGTGGCGGCGGTCGCGGGGCCCGGGATCGGCGGGGTGCTCGCCGCCTACGCGGACTGGCGGTGG
This sequence comes from Streptomyces sp. NPDC001668, assembly GCF_042893155.1. Classification (NCBI taxonomy): domain Bacteria; kingdom Bacillati; phylum Actinomycetota; class Actinomycetes; order Kitasatosporales; family Streptomycetaceae; genus Streptomyces; species Streptomyces sp. NPDC001668. The sequence continues at coordinate 167,220 of NZ_JBIAUQ010000015.1, forward strand.
ATCTTCCTCGTCAACCTGCCCATCGGCGCGGTGGCCCTGTGGCTGATCGTCCGGTACCTGCACGAGCCGGTCCGGGAAGCGCGCTCCACGCGTGCGCGTGTCGACTGGGCGGGCGCGCTCGCGGTGTTCGCCTGCGGGGGCGTGCTGCTGACGGCGCTCGTCCAGGGCGGGGTGGCGTGGGCGTGGCTGTCGTGGCCGTCACTGGCCCTGTTCGGCACGGGTCTTGCCCTGGCGGCCGCCGTGGTCCTGATCGAGCGCCGGGCGGCCGAACCGATCATCCCCGGCTGGGTGTGGCGGCGCCGCACCATCGCCGCGGTGAACCTGGCGCTCGGCGCCCTGGGCCTGCTCATGGTCGCCCCTACGGTCTTCCTGCCGACGTACGCCCAGTCGGTGCTCGGTCTCGCCCCGGTCGCCGCCGGATTCGTGCTGTCCGTATGGACGCTGAGCTGGCCGGTGTCGGCGGCGCTGAGCCAGCACGTGTACCGGCGCATCGGTTTCCGCAACACGGCGATGCTGGGCATCGGTACGGCGGCCCTGATCCTCTTCGCGTTCCCCTTCCTCCCCTACCCGGGGGCGGCCTGGCAGCCGACCCTGGTGATGCTGCTCCTGGGCGCCGCGCTGGGCCTGTTCCAACTCCCCCTGATCGTGGGGGTCCAGTCGACGGTCGGCTGGGCCGAACGCGGCACGACCACGGCCTCCGTCCTCTTCTGCCGCCAGACCGGCCAGACGGTGGGCGCGGCGGTCTTCGGCGCGGTGGCCAACGGCGTGCTGGCGAGCCGCCTGGGCGGCGCGAGCGACCTCGACTCCGTCACGCGCGCGTTGGACGCGGGTACGGCCCCGGAGACGACCCGCGCGGCCATCGCGGACGCGGTGCACGCGGTGTACGTGGGCGCGGGCTGCGCGGCGGCACTGGCGTTCGCGGTGCTGCTGTTCCTGGCGCCGCGCCGCTTCCCGGTCCTCGAGGAGCGGTGAACGACTGGCGCTTCATGCACCCGAAGTGAGGGTCCGAGCACGCTCCGGCGCGATCAAAAGTCTGAGTTAACGGGGGTAACACCGCAGGTCAGAGAAGTAAGCGCATACCGACCGATCAGTTTGTCAAAAGGGCTGTACAACTCCGAACCGACGAGTAACGTGCGGGGCTCCGCTCCCCCGCCCACCCCCCAACTCCCTGCGGTCCGCCGCGTCGGGCCCGAGCCACGCAAGGAGCAACGGGATGTCCTACAACCCGTCACAGCCGCACCCCACCTACCCCTGGCAGCCCCCCGCCCCGCCGCCCGAACCGGCCCCGCACCGCGCCTTCGACCGCTCCCCGCTCGGTCACCACAGCGACCTGCGGATCCTGCGCAGCGCCTACCGCTGGCAGCGGCGCACCGCCACGCTCACCGCCCTCGGCTACTTCACGCTCTTCCTCGTCCTGTCCGCGTACGCGCCGTCCTTCATGGCGAGCAGCGTCACCGACGGACTGCCCACAGGACTGCTCCTCGCCCTGCTCCAACTGCCCGTCACCTGGCTGGCGATCGCCGTGTACGAGCACACCGCGCGCCGTTACGTCGACCCGCTCGCGGACCGCATCCGCAAGCAGTCCGAGGTGGACGCCAGGCGTGGGGCGGGGGCGCGATGACCGGCTTCAGCGACTCCGCGCAGGCGATGAGCCTGGTGGCGTTCTCCGCCGTCGCCACCGTCACCCTCCTGCTGTGCGTGATGACCGGCCCGGACGGCGACGACCTCGACGAGTTCTACACCGGCTACAGCTCCCTGTCGGCCATGCGCAACGGCCTCGCCATCGCGGGCGACTACATCTCCGCCGCGACCGTCCTCGGCACCGGCGGGGTCATCGCCCTGTACGGCTACGACGGCATCGTCCTCGCGCTCAGCACGGCCCTGTCCCTGATGCTGCTGATGTTCCTGCTGGCCGAACCCCTGCGCAACGCGGGCCGGTTCACCATGGGCGACGCACTCGCACGCCGGATGCCGGGCCGCGGGGTGCGCATCGCCGCCTGCCTGGTCACCCTCGCCGCGTTGATGCCGCTGATGCTGGTGCAGCTCGCCGGCGCCGGCCAACTCCTGGCGTTCATCCTGGGGTTCTCCGGCGACTCGCTGAAGACGGGCTTCATCATCGGCCTCGGCATCCTGATGATCAGCTACGCGGCCATCGGCGGCATGAAGGGCACCGCCCTCATCCAGATCCTGAAGATGGTCATGCTCCTCGGCTCGGGCGCCGTGGTCGCCGTACTGGTCATGAACCGGTTCGACTGGAACCCCGCCACCCTGTTCGACACGGCGGCCGCGCAGAGCGGGGTGGGGTCCGGCTTCCTGCAACCCGGGCTGGAGTTCGCGGCCGGACCGTATCCGCGCGTCGACATGATCACCGCGCAACTCGCGGTCGTCATCGGCGGGGCGTGTCTGCCGCACGTCACCATGCGCATGTACACCGCCTCCAGCGCCCGTCAGGTACGCCGCTCGATGTCCTGGGCGGTGTCGTCGGTGGCCGTGTTCGTCCTGGTCATCACGGTCGTCGGGGTGGGGGCGACGGCGATGATCGGGCGGACGGTGATCGCCGGGGCCGACCCGCAGGGCAACACGGCGTATCTGCTGGGCTCCCGGGCGGCGTTCGGGCCCGAGGTGTCGGCCGGGGAGACCTTCCTGTTCACCACGGTCACCACGGCGCTCTTCCTCACCCTGCTCGCCTCCGTCTCCGGCATGATCCTCGCCTGCGCCAACTCCCTGGCCCACGACGTGTTCGCGGCGAGGGCACGGTCGATGCCGGCGCACCGCGAGATCCTGCTGGCCCGGGTGTCCGCGCTGGCGGTCGGCGTCCCCACGATCTTCCTCGCGACGCTGATCCAGCACCGCAGTCTCCAGCCGCTGGTGATCCTGTCCTTCTGCGTCGGCGCGTCCGCGCTGGCCCCCGCGCTCGTCTACACCCTCTTCTGGCGGCGCTATACGCGAACGGGGCTGCTGTGCACGTTGATCGGCGGCACGCTGACCGTGCTGGTGCTGATGCCGGGCACGAACCTCGTCTCCGGATCCCCTGTGTCCGCGTTCCCCGAGGCCGACTTCAGCTGGTTCCCGTTCACGACCACGGCGGTGGTCTCGGTACCGGCGGGGTTCCTGTTCGGGTGGCTGGGGAGCGTGGTCTCCGGGCGGCGGAAGGCGGAGGAGCAGCGGCGGCAGTACGAGGCGGTGGAGGGGTGGATTCTGGCGGGGGCGGTACGAAGGGGGTGAGGGCCGGGGTCGTGTGTGTCGGGTGCGGGCCTGTGGGGGCCGTGTGTCGGGTGCGGGCCTGTGGGGGCTGCTCGCGCAGTTCCCCGCGCCCCTGGGTGGGTGCACTCACGCTCCTTGAAGGGCCCCCAGAACCCACCCCGGGCACACCCCTGTCACTCCAACGGCGCCGCCCGCCCCGTAAGCGCCGTCAGGCTGCTGCGTACGTGGGCCATCTGCGCCTGGACCTCGTCCCAGCGCTCTCCGTGTTCCCGCAGCACCCGTTCCGTCTCCCGGGCGATCCGCTCCTCCCGCATCCGGGCCTGCGCGAGGATCTCCGCCGCACGCGCGCGTGCGTCCTCCTCGCGCCGGCCCACCGACGCCTCCGCCTCCGCGAACCCGCGCTCGGCCTCCGACAGTGCCGCCTCCGCGCGCGCGATCCGTTCGGCGCACCGGGCGTCCGCCTCGGCCGCCCGCTTCTCGTCGGCCCGCTCGACCCCGGCCCACCGTTCCGCGTGCTCCCTGGCCTGCTCGGCGAGCATCGCGATCGTGCGCTGGCGTACGTCACGCAGCGCGGCGAGCGCCTCCCCGCGCCCCTCTTTCAGCTCACGCCGGGCGGTGACGCGGATCTCATCGGCCTCGGCGCGCGCGGCCAGCAGCAGTTGACGGGCCCGTTCGTCCGCGTCGGCGCGCAGGGTGTCGGCGTGCGCCTGCGCGGCATCCCGTACGCCGTCGGCGTGCGCCCGCGCTTCGTCCGCGAGGCGACGCGCCTCCTCCCGCGCCCCCTCCCGAACGGCCGCGGCCTCCTCCTGGGCCAGCTCGAACAGCCGCCGCGCACCCTCGCCGAGACTCTCGTACGCCTGCGGGGCCAGCGCCGCCACGACCTCCCGCAGGTGCACCGCCTCGGCTTCCATCTCCTTGGCGAGCACGGTGAGCCGGGCGGCCCGTTCCCAGGCGGAGTCCCGGTCCCGCGAGAGGGCGGCGGCGTACGCGTCGACCTGTTCGGGGCGGTAGCCGCGCCCCCGTACGGCCACGAACCCCTGGGGCGACACCGGTGCGCTGCTCATCCTGGAACCCCTCTCCGCCAAAACTACACAAAAGGACGCGAAATGATGATTTCGCGCACATCTTGATGTATCGGACGGAAATGTTCATAACGCGACACTCCGCGCACAGGTCACGGTCGTCGCGGGTCGCCATGGAGCGTCACTTCAGTGGGGGTACGCGACGAAGGGCCGGACCCGGTCCTGTGTGACCGGGTCCGACCCTTCACGTACGCGCGCCGCTCAGCGGCGGCGGGGCGTCACAGCAGCCCGTCCCACATCTGCTCCAGCAGCACCGACCACCAGCTCTCCGGCGAACCCAGCGCCGCCGGGTCGAGCGAGGCGAGCTGGGCCTGGAAGTCGACGGTCCAGCGGCCCGCCTGCTCCTGGTTCAGGCCGAAGCGGAGCCGCCACATCCGGCCGAGCAGGGCCAGACAGCGCTGGAACTCGGGCAGGCCCGTGTTCACGAACTGCGGCGGTACGGGCGCACCGCCCGGCCCGGCCTCCACGGGTACGGCGACGATGTTCGCCGTGCCGTACTGCACACAGATCGCCTTGCCGAAGTCGCTGCCCATGACGAGGTACGAGCCCGCGTCGGAGGCCGGCTGCACACCGCGCTCCACAGCCAGTTCCGCCAGCGTCGGCACCGGGCGCCCCGGCTGGGCCTGCGCCCAGAAGAACGGGCCCATGTCCAACGGCAGCCCCGCCACGACCAGCGAGTGCGCGACGACCGGCGGCACGCCCTGCCGGTCCACCGCGACCTGCTCGAACCGGAAGATCCCGGGACCGAAAGCCCCGGCCAGCTCCTGCGCCACGCCCTCCGGCGGGATCGGCGGCGCGGCCTGGACCGGCGGCAAGGGGGCGCGCACTGGCGCCGGGCGCGCCGGGCCGTCGGCCACCTGGTGCAACTCGCCCTGGTGCGCGAGCAGTTGCTGCATGCCCTGCTGTCGGCTCGCGTGATCCGTGCCGTACGGCGCGATGCTCGCGATCCGCGCCTGCGGCCACTGTTCCCGGATCATCCGCGCGCAGTACGCCCCCGGCAGCTCGCAGGACTCCAACTCGGTGTGCAGCTCCAGCACCTGGTCCGGCGGCACGTTCATGCCGCGCAGCTCGTGGAAGATCTGCCACTCCGGGTGCGGGGTCCCCGGCGCCGATCGCCGGATCAACTGCTGCTCCGACCCGTCCTGCGCGCGGTACCGGAGGACTGCCTGATACCCGGGGCCGACGGTGGGCTGCGACTGCTGGGGGTAGCCGTAGGCCGGGGGGTGGGCGGGGTGCCCGGATGCGGTCTGGCCCGGCGCGGGGTGCCCCGGCGCCGGCTGTCCGGGCGGTGGTACCGGGCCCGGGAACGGTACGGCGCCCGGAGGCGGGGGCGGCGTCGCGCCGGGCGGCATCGGCTGCGGAGCGCCCGGGGCGGCGCCAGGAGCAGCGGGGGCGCCGGTGACCCCGGAAAAGCCCGGGGCACCAGGGGCACCAGGGGCACCAGGAGAGCCTGAGGTGTTCGGTGCGCCGGGAGTGCCGGGAGCTTGCGGCGGCGGAGGCATGCCGGGGCCGCCCACCGGGGGCGACGACAACACGGTTTCCGCGTGATGCACGGCTCCGGGCGCGGTCCGGGGGATTCCGGGCACCCCGGGAGGCTGCGGTGCCCCGGGGGCACCGGCGGGCTGGGGAGCGCCGGACGCACCAGGGGTGCCCGGCGCGTCCGGAAACTGCGGAGCACCCCGGCCGTCAGAAGGCTGAGGCGTGCCGGCAACTCCTGGCATCCCCGGAGCACCCGGGAAATGCGGAGCACCGTGTCCGCCAGGAGACTGCGGCGCACCACCGGTCCCTGGCACACCGGGAGCACCGGGCGGATGCGGAGCGCCAGACCCACCCTGAGCCCCCGGAGCACCAGGTGACTGCGGAACGCCGGATCCGCCCGGCCCCCCAGGGGCACCCGGGTTCCCAGAAGCACCAGCCCCTCCCGGCGCACCCGGGAAGTGGGACCCACCCGGGCCGCCAGGAGACTGCGGCACACCACCGGCGCCCGCGAACCCCGGACCACCAGGCCCGCCCGGAGCACCCGGCGGGGGCGGAGTGGGAGCGCCCGGGAACGGTGACGCACCCTGACCGCCGGGAGACTGCGGCGTAGCACCGGCACCCGGCGCACCCGAAGCCCCGGGCGACTGCGGCGAACCAGCCCCACCCGGCCCCCCGACGGCACCCGGGAACCCTGAACCACCAGGTCCTCCCGACGCACCCGGAGCACCCGGCGGAGGCGGAGGCGGAGTGGGAGCACCGGGAGCCGACGGCGGCCCCGGAGACTGTGCCGCCCCGGAACCCGAGGGCCCCTCGACGCCCGGCGCCGACACGAACTGGGTGGGCACATACCCGCCCCCCGGCGTACCGGGCGCCCCCGGGGGAGGCGGCGGAGTCGATCCGCCGGCCGGCCCCCGCGACGGAGGCGCGAGCTTGCTGGTGGCCACATCGGCGATGTCCCCGGCACTCGGCGCGGGCCTGGGAGCATCAGGCACCCCAGGAGCCTCAGACCCCCTCCCGCCCCCCGAAATCCGCGCGGTCCTGGAGTCCAAGACCTCCGGGCCCTCCGAGTCCTCCGCGTCCTCCGACACCTCCACGATCTCCGAGACCGAGGAAGCCGAAAAAACCGAGGAAGCCGACGAGGCCCCCTCCTCCGTCCCCTCGTCCCCCTCGCTCACCGGCGCCGAGAACACCGTGTCCGGCAACGCGACGGAGAGGTCCTCACCCCCGTTGGTGTCGGTCCCCGTCCAAGGCCGCGCCCCCGCAGGCACCCCCGACGCCGTACCCGAATCCGCACCGGACTCGGACCCGGACCCGGACCCGGCACCCCCCGCCCCACCGGCGGCGCCCCCGTCGCCCCCGATCCCCAACTTGTCCGCCGCGTCCTGCAACCACTCCGGCGGCGTCAGCAGGAACGACGTCTGGTTCAGATCGACCCGGGACGCGGTCGGCGAACCCCCCGCGTCACCACCCCCGTCCTCCCCCCGCCCGTACTCCTCCTCGAAGCGGCGGATCACCTCACCCACCGGCAACGAGGGCCACAGCGTGGCCTCCCCGCTGTCCCGGGCGATGACCAGCCGCTGGGCGCCCCCGTCCGACCGCGGACCGTCCGCACGGTCCTCGGCCCACACCACGAACCCGAGGTCGAACTCCCGCACCCGCACCTCACGGTGCTGGTACGCCGGAACGTCCCCGTTGATCCACTCCTCCGCGCGCTCCTGCGCCTGCGCGAACGTCACCATCGGTCAGCTCACTCCCCAGCCACCGGCACGGACCGCGCGAAACCGCCGTCCACCATCAGGTTCGCCACCGTCTCCAACTCCGGCGGATTACCGGCCAGTCGGGACAGGAACACGTCGAAGTCCTCACCGCACGGCAGCAACAGCCGCCGCACCCGCTCCGCCGGCGGCACCGAGGGATCGACGTCGCGCGCGTCGTCGTAGGCGCAGAACCAGACCGAACCGATCCCCTCGCCCTTCACCTTCACCGCCAGCAGACCGCCCTGGACGAACCCGACACCGAGGTAGTCCTTCGTCAGATGGTCCCGCAGGCACTTGTTGACGTACACGAGGTCGTTGACCGCCGCCTCGTCCCGCACCGTGAAGAACGGCTGGTCCACAAGGAGGCCCAACTCCGCGTCCAGCGCGGCCCCCACCGGCGCCGATCCGCCCGCCGCCTTCAGGAAGGACCGGTAGGCGCCCGGCAGCCGGTAGCCGAGGTCCTCCTCGACCCCCTGCACCTGCGACTCCGTCACCGCCACCGCCGACTTCGGCAGCCCGAAGTGCGCCGGACGCGTCTCCTGCAACGGCCGCGTCCCCCGCTTGTTCTGGTCGACACGGGTCGTCGCGATCCCGCCGTGATGCCGCAGCAGCGCCTTCACCTCGACCGGGATCAGCTCCAGCCGCCGCGAGTTCACCACGTGATGCCACGTCCAGCCGTGCGGTGTCGCCACCGCGGGCACCGTGTCCCACAACGCGTGACCGGTCGCCGCGAGCGCCGCGTTCGCCGACACATAGTCCGTCAGCCGCAGCTCGTCGACCCCGAAACCCTCCGGCGGCTCGGCGATCTCCGCGGCGGCACGCGCGTAGGGCGAGAAGTCGGGATAGCCATGCTCGTCCACCCGCACCCCTCTGGGATGACGCGCGGCCCGGACCGGATCCGGGAAATGCACGACCTGCCCGGCGTAGGCCGCGTTCGGCGGCGCGGCTTGTTGCCCGAGCCGACCTGTCGTCATGGCGAAAGCCCCCTGCGGCGCTCTGGTACGACCCGCGGCGACCCCTTCGGCAATGCAGGGCCGCCACGCGCCGTATCGACTGTCTCGTCCGTCTCCACGCGTCAACCGCGCGCATCGCGGCGACCACTTGGATCGCGGTGCCGACAGCCTATGCGGTACGACGACACCGGTCACCGGGCACCGGCCAGCCCCCCTCCGCTTCCGTGACCAGCCGTCACCCCGCCGTGACAGCCCGCCCGAACGCGGGCGTGTCGCACCGCCCCAGCTTCCGCACCAGCCACGCCATTTGGCAGTCTGTGACGTCCGGGGGATGCTCGGGAGGGGATGACGATCATGAACACGACGCAGACGGGACCGCACCCAGGGCCGCACACGGGCAGGACGACCGGCACGGACACCGGCCCTCACACCGGCCCGCACACCGGTCTGGGCGGCGATCCCCGCATCGGCTGGAGCAGCGCCGAAAGACCCCACGCGCCCGCCCTCCGCCACCGCCGCGACGGCATACTGCCCACCGTCGCCGCCGCCCTCTCCGTCCGCGGCGCCACCCTCACCTCCACCGCCGCCCGCGGCGACCAGGCCCCACCGCTGCACCCGCTCGTCCAGGACTTCCTCGACACCCTCCCCAGCGACCGGCGCGACCGCTTCACCGGCCGCTGCGCCGAGACCATGCTCATATCCCGGCACATCGCCGCCGCCGACGCCGCCCGCAGCAAGCGCGCCGCCCGCAAGCCGATGACCAACGGCGAGGCCCGCCGCGCCCTCAAGCAGGCCAAACTCACCGCCCGCCGCATCCGCGAGGACGGCGACCCGCTGCACGGCAGCTTCGCCGCCCCCTGCCGCGCCTGCACCGCCCTGAGCGCCCACTTCGGCGTACGCATCGTCGACCCGACGGCGAACGGCGGCTGACACCCCCCACCCCCTGTCGTACGACCCGCACGACGGCGCCCCACGCACTCCGGCGCCCACCCATGACCTCGACGAACGCGAAGGGCAGATGCACCCCGACCGCACCGGCACCACCCGCTTTCCCGTCCCCGTCGACGCCGCCCTGCGCGCCGCCGGCTGGCAGCCCGGACGCTGGGACATAAAACAGGCCGAGATCTGGGCCGACACCCTGCGCGAACACACCTCACCCGCCGGACACCGGCACGCCGTGTTCCCCGCCGCCGTCGAGGCCTGGGCCGAGTTCGGCGGACTGCACCTGACCCCCACCGGCCCCGGCCGCCAGGTCGCCCCCGCCCACCTCCACCTCGACCCCCTGCACGGCCTCCACATGGCCCGCACCCTCGCCGACCTCGGCCGCGCCCTCGACACCGAGGTCTGCCCCCTCGGCGCCGAGACCGACACCGGGGCCATCCTCTGCATCGACACCGAGGGCCGCGTCTACGCCCTCGACCACACCGGCGACTGGTACCTCGGCCCCGACATCGACCAGGCCCTCGCCGGCCTCGTCTCCGGCATCGCACCGGCCCGCCTCACCGCGGGCTGACCGCCGCGCCCTACGCCGCCGGAATCACCGCCGACACCCGGAAACCCCCCGCCTCCGTCGGCCCCGACACGAACACCCCGCCCAGCGCGGAGACCCGCTCCTTCATCCCCACCAGACCGTTGCCCCCCGACGGCAACCGGGCCGACGCCAGCGCCGACACCTCCGGCGGCGGTTCGTTCTCCACCTGCATCGCGATCTCCGACACCCGGTGCGCCAGCCGTACATGCGTCTTGGCGCCCGCCGCGTGCTTGTGGACGTTCGTCAACGCCTCCTGCACCACCCGGAACGCCGTCTGCTCGATCTGCGCCGCATACGAGCGCACCTCACCCTCCACCGACAGATCCACGGCCATCCCCGCCTCCGCGGACTGCCCGATCAGCGCCTCCAGATCGTCCAGACAGGGCCCGTCCGCCTCGTCCACCACCCGCGAGGCCGCCGCGGCCGCCGCCACCCCCACCGCGACGAGCGGAACCGCCGCCCGCTCCTGCCGCCCGGAACCGTCCCCACTGCGCAGCACCCCGAGCATCTCCCGCAACTCGGTCAGCGCCTGCCGCCCCATGTCCCCCACCAGCGCCGCGTTCTTCACGGCCTTCTCGGGATCCTTCCGGGCCACCGCCTGCAACGCGGCCGCGTGCACCACCATCAGACTCACCCGGTGCGCCACGACGTCGTGCATCTCCCGGGCGATACGGGTCCGCTCCTCGCCCCGCGCCCACTCCGCCCGCTCCTCGGCCCGCTCGGCGAGCAGCTGAAGCTCCCGCTCCAGGTCGTCGGCCCGCTCCCGCAGGCTCTCCATGAGCCGGCGCCGGGCCCCCACGTACAGGCCGAGCAGCAGGGGCGGGGCGGTCATCCCGATCGCGGTCGTGATCGACGCGAAGGGCACGAACCAGTCGCCCAGGTCCAGTTCGCCGTGCGCCATGTCCTGCCGCACCCGCACGAACATCACGATCAGCATCCCGACCAGTGACATCCCCGCCAGCGAGCCGATGATGCGGCGCGGCAGCTCGGACGCGGCGAGCGTGTACAGGCCGACGATGCCCATCAGATAGCCCATCTGGGCGGGCGTGATGGCGATGCTCACGAGCACGACGGCGATCGGCCACTTGCGCCGGACGACCAGCACGGAGCCCGCGAGTACGCCGAACACGATCCCCGCGGCCGTCGGGATCCCCGCGTCCTGCGCGAACCGGATCCCCTCGAACGCACATTCCACCGCGGACGCCGACGCGAGGCCCACGTCCAGCACCGCACTACGCCACCGTGCCCACCACCACGGCCCCGTCTGAGCCGCGGTGGTGTCTTCCCCCGTCGTGGTCATGCCTCCAGCCTACGTTCGGCGGTGCGAGGTTTTCCGGCGCATTTCGACGACTGGCCTACACCACCTTGAGTGACCGATCGACCACGAAACCGCCCGATATCCCTCGAACTGCTGAATCGCCCACCGTTCGAGCCCGGAAGATCACATTCCGCCCGGACGGTATGCGCTGGGCCGGCATCACCGTCCGACAGGGCGCCGATCTGTACCGTCGCATGGAGGGCGCCTGGTACGGCATAGTAGGAGCCGCCACTCGGCGACCTGACTAAATGTCCGGTTTAGTCGAACTTGTTCCCCCGTGGTGTAATTGGCAGCACTGTGGCTTTTGGTGCCATCTGTCCGGGTTCGAGTCCTGGCGGGGGAGCCACACTCTGTTCGGGCCCTGACCGCACTGTCAGGGCCCGCTCCCATGTCCCCCACGAAACGCCCCGGTATCCTGCGGATGTCACCCCACCCCCTCCACAGCCGAAGGGCATCCCGTGAGCGCCATTCGCCCGGCAGCCGTCGTCGTTCTCGCAGCGGGTGAGGGCACCCGTATGAAGTCGGCCACACCCAAGGTCCTGCATGAGATCTGTGGCCGCACCCTCGTGGGGCATGTGCTCGCCGCCGCCCGCGAGTTGGACCCCGAGAACCTCGTCGTGGTCGTCGGGCACGCGCGCGAGAAGGTGACCGCTCATCTCGCCGACACCGACGCCGACGTACGAACGGCCGTGCAGGCGCAGCAGAACGGCACCGGGCACGCCGTGCGGATGGCGCTCGAGGAGCTGGGCGGCCGCGTCGAGGGGACCGTCGTGGTCGTGTGCGGGGACACCCCGCTGCTGACCGGTGAGACGCTCAACGCCCTTGCCGCCACGCACTCCTCGGACGGCAACGCGGTCACCGTGCTGACCGCCGAGGTGCCGGACGCGACGGGGTACGGGCGGATCGTGCGGGACGAGGTCTCCGGTGCCGTGACCGGGATCGTCGAGCACAAGGACGCCTCGGAGGCGCAGCGGGCGATCCGGGAGATCAACTCGGGGGTGTTCGCGTTCGACGGGCAGTTGCTCGCGGACGCGCTGGGCAAGGTGCGCACGGACAACTCGCAGGGCGAGGAGTACCTCACGGACGTTCTGGGGATTCTCCGCGAGGCCGGGCACCGGGTCGGGGCCTCGGTGGCCGCGGATCACCGTGAGATCGCCGGGATCAACAACCGGGTGCAGCTGTCCGAGGCGCGGCGGATCCTCAACGACCGGCTGCTGACCGCCGCCATGCTCTCCGGTGTGACCGTCGTCGACCCGGCGACCACGTGGGTGGACGTGACGGTCACCTTCGGCCAGGACGCGGTCGTCCACCCGGGGACGCAGCTGCACGGTGCCACGCACATCGGCGAGGGTGCCGAGGTCGGCCCGAACAGCCGGCTGACGGACACCGTCGTCGACGCGGGCGCCCGGGTCGACAACACCGTGTCCGACGGCGCCCATGTCGGTGCGGGTGCGACCGTCGGGCCGTACGCCTATCTCCGCCCGGGCACCCGGCTGGGCGCCAAGGGCAAGATCGGCACGTATGTGGAGACGAAGAACGCCTCCATCGGGGAGGGGACGAAGGTCCCGCATCTCTCGTATGTGGGGGACGCGACGATCGGTGAGTACACGAACATCGGTGCCGCGAGCGTGTTCGTGAACTACGACGGTCAGGACAAGCACCACACGACGGTCGGGTCGCATTGCCGTACGGGTTCGGACAACATGTTTGTGGCGCCTGTCACGGTCGGGGACGGCGCGTACACCGCCGCGGGGTCGGTGATCACGAAGGACGTACCGCCCGGTTCGCTGGCCGTGGCCCGTGGCCAGCAGCGGAATATCGAGGGCTGGGTGGCCCGGAAGCGTCCGGGGAGCGCGGCGGCGAAGGCTGCCGAGGCGGCTTCCCGGGAGGGCTCGAGTGAGGGCTGACCGGAAACAGGTGCGCCGAAGTCGTCGTACCGTGATAAGTGCACACCCGCACCCACCAGCTGAGAAGGCCCGTCGCGCCCAGCGGCGCGGTCTGTCGGCACCCAGCTGTGACACCTCTGAGGAGACAGTGCTGTGACCGGGATCAAGACGACCGGCGAGAAGAAGATGATGTTCTTCTCCGGCCGCGCCCACCCCGAGCTTGCCGAGGAGGTCGCCCAGCAGCTGGGTGTCGGGGTCGTCCCGACGAAGGCCTTCGACTTCGCCAACGGTGAGATCTACGTCCGTTACCAGGAGTCGGCACGTGGTGCGGACTGCTTCGTGATCCAGAGCCACACGGCTCCGATCAACCAGTGGATCATGGAGCAGCTCATCATGATCGACGCGCTGAAGAGGGCTTCGGCGCGTTCCATCACCGTGATCGTGCCGTTCTACGGTTACGCGCGGCAGGACAAGAAGCACCGTGGCCGTGAACCGATTTCGGCGCGGCTGATCGCGGACCTGATGAAGACGGCGGGTGCGGACCGCCTCCTGACCGTGGATCTGCACACGGACCAGATCCAGGGGTTCTTCGACGGTCCGGTGGACCACCTGTTCGCGCTGCCGCTGCTGGCGGACTACGTGGGCCGGAAGCTGGACCGGAACAAGCTGACGGTGGTGTCTCCGGACGCGGGCCGGGTGCGGGTCGCGGACCGCTGGTGCGACCGGCTGGGCGCGCCGCTGGCGATCGTGCACAAGCGGCGTGACAAGGACGTGGCGAACCAGGTGACCGTCCACGAGGTCGTGGGTGAGGTCAAGGGCCGGGTGTGTGTCCTGGTCGACGACATGATCGACACCGGTGGCACGATCTGCGCGGCGGCGGACGCCTTGTTCGCGCACGGCGCGGAGGACGTCATCGTGACGGCCACGCACGGTGTGCTGTCCGGTCCGGCCGCGGACCGGCTGAAGAACTCCCGGGTGAGTGAGTTCGTGTTCACGAACACGCTGCCGACGCCGGGCGAGCTGGGCCGTGACCTGGACAAGATCACGGTTCTGTCGATCGCCCCGACGATCGCGAGCGCGGTGCGTGAGGTGTTCGAGGACGGTTCCGTGACCAGCCTCTTCGACGAGCAGTAAGCGCGCCGGTACGCCGTAAAACGCTTCTGCATGATCGATTTTCCTACGGCCTTCCGCGCCGAGTAGACTGCCCCAGTTGCTCGGCGAGGGAGGCCGTATCCATGGATGCGGCGGTCCGTTATCGACGCGCTCTTCGTAGCAGGCCGTTCGTGGCCGGGTGACCACGTCCGTTCTCTTTCTACGAGGAGTGATCCGCATGTCCGAGGTCAAGCTCACCGCCGAGACCCGCAGCGAGTTCGGCAAGGGTGCCGCCCGCCGTATCCGCCGTGCCAACAAGGTTCCCGGTGTTCTGTACGGTCACGGTTCCGACCCGCTGCACCTGACCCTTCCGGGCCACGACCTGCTGCTGGCGCTGCGTACGCCGAACGTCCTGATCTCCCTGGACATCGACGGCAAGACCAACGAGCTGGCGATCCCGAAGTCCGTGCAGCGTGACCCGATCAAGGGCTTCCTGGAGCACGTCGACCTTCAGCTGGTCAAGCGCGGCGAGCAGGTCAACGTCGAGATCTTCGTCCAGACCGAGGGCGAGCTGGCCCCGGGCGGCAACCTGCTGGAGCACGTGCTGAACGCGCTTCCGGTCGAGGCCGAGGCCACGCACATCCCCGAGTCCGTCACCGTCTCCATCGAGGGTCTGACGGCCGGCGACTCCATCCTCGCCAAGGACATCCCGCTGCCCAAGGGCACCAAGCTGGCTGTCGAGGAGGACACCGTCGTCCTGCAGGTCCTGGCCGCGCAGGCCGAGGAGTCCGAGGGCGAGGCCGCCGAGGGCGACGAGTCCGCGGAGGCCTGAGCAGCGGTCCGGCCGTAGCCGCCGGGCCGCCGCTTCCCCGGCGCCGCCCGGCCGTGCGGTAGCGATGTACGCTCCAGCCGCCGCCCCTGTCCAGGGGGCGGCGGCTGCGCCATGTGCAGAGGAGAGATGGACGTGACTACCCCCGCCAACGCCCCCTGGCTGATCGTCGGCCTCGGGAACCCGGGGCCCGAGTACGCGGGCAATCGGCACAACGTGGGCTTCATGGTGGCCGATCTGCTGGCCGAGCGGGTCGGGGGCCGGTTCAAGCGGGCCGGTAAGGCGCAGGCGCAGGTCGTGGAGGGGCGGATCGGGCCGCCCGGTCCGGCGAACCGGCGGGTGGTGCTGGTGAAGCCGATGTCGTTCATGAACCTGTCGGGCGGGCCGGTGAACGCGCTGAAGGACTTCTACAAGGTGCCGGTCGCGAACGTCGTGGCGGTCCATGACGAGCTGGACGTCGACTTCGGTGTGCTGCGGCTGAAGCTGGGTGGCGGGGACAACGGGCACAACGGGCTGAAGTCGATGACGAAGGCGTTCGGGGCGGAGTACCACCGGGTGCGGTTCGGGATCGGGCGCCCTCCGGGGCGTATGCAGGTCGCGGACTTCGTGCTGAAGGACTTCTCGTCCAGTGAGCGCAAGGAGCTGGACTACTTCGTGGACCGGGCGGCCGACGCGGTGGAGGCTCTGGTGATCGAGGGTCTGGAGCGGGCACAGAGCACGTACAACTCGTAGTCCGCGTGGACGCGGATCCTGACCCGCATTGACTTCGGGCAAGGCCATGGCCAATGATCCCGGCCATGCCTGCCACCGCCGCCGCCTCCCGTCGAGCCGCCCGCCAGACCTCGACCGCCGCGCTGCGCTTCGGGCAGCTGGCGTCGATGGGCACGATCGCGCTGGTGATCCTGATCGCCGGGGTGTGGGCGTCCTGGGGCAGCGCGCAGTACGTGATGCTGACCAAGGGGCGCGAGCGCGGCACGATGGAGGTGGCCCGGTGTGCGCGGGACGTGTGCAGCGGGCCGTACACGCCGTTGTCGCACGGGTCCGAGGCGCGGGACCGGGTCGTCATCGAGAAGACGGTGGCGGTACGGAAGGGGCGGACCTACTCGGTGGTCGTGAAGCCCGGCAGCGATGACGTCGTACGGTCCGGGCCCGCCGGGGTGCTCTATTCCTGGGTGCCGATGGGCGGGGCGCTGCTGCTCGCGTCGGTGGTCGTGGCGGGCGGGCTGCGCCGGACGCGGCTCGCGTGGGTGCTGGCGGGGTCGGGGGTCGCGCTGCTCACGGCGGCTTTCGTGACCGTCTGACGGCTTTCGCCGTGCTCCGCTCCTGTGGAGAAAGTGAGTGTTGTCTGTTCGTGATTGACCAGAGGTCAGTGATCGCTGGATGCTGAGCCGCCCCCTCCACATCTTCCCGTTTCACTCTCGAAGATGGATTACTGCCCCATGCGCACCCTCACCCGCTTCGGCGTCCTGTCCGCCGTGGCCTCGGCGGCTTTCCTGGTCGTCCCTGCCGCCCATGCCACGCCTCCCGGTGACAACGGGACCGTGAAGATCCACGACGCCACCACCGGCGAAGAGCTCCGCAAGAACGAGCCGCACGTCTGCACCTTCTACCTGGACGCCTTCGGCTTCGACGCCGTCCAGGAGGTCGACTGGCACATCGAGGCGTGGGCCCCGACGGCCGACGTGCAGGGCACGACCGTGAAGTCCGGCGAGATCACGCTGGACAAGGACGGCCACGGCCGTACGGAGGACCTGTCGCTGCCCGACGGGCACTACAAGCTGTTCTGGAACTTCGAGGGCGAGATGTCCCAGGCCGCCAAGCACAAGGTGTTCTGGACGGACTGCGCGGCGGAGGAAGGCGGTGGCGGCGGTACGGCCACGCCCACCGCGTCGGCCTCCGGCACGCCCGGTGCGAGCGAGTCCGCCTCCCCGAGCGCCGGGTCCAGCGCCGACCCCAGTGAGTCCGCCGGGGCCGGGGCGTCGCCGTCGGCCTCTTCCTCCGCTTCCGCGCAGGGCTCCACCGGTGACCTCGCCGAGACCGGCAACGGCGCTCCCGTCGGCCTGCTCTCGGGGCTCGCCGCCGCGCTGATGGCGGCGGGCGGTTACCTCGTGGTCAGGCGGCGCAGGGCCTGACGCCACAGCAAGAAGCGGTGCCCCTGACGACTCGGGGGCACCGCTTCTTTCTGTTCGGGAGGGTCAGCCGGTGTTGCGCAGTCCGGCGGCGACGCCGTTGACGGTGAGGAGCAGGGCGCGGGCGAGCAGCGGGTCGGGCTGTTCGCCGGCGGCGGCCGCGTCGCGCTGGCGCTTGAGGAGGGTGACCTGGAGGTAGGAGATCGGGTCCAGGTAGGCGTCGCGGATGGCGAAGGTCTGCTTCAGCACCGGGGCGGCGTCGAGGAGTTCGTCCTCGCCGGTGATCTTCAGGACCTCGCGGACGGTGAGTTCGTGCTCGGCCTCGATGTCGGCGAAGACGTGCTGGAGTTCGGCGGGGACCAGGGTCTCGACGTAGTGGCGGGCGATGCGCAGGTCGGTCTTGGCGAGGGTCATCTCGACGTTGGAGATGAAGTTGCGGAAGAAGTGCCACTGCTCGTGCATCTCGTCGAGCACGGTGTCCAGGCCCGCCTCGCGCAGGGCCTTGAGTCCGGAGCCGACGCCGAACCAGCCGGGCACGATCTGGCGGGACTGGGTCCAGCCGAACACCCAGGGGATGGCGCGCAGTCCGTCCAGGGAGACGCCGGAGCCGGGGCGGCGGGAGGGCCGGGAGCCCAGGTGCAGGTCGGCGAGCTGGTCCACCGGGGTGGAGGCGAGGAAGTAGGTGGGCAGGTCGGGGTCCTCGACCAGCCTGCGGTAGGCGGCGTGGGCGGCATCGCTCACCACGTCCATGGCGGCGTCCCAGCGGGCCAGGGCCTCGTCGGACTGGCGGGGCGCGGTGTGCAGGGCGGAGGCCTGGAGGGTGGCGGCGACGGTGAGTTCCAGGTTCTCCCGGGCCAGGGAGGGCACGAGGTACTTGTCGGAGATGACCTCGCCCTGCTCGGTGACCTTGATCTCGCCCTCCAGGGTGCCCCAGGGCTGGGCGAGGATCGCGTCGTGGGAGGGGCCGCCGCCGCGGCCGACGGTGCCGCCGCGGCCGTGGAACAGGCGCAGGCGCACGCCGTGGCGGTGGGCGACGTCGCGCAGGCGGCGCTGGGCGCGGTGGATCTCCCACTGGCTGGTGGTGATGCCGCCGAACTTGGAGGAGTCGGAGTAGCCGAGCATGACTTCCTGGACGTCCCCGCGCAGCGCGACCAGGCGCCGGTAGGAGGGGTCGGAGAGCATGTCCTCCAGGATGGTGTCGGCGGCCTTGAGCTCGTCGGTGGTCTCCAGGAGCGGCACGATGCCGATCTTGGCCCAGCCGGCGTGCAGGTCGAGCAGCCCGGCCTCGCGGGCCAGCACCGCGGCCGCGAAGACGTCGTCGGCGCCCTGGCACATCGAGATGATGTACGACTCGATGACCTCGGGCCCGAAGACCTCCAGGGCCCGCTTCACCGTCTGGAACACCCCGAGGGTCTTCTCCCCGGCCGCGTCGACGGGCGCCGGGGTGGGCGCGAGAGGCCTGCGGGAGCGCAGCTCCTTGGCGAGCAGCTTGGCCCGGTAGTCGCGGGGCATGTCGGCGTAGCGCCAGGACTCCTCGCCGAGGCGGTCGAAGAGCTGGCCGAGGGCGTGGTGGTGGGCGTCGGCGTGCTCGCGGACGTCCATGGTGGCGAGCTGGAGGCCGAACGCGGACAGCGTGCGGATGGTGCGGTCCATCCGCCCGTCGGCGAACAGGCCGCCGCGGTGTTCCCTGAGCGAGCTCTGGATCAGGGTCAGGTCCTTGAGCAGTTCGCTGGTGCCGAGGTAGTCGCGGCCGTCCTCGTGCGGGATGCCGCGGGCCAGGCGGGTCTTGGTGTTCTCCAGCTTCTGCCGGATGCAGGTGGCCTTGAGGCGGTACGGTTCCTCGGCGTTCAGGCGCTTGTAGCGGGGGCTGATCTCCGGCAGCCGCTCCAGGTCGGCCTTGAGGGACTCCAGGAGCTCCTCGGTGGCGCCGGTGTAGCGGATGGAGTTCGACAGGAAGCCGCGCAGCTCGTCGATGAGCTCCAGGGCGTCGTTGATGCCGTGCTCGTGCTGGAGGATCAGGACGTCCCAGGTGACCTGGGGGGTGACGTTGGGGTTGCCGTCGCGGTCGCCGCCGATCCAGGTGCCGAAGGTCAGGGGGCGGGTGGCGTCGGGGATCCGGACGCCGACGCGCTCCAGCTCCGCCGTCAGGTCCTCCAGGACGTCGCCGACGGCGCCGGCGTGCAGTTCGTCGAGGTAGTAGATGGCGTTGCGGGCCTCGTCGGCGGGCTCGGGGCGCACCACCCGGAGTTCGTCGGTCTGCCAGACGAGGTCGATGTTCTCGGCCAGACGGGTGTCGTGGCGGCGGCGGTCCGCCTCGATGACCGGGGTCTCCAGAAGGGTGGCGATCCGGCGCAGCTTGTTCAGCACCGAGCGGCGGGCGGCCTCGGTGGGGTGGGCGGTGAAGACCGGGCGCACATTGAGGTTGGCGACGGTCTGGCGCAGGTGCTCGGGGTCGGCGTCCTTGAGGCGGTCGGCGGTACGGGCGAGCAGGCCGCCCTCGGCGGCGCGCCGGGCCCGCAGCTCGCGGCCGCGGTGCACCTGCTCGGTGACGTTGGCCAGGTGGAAGTAGGTGGAGAAGGCGCGCACCAGCTTGGCGGCGGTCTCCAGTTCGATGCCGCGCAGCAGTTCGGCGGCGGCCTCGCCGTCCTCACGGGTGAGGCGGCGCACCTTCTCGACGAGTTCCAGCAGCTCGGGGCCCTCCTGGCGGACGAGGGTCTCGCCCAGGAGGTCGCCCAGCCGGCGGATGTCGGCGCGCAGCTCACTACTGGTCGACGTGGCGCTCGTAGTCAGGTCGTCGGCACTGCTCACAGGTGCGGCTCCTTGCAGTGTTGAAGCTCGTCCGGGAGGGGAACCCGGAGTGCGGTCCTGCGGCAGCCGCCGCATACGGGCCGGGCATCCGGGAAGAAATCAGAGCGGACCGCGCTGTCCGACCGACTCCAAGGATAGGTGTCCATGCGGACGCGCAGAATGTCGGGCTCCAGCCGCCGGGCGCCGCGCTGCCATACTTACGACGCCGTAGGTTACGGAACCGTAGGGTCCGTTGTAACGGACCCCGGGAAGGCTTCCCGTAGCCCGGCACTTGTCTTACATCCTCCGAACCCCACAGGGGACGCCCATGACCACGCGCTCCGATGTG
Organism: Streptomyces sp. NPDC001668; assembly: GCF_042893155.1. Taxonomy (NCBI): domain Bacteria; kingdom Bacillati; phylum Actinomycetota; class Actinomycetes; order Kitasatosporales; family Streptomycetaceae; genus Streptomyces; species Streptomyces sp. NPDC001668. The sequence goes on from NZ_JBIAUQ010000015.1 coordinate 187,616, forward strand.
ATCGCAGACGCCCCGAAGGCGCCCGACGGCTCGACACCGCCCTCCGCGACGCTCGGCGGTGAGCAGAAGCGCTCGCTCGAACAGATCACGCTGCTCCTCTTCATCATCGTCCCGTTCCTCGCCCTGCTCGCGGCGGTGCCGCTGGCCTGGGGATGGGGTGTGAGCTGGCTCGATCTGGGCCTTCTGGTCTTCTTCTACTACCTCGGCTGTCACGGCATCACGATCGGCTTCCACCGCTACTTCACCCACGGCTCGTTCAAGGCCAAACGCCCGCTGAGGATCGCTCTGGCGATCATGGGCTCGATGGCGGTCGAGGGGCCGCTGGTGCGGTGGGTGGCCGACCACCGCCGGCACCACAAGTTCTCCGACGCCGAGGGCGACCCCCACTCGCCGTGGCGGTTCGGGGAGACGGTCCCGGCACTGATCAAGGGTCTGTGGTGGGCCCACATCGCCTGGATGTTCGACGAGGAGCAGACCCCGCAGGAGAAGTACGCGCCGGATCTGGTCAAGGACCCGGCGATCCGGGCGATCTCGCGGCAGTTCATCTTCTGGACGATGCTCTCGCTGGCCCTGCCCGCCGTGATCGGCGGTCTGGTGACGATGTCCTGGTGGGGCGCTTTCACCGGCTTCTTCTGGGGTTCCCTGGTCCGCGTCTGCCTCCTCCACCACGTGACCTGGTCGATCAACTCGATCTGCCACGCGGTCGGCAAGCGGCCCTTCAAGTCCCGGGACCGCTCGGGCAACGTGTGGTGGCTGGCCGTGCTGTCCTGCGGTGAGTCCTGGCACAACCTGCACCACGCCGACCCGACGTCGGCGCGGCACGGGGTGATGCGGGGGCAGTTGGACTCCTCGGCGCGGTTCATCCGCTGGTTCGAGATGCTGGGCTGGGCGTACGACGTGCGCTGGCCGTCACGCTCTCGTATCGATTCACGCCGGATCACCGACGGGGACGGCTCAGGGCGCAAGAAGGAGGCCGCCGAGGCGGCATGATGGACGCCGTGGCGACCGACTCCAGCAGTACCCCGAGCAACGAAGCGAAGCCGCGGCGTGCCCGGCGCACCCGGATGACGGGGGCCGAGCGCCGCGCGCAGCTTCTGGAGATCGGTCGCACGCTGTTCGCCGCGAAGGGCTTCGAGGCCACGTCGGTGGAGGAGATCGCCGCGAAGGCGGGCGTCTCCAAGCCGGTGGTGTACGAGCACTTCGGCGGCAAGGAGGGCCTGTACGCGGTGGTGGTGGACCGTGAGATGCGGCGCCTGCTGGACATGGTGACGAGTTCCCTGACCGCAGGTCACCCCCGCGAACTGTGCGAACAGGCGGCCTTCGCCCTCCTCGACTACATCGAGGAGCACACGGACGGCTTCCGCATCCTGGTCCGCGACTCCCCCATCCCCCAGTCCACCGGGTCCTTCGCCTCGCTCATCTCGGACATCGCGACCCAGGTGGAGGACATCCTGGGCCGTGAGTTCAAGCGCCGCGGCTTCGACCCCAAGCTCGCCCCCCTCTACGCGCAGGCCCTGGTCGGCATGGTCGCCCTGACCGGCCAGTGGTGGCTGGACGTGCGCCGCCCGAAGAAGGCGGAGGTGGCGGCGCACCTGGTGAACCTGGCCTGGCACGGCCTGGACGGCCTGGAGGCGAAGCCGCGCCTGATAGGACGCCGGAAGAGCTAGGACGGGGAAGGGGATCAGCCAGGTGCAGGCGAAGGATCTGTCGGAGACGGTCTGCCGGGTCTGCGGGCGCGACGACGGCTCACTCCTGTGGGACCGCCACGGTGTGCCGCAGTACGTGATCTGCGACTGCTGCGGCATCGAGTCGGGCCTCGGCGACGACCAGCTGTCCAAGGTCCGCGAGAACCGGGGCCACTGGGTGGCCCGGGGCGCCCCCTGGGACGTACCGAAGAACCGCCCCGTGGCCTGGGACGTCCTGGAGCAACTGTCCGCCGTCCCGGTCGAATGGCGCTGAGCGCGCCTTCCCGACACGAAGGAGATCGGCCCCGTGCCGTCCGAACAGGAACTCCCGCAGCCGCCCGGCCCGGAGTGGGAGACCGTCTGCCGGGTCTGTGGTTACGACGACGGCGTGGAGCCGTTCTGGGAGCACGGCTGGCCCAATGAGGGCGCCATCTGCCCGTGCTGCTTCAACGAGCCCAGCGTGGGCGACATCAGCTTGATGGGCCTGCGCACCTACCGCGGCTACTGGCTCGGCCAGGGCGCTCCCTGGAGTTCCCCCAGCTACCGCCCCAAGGACTGGGACATCCTGGAGCAGGTGAAGAACATCCCGCCCGAGTGGCGCTGAGTGGGCCTGACCCGTCACCGGACCGTACGACGGCCCGTGCACCTGGCGTCGGTGCACGGGCCGTTCGGTTTCGTACTGTCAGTGCTTGAAGGTGTCCTTCGTCTTCTCCTTGGCCTGGCGCGCGTCGCCCTTGGACTGCGCCATGCGGCCCTCGGCTTCCATGCGCTCGTTGCCGACCGCACGGCCAACCGCTTCCTTGGCCTTGCCCTTGGCCTGTTCCTTCTTGGCCTTGGCCTTCTGGTCTCCAGCCACCGTTCTCACTCCCAGTGATTGCGGAATCCGCTGTCAGCACTGCGGGTGACCCGGTGCCGCGCGGTCAAACCAGGAACTCCAGCCGGTTGCCCACGGGGTCGTACGAGTAGAACCTCTCTTCGACGGTCTGGAGCCTGTCTCGATCCCGAGGTGCAGCTCCACCGCCCCGGCCCGGAACCAGCACCCGCCCCGGGCCGCGAGCGCCGGTGGCGAGCCGGGCGGCGCGGCCGGCTGCACATGGTCCACGGCCGTGAGCATCAGCCCTCCTTGCGGGCGACGGCGAAGACGCGGCGGAACGGGAACGGCGTGCCGTGCTGCCCCGCCGGGTACGCCTCGCGCAGGGCCGCACGGTAGGCGGCGAGGAACTCCTCCCAGGCCGGCGGGTCCTCGGCGAGCGCGGCCAGCACCGGCCGCAGGCCCGTCCCCTTCACCCAGTCCAGGACCGGGTCCTGCCCCTGGAGGAGGTGCACATAGGTCGTCTCCCAGGCGTCCACCTCGCAGCCCAGGTCGGCCAGCGCCGTCAGGTAGGCCCGGGGCGTGAGGACGGCGTCGTCGTGGCGCAGGGTCTTGGCGAGCCCCGCCCGCTCGGCCAGTTCACGCATCAGACGGTGGCTCGGGGAGTCGAAGTTGCCGGGCACCTGGAAGGCGAAGGTGCCCCCCGGCACCAGTCCCGCCACCCACGCCCCGAACCGCTCCACGTGTCCCGGCACCCACTGCAGCGTCGCGTTGCTGACGATGAGGTCGTACGGCTGGGAAGGCGTCCAGGTGCGGACGTCGGCGTGGGCGAAGTCGAGCCGGCCGCCGCCGGACGTGGGCCCCGCGTGCTCGGCCTGTGCCTTGTCGAGCATCTCGGGCGAGTTGTCGTAGCCGGTGATCAGGGCCGTGGGCCAGCGGGCGGCGAGCAGCGCCGTGACGTTGCCGGGGCCGCAGCCCAGGTCGGCGATCATCGGCCGTTCGCCGGGCAGGTCGGGGACGCGGGCGAGGAGGTCGGTGAAGGGGCGGGCGCGGTGGTCGGCGTGGCGGAGGTACTGAGCGGGGTCCCAGGTCGTCATGGGACTCACTGTTCCCGTTTTTTTATCTTGATGTCAAGAGACTTCACATCAAGAGACTTCACATCGACACAACCACTACACTGATCGTCATGGAGGACGAGGTCGATCGGCTGGTCGCTGCGTGGCGCCGGGAGCGCCCTGACCTCGACGTGGAACCGCTCGAGGTGCTCAGCCGGGTGAGCAGACTGGCCCGGCACCTGGACCGGGCACGCCGGCTGGCCTTCGCCGAGCACAGTCTGGAGCCCTGGGAGTTCGACGTGCTGACCGCGCTCCGGCGCGCGGGGACGCCGTACCAGCTCTCCCCCGGGCAACTGCTGACGCAGACGCTCGTCACCTCGGGCACCATGACCAACCGCATCGACCGGCTGGCCAAGAAGGGCCTGGTGGAGCGGCTGCCCGACCCGAGCGACCGGCGCGGGGTGCTGGTCCGGCTCACCGAGGACGGCAAGGACCGCGCGGACCAGGCCCTCGCCGGTCTGCTGGAACAGGAACGCGCGATCCTCGCCGAGCTCTCCCGCGCCCAGCGCGGTGAACTGGCCGGGTTGCTACGCCAGTTGACCGCCCCGTTCGACAACATCCCCGGCTAGGCGCTCCGCTGGGAGAGCCGTTTGGGTAGTTCCCCGCGCCCCTACGCCAGTTGACCGCCCCGTTCGACGACATCCCCGGCCAGGTCGACCGGCCCCACCCCCGCGCGCCGCGCCAACGCGACGGCGGCCAGGGTGGAGTGGACGCCCAGCTTGCCGAGGACGTTCTGCATGTGGGTGCGCACGGTGTGCGGGGACAGGAACAGTCTCTCCGCGACCGCCTTGCGGCCGAGCCCGGCCACCATGCAGCGCAGCACCTCGCGCTCGCGCGGGGTGAGGGACTCCACCAGCCGCTCGCTCTCGGTGCGGTGCTTGCGGGCGGCGGTGAGCTCCCGCAGTACGCCCGTGAGGAGGGCGGGCGGGAGGTGGGTCTCGTCGCGCAGGACCCCTCGGATGACGGTGAGCAGCCGGGACAGCGAGCAGTCCTTGGCGACCCAGCCCGAGGCGCCGGCCTGGAGGGCGAGCGCGGCACGGCGCGGATCGTCCTTCTCGGCGAGCACGACGATCCGGACCGCGGGCTGCGCCGTACGGACCCCGACGACCAGCGATATGCCGTCGACGAGACCGTCCTCGCTGCCGTCCTGCACGGACATGGCGGGCCTGATGCCCTGGACGTTGCCGCCCAGGTCGGCGTCGACGAGCAGCACGTCGAAGCGGCGGCCCTCGGCGGCCGCGCGCTCCAGCGAGCGCAGCGCGGCGGGACCGCTGCCGGCCGCGGCGACCTCCACGTCGGGCTCGGCCGCAAGCGCCGCGGCGAGCGACTCGGCGAAGATGCGATGGTCGTCGACGACCAGGACTCGGATGCGAACCACGAAACCCCCTTCCCCAAGCTCTCGAAGAGCAGGGGATACCTCATCGTCGGAAGACGACTTGGGAGACGACACGGCCGCGGGTACGACGCCCGAAGCACGATGGCCACACGGCCGCCGCCGCGCAAGAACTGCTACCCCCACTTCGGGCGCCGTACCCGACTGTCTCGCCCCCTGATCAGCACCGGCCCCCACCGGTGCTGTTCATCAGGGTACGGCCGGGGGGCAGGAGCGGAAGGTTATTTGCAGAACTGGCTGTCCGGTGCGTTTATGGTGAGCCGCATGTTTCGTCTGGAGACAGAAGTCGACAAAGCCCGGCAAGATCTGCTCCGCAAACGGCTGCTGGAAGCCAACACGGCCGCCTCCCCGGTCCTGCGCGCACTGCGCGGAACGCCTGGTGAACGGGAACTTCCGCTCCATGTCTGGGCGTTGGACCCGGCCGGGGATCTCGCGGGCGGACTGGTCGGGCACACCTGGACGAGCTGGCTGCACGTGACCTACCTGTGGGTCGACGGACGCCACCGCGGCTTCGGGCTCGGTTCGCACTTGCTCGCGACGGCGGAGCGGCTCGCGCGCCGCGGCCGGGGCTGCACCGCCGTGCGCCTGGAGACCTGGGACTTCCAGGCGCCGGACTTCTACCGGAAGCAGGGGTACGACGTGGTGTGCGTGATCCCGGACTACCCGCCGGGGGTCACGGAGTACACGCTGACCAAGCGGCTCAGCGCCTGAAGCGCCAGGAGCCCGGCTCGTCCGCCGGCTCCAGACCCAGTTCCCCGGCGATACCGGCCGCGCGGCGGTGGGGGACGTCGGGGTAGTGCGCGGGATGGACCTCGATGAGGCCGTGGTCGTCGGCCGAGGCCGTGCGCAGCGCCTCGCGGAGCATGTGTTCCTGCTCCGCCAGCCGGGCCCGCTCCTCCCTGCGGCGGGCGACGGCCGCGCCCCGGCGGCCGGTGGCCGCGACGACGCCGAGCGCGACCAGCGCGAACGCCCCCACGCCCAGGACGTCACCGGTCGCGTCCGCGTCACCCGGGAGCCGGGGGCGCAGGACGCCCTCGGGGTCCGCGAGCACGGTGACGCTCTGGCCGACGGCGAGGCTGCCGGACCTGGCGCGGAGGGCGGGGCCAGGGAGCCTGGTGCCGTCGCGGCGTGCGAGGGCGTAGTCGTGGGTGTCCGTGGTGCGTCCCTGGTCGGGGGTGGGCCAGTCCCGCAGGACGGTGGCGGTGACGCGTTCGCCGCGCCGCTCCAGGGTGAGGTCGTCGCGGGCCAGGTCGGCGATGTACACGGCGACCAGGGAGGCCCCCACCACCAGCAGGGCGGCGGACAAGCCCGTCTCGTCGGCGCACAGCTTGGTCAGCAGGACGGCGAGGAGCACGCCGTGCGCGATCCACAGGGGCACCAGGAGCCCGGAGCCGTGGTGGTCCGCCAGGAGGAAGAAGCCGACGACGGCGGCGAGCGCGTAGCAGCCGATGCCGATCGCCGACAGGACGCGAAGGTGCGCTCGACTCACGCTCCGACGCTACTGGGACGTACGCAAGGGAGAGGCCCGGCTTTCCCCAAGTTCGGATCAAGCCGGGCAAAACAGCGGTCAGCCGGTCTCAGACCAGGCGTCGCGCCCCCGCGGACGGCACCGCCTCGAAGACCCGCGGAGCGGTGAACTCCGCCGCGGCGAAGGCCTCTTGGACCGCCTTGGTGAGGGGCTCCGCGTCGGCCGCCTCCGCCAGCACGATCGCCGAGCCGCCGAAGCCGCCACCGGTCATCCGGGCGCCCAGGGCTCCGGAGGCGAGGGCGGTGTCGACGACCAGGTCCAGCTCCGGGCAGGAGATCCGGAAGTCGTCCCGCAGCGAGGCGTGGCCGGCGATCAGCACGGGGCCGATCGCACGGGTCTCGCCCGACTCCAGGAGGGCGACGGTCTTCTCGACCCGCTCGTTCTCGGTGACGATGTGCCGGACCAGGCGTACGGCCTCCTCGTCGTCGCCGAGCCGTTCGAGGGCCGCGTCGAGCTCGCCGTAGGGGATGTCCCGCAGCGCGTCGACGCCGAGCAGGGCCGCTCCGCGCTCGCAGCCGGCGCGGCGCTTGCCGTACTCGCCCTCGCTGTGGGAGTGCTTGACGCGGGTGTCGACGACGAGCAGGACCATGCCCTCGGCGGCGAGGTCGAAGGGGATCTGCTTCTGGGAGAGGTCCCGGGTGTCGAGGAACAGGGCGTGGCCGCTCTCGCAGCAGGCGGACGCGGTCTGGTCCATGATCCCGGTGGGGGCGCCGACGTAGACGTTCTCGGCGCGCTGGCACAGGCGGGCCAGCTGCCAGCGCTGGAGGCCGAGGTCGAACAGGTCGTTGAGCGCCAGCGCGACGACGACCTCCAGGGCCGCCGAGGAGGACAGGCCCGCGCCCGCCGGGACCGTCGAGGCGAGGTGGACGTCGGCGCCGGTGACCGGATGTCCGGCCTCGCGCAGCGCCCACACGACACCGGCCGGGTAGGCGGTCCAGTCGCGGTCGCTCTCGGGGGCGAGGTCGTCCAGGCGCAGCTCCACGACACCGCCCTCGACGTCGGCCGAGTGCAGGCGCAGGACGCCGTCCTCGCGCTTGGAGACGGCCGCGACCGCGGTGTGCGGCAGCGCGAAGGGCATCACGAAGCCGTCGTTGTAGTCGGTGTGCTCGCCGATGAGGTTGACGCGGCCAGGCGCCGACCAGACACCCTCGGGCTCGGTGCCGTAGAGCTCGGCGAAACCGTCCCGGACCTGCTGTGCCGCCACTGCTACTGCTCCCTTGCTGCGCTGATGGTCTGCGCGAACTCCCAGGCGTCCGCGACGATGCCCGCGAGATCCGCGCGGGTCGGGTTCCAGCCCAGCTTCTCGCGGGCGGTGGCGGCGGAGGCGACCAGGGTGGCCGGGTCGCCGCCCCGGCGCGGGGCCACGACCTCGGGGATGGGGTGGCCGGTGACCTGGCGGACGGTCTCGATGACCTGGCGGACGGAGAAGCCCTCGCCGTTGCCGAGGTTGCAGATGAGGTGCTCGCCCGGCTGGGCGGCCTTCAGCGCGAGGAGGTGGGCCTCGGCGAGGTCGGCGACGTGGATGTAGTCACGGACGCAGGTGCCGTCCGGGGTGGGGTAGTCCTCGCCGAAGACGTTGATCGCCTCGCGCTTGCCCTGGGCGACCTGGAGGATCAGCGGGATGAGGTGCGACTCGGGGTCGTGCCGCTCGCCCTGCTTGCCGTACGCCCCGGCCACGTTGAAGTAGCGCAGGGACACGGCGCCGAGGCCGTGGGCGTTCGCCTCGCTGGTGATCATGAAGTCGACGGCGAGCTTGGAGGCGCCGTACGGGTTGGTGGGCTTCGTCGGCGCCGACTCGACGATCGGCACCTCCTCGGGCTCCCCGTAGGTGGCGGCCGTGGAGGAGAAGACGAGTCGGCGCACCCCGGCCTCGCGCATGGCGCCGAGCAGCGCCATCGTCCCGCCGACGTTGTTCTCCCAGTACTTCTCGGGCTTCACGACCGACTCGCCGACCTGGGAGGAGGCGGCGAAGTGCAGCACACCGTCGAAGGAGGAGTCGAGCCACTTCGCGGCGTCGCGGATGTCACCCTCGATGAACGAGGCACCCGTGGGCACCCCCTCGCGGAAGCCGGTGGAGAGGTTGTCGAGGACGACGACCTCGTGCCCCGCCTCAAGCAGGTACTGGGCCACGACCCCGCCGACATACCCCGCGCCACCTGTCACCAGGTACTTCATGAACTCGCTACCTCTCGCAGTCGCTGAGCCGCGGCCTCCGGTCGGATGTCGTTGATGAAGACGTTCATGCCCGACTCGGACCCCGCGAGGAACTTCAGCTTGCCGGACGTACGGCGAATGGTGAAAAGCTCCAGGTGCAGCGCGAAGTCGTCACGGCTGACGCCCTCGAACTCCTCCAGCTGCCCGAACGGCGCCTGGTGCCAGCCGGCGATGTACGGCGTAGGAGGCTCACCTTCGCCGAAGATCCGGTCGAAGCGCCTCAAGAGTTCCAGATAGACCTTGGGGAACTCTGTGCGGGCGTCCTCGTCGAGGCCCAGCAGGTCGGGCACCCGGCGCTTGGGATACAGGTGCACCTCGTACGGCCAGTGCGCCGCGTAGGGCACGAAGGCGACCCAGTGCTCGCCCTCCAGGACGACCCGCTCGCCGGCCAGCTCGCTCTCCACGACGGCGTCGAAGAGGTTCTCCCCTCCGGTCGCCTCCTTGTGGGCCGCGAGAGAACGCAGCATCAGGGCGGTGCGAGGCGTGGTGAAGGGGTAGGCGTAGATCTGGCCATGGGGGTGACCCAGGGTCACACCGATCTCCGCACCCCGGTTCTCGAAACAGAAGACCTGCTCTACGGAGGGCAGATGCGACAGCTCCGACGTCCGGTCGGTCCATGCGTCCAGGACGAGGCGCGCCTGCTCCTCGGTGAGGTCGGCGAAGGACGCGTTGTGGTCCGAGGTGAAGCAGACCACCTCACAGCGGCCGGAGTCGCCGGCCAGCGAGGGGAAACGGTTCTCGAAGACCACGGCGTCGTACCACGAGTCCGGGATCTCGCTCAGCCGCCCGTCCCGCGACGGGCACAGCGGGCACTCGTCCTTGGGCGGGTGGTAGGTGCGCCCCTGTCGGTGCGAGGCGATGGCCACGGAGTCGCCGAGCAGCGGATCCCGACGAACCTCGGACGTGGTGACAGTCCGCTCCAGCGGACGTCGGTCCACGGCGTCGCGGACGGTGTCGTCGCGCAGGTCGTAGTAGATGAGCTCGCGACCGTCGGCCAGCCGGGTCGAGGTCTTCTTCACCGCCGGACTCCTTCACTCAAACATAACTAAACACAAGTAACCATAACCGCCCACCCACGTCAACATCAGAATCAAACAAAGCGCATCGGTCGAGGTGTTCAATTGCTGACTATGCAAACCCCCACAAACGGCGCAGACACCGCATATCTCGCGGCCGAGCTGAGGCTCCCCACCAACTGGCTCGACTACTCGATCCTCGGTATCTACTTCGTCGTGGTCCTGGGCATCGGCTTCGCGGCCCGCCGCTCGGTGAAGACGAGCCTGGACTTCTTCCTCTCCGGCCGCTCACTGCCGGCCTGGATCACGGGTCTCGCCTTCATCTCGGCCAACCTGGCCGCCACGGAGATCCTGGGCATGGCCGCCAACAGCGCGCAGTACGGCGCGTACACGGTCCACTGGTACTGGATCGGCGCCATCCCGGCCATGGTCTTCCTCGGCCTGGTGATGATGCCCTTCTACTACGGCAGCAAGGTGCGCTCGGTCCCCGAGATGCTGCTCCTGCGCTTCGACAAGTGGGCCCACCTGCTCAGTTCGGCGCTGTTCGCCTTCGCGGCCATCCTGATCGCCGGCGTCAACCTCTACGCCCTCGCGATCGTGGTCGAGGCCCTGCTGGGCTGGCCGCAGTGGGTGGCCATCGTCGTCGCCGGCGCCTTCGTCCTCGCCTACATCACCCTCGGCGGCCTGTCCTCCGCCATCTACAACGAGGTCCTCCAGTTCTTCGTGATCCTGGCGGCCCTGATCCCCCTGGTCGTCCTCGGCCTGAAGAAGGTGGGCGGCTGGGACGGCCTCACGGACAAGCTGACGGCCCAGCACGGCGAGAACTTCACGACCGCCTGGGGCGGCACGGGCATCGGCAGCGCCAACCCACTGGGCGCGAACTGGCTGACGATCGTCCTGGGCCTGGGCTTCGTCCTCTCCTTCGGCTACTGGACGACGAACTTCGCGGAGGTCCAGCGAGCCCTCTCGGCGAAGAACCTGAGCGCGGCCCAGCGCACCCCGCTGATCGCCGCGTACCCGAAGATCTTCATCGTCTTCCTGGTCATGATCCCGGGCCTGGTGGCGGCGGCCCTGATCCCCGGCTTCGGCACCACCAAGTCCGGCTACCAGTACAACGACGCCATCCCGTACCTGATGGAACAGCTCCTGCCGAACGGCGTCCTCGGCATCGCGGTCACCGGTCTCCTGGCGGCCTTCATGGCAGGCATGGCGGCGAACGTCTCGTCCTTCAACACGGTGTTCACGAACGACATCTGGGGCCGCTACGTCGTACGGGGCCGCGAGGACGAGTACTACGTCCGCTTCGGCCGCCTGATCACGGTGATCGGCGTCTGCGCGTCGGTCGGCACGGCCTTCCTGGCCTCTTCCTTCTCCAACATCATGAGCTACCTCCAGACCCTGTTCTCCTTCTTCAACGTGCCGATGTTCGTCGTCTTCATCGTCGGCATGTTCTGGAAGCGCGCCTCCGCGAAGTCCGGCTTCTGGGGCCTGCTCGCCGGCACGGTCGCGGCGATGGTGAACTACTTCTGGATCTACAAGCAGGGCATCATCGACATCCCCACCGACCAGGGCGCCAACTTCGTCTCCGCGATCGTGGGCTTCGTCGCCGGCGCGGTGGTCATGGTCGCCGTGTCCCTGTTCACGGCCCCCAAGCCGGCCGAGGATCTCCAGGGCCTCGTCTACGGCACGACGTCCCCCGGCATGTCCGAGCCGCCCGCCGTCGGCGACGACGCGTGGTACCGCCGGCCGGCCCTGCTGGGCTGGGGCGCGGTCGTCCTCGCGGCCGCCTGCTACATCCCGTTCTCGTTCTGATCCCGGAGGCCTGAGAAACCATGTCCGAACACGAAGTCCAGCGGGAAGTCTCCGAACTCCAGGCCAAGTCCGCGACGGCCGCCCGCATCTTCGACCTGCGCCGCATCATCGGCGGCCTGTTCGTCCTCTACGGCATCATCGTCACGATCGCCGGCATCAACCCGTCCGACTCCTCCCTCGACAAGTCCGAGGGCGTCAACATCAACCTCTGGACGGGCCTCGGGATGCTGGCGCTCGGCATCTTCTTCCTCATCTGGCTGAAGCTGAAGCCTGCGGCGCCTGTGCGGGTGGACGAGGCGGAGGGTGACGGCGCCTAAGGGGGTGCCGGGTGGGGTTGTCGGGCGGGTGCGGGTGCGTTGTGGCTGGTCGCGCAGTTCCCCGCGCCCCTAGGGAGTTGCAGTCGCCTGCGCCCCCATGGACCGTTGGTCGCGTACGGCGGGAAGGGGACGGGGTGGGGGGTGTCCGCCCGCAGCGGCCGGCGTCCGTTACCGAGCCCTGTTGGAGTGACCGAGCCGCCGGACCGAGGACGGATACCCCCCACCCCGGCCCCGACCCACCCACCGAACAGAACGCGCTACACCAGCCCCCACCGGAGCCGAACCGGCCGCCGCAGGCATTTAGGGGCGCGGGGAACTGCGCAAAAACACCCGCCCCCACCGAACCCGCACCCGAACCCGCACACTCACGAACGACCTACTCAGCCGACCCGTACAGACGATCCCCCGCGTCACCGAGCCCCGGCACGATGTAGCCGTGTTCGTTCAGGTGGTCGTCGACCGCCGCGGTCACCACCGTCACCGGCGTCCCCGCGAGCTCACGCTCCATGATCTCCACACCCTCCGGCGCGGCCAGCAACACCACCGCCGTCACATCGTCCGCACCCCGCTTGATCAGCTCACGGATCGCCGCCACCAGCGTCCCCCCGGTCGCGAGCATCGGGTCGAGGACGTACACCTGCCGCCCGGAGAGGTCCTCCGGCATACGCGCCGCGTACGTCGTGGCCTGCAGCGTCTCCTCGTTGCGGATCATGCCGAGGAACCCCACCTCGGCGCTCGGCAGCAAACGGACCATGCCGTCGAGCATGCCGAGCCCGGCACGGAGGATCGGCACGACCAGCGGGCGGGGATACGACAGCTTCACCCCGGTCGTGGGGGCGACCGGGGTCCGGATGTCGACCGCCTCGGTGCGCACGTCGCGCGTGGCCTCGTAGGCGAGCAGGGTGACCAGCTCGTCGGCGAGTCGACGGAAGGTCGCGGAGTCGGTGCGCTGGTCGCGCAGCGTGGTGAGTTTGTGGGCGACCAGCGGGTGGTCGACGACGTGGAGACGCATGTCCACAACAGTAACCGGGTCCACCGCCCCCCTCGCGCTGGCGTCAAACCGCCCGACCGGGGGAAAGTGGGAGGGACGGACTGGGGTGGTGAACCAATGCCTGACCTGCCTGAGAACAAACCGTCGCACGAACCGACGCACGAACCGTCGTCACAGGAGACCGACGCCGAGCGCCGACGCCGACGCGCGCAGTTCCTGCGCGATCTCGCCGAAGCCAGAGAACTGCGGGACCGGGTGCAGCCACGCCGTGCGAAGGTGGCCCGGCTGCGGCACGCGATGCGCATGCGGACCTTCCGCTGGTAAGGAAGATCACGTGTCCCGAGGCACCCGGTGGAGCACCCGGCGGAGCACTCGGCGGAGCACCCGAGGTGCCCTGAACAGGTGGCCGTGCGTGGGCCCTTGGAAAAGCCGCGTACGATCCCGCTCGTGGCGGCGACGAGTGCGCTGGTGAGTCCTTCACCGACGTGCCGACGCGCGTGCGATCAAAACCACCGGACACAGGGTGCCGAAGACGTCCCCTGAACGCCTTGTTTCTGCCACGATTCCGAGTGGGTGGGGCTCGGAGCCGAGCTCTCCCCGCCCAGCCTCCGCCGGGGGGACCCCCAACCGGCACGCCTATGACCAGTGGGAGAGTCACGGTGTACTTCGCCGCACTGCTCGCGCGCACCGAAGACGGGTGGGAAGCGAGCGACACAGAGCTCCTCGACAATGTGGAGACGCTGTCGGATCTGGCCGACCTCGCCCGGGAAGCCGCGGCCGAGGACGACACGGTGCTCGTGCTGATCGAGCAGGAGGACGCCTGGTTCGGCGTCGTCCGCATCGACGGCGAGGAGGACCCTCGTATCTACGTCTCGGACGCGGCCGCCGCCGCCCGCAGCTCGTACGGCGAGATCCTGCTCACCGACGAACTGCTCGGAAGGGAGCCAGGCGACGACGGCCCCGACCTCGACGCCCTCGACCTCGACGGCACCGAGGACGGTGACGACGAGGGAGAGGACGAGGACGACGACACCGCGGTGGCGGGCGGCTCCAAGGAGGCCGTGCCGCACGGCCCGGTCGGTGACTCGCAGGTCCTGGACGACCTGGGCGTCAGCGAGAAGGAGCTGAAGTCCCTGTCGGAGGACGCCCTCACCGCGATCGCCGAGACCTTGGGCGCCTCGGAGGTCCTGGAGACCGTCCGCTGACCGCAGAGACCGAGGAAGAAGGCCCGCCCGACCCGGTACGCGACCGCTGGCGGGCCGCGATGCGGCTCGCCCTGGACGAGGCCGGCAGGGCGGGCGCGGACGTGCCGGTGGGTGCCGTCGTACTGTCCCCGGACGGTACGACCGTGCTCGCGGCCGGCCACAACGAACGCGAGGCGGTCGGCGACCCGACCGCGCATGCGGAGGTCCTGGCGATCCGCAGGGCCGCCGCCGCGCTCGGCGAGTGGCGGCTGACCGGCTGCACCCTCGTCGTCACCCTGGAGCCCTGCACGATGTGCGCGGGCGCGATCGTGCAGTCCCGGGTGGACCGGGTCGTCTACGGCGCCCGGGACGAGAAGGCGGGCGCGGCCGGCTCCCTGTGGGACGTGGTCCGCGACCGGCGCCTCAACCACCGGCCCGAGGTGATCGAGGACGTCCTCGCGGACGAGTGCGCGAGCCTGCTCACGCACTTCTTCCGGGACCGCTGATTACCGATTTCAAACCACGCCCCACCGTGCTGTAAGGTCTCCCTCGGTAGCGTGTCCGAGCGGCCGAAGGAGCTCGCCTCGAAAGCGAGTGTGGCGCAAGTCACCGAGGGTTCAAATCCCTCCGCTACCGCTTGAGAAGGGCCCTGTCGAGAGACGGGGCCCTTCGTGCGTGCTGATCACCCCGGTTACACTCGCGGCCCAGAAGCAACAGGAACACCCAACAGGGAACACCAGTAGCGGGGGAGGCCGCGGTGGCGGTGAACGGTAAGAAGATCGCCGTCTATTTGGTCGTGGTCTTCGTCCTGTACGTGATCATCACGGACCCGGCCAAGGCCGCCGACTACGTGGAGATAGGGTTCCAAGGCATATCGGACGCCGCCAAGGCCGTGGGCGACTTCTTCACATGGCTGGCCGACGGCGCGCACTAGCTGGGAGCGCAGATGATCCGCCACCTCGTCCTCTTCAAGCTCAACGAGGGTGTCGAGCGCGACGACCCGCGCGTCGTGGAGGGTGTCGAGGCCTTCCGCGCACTGGAGGGCAAGATCCCCGAGATCCGCTTCTGGGAGCTGGGCTGGAACCTCAGCGACCGCCCCATCGCCTACGACTTCGCCATCAACTCCGGGTTCGAGGACGTGACCGCGCTGCGGACCTACGTCGAGCACCCGGAACA
This sequence comes from Streptomyces sp. NPDC001668, assembly GCF_042893155.1. Taxonomy (NCBI): domain Bacteria; kingdom Bacillati; phylum Actinomycetota; class Actinomycetes; order Kitasatosporales; family Streptomycetaceae; genus Streptomyces; species Streptomyces sp. NPDC001668. The sequence goes on from NZ_JBIAUQ010000015.1 coordinate 202,858, forward strand.
CCAGGCGGGCGTGGCGCTGTGGAAGGAGTTCGCCACTTGGGTGATCGCGGACTACGCGTACTGAACACGAGTGCTTTGAAGCCTCTCGCCGGGAACGGCGGGAGGCTTTTCTGCGTCTTTCAGCCCCACTTGCCCCTCAACACGGCGTAACCCAACGTTATGCGGTGCTTGCACACAGTGCACATGTCTTGTGATGCTATGACCGCTTTTGACGGATGAGTTGACCAACGAAGAGGTGGCGTTGACCGTGTCGGCCAGTACCGCGCCTCCCCAGGAGGCCCCTCCACGCAGCCGCGGCGCCGACACCCGGGCGCTCACCCAGGTGCTCTTCGGCCAGTTGAAGGGGCTCCAGCCGGGCACGCCCGAGCACAACCGGGTGCGGGCGGCGCTCATCGAGGCCAACCTCCCGCTCGTGCGCTACGCGGCCGCCCGTTTCCGCTCCCGCAACGAGCCGATGGAGGACGTGATCCAGGTCGGCACGATCGGGCTCATCAACGCCATCGACCGCTTCGACCCGGACCGGGGCGTGCAGTTCCCGACCTTCGCGATGCCGACCGTCGTCGGCGAGATCAAGCGCTACTTCCGCGACAACGTCCGCACGGTCCACGTACCGCGCCGGCTGCACGAGTTGTGGGTGCAGGTCAACGGCGCGACCGAGGACCTGACGACCGCCTTCGGACGCACCCCCACGACCTCCGAGATCGCCGAGCGGCTGCGCATCACCGAGGACGAGGTGCTGTCCTGCATCGAGGCCGGGCGGTCGTACCACGCCACCTCACTGGAGGCGGCCCAGGAGGGCGACGGACTGCCGGGCCTGCTCGACCGGCTCGGCTACGAGGACCCCGCGCTGGACGGCGTGGAACACCGCGACCTGGTCCGCCATCTGCTGGTCCAACTCCCCGAGCGGGAGCAGAGAATCCTTCTCCTGCGCTACTACAGCAATCTCACCCAGTCGCAAATCAGCGCGGAACTCGGGGTCTCACAGATGCACGTTTCGAGGCTACTCGCGCGTAGCTTCCAGCGGCTTCGGTCCGCGAATCGGATCGACGCATAGTTCGCGCCGGATAGCGGATGCATAAGGGGCGCACGGTCGCACGGTCCGTAACGCCGCAGTTCGCAAGCACTGTCGAGGCGTAACCGGCGCGAGCGAATCGCTCACCAGCGCCGTTCCCGACCCTTCTGTGCCGAAAAACCGTCAGACCCCCTTTATCCAGGGCGGATTAGAGTCTCACATGTCGACATGTCACTACAGCGTGTTGCCGACATGTGACATTCTGCCGGAAGCGCGTTTGCCGAGGCTTCGGCGCCGGTATTCAGGTGAAGGCTGACGTTCCACCACGGGGCGTTCGCCGCGACCGTCCCGCGACCCAAAGGGGGTGGCATGTCCGCAGATCTGGGCAGCTCCAAGGTGCTCACGCTCACCAAGAGCGAGACTGAGCCCGCACTCGACGACGTCACGGCCGTCGAGGCCGCGCCGGCCCCGGCGCTCCCGGCTCCCCCGGTGGTGTCCGGAGCCATCGACACCCGCACCCTGTCCCGCTCCCTCTTCCTGCGGCTCGCCGCACTCGACGAGAACAGCCCCGAGCGCGCGTACGTCCGGGACACCCTCATCGAGCTCAACCTCCCGCTGGTGCGCTACGCGGCGGCGCGTTTCCGCTCGCGCAACGAGCCGATGGAGGACATCGTCCAGGTCGGCACCATCGGCCTGATCAAGGCGATCGACCGCTTCGACTGCGAACGCGGCGTGGAGTTCCCGACCTTCGCGATGCCGACGGTCGTGGGCGAGATCAAGCGGTTCTTCCGCGACACGTCGTGGTCCGTCCGCGTCCCGCGCCGCCTCCAGGAGCTGCGCCTGGCCCTCACCAAGGCCAGCGACGAGCTCTCCCAGAAGCTGGACCGCTCTCCGACGGTCGCCGAACTCGCCTCCGTGCTGGGCGTGTCCGAGGAGGACGTCGTCGACGGCCTCGCGGTCGGCAACGCGTACACGGCCTCCTCGCTCGACTCCCCGGCCCCCGAGGACGACGGTGGCGAGGGCTCCCTCGCGGACCGCCTCGGCTACGAGGACACGGCCCTCGAGGGCGTCGAGTACCGGGAGTCCCTCAAGCCGCTCCTGGCCAAACTCCCGCCCCGCGAGCGCCAGATCATCATGCTGCGCTTCTTCGCCAACATGACCCAGTCACAGATCGGCGAGGAGGTCGGCATCTCCCAGATGCACGTCTCCCGCCTCCTGACCCGAACCCTGGCCCAGCTCCGCGAGGGCCTCATCTCGGACTGAGCCGCTGCGCTGGGCTTGGGCAGGGCGCCTATGGGGGTGCCGGGTGCGGTGGTCGGGCGGGTGCGGGTGTGTGGGGGCTGGTCGCGCAGTTCCCCGCGCCCCTGGGGGGTTGCAGTTGGCCTGCGCCACGACGGACCGTTCTCTACGCCTCGCGCGCCCCCGCGGGCCGTTGGCCGCGTACGGCGGGCAGGGGACGGGGTGGGGGGTGTCCGCCCGCAGCGGCCGGCGTCCGTCACCGAGCCCTGTTGAAGTCACCGAGCCGCCGGACCGAGGACGGATACCCCCCACCCCGGCCCCGACCCACAACCCACCGCACGCGCTACACAAGCCCCCACCGGACCCGCAGCTGCGCCGCAGGCACTCAGGGGCGCGGGGAACTGCGCACAACGCCCGCCCCCACCGAACCCGCGCGCAACGACTACTTCAGCGCCAGCCAAGCCACCGCCGCCACAATCACCACCGCGACGATCACCCCGATGATCACCCCGACACGCGCCCCACCCGACGCCGCCGGCGCAGTCGGCTGTCGGCGGGCCTGCGGGCCCTCGTCGACGAACGCGCGGAACATCTGGGTGCTGCCGGCGGGGTCGTAGTTGCCCTGGGGGCCCTGGTTGTCAGCCATGCCCAGAGACCCTAGCGAATCAGCGGGTCGGGCCCAAGTGCGGGGCTCACAGAGACCCCGCAGCCCCCACCCGCAGGTTTACGTTCGTAATACTTGCCTTTGCCAAGTTTTTATGCCGCACCCACCCCGTTTTATTTGCCTGTAGCAACCAAGCACGCCTATGGTTGCCCTAAGCAACGAACACGGGAGGTGTGATGGCCGCCGAGCAGGCGCGATACGAAGAGCTGATACGCCAGTTCAGCGCCTTCGGAGCCGTGAAGAGGGAGATCGGACGGATGATGCCGTCCGAGTGCCCCTCCGGCTCCGCCACCGTACTGACCCTGCTCGGGCGCTACGGAGACATGCGCATCAGCAAGCTCTCCGAACTGCTCGCCGTGGACATGTCGGTCACCAGCCGCCACGTGGCACACGTCGTCGAGCGCGGCTGGATCGAACGCTCCCCCGACCCCGCCGACAAACGCTCCCGCATCCTGCGTCTGACGCCGGCCGGCCAGTCGCTCCTGGTCCAGTTGTCCCAGCGGACCTGCCACATGCTCGCCGAGCGCCTCAGCGACTGGAGCGACGACGAGGTGGCCCAGCTGACCGAGCTGATGGCCCGCCTGCGGGCGAGCTTCGACGACACCCGCACCCACGCCGCCCACGGCGACCCCCGCGACCACGGCCCCGAACCCCGGCCCCCCGCACTCGCATCCGCACCCGCACCCCCCGTACTCGAACAGACCACCCGTACACCCGCGATCACCAAGTAAGAGAAGGAAGCCCATGGCAACGACCACACCAGCCGGTGTGCGGGCTCACGCCAAGCACGGGGGAGGCTCCGCGGAGTACGCCCCGATGACGCACCGGCAGATCATGGAGGCCATCTCCGGCCTGCTGCTCGGCATGTTCGTGGCGATCCTGTCGTCCACGATCGTCACCAACGCCCTCCCGCACATCATCAGCGACCTCGGCGGCGGCCAGTCCGCCTACACCTGGGTCGTCACCGCCTCGCTGCTGGCGATGACCGCGACCACCCCCCTGTGGGGCAAGCTCGCGGACCTGTACAGCAAGAAGGCGCTCGTCCAGATAGCCCTGGTCATCTACGTCCTGGGCTCCGCGGCGGCGGGTCTGTCGCACAACTCCGGCATGCTCATCGCCTGCCGTGTCGTCCAGGGCATCGGCGTCGGCGGTCTGTCCGCCCTCGCGCAGATCGTCATGGCCGCGATGATCTCCCCGCGTGAGCGGGGCCGTTACTCCGGCTACCTCGGCGCCACCTTCGCCGTGGCCACCGTCGGCGGCCCGCTGCTCGGCGGTGTCATCACCGACACCAGCTGGCTGGGCTGGCGCTGGTGCTTCTACGTCGGCGTCCCCTTCGCCGTCATCGCGCTGATCGTGCTCCAGAAGACCCTGCACCTGCCCACCGTGAAGCGGGACGTCAAGGTCGACTGGGCCGGCGCCACCTTCGTCGCGGCCGCCGTGTCGCTGCTGCTGGTCTGGGTCACCTTCGCCGGCGACAAGTACGACTGGGTGTCGTGGCAGACCTACACCATGGTCGGCGGTTCGATCGTGCTCGGTCTGCTGTTCGTGCTGATCGAGTCCAAGGCGACCGAGCCGATCATCCCGCTGCGGCTGTTCCGCAACCGCACCATCACGCTCGCGTCGCTGGCCTCGCTGTTCGTCGGTGTCGCGATGTTCACCGGCACGGTCTTCTTCAGCCAGTACTTCCAGCTGGCCCGCGACAAGTCCCCGACGATGTCCGGGGTCATGACCATCCCGATGATCGGCGGGCTCTTCATCTCCTCGACCGTCTCCGGGCAGTTCATCACCCGCACCGGACGCTGGAAGGCGTGGCTGGTCAGCGGTGGTGTGCTGGTGACGGCGGGCCTCGGCCTGCTGGGCACCATCCGGTACGACACGGCGTACTGGAAGATGTCGATCTTCATGGCGCTGCTGGGTCTCGGCATCGGCATGATGATGCAGAACCTGGTGCTGTGCACGCAGAACCAGGTCGAGCCGAGCGACCTCGGCGCGGCCAGCTCCACGGTCACCTTCTTCCGTTCCCTCGGTGGTGCGGTCGGCGTCTCCGCGCTCGGCGCGGTCATGTCCCACCGGATCACGCACTACGTCACGGACGGCGTCGCCGCCCTCGACCCCAAGTACCAGGCCGCGCTGTCCGGTTCCGGCTCGTCCACCGACAGCATCCCGGACCTGAGCAAGCTCCCGGCCCCGGTGCGCACGCTCATGGAGAGCGCCTACGGCCACGGCATCGCCGATGTGTTCCTGATCGCCGGCGCCCTCGCGGCCGTCGCGTTCCTGATCACCCTGTTCATCAAGGAGGTCCCGCTGAAGACCAAGGGCGCGCTGGCACAGGCCGCGGCGGAGGCGTCGCCGGCCGAGGCCCCCGCGGAGACCGCGGCTCCCGCGGAGGCGGCTGAGGCCCCGGCTGCCGGGCACACCCCGAGCTGGGCCACCACCTCCGACACCGAGACCGCCCCCGAGGGCACGCAGCGGCTGTCCGCCGTGGCCACCCTCGCCCGTCCGGAGGCGTCCGGTGAGGGCTCCGGCGGCATCCCGGTCCGCGGCTTCGTCCGCGGCAACGAGAGCGCCCCGGTCCCGCAGGCCGCCGTCACGCTGATCTCGCTCACGGGACGGCAGCTGGGCCGGTCGGTCACCCAGGCCGACGGTTCCTACGCCGTCGAGGCGCCGAGCGTCGGGTCGTACGTCCTGATCGCCTCCGCGGACGGCTTCCAGCCGCAGGCGTCCACGGTGCTCGTCAACGGCGAGCCGGTGGCGTACGACATCCTCCTCAGCGGCACCAGCGGGCTGAACGGGCTCGTGCGGGCCGCGCAGAACGGGGAGCCGGTCAAGGACGCCATGGTGATCGTCACCGACGTGCGCGGCGATCTGCTGGCCACCGGGACCACCGGTGAGCAGGGCGAGTTCGCCTTCGGCGAGCTGGTCCCGGGTGCCGTGACCGTCGCGGTCAACGCCGCCGGGTTCCGGCCGCGCGCCCTGCCCGTCGAGGTCGGCGGCACCGGCGTCACCCGGATCGAGGTCGACCTCGACTCCGGCGCCCGCCTCCAGGGTGTCGTACGGGCGCCGCACGGTCCGCTGGCCGACGCGCGGGTCACCCTCGTGGACGCGGCCGGCAACGTGGTCGGCACCGCCACCACCGGGACGGACGGGGCGTACGCCTTCACCGACCTGGACGGCGGCGAGTACACGGTCATCGCCACGGGCTACCCGCCGCAGGCGACGGCCCTGACGGTGAACGGCCCCGGCGTCGACGACCACGACATCGAACTCGCCCACCCCGGCGAGTAGTTCACCCGCTCCGGCCCGTGGCGGGCAGCGCGCTCCAAGCGGAGGTGCGCGCCCGCCACGGGCCGGTCTTCTTCTTCGAGGAGTTACGTGAAATGGGACTGAGCGCGAGGATCCGGACCCGCGACGGATGGGCCGTGTCGCACGCGGTCGTCACGGTGACCGACATGACCGGCACGCAGGTGCTGCGCGCGGAGGCGGACGAGGAGGGCGCCGTACGGGACCGGACTCCGCTGGAGCCGGGGCCGTACACCGTCATCGTCACCGCCGTCGGCTACGCGCCCGCCGCCTCCAGCGCGATCGTCACCGCGAGCGGCCGGGCCGAGGTCGGCACGGTCACGCTGGCCCGCATCGGCGGGACGGAACTCCCGCCGCCTGGCCCCTGGACCGTGGACCCGGCCCACTCCAGTGTGGGCGCGGTCGCCCAGCACCTGGGCATCTCCAGCGTGCACGGCCGTTTCACCGACTTCACGGCGGCGATCGAGGTCGCCCCGGACGACGTGACCAAGTCCCGGGTGGAGGCGGTCATCCGGGCGGCCTCCATCGACACGGGGAACGCCATGCGCGACGAGCACCTGAGGTCGGCGGACTTCCTGGACGTCGAGCGGTACCCCGAGATCACCTACCGGTCGACGGGGCTGACGGTGACCGGTACGGATCGCTGGACGGTGCGTGGGGAACTGGCGATGCGGGGTGTCGTACGACCCGTGGACCTGGACCTGTCCTACCTGGGCACCGGCGCCGACCCCTGGGGCGGCACCCGCGCGGCCTTCCGGGCGACGACCCAGCTGCGGCGGGAGGACTTCGCCATGAACTACAACCAGGTCGTGCAGGCGGGGATCGCGGCGATCGGTACGACGCTGAAGGTCGAGCTCGATGTGCAGGCGGTGCAGGGGGAGTCGCACTGAAGCGGATCTCCCATCAGGGCAGGCGTCGCCCGCCCCGGCACTAGGCTGATTCCATGGCACCGAACATCGCGACCAACAAGTCCGTCTCCCTGGACGAGCTGCTGGACTTCGTACGGCCCCGGCACCGGGCGATCCTGCTGACGCGGCGGGCGGACGGGTCTCCGCAGGCCTCGCCGTTGACCTGCGGGGTGGACGACTCCGGGCGGATCGTCGTCTCCACGTACCCCGAGCGGGCGAAGACACGGAACGCCAAGCGGGACCCCCGGGTCAGCGTGATCGTGCTGAGCGACGACTGGAACGGGCCGTGGGTGCAGGTCGACGGGACGGCGGAGGTCATCGACTCGCCGGAGTCGGTGGAGCCGTTGGTGGAGTACTTCCGGAACATCTCCGGGGAGCACCCCGACTGGGACGAGTACCGGGCGGCGATGGTGAAGCAGGGGAAGTCGATCATCCGGGTCACCCCGGAGCGGTGGGGGCCGGTGGCCACCGGCGGTTTCCCCGCGCGGCTGGCTTCGCCGGACGCCTAGGCGCTGGAAGTCGCCTGCACCATCGTTTCGATGCCTGCCACCAGGAGGTCCAGGGCGAACGTGAAGTCCCTGTCCCTCATCTCCTCCACCGTGTCGCCGCCCCGCGCCGTCATGATCTCCTCGTTCTCCTTGAGGATCTCGGCGGCGTCGGGGGCCTGGGCGGCGGCTGTCATGGCGTGGCGGAAGTACGCGTCCTGGGTCATGCCGGCCTGCGCGGAGCGGGTCATGAAGTGGCCCTCGATGGTGCCGAAGCCGTAGACGAACTGGAAGACGGCGGAGATCGCGCCGGTGATGCCGTGGGCGGGCAGGCCGGTCTTGCGGACGACCCGGTGCACGATCCGGGACAGGGCCAGGGAGTTGGGGCCGATGTTGAGGAAGGTGCCGGCCAGCGGTGAGACCCAGGGGTGCCGGACCAGCAGACTCCGGTACTCCCCGGCCACCGCGCGCAGTTGGTCCCGCCAGTCCTCGTCGGCGCCCGGGTCGGGCAGCTCCAGCTCGCCGAAGGCCGCGTCCAGGGCGAGTTCGAGGAGGTCGTCCTTGGTGTCGACGTACCAGTAGACGGACATCGCGGTCACGTTCAGCTCGGCGGCCAGCCGCCGCATCGAGAACTTGGCCAGCCCCTCCGCGTCGAGCAGCCGTACGGTGACCTCGGTGATCCGGTCCCGGTCCAGCCCGGACGGCTGCCCGCCCCCACGCCCGCCCCGGCGCACCTTGCCCTCCAGCCAGACACTGGTCCGGCCTTGGGCCTTCTGGCCTGCGTTAGCCATGGCGCACCTTTCAGAAACGTCCGTTCACTGTCAAAGATGCCAGGCCCCGCAGGGTTGCGGGGAACTGCGCGAGAGACCACGACGAGCCCGCACCCGCCGACGAGCGGGAAGCCTCCACCCCCTCAGGCGGCTTTCCCCCGTTCAGCCCGCCGCAACAACACCCCCGCCACCACCCCACCCAGCAACACAGCCACCGCCCCCACCATCTGACTGCTCTCCAGGCCGGAGGCGAACGCGTCCGTGATCCGCGCCCGCTCCGACACCGATCCCGCCTCCGCCAGCGCCCCCGGCAGGGACACCGCGGCCACCGAAATCCCCGCCGCGAACCGCGCGTTGAGCATCGCGCCGAGGACCGCGACCCCCAGCCCCTGCCCGAACTCCGCCACCGTGCCGTTGATCCCCGCGCCGACCCCGGCCTTCTCCGGCGGGATCGCGCTCATGATCGCGTGTGCCATCGCCGGACTGGCGACCGCCGCCCCCGTGCCGATGAGCACCAGCCCGAGGAGCGTGCCCGGATAGCCGTGGTCGGTCAGCGTGGCGATGGAGAGGAGGCCCGCCGCCATCACCGCCATGCCGAGGCCGATGGAGAGCGGCGTCCCGAGCCTCGTCGACCACTTCGCCGACAGGCCCGTGAAGTTGAGGGCGACGATCATCAGCGCGAGCGGTGCCGTCCGCAGCCCCGCCTCCAGGGGGCCGTATCCGAGGACGAACTGCATGTGCTGGGTGAGCAGGAAGAGCGAGCCGCCCATGCCGAAGGTGATCAGGACCGCCCCGGCCACCGCTCCCGTGAAGCGGCGGTCGCGGAAGAAGTGCGTGTCCAGCATGGGATGGGGGATCCGGTTCTCCCAGTACGCGAACCCGGCGAGGACCACGGCCGCGACGGCCGCCGGCGCCAGCACCCGGCCGGACGTCCAGCCGTGCTCGGGGCCGGAGATGATCGCGTACACCAGGGAGGCCATGCCGATGGTGGACAGCAGGGCGCCGAGCAGGTCGGGGCGGTCGCCGCGTGGGTTCTTGGACTCGGGGACCAGGATCACGACCGCGACCAGGGCGAGCGCGGCGACCGGCAGGTTGATCAGGAAGATGGCGCCCCACCAGAAGTGGTTCAGCATGAAGCCGCCGAGGAGGGGGCCGGTCGCGAAGCCGAGCGAGTTCACCGCGGCCCAGATGCCGATGGCCCTTGGCTGCTCCTCGGGCGCGAAGATCTGCATCGCCACGGCGAGCGTGGTGGTCATCAGCAGCGCGCCGCCCACGCCCATCCCGGCCCGCGCCGCGATCAGTTGAGCGGTGGAGTCGGCGAGACCCGCGACCAGTGAACCGACGCCGAACAGCACCAGCCCCGCGGCCAGCATCTTCTTGCGGCCGTAGCGGTCGGCGGCGCTGCCCGCGGTGAGCAGGAGACCGGACTGCACCAGGGAGTACGCGTTGATCATCCACTGGATGTCGGCGGTGGCGGCTCCCAGTTCGCTGGTGAGGGAGGGGATCGCCACGTTCAGGATCGTGTTGTCGAGCAGCACGGTCAGCTGCGCCAGACAGATGACGCCGAGTATCAGCCAGCGCTGGGGATGGCCCTGGGAGACGGTGACGGTGGCGGCGGGGGCGGTCATGCTGTACACCGTAGAACAGTTCCTATACGCCGTACAACATGACCGCTCCGCCGGGGAGAACCGTCAGCCGCTCGCCTTCTGGGTGAGGTCGTAGAAGGTGGCCGAACCGACCGTGACCTTCTTGAAGTTGGCCTCGACCCACGAGGTGATCTGCGAGGACGTACCGCTGCTGCTGCCGCCCCTGCCGCCGCCCGAGCCGCCGGCGATGAAGTAGTGGATCTTTCCGTCCTCCACGTACTTCTTGAACTGGGCCAGCGTCGGGGACGGGTCGGTGCCGTTGAAGCCGCCGATCGCCATCACCGGGTCGCCGGTGGAGAGCTGGTAACTCGCCGCGTTCTGGGCGCCGATGGCCGCCGCGGCCCAGGTGTACTCCGACGCGTCGGTCTCCAGCAGTTTCTTGGCCTCGGAGGTGACGCTGGCGCCGTTCAGCAGACCGCCGACGCCGCCGCCCATGCCGCCGCCGTCGCCCGTCCGTCCGCCGGGGCCGCCCTGCTGACCCTGGGTGCCGCCGTTGCCGTTCTGCTGGTTCTGGCCGGGCATGCCCCCACCGGGGAAGCCGCCCGTGCCGCCGCCCTGCGTGGTGCCGTTGCCGTTCTGCTGCTGTCCCTGCCGGCCGGGCATTCCGCCGCCGAAGCCACCCCGGCCACCGCCGCCCCCACCCGGACCGCCACCGCCGCCCATCATGGACGCGCCCGCCGGGCCCGCCGTCACGATGGAACCGGTGTGGCCCTCCTGGAGGGTGCTGAGGGTGTACGCCGTCGGGCCGGCCAGGGCGGCCAGCAGGCCCAGGGACGCTGCCGCGAGGGCGAGTTGACGGGTGACACGGCCCGCGAAGATCAGGCCGAGCGCGGCGACGAGGCCGCCGATCAGGACCAGGTACTTCAGCCAGGGCAGGTAGTCGGAGGTGCGGTTGAGCAGGACGTAGCTCCAGGTCGCCGCCGCCACGACCGAGCCCGCGAGGGTGATCGACGCCCACAGCTCGGCGCGCTTCTCCCACAGGATGCCCGCGCCCATGCCGATCACGGCCGCCAGGTAGGGGGCGAGGGCCACCGTGTAGTACTGGTGGAAGATGCCCGCCATGTAGCTGAAGACGACCATGGTCATCAGCAGCGAGCCGCCCCAGACGAGGAACGAACCGCGGGTCACCGACGTGCGCCCGAGCTTGCGGGTCGCCACCAGACCGGCGACGAGCAGGATCAGCGCGGCCGGCAGCAGCCAGGAGATCTGGCCGCCGATCTCGGAGTTGAACATCCGGTCCCAGCCGGTCTCGCCCCACTGCCCGGTGCCGCCTCCGCCACCGCCGCCGCCGACCGAGCCGGTCTCGTCACCGCTGAGGCGGCCGAAGCCGTTGTAGCCGAAGGTCAGTTCAAGGAAGGAGTTGTTCTGGGAGCCGCCGATGTAGGGGCGGGAGGAGGCGGGCCACAGCTCGACGATCGCCACCCACCAGCCGCCGGAGACGACCAACGCGAGGGTGGCCGCGGCCAGTTGGCCCAACCGCTTCCTGACGGAGACCGGCGCGCAGACGGCGTAGACGATCGCCAGCGGCGGCAGGATCAGGAAGGCCTGGAGGGTCTTGGCGAGGAACGCGAAGCCGATCGCGGCACCCGCCCACAGCAGCCACTTCGTCCGGCCGTCCTCCAGGGCGCGGACCACGAGGTAGCAGGCGAGTGCCATCAGCAGCGCCAGCATGGCGTCCGGGTTGTTGAACCGGAACATCAGCGCCGCGACGGGGGTGAGCGCGAGCACGGCGCCCGCGATCAGACCGGCCGCGGGGCTGAACCGGCGGCGCACGGAGGCGTAAACGACGGCGACCGAGCCGACCCCCATCAGGACCTCGGGGGCGAGGATCGCCCAGGAGTTCAGGCCGAAGATCCGCACCGACAGCTCCATGGGCCACAGCGAGGCCGGGGGCTTGTCGACGGTGATGGCGTTGCCCGCGTCCAGCGAGCCGAAGAAGAACGCCTTCCAGGACTGGCTGCCCGCCTGGACCGCCGCCGAGTAGAAGGAGTTGGCGTAGCCGGAGGAGCTCAGGTTGTAGAGGTACAGCAGGAGGGTCGCGGCGAGCAGGCCGAGGAGGGCCGGGCGCGCCCAGCGCGGGTCCTCGGGGCGACCGCGCCACAGTCTGCGCACGAAGGGCCGCCGGGGTTCACCGGACTCGGGGGCCGGGGGAGCGACCGGCGCCTCGGAGGCCGTCGCCGCCGGACCCCACCCGGAACCCTGCTGGGCCGGGTGATCGGTCTGTGTGGTCATCAGGAGTTCCTCGGGTCGGTGTCGGTCGGGCGCACCGGCTGCAACTGCACGGTGGCGTCCTTCCAGGAGCGCTGCTCCGCGGCTTCACCGGCGCGGAACTCGGTCGGGTCGTACGGGGACGCCGGGGTGTACGGCGTCGTGGCGTACTGCTGTGCCGTGGGTCGCTGGGGCAGCGGCGCGCTGGGCTGCTGCGGGAACTGCTGGGTCGAGTAGGCCGGCGTGGACGGGGTGCGGGCGACGACGGTGGACCGGGGCTGGTCGTCACCGCGGTCGGGGAAGACCCAGGCCCGGAAGAGCAGGAAGCGCAGTACGGTCGCCGCGAGGTTGGCGGCGATGAGCACCGCCAGTTCGGTGGAGTGCGCGGGGTCGCTGCTGGCCGCGTTGAGCGCGGCGAGGGAGCCGCTGGTCAGCGCGAGGCCGATGCCGAAGACGACCAGGCCCTGCGCCTGGTGCCGGACGGCGCCGCCCCGCCCGCGCACGCCGAAGGTCAGGCGACGGTTGGCGGCGGTGTTGGCGACCGCCGAGACCAGCAGGGCCAGCGCGTTGGCGATCTGCGACCCGCTGAACTGCCGGAAGGCGCTGTAGAGGACGAGGTAGAACAGGGTCGACAGACCGCCGACGACACAGAACCCGACGAGCTGGCGGGCCAGCCCCTTCGGCACGTCCTGGATCTCGCGGTCGCGCGGGTCGTCGCCGAAGGGCCGGGTGATCCGGTCCAGCGGCAGCGATCCGCTCGCCAGGGCCTTGCCCACCCGCCACACCCCCTTGAGGTCCTCGGTCGCCGTCTTCACGATGTGGACGGTGGAGTCGGGGTCGTCGACCCAGTCGACGGGCACTTCGTGGATACGCAGTCCCGCGCGCTCGGCGATGACCAGCATCTCGGTGTCGAAGAACCAGCCGGTGTCCTCGACGAGCGGCAGCAGGACCTGCGCCACGTCCCGCCGGATGGCCTTGAAGCCGCACTGTGCGTCGGAGAAGCGGGCCTGGAGGGAGCCGCGCAGGATGAGGTTGTAGGCGCGGCTGATGAACTCGCGCTTGGGGCCGCGCACGACCCGGGAGCTGCGGGCGAGCCGGGAGCCGATCGCCAGGTCGGAGTGGCCCGAGATCAGCGGGGCCACCAGCGGCAGCAGGGCGTTGAGGTCGGTGGACAGGTCCACGTCCATGTAGGCGAGGACCGGGGCGTCCGAGGCGGACCAGACGGTCCGCAGCGCCCGGCCGCGGCCCTTCTGCTCCAGCCGGAAGGCCCTGACCTCCGGGATGTCCGCCGCCAGCCGCTGTGACACCAGGGGAGTGGTGTCGGTCGAGGCGTTGTCCGCGATGGTGATGCGGAACGCGTACGGGAACGTGCGCCGGAGGTGCTCGTGCAGTCTCAGCACACACGGCTGGAGGTCCTTCTCCTCGTTGTAGACGGGGATCACTACGTCCAGGACAGGCGTACCGGCGTCGCCGGCCGGGAGGTGCTCCCGCGCCGGCAGGGTGCCGGGAGAAGAGTCGGTTCGCATGGGAACGACTCTGGTCAGGCCCCCTGTTGCACCCATATGGCGGCGCTGTGCTGTGCCTGTGAGTGCGATTGCCAGTTGGTTTCGGGCGCCGGACGGGGGGCCACGGGCCCGACCGCGGGCAGGTGCACGGTGAACACGGTCCGCCCCGGGACGCTGTCCACGGTCACCGCGCCGCCGTGCGCGGTCGCGACGGCCTGCACGATGGCGAGACCGAGACCGGTCGAACCGGAGGCACGGGAGCGTGAGGAGTCACCGCGCGCGAACCGTTCGAAGACGTGCGGGAGCAGGTCGGGCGGGATGCCCTGGCCGTCGTCCTCGACGTCCACGCACATCCACGGTCCGCGGCGCTGCACGCGCGCGGTGACCGTCGTACCCGGCGGGGTGTGTTTGCGGGCGTTGCCGAGCAGGTTGATGAGCACCTGCTGGAGGCGGGCCGCGTCGCCGGAGACGAGGGCGGGTTCGTCGGGCAGGTCGAGACGCCAGTTGTGGTCCATGCCGGCCGCGCGGGCGTCGCTGATGGTGTCCACGACCAGCGGGACGAGGTCGGTGTGCTCGAACTGGAGCGGCCGCCCGGCGTCGAGGCGCGCGAGCAGCAGCAGGTCCTCCACGAGCAGCGTCATGCGGCCCGCCTCGGACTCGATACGGCCGAGCGCGTGCCGGGTGTCGGGGCCGACCTCTTCCCTGCCGCGCCGGGTGAGCTCGGCGTATCCGCGGATGGAGGCGAGCGGCGTCCTGAGCTCATGACTGGCGTCGGCGACGAACTGCCGCACCCGCATCTCGCTCTGCTGCCGTGCGTGCAGGGCGCCGTGGACGTGGTCCAGCATCCTGTTCAGCGCGGAGCCGACCTGGCCGACCTCGGTGTGCGGGTCGCACTCCGCCTCGGGCACGCGCTCGCTGAGGTTGACCTCACCGGTGTGGAGAGGCAGTTCGGAGACCCGGGTGGCGGTGTTGGCGACCTTGCGGAGGGGGCGGGTGGCGAGTCCTACGAGGACGTAACCGGCGATGACGGCTGCGCCGAGACCGGCGGCGGTGACGCTGATCTCCACGAGGATCAGGGTGTTGATGGTGTTGCTCACGGCGTCGGTGGGCAAGGCCACGTAGTAGCCGGTGCCCTCCCTGGACACGGTGTACATCACGAGGTACTCACCGACACCGGGAATGGTCACGACGTGCTTGCCCGTGGTGGGCACGCCGGCGAACACGGCCCGCTGTGCCGCGGTCAGCGTCTTGGCCCTCATCCGCTGGCCGGTGTCGCTTGATTCCCGTACGGCGACGACCGCCTTGGAGATGGTGCCGTCGGCGCCGATCTCGGCGGCCACGGTGTTCTCCTGCGTCGGTCCGTAGGTGACGAAGGCGTCGAGCTGGTCCAGGTTCTGGATCTGGTTCTGTGTCTGGCTCTGGTTCTGCTGGTCTTTCGATTTCGGGATCTCCGACCTGCCGAACGGCGGCCCCGCCAGACGCTTCCCCGCGTCGAAGACCTGGTCGCCCAACTGGTCGTACAGATGGGTCCGCAACGCCAGCGTCGTCACCGTGCCGATCACCGAGCACACCACCGCGATCAGCACCACCGACGCGACGACGAGCCGCGTCCGCAGCGTGCGCGGCTTTCCTGTCCGCTCTGCCCGCTTCTGCGCCCGCGGCCGTCGTCGCCCGCTCATGAGGCGGCGGGCTTGATCAGGTAGCCGGCGCCGCGCCGGGTGTGGATCATCGGCTCACGCCCCGCGTCGATCTTCCGTCGCAGGTAGGAGATGTACAGCTCGACGACGTTGGCCTGGCCGCCGAAGTCGTACGACCACACCCGGTCCAGGATCTGCGCCTTGCTGAGCACCCGCCGGGGGTTGCGCATCAGGAACCGCAGGAGCTCGAACTCGGTCGCCGTGAGGTGGATGTTGTCCCCGGCCCGCGACACCTCGTGGCTGTCCTCGTCGAGGGTGAGGTCACCGACGACCAGCACGGAGTCGGAGCGGCGGTCTGCCGCGCCGGAGCGGCGGATGAGGCCGCGCAGCCGGGCCACGACCTCTTCGAGGCTGAACGGCTTGGTGACGTAGTCGTCGCCACCGGCGGTGAGCCCGGCGATACGGTCCTCGACGGCGTCCTTCGCCGTCAGGAACAGCACGGGCACGTCCGGGAGTTCGCGCCGCAGCCGCCCCAGGACGGTGAGGCCGTCCATGTCCGGGAGCATCATGTCCAGGACGACGGCGTCGGGCCGGAACTCCCGCGCGGTCTGCACGGCGCCCGTGCCGTCTCCCGCGCTGCGGATCTGCCATCCCTCATAGCGCAGGGCCATGGACAGCAGCTCGGTGATCGACAGCTCGTCGTCCACCACAAGCACGCGGACGGGGCTCCCGTCCGGCCTCAGCAGTTCGGTGCGCCCCTGGGGCGAGGTCGTGGTCATGGTGAACACCATGTCGGGGCCCCCTGAGAACACGCTTTCGGCAATCTGTGATTTTCCTGAGAAACACACAGGCGGCTCTCAGGGAATCCCTGGGGAGTCCCTTGTCCGACGAGACGGACAAGGCACCCGGCCCCGTCTCCGGCCGCTACCGGACCGGCCCCTGCTCGTCCACCTGAACCGTCGGCGCCCCGAGGAACACCTCCGCGCCGACCGGGCCGTAGGCGATGTTGAAGGTGTCCAGCCAGTACGACCAGTCGCGCAACCCGACGGCACTGCTGAAGCGGTAGTTGAGCTGCCACCGCACCCACTGCCCGGGTTCGAGCCGCACGCCCGGGCGCCGCCGCGGCCGGGGCGGCACCCCGAACATCGGCCGCACCCTGGGCAGCACCCGCAACCGCCCGTCCGCCTCACGGAGTTGGACGTCGACACCCCTGAGGTTGTCGCCCTGCTGGTCGTGCGGCGCGAAGTCGTCCCGCTCGTCCATCCGGACCGCGTGGACGAACGCCGCTCCGGCCCGCCCCACCGCGGACGGCGGCAACGCGAACCCGACCGGAGCCGCGTTCCTCCTCGTCGCGGCCTCGCCGCCACGGGACCGCTTCGTCCACGACGTGCGTATCCACTGCACGGTGACGTCCATCCCCGGACCTCCCCCTCGTCAGAACAACCCGTCCTGAACCCCCTGCGCCTCCTTGAACTCTCTCACCGGCACGCTGATTTCCGTCCCGTCGGCCGGGACCAGTTCCCACCCCGTCATCAGCCGGGTGTCCAGTACGACGGCTCCCCCGCTCTCCGTCTCCAGGTGCAGGTCGGGTCCGGCGGCCGCGAGAAGCCGCCCACCCACCGCCCCGCCCGCGACGAGCTCGCTCACCTCACCCACGGCGGCGGCCAGTGCGGCGAGACCGAAGATCTCGACGTGGTCGACCGGTCGGTACGGCGCGCGCTCCAGGGAGTCCGGCCAGCCGCCCAACGCCACCGCCCGCGCGTGCAGTGCGGCGATCTCGGCGGCCCGCTCGTCAGCCGACACCGGCAGCGCGGACCGTACGGCCCGCTTGGCGCCGTACGGAACGCGGTCCGGCACCGAGAGCGCCGCCCGCAGCAGCTCCTCGGTGCGCCGCGCGGCCATGAGCGGACCGGTGCCGAGCCAGCTGAAACAGACGGCGCCCTGCTCCAGCAGGCGCGCGGAGCCCCGCTCGTACGCCGTGATGCCGACCTTGACCATGCCGGGCCCGAACCACGCCAGATACACCCGGTACGGACGGGGATCGTCCGCGAGGGTGTCGGCGGCCACGGAGTGCGCCCGGTCCAGCCGCGCGCACTCCTCGCACCGCGCCCCCGTGCTCCGCCCCGACACCGGGGCCCGCGCCGGACACGCGTGCCCCCGCGCTCCCACACATGTCCGCACACTCCCCGCCGCGACCCCGAAGGCCACCCGCTTCCCCCAGGTCAGCGCACTGCGCCGCCCACCGTCCCAGCGCAGCACGGGACCGTCCGCCGACCACGACAACCCCGCGCACTTCCATCCCTGTGCCATCCCTCACGAGAGTAGGCCCCGGAGTCCTGGCCCAGACACCAGCCACAAAGCAGGGCGCGGTGGCCGGCGGTGCGGGACCGTGCGGCGGTCGTCGAGCGTCTTGCAGCGCCTCGAGTCCAGGCGTGGGCGGGCCGGGAGCCCCGGCCCGCCCACTGCGGCATCAGGCCGCCAGCGCTTCGCGGAGCGTCGAGGGCTTGAGTCCGAAGGTGTCGCGGACATCGCTGTCGTCCACGAGGAACGGACGCTCGGTCATGTAACTCATCTCGGCGAACTCCCGCCACAGCGGATCGGTGAAGGACAGCAGCGCCACATCCCGCTCGGTGAGCGGCTCCAACCGAGGTTCGGGTGCCCCGTGGAGTTCGGCGAGCTCGGTCGCGGCCTGGCGCAGGGTCGTGGTGATGACCGGGGCGTTCCAGGCCCGTCCCCAGGCCCGCTCGTCGCCGCTGACCGCCACCAGCGCCGCTGCGACGTCCTCGGTGTACGAAAACGAATGCGCCGCATCGGGATTGCCATGGACGAGAGCCAGTTCGCCCTGGCAGACCCGGGGCGCGACCAGCAGGGTGAACGCTGAGACGGCGCCTGGTCCCAGGTACTGCCCGGCTCGCACTTCGGTGACCCGCAGTCGCCCTTCGTCATGGGCATCCTTGGCCTGCTGCCACAACTCGGCTCTCACCCGCCCCTTTCGGGTGTGCGGGGTCATCGGGGTTCGCTCGGTGAGCGGCCCGGTGGTCCGCTGATAGCCGTAGTGGTTGCCGAGCATCACGTAGTCGGCTCCGGCCCGCTCGGTCGCGGCGAGGATCGAAGCGAACAACGGAGGCATGGTCTCCGGCCACGTCTGGTAGGCGGTCATGGCGGCGTTGAAGACCGTGGTCGCTCCGGCCAGTGCCTCGGCCAGATCGTCAGTGCGGCCCGCGTCCAGGGCGATGCGTTCTATGCCGGGGTGGTCGGGACCACTGCCGCTGCGGGTGATGAGGCGGACCCGCCTGCCGCTGTCGGCCAGTTGCCTTGCGGTCGCGGCCCCGGTCGCGCCTGCCCCGATGACGACTGAATCAGCCATGACGTTGTCTCCGCTTTCCTCAAGAAGGGAACGCTTCCCCGGAGAGGGAAACGTGGTTCGCGGGGGCCCGCCGCTCGCCCTACTCTCCCGTGCGGACGCGAGGTAGGGTCAGTGGCCTGAAAGCCACGAGATCCAAGGATCTGGCCATGCATCGTGTCGCTGTCCTGGCCGTGCCTGCGGTCAAGCCCTTCGACCTGTCCATGCCGTCGACGCTGCTCGGCGCCGCCGAGACAGAGGGACTCCCCGGCTATGAGGTGACTGTGTGCACCGCTAGGCCCGGCACAGTCGCCGCCTCCGGTGGCATCGAGGTGGTGATCCGGCACGGCCTTCAGGCGGTCGCGGCGGCGGACACGGTGATCGTCCCGTCGACCGCCAGCCGGCACGATGCCGAGCCGGCCGCACTGGACGCCTTGCGGGAGGCGGCCGCCGCGGGCAAACGCATCGCCTCGATCTGCAGCGGCGCCTTCGTCCTCGCCCAGGCCGGGCTCCTCGACGGCCGTGCTGCCACCACCCACTGGGCCCTGGCCGAGGAACTGCAGCGCGCCTTCCCTTCGGTGCGCGTGGACGCCAACCGGCTGTTCGCCGAGGACGGATCGATCGTCACCGGTGCCGGCTCGGCCGCCGGGATCGACCTGTGCCTGCACCTGATCAGCTCCGACTACGGCGCGGCCGCGGCCAACGCGGCAGCCCGCGCCGCCGTCGTCACCCCGGTGCGCCACGGCGGGCAAGCGCAGTTCGTGCAGACCCCGCTGCCGGCCAGGACGGACTCCTTGTTGGACGCGGCCCGCATCTGGGCACTACGACATCTGGACCAGCCGATCTCCCTGCACGACCTTGCCGGCCAGGCCAAGGTCAGTGTGCGGACCCTGACCCGCCGCTTCACCACCGAGACCGGTGTGACCCCGTTCCAATGGCTGCTCCAGCAGCGACTGCTGCGGGCCCGCGAGCTGCTGGAGACCACCGATCTCACCGTCGACCAGGTGGCCAGCCGCAGCGGCCTCGGCTCCGGCGAGTCGCTCCGCCAGCACCTGAGCCGCCAGATCGGCATGACCCCGGCCGCCTACCGCAGCTCCTTCGCCCACCGACCGAGCGTGAAAACCGGTCAGTGACCGAACGTGTCCCGACCCGGTCATGGCGTTCTGCAGATGGTCGCTCGTGAAACACCTGCCCGCTCGGCGGTCCACCTGCGGCGACGAGCCTGCGCGCCATCGCCATGCGGCTCGTGATCACCACGGGCGCGAAGAAGGGCCGGGCACCCCGTTCCGGGCTAGAACTCAGGGGCCGAGTAAGAGGCGCCACTGACAACGAGGCCGCACGAGAACCGAGGGGACCGGTCAGCCCACCGACTCCATCGACTCCGTCGGCTCCATCGGCTCCATCGGCTCCATCGACTCCACCGCCTCCCCGGGGACCGGTTCCACCGTCGCCGCGGCCCTCGCCCCGACCACCCCGGTCCGCGCCCCGCGCCGACCCGCCATCCGGCATCCGACGCACCCCGGGTGCCCCTGCCGCGCGCCCGTGTCCCGCACCCGCATGCCCCACTCCGCGCGCGGCCGACGCCCCGGCGGCTTGCCCCAGCCGGCCAGGTGCAGGGCCCAGGTCACGAGGGCGCTCGCCCCGGTGATCACGAGGCCGACGGCCATCAGCGCGCCGGACACCACGCACACCCCCAGCCCCAGCACGCACGTCCCCACGGTGGCGATGGCGACTCCGGTCCACCCCGCGACCGTGTGCCCCTCGTCATACTGATGTGCACTCACAGATCCTCCTCCGGCCCGTTGTCTCACCTCCTAAGAAATTTAGCGCAGAAACCTCTTACGCACTAAGATAATAAGGATTCCGATGCACGCCGAGCCCCGTCCCTCCGCCACTCCGGCCCAGGCCCTGGAGGCGATGGACTTCTTCATCGCCACCGCCCACCTCGGCCAACAGGAGATGGCCCAGCGACTGGGCCTGAACGTCACCGACCTGCTGTGCTTCGCCTGCGTCCTGAAGGCCGGCGAGAACCTCCTCACCGCGGGCGACCTCGCCGAGCACGCCCATGTCACGACCGGCGCGGTCACCGGCATCCTCAACCGCCTCGAACGCGGCGGCTACGTCACCCGCGTCCCGGACCCCACCGACCGCCGCCGCGTCCGGGTCGCCGCGCTCCCCGACGCCGTGGCCAAGGTCGTCGCCCTGTACCAGCCGTACTACGACCGCCTCGACGCCGTCTTCGCGGGCTACTCCGCCGACGAGATCGCCGTACTCCACGACTGGTTCAGCCGTTCGACGAACCTCGCGCTCGCCTATATCGAGGAGCTGCGGGCGAAGGACGCGGAGGGCGAGTAACGGAGGGCAGGAGCGGGGCCGCCCCACCCCGGGGGTGGAGCCAGCCCTACCTCCGGTCCGGGAGGGTGCTCCATCGTTTCGGCGGGCCCGCGGCGGCATCGTTGATCGCGACGATCTCGAGCGCCGAACCGGAGGAAACCCCATGGAGCCGCAGACGGCCGACCGGACCCAGTCCCCGTCCACGCCCGGCCCCCTCGCCTCCTTCGTGCGCTTCGTCGTCTGCGGCGGCGGGATCGGCGTCCTCTCCAGCTTCGCGGTACCGCTGGCCGCGATGACGATGCCGTGGGCGCTGGCGAACGCGGTGATCACCGTGGCCTCCACGCTCCTGTGCACCGAGCTGCACGCCCTGTTCACCTTCGGCACCGGCCGCCGCCCCGGCTGGCGCCGGCACCTCCAGTCCTCCGGCTCGGCGGCCGCCGCGTACGCCGTCACCTGCGCCGCGATGTTCCTGCTGCACGCCGTCGAGTCCTCGCCGGACAAGCTCACGGAACAGGTCGTCTACCTCGGCGCCTCCGCCCTGGCCGGCATCGGCCGCTTCCTGGTCCTGCGCCTGTTCGTCTTCGCCGGCCCCCGCGAGGACGTGCGCCCGGCCGGGACCGTCGTAGCCCTGCCCCGTCCGGCAGTGCCGCGCACCGCGGTGAGCGCGGCCTGCTGACCGGAGCGCCGCGTCCGCACGGATCAGGCCCCGAGAAGCCAACTGCCCATGCCCAGACAGGTACAGACAGGTACAGACAGACGCAGCCGCTCACCCCCCAGGTACCGCCGCCGCGGTCACGACCACCTCGTGCACCCCGAGCCAGTAGGGGCTGATCTCACCACGGCACAGGAACTTGAGGACAAAGCGCGGCTCCCCGAACACCCCCCGCTCCTCGGCGAGTGTGCGGCCGCCGATGCACGAGAATCCGCCCGTCCGGATCACGGCAGACCGTCGTCGCGATCCGATGCAGCCACCTCTTCTCGACGGCCTCCGCCCGGTCCACCACCCCGATGACCCGGTCCTCCTCGTCCACCCGCTCGACCAGTTCACCCATGCCGACCACGATCGCAGAGGGGTACGACAACGCCGCGCCGGGTGTTGACAGCCCTATGGGGGTACAGCTGCCCCCACCCCGGATCGGGCGGACGGCTCCATGTCGCGGCCCCCGGATCGACGGCATCGTAGAAGCCATCGGCCCCGGCTCCTCCGGAAGGAACTCCCATGAACCAGCTCCTGTCCTCCCCGCCGGTCAAGACGTCCTCCGAGAGCGACCTGGCCCCCCTTCTGACCGCCTGGGACCAGGCCCACCCGGTCACCAACGACCCGGACTGGCGCCACCTGCTCGACGAACTCGCCCACCCCCGCACCACCCAGGCCTTCCACAGCCTGGCCACGAGCACCGCATGAGCCCGACATGAACCCCGACAAGAACAAGGCGCAACGGGTCAGACTTCCAGCGTCGCCAAGTCCTGCCGAAAGACCGTACGTGCCGCCCGGGTCGCGTCACCGTGAGCCTGCCTGGCGGTGTCGTACTCGTGCGACGCCAGCGTGCTTCCGGACGCGAGTGTTTCCCGGACCCGACGCAAGGAGTGGTACGAGGCGTCTATGGCCTCCGTCACGTCGCCGGGCGCCGTCAGGACAAGCCTTTCCCGGGCCTCGTCACACCCCGACGCCTGAAACGCCTGCCTTATCCTGGCCGCCCTCGCCTGCGGGTCCGCGTACTCCTCGTCGGCGGCCAACCGCATGGCCTCGTGCGCACGGCGAAGGGCCACCAGACAGTCCACGTACATGGTGCGCCGGTCCTGCAGCCTGTTGTCCCTGACCGTCCGCCGCCACCGCAAATGCTCCCCGGCCAGCGTCGCCCCGACCCCGACCACCGCCCCGAGCGTCGTCCCGACAAGCGTTCCCCACTCCACGGGAACGATCATGCCACGCAACGCCCGACTCGGACCGGCAGTTGACCCACGCCGATGTCGAAGCCCCCTTGGGATGATCCCGTCCAGAGCCGCTTCAGGAGCCCGGGTGTCTCGGCCACCATGCGACACCGCCTGTGACGCTGCCCGTGGTGCCCGCGACGAGGCCGCCCAAGGCGCCCCAGGACGTGGCTGCCACGGAGAGCACCAGCGTGATGATCCAAACAGGCAGCGTGGCGTCGTTGAGAGTCGAGAAGACGACGACGGCGACCACCGCGATCAGCGGCGCCGTGAGCAACTGGGCCCGGCCCGTGTCCTGATCTGAGAAGTCCCCACCCCTGGTCCACGCCCGAACCCGATTGCCGTCAAGCAAAAGCCAGAGGCCCCGTGGATCACTCCACAGGGCCTCTCAACTGCTGTGCACTCGGCAGGATTCGAACCTGCAACCTTCTGATCCGTAGTCAGATGCTCTATCCGTTAAGCTACGAGTGCTTGTTCTGTTTTCTCGCCGCTCCTTGCCCTTCCGGGCCGCTCGCGGCGACAGGAAGAACATTACATGACTGCCGGTCGCATGTGAAATCCGTTTGCCGTAGCCCTTGTGAGCTGCGAAAACGTGTTTGAGAGCGTCCGGGGAACGACGAAGCCCCGGTCCACTGGACCGGGGCTTCGGTGATCTTGCGCGGAGGCGGAGGGATTTGAACCCTCGATGGGATTGAAGTCCCAAACCGCATTAGCAGTGCGGCGCCATAGACCGGACTAGGCGACGCCTCCAGCACAGCCGCCCGCGCGAGCGCGAGTGGTGCGTGCAGATGATGACACAGTCGCAGGGCGTGTCACCAATCGGTTCCCACGGTACTAGGCGGGCGGGGCGCAGGGCAAAGTGCTTCCGCGCAACGTACGACGTCGTCCGCCGTTAGTCAGGGCATGTCATACGTCATCCGGCTCGGCCGGCTCGCACGACTGAGCCCCCTCCCCCTGTTCCTCGCGGCCCTGGCCCCCGTCCCCGCGTCGGCGTACACGGAGAGCGCCGACCACCTCACCGTCACCGTCCACCACGCGGGCGGCGGCCTCGACGGGACCTTCGAGGTCGACTGCCACCCCGCGCGCGGCACCCACCCCGACCCCGCGGGCGCGTGCGCCGGCCTGGACAGGAACACCCGGTGGGGGCGCGACACCTTCGCCCCCGTCCCCGAGGGCAGCGTCTGCACGATGCTCTACGGCGGTCCCGCCACCGCCCATGTCACGGGGACGTGGGCCGGGCGCCCCGTGGACGCCCGGTTCGACCGGAGCGACGGGTGCGAGACCGCGCGCTGGGACCGGTTCGTGCCGCTCCTGCCCGCCCCGCGCGCCTAGCTCCCGAGATGCGGTCACACGTTCTACCTCACTTCGTCGTGCGACCTCCCTCTCATCCGGCACCCCCGCCCAACCGCTGCGCTTAGACTCCCTCGCGTGACACGTCGCGGGCCCCTTGGCAAGATGGCCCGAACGGTCGGCAAGGTGCGGTAACAGGGAGGAAGCGTCTCGTGAGCAGCAGGCCATCCCGAGGCGCTGCTCGCCTCGCAGCCATACTCGACGCGCTTCCCGACGCGTTGGTGCTGGTCAACGCCAATGGGACCGTCGTCAACGCCAACACGATCGCGCTGGAGGCGTTCGAGGCGCCGGGGACGGCTCTGGTGGGGCGGGGGCTGCTCGATCTGCTGCCGCAGTTCGACTCGCGGCTCATCCCGGGCTCCATGCGGCGCCCCGACCACATGGACCCGCGCGGGCGCACCAAGCCGACCCGCATGGTGGCGCGCAGGACCGACGGCAGCGAGTTCCCCGTCGAGGTCACCAGCGCCAACCTGGAGAACGGCCAGCAGGCCTACGACGGTTACGGCTACAGCGGCGACGAGCTGCTCATGCTCGTCGTACGGGACCTGACCGGGACCGTCGACACCGAGGCCGAACTGGCCCGTTCGCAGCGGCAGACCGAGATGATCCTGCGGGCCGCGTCCGAGGGTGTCGTGGGCACCGACACCGACGGACGGATCGTGCTCGTCAATCCGGCCGCCGCCCAGATACTGGGTTACCGGGCCAGCGACCTCGGCGGCCGCGAGCTCCACGACCTCATCCTGCACTCCCGCGCCGACGGCACCCCGTTCGCGTACGAGGAGTCCCCGCTCGCCGACACCCTGCGCTCCGGGCGCAAGCACCGGGTGCGCGGCCAGGTGCTGTGGTCCAAGAAGGGGGAGAAGGTCCCGGTCGACCTGACGACCGCGCCGGTGCGCGACGGCGACCAGCTCGTCGGCGCCGTGCTCACCTTCACCGACCGGCGGCCCTACGACGCCCTCGCCGACGAGAAGTCCGCCGCCGAGAAGGCCCACGCGGAGGAACTGGAGCGGCTCGAGGAGGAGCACGCCTCCGAGCTCACCGCGCTGCGCCAGAAGCACATCAGCGAGCTGGAGGACCTCCAGGAGCGGCACGACGAGGAGATCGCCGCCGGCGAGGAGCGGTACGCCGCCCTCGGCGAGCGCGAGAAGGACCGCTACGAGGCCCTCGCCGGCCGGCACGATCAGCTGCTGACGCTGCTCGGGCGCTCCCTGCGCGGTCCCCTCGACGAACTGCGCCGCGAACTGTCCGCGCTCGCCGCCGACGACGCCGGACAGCTGTGGCCCGAGGCCAACCAGGTCCTGCACCACCTCTCGGCCGGCTACTCCCGCATCACCAACCTCATCGACAACGTCCTCGGCTACCAGCGCCTCGACGCCGGCACCGACGACATCGTCCGTACGAACGTCATGCTCGACGCGGTCGTCGCCGCCGGTGTGGACGGCGCGGTCGAGCTCATCGGGCCCGGGCGCGTCCAGTTCGCCGTACACGCGCCGCCCATCGAGGCCGAGGTCGACGCCCAGCGCCTCGCGACCGCGCTCGCGCATCTCATCGCGGACGTGGCCGGGGTCGACGCGACCGGGAACTCTCCCGTGTCCGCGGGCGGTTACATGGACAACACGGTCGTGGTGGCGGCCGCGCTGCGGGGCGAGAGTGTGCGGATCGAGGTGCGCGGGCCGTACGCCGGGGGAGACCCGGTGCACGAACCGATCGTGCGCGGGATCGTGCGCGCCCACGGCGGGGTGCTCCAGACGCACGAGGTGCCGGGCATGAGCGGCAGCGCGTACGTCCTCGAAGTACCCATCGGGGGTGGGGCGGGCGCCGTCGCGGTTCCCGGACCGGCCGCGCTGGAGGCCGCCCCCGTGGCGAGCGCACCCGCGGAGAGCGCGCCCGCGGACGGCGCCCCCGTGGAAGCCGCTCCTGCCGATGGCGGTGGGCGGCGGCGGGCCCGGCGGTCCTCCACCGACTCCTTCCTCGACGCCGACGTCCCGGCCGGGACCGACGAGTCCGTGCCGCCCACCGGGCGGCGCAGGCGGCGCGCGGTGGCCGAGCAGGAACAGCCCGTGTCCGTACCGGCGCAGGCCTCCGGCGAGGACGCGGACGGTTCCGGCGGTACGGGCCGGCGCCGTGGACGGCCCGCCGAAGGTGCCGAGGCCGCCGAGGGCGGGGTGTCCGAGGGTGCCGTGGTGATGGCCGGTGAGCACGGCGCCGGGTCCGCGGCCGTGAACACCGGTCTCGGCGGGACCGTACCGCCGCAGGGCGTTCCCGTACCGGCCGGGCACCGGGCCCGGCACGACGGCTCCGAACAGCACGCGCTGCCTGCGGCGTTGCCCGCGGGCGGCTCCGCCGAACAGGGTCTGGCGCAGGGGCAGCTCCAGATCGCCGGGCAGGCGTCGTCGGGTGACGGGTCGCCTCAGCAGGACGGGCGCCGGCGCCGCGCTCTCGCCGCCGCGTCGGAGCGTGCGGCGGCGCAGGAGGCGGCACCCCGCTCGGTGTTCGCCCTCCCGCCCGCGGACGCGGACCGGCCGGACGCGGACGGCACGGACCCGGCGGGTCCGGCACCAGCGCAGGCCCAGCCCCAGGGGCAGGTACAGCTTCAGGGGCAGGCGCCGGGGCAGATCCCGGGTCAGGCTCAGGGGCAGATCCCCGGCCAGGCTCAGGGGCAGATCCCGGGGCAGATCCCGGGGCAGATCCCGGGTCAGGCTCAGGCACAGGTCCCCGGCCAGGTCGCAGGCGGCCAAGGCCAGATGCCGGGCCAGGGACAGCTCCCCGGGCAGATGCCGGTGCCCGGTCAAGGACCGCTGCCGGGCCAGGTTCAGCAGCAGCTCCCGGCGCAGGTGCAGATGCCCGGGCAGGGACAGGTGCCGGGGCAGATCCAGGCGCCGGGCCTGGCACAGGTCCCCGGCGACGCACAGGTCCCGGGCCAGATGCAGGCGGCCCCCGGTCAGGTCCCGGCTCCCGTTCCGGCGGCCGCTCCCGCACCCGCCGCCGCCCCCGTCCCCGTTCCCGTTCCCGTTCCCGCCAACGGCCTCGTCCAGGTCCCGGCCGACGGTCATGGTGACGACGGTCGGCACGACGCCGTGCCGCACGACCAGGCCGACGACCACACCCCGCCGCAGCCGCACCCGACCAACGCGCCGACGGGCCGCCGTCGACGGGCCGTGGCCCAGCCCGCGGAGGCGACGGCCGGTACGACCGCGCAGGCCGGAGCCGCCCAGTTCCCGGGTGTCGCCGTGCAGAACGCGACCGGACAGGCCGGCCTGATCCCGCAGACCGCACCCGCCCCGGCCTCGCCTCTCCAGGCGGCCCCGGCCCAGCCCCTGCCCGCCGAGGCACCCCAGCCACAGCCCCAGCCGACGGCGCCGGCACAGGCGCAGGCCGCCCCCGTACCGGCGAACGGTGCCGCCACCGCCGTACCCCCGAACCAGCCCGCGCCCCAGCCCGCGCCCCAGCCCGTGCAGGTCCCCGGAGCCGGTCAGCCCACTCCGCAGCCCGGTGCGTCCTTGCCTGCGCAGCCGTTGCCCGCCGAAGCCGCGGTGGCGCCATCCGCGCCCGCCGCGCCCGTCGACCCGAATTCGACGCAGGGCCGGGCGTTCAGTGTGCGGACCCTCGGGCAGGGAGTTCCCTTCACCCGGCAGGCGGCTCAGGTGCAGCAGCCGGGGACTGCCACGCCTCCGCCGCCGTCCGGTGGTTCGGGGCGGCGGCGCAAGCTCGGCACCCGGCCCGACCCCGCTGCCGCCGCGGCCCCGGAGCAGGGGGCGCGGCCGCATCCGGCCGCCGCCGAGCAGGCCGTACCGGCGCAGGCCACGCAGCCGCAGCCGCAGCCGTCGTTGGCCGGGCAGTCGCGGCTCGCGCACGCCACCGAGGCGGCCGGGCGGTCGTACGCCATAGGGGCGCCGGACGAGAACGCCGCCGAGGGGCCCGAGCCGCTGGACGGTCCCGGTGGGGCCGTCGAGATCCCGGACACCCCGCGGCCGCAGCCGATGGACGACGAGCTGCCCCCGGAGCCGCTGGACAACCCGCGGCGGCTGCTGGTGTGGCCCGCGCCGGACGTGACGACCCAGCAGGCGCTCAGCGACCGCGGGTACCGGCCGGTCATCGTGCAGTCGCGCGAGGAGGTCGACGCGCAGATCGCGGCGTTCCCCGCCGCGCTGTTCGTGGACCCGCTGACCGGCCCGATCACGCGGACCGCGCTCCAGTCGCTCAGGCAGGCGGCAGTGGCGTCCGAGGTGCCGATCATGGTGACGGCCGGGCTCGGGCAGGCCTCGCGGGAGGCGGCGTACGGCGCCGATCCCGCCGTACTGCTGAAGGCGCTGGCGCCGCGGGACAGCGAGCAGCATCCGCCGCGCGTGCTGCTGATCGAGGAGCACGCGGAGATCGCGCTGGCGCTGACCGCGACGTTGGAGCGGCGCGGGATGCAGGTCGCGCGGGCGGCGAGTGACGCGGACGCGGTGACGCTGGCCGGGCAGCTCAGGCCGAACCTGGTGGTGATGGACCTCATGCAGGTGCATCGGCGCAGGAGCGGGATCGTGGACTGGCTGCGGGCGAACGGGCAGCTGAACCGGACGCCGTTGGTCGTCTACACGGCCGCTGTGGATCAGGCGGATCTGCCGCGGCTGGCGTCCGGGGAGACGGTCCTGTTCCTCGCCGAGCGGTCGACGAGCCCGGAGGTCCAGTCGCGGATCGTGGACCTGCTGGCCAGGATCGGCACGAACTGAGCCACGGGCGCGGTGGCCCCCGGGGTTCGTCGCGGCTGATCGTGGCTGGTCGCGGCTGATCGTGGCTGGTCGCGGCTGATCGGGCCCTGAGGACGCGGTCCGTCTACTTGGCCACGAGCCTACGTGCCGCTTCCCGCACCGACGCCCGTAGGCGGTCGCGGTCCGTGGGCTCCCCGCCCACCAGGATCCGCCTCATCTGCGGGACCACCGCGGCCCAGTTGGCCACCGCGATCAGCAGGAACAGCAGGTCGCGGGGTGGGATGGCGTCGGTGACGACACCTCTCGCCTGGCCGTCCTCCAGGGTCGCGACCTTGTGGCGGTAGTGCTCCTGGCGTTCGGCCTCGTCGGGGAGTTCGGCGGTCGCGCCGTACTCCAGGCCCTCCCAGAAGAGCAGGCGCAGCACCTCGGGGTGGGCCTCGTGGTAGTCCATGAGGCGGTCGATCCAGCCCTCGATGTCATCCGGGTCCACCGGGACGGCGACCGCCAGATCGAGCATGACCTTGCCCAGGACCTTCGTGAACAGCTCCGCCTTGTTGCCGAAGTAGGCGTAGATCAGCTGCTTGTTGGCCTTGGCCTCGGTCGCGATGCGGTCGATGCGGGCGCCCGCGATGCCGTGGCGGGCGAATTCGGCCACCGCCGCCTCGAAGATCCGGGCCCGGGTGGCCTCGGGGTCCCTTGCTGCTGCCATGGGGCCAGGGTAGGGGCAGCGAGAGAAGTAACCAACTATTTGGTTGACAGGGAATCGGCGGGGCTCCCACACTGTTGTCCCGGTGTTCCAACCAACCAGTTAGTTGCTAGACCTGACTCGAACTCGAAGGAGTCCTCGGTCATGCCGACATCCGCCGCCACCGTCACCCCGGGACGGTCCACCCAGGCCCCCGCCGGGCGCGCGGGCTCGCTCCTCCTCGTCCTCATCGCCGTCTGCACAGCCGTCACGGCCGCCAACGTCTACCTCGCGGCCCCGCTGCTCCCCCTCATCGCCCGCGACTACGGCTCCACCCCCTCCGCGGTGGCCTGGGTCGCCTCGGTCGCGCAGTTCGGCTACGCCTTCGGACTGCTCGTCTTCGCCCCGCTCGGCGACAGCGTGAACCGGCGCCGCCTGGTCGCCGCCCTCTCCGTCGTCACCACCGCGGCCCTGACCGCCGGCGCGCTCGCCACCGGCACCACCGCCCTCGCGGCCGCCGTCCTGGTCGCCTCCGCGGCCACCGTCGTCCCCCAGCTGCTGGTCCCGCTGGTCGCCCGGCGCGCCCCCGCCGACCGCCGGGCCCGCCATGTCGCGGCCGTCATCGCGGGCCTGTTCACCGGGATCGTCGCGGCCCGGGTGCTCGGCGGGCTGATCGGACAGGCCTTCGGCTGGCGGGTGGTGTTCATGGGCGCGGCCGCCCTGACGGCGGTGCTCGGACTCGCGACCGCGTACGCCCTGCCGGCCGAACGAACCCGCCGCTCCGGCCCGCTGTTCTCGGGCCTGACCACCCTGCCGTCCGTCGTCCGCCGCTCGCCCGACCTGTGGCGCGCGTGCGTGCGCCAGGCGGGGATGTACGGCGCCTGGAGCGCGCTGTGGACCTCGCTGGCCCTCCTGCTGACCGGCCCGACCTACGGCCTGTCGACCGCGACCGCCGGGCTGTTCGGCCTCTTCGGGCTGGCCGCGAGCGTGGTGGCACCGCTGGCCGGCGGCTTCGTGGACCGCTTCGGCGCCGCGACGGTCGTACGGTCGGCGTATCTGCTCGCCGCCCTGTCCGTGCCGTTGTTCTGGCTCGGCGGACACGTCATGTGGGCGCTGTTCGTCGCGGCGATCGCCGTCCACGCGGCCCTGGTCGCCTCCCACGTCGCCAACCAGACCCTCGCCCTGACGACGACCTCGACCCCGGCCACCGCCAACACGGCGTACGTCGTCGCCGGTTTCGCGGGCGGCGCGACCGCCTCCGCGCTCGCCGGGTCGGCCTTCGGATGGTGGGGCTGGGGCGGGGTGTGCGCGGTGGCGGGGGTGTGGCTGGGGCTGGGGTGGCTCACGACTTCGGTACGGCGGTGAGGGCGCCCGTCGGACTTCGGGACTCCGGACTTCGGACTTCGGTGAGGCCCGTGCCGTACGGCAGCCGGGGCGCCCGTCCGACCTCGGGTGACGCCCATGCCGTACGGCGATCGGGGCGCCCGTCCGACCTCGGGTGACGCCCGTGCCGTACGGCGATCGGGGTGCCCTACCGACCTCAGGTGACGCCCGTCCCGTACGGCGGCCGGGGCGCCCGTCCGACCTCGGGTGACGCCCGTGCCGTACGGCGGTCAGGGTGCCCGTCCGACCTCGGGTGACGCCCCGTCCCGTACGGCGGCCGGGGCGCCCGTCCGACCTCGGGTGACGCCCATCCCGTACGGCAGTCGAGGGCGCCCTACCGACCTCGACGGCGCCCGTGCCGTAGGGCAGTCGGGGCGCCCGGTCCTTGTCCGGTGCGGTCCGGCCGCCGGGCCCCTCGGCCGTGTCAGAGCTGGGTGACGTCCAGCTCGCCCTGCGCGTAGCGCTTGCGGAGCACCTTCTTGTCGAACTTGCCGACGCTCGTCTTCGGGACCGCCTCGATGATCGACCAGCGCTCAGGGAGCTGCCACTTGGCGATTTTGCAGACGTCGCTCGCGAGGAAGGCGCGCAGGGACTCGAAGTCGGCGGTGGAGCCCTCCTTGAGGACGACCGTGGCGAGGGGGCGCTCGCCCCACTTGTCGTCGGGGACGGCGACGACGGCGGCCTCGGTGACGTCCGGGTGGGACATCAGCGCGTTCTCCAGCTCGACCGAGGAGATCCACTCGCCGCCGGACTTGATGACGTCCTTGGCCCGGTCGGTCAGGGTGAGGAAGCCGTCGGCGGAGATCGTGCCGACGTCACCCGTCTTGAGCCAGCCGTCCTCGCTGAACTTGTCGGCGGGGCGCAGGGGTTCGGCGTCCGGGCCGTTGTAGTAGGCGCCGGCGATCCAGGGGCCGCGGACCTCCAGCTCGCCCGCGGACTCGCCGTCCCAGGGCAGGCGCTCGCCGCCGGGGCCGGTGAGGCGGGCCTCGACGCCGCTCGGGAAACGGCCCTGGGTGAGGCGGTACGCGAACTCCTCGGGCGTGCCGACCACATGGGCCGGCGGACGCGCGACGGTGCCGAGCGGGGAGGTCTCCGTCATGCCCCAGGCGTGGCAGACCCGCATGCCCAGCTTGTCGAAGGCCTCCATCAGGGAGGGCGGACAGGCCGAGCCGCCGATGGTGACCTGGGTGAGGGAGGAGACGTCGCGGGGCTTGGCGGTGAGCTCGCCGAGCAGGCCCTGCCAGATGGTGGGGACCGCGGCCGCGTGGGTCGGCCGTTCGCGCTCGATCATCTCGGCGAGGGGCGCGGGTTGCAGGAAGCGGTCCGGCATCAGCATGTTGACGCCGGTCATGAAGGTGGCGTGCGGCAGGCCCCAGGCGTTGACGTGGAACTGCGGGACGACGACCAGCGAGGTGTCCTGGTCGGTCAGGCCCATCGACTGGGCCATGTTGACCTGCATGGAGTGCAGATAGATCGAACGGTGGCTGTAGATCACGCCCTTGGGGTCGCCCGTGGTGCCGGAGGTGTAGCACATGGAGGCGGCCCGGCGCTCGTCCAGCTCGGGCCAGTCGTAGGTGGTGGGCTTGCCGGCGATCAGGTCCTCGTACTCGTGCACGCGCGCGTGGGTGCCGTCGAGGAGGGTGCGGTCGCCGGGCCCTGAGACCACCACGTGCTCGACCGTCTTGAGGTGCGGGAGCAGCGGGGCGAGCAGGGGCAGCAGCGAGCCGTTGGCGATGACGACCCGGTCGGCGGCGTGGCCCACGATGAAGGTCAGCTGGTCGGCCGGGAGGCGCAGGTTGAGGGTGTGCAGCACCGCGCCCATGGAGGGGATCGCGAAGTAGGCCTCGACATGCTCGGCGTTGTTCCACATGAGGGTCGCCACCCGCTCGTCCTCGACGACCCCGAGGTCCTCGCGCAGGGCGTGCGCCAGCTGGGCGGCGCGGGCGCCGACCTCGGCGAAGGAGCGGCGGTGCGGCTCCGGCTCGCCGGTCCAGGTGGTCACCTGGGAGGTGCCGTGGACCGACGACCCGTGGGTCAGGATCCTGGAGATCAGCAGCGGTACGTCCTGCATCGTGCTCAGCACGGCGTCCTCCCGGTGGCGACATTGCCTGCGCGGTCGTAAGGGTCGCGCCGATTCTGCGCACATACCGCGCGGTATGTCACTAGAGCCGGGCGATCGATCACGTCACGATGCCCTCACAACGGCCGGCCGTCGCGAACGGTTCCCTACCGGGCGAGCACCAGCTCGGGGTCCTCGCGGAGTTTGCCCAGGGCCCGGGAGACCGCCGACTTGACGGTCCCGACGGAGACTCCGAGCACCTCCGCCGTCTGCACCTCGCTGAGATCCTCGTAGTACCTGAGGACGACCATCGCCCGCTGCCGCGCCGGCAGCTTCATGATCGCCCGCCACATCGCGTCGTGCAGCGCCTGCTGCTCGGCGGAGTCGTCGCCGCCGGGCACGGGGTCGGGCTCCGGGATCTCGTCGGTCGCGAACTCGTCGACCTTGCGCTTGCGCCACTGCGAGGTGCGCGTGTTCAGCAGGGCGCGGCGCACATAGCCGTCGAGGGCCCGGTGGTCCTCGATGCGCTCCCAGGCGACGTAGGTCTTGGTCAGGGCGGTCTGCAGCAGGTCCTCCGCGTCGCTCGGGTTCGCGGTCAGCGACCGGGCGGTACGCAGCAGCACCGGCTGGCGTGCCTTCACGTACGAGGCGAACGAGGGGTACGCGAGGGTCTGCGTCGCCGGTACGGCGGCCTTCGAAGCGCTGGTGCAGACGGGTGTGGTCATGACTCCACGCTAGGTTCGCGTCCGCCCCCGCTCATCGGCCACAGGTCCCGAAGACGACTCCGCCTCAGGTTGTAGAAGGGGGGCTGACTGCACCTCCTGAAGGTGGACGAGAGGGGCCCGCCTACTGCGGGATCACCCCTGGGGGCTACGCGTCCGCGGTGAGCACCAGCCCGGACGTGGGCACCCCCGTCCCAGCCGTCACCAGGGCGCGCCCCGCCTGCGGAACCTGGTTCACGGCCGTCCCCCGCAGTTGTCGTACGGCTTCCGCGATGCCGTTCATGCCATGGAGGTACGCCTCGCCCAGCTGGCCGCCGTGGGTGTTGAGCGGGAGCCGGGCCTCGCGCACGAAGTCCGCCGCCTCCCCCTTGCCGCAGAAGCCGAACTCCTCCAGCTGCATCAGCACGAACGGGGTGAAGTGGTCGTACAGGATCGCCACGTCGACGTCCTGGGGGCCCAGGCCCGAGGTGCGCCAGAGCTGGCGGGCGACGACGTCCATCTCGGGCAGGCCGGTGAGGTCGTCGCGGTAGAAGCTGGTCATCTGCTCCTGGGCGCGCCCCGCGCCCTGGGCGGCGGCCGCGACGACGGCGGGCCGGTGGGGAAGCCCACGCGCGCGTGCGAGCGAGGTGACGACGATCGCCTGGCCGCCGTCGGTCTCCTGGCAGCAGTCCAGGAGCCGGAGCGGTTCGACGATCCAGCGGGAGGCCGCGTGGTCGGCGAGGGTGATGGGGCGGCCGTGGAAATAGGCGGCCGGATTGGTGGCCGCGTACGCGCGGTCGGTCACCGCCACCTGCCCGAAGGCCTCCGGGGTGAGGCCGTAGGTGTGCAGATAGCGCTGGGCCGCCATCGCCACCCAGGAGGCGGGGGTGAGCAGGCCGAAGGGGAGCGACCAGCCGAGGGCGGTTCCCTCGGCGGAGGGTTCGCGGTGCTGGACGCCGGAGCCGAAGCGGCGGCCGGAGCGTTCGTTGAAGGCGCGGTAGCAGACCACGACCTCGGCCACGCCCGCCGCGATCGCGAGCGCCGCCTGCTGGACGGTCGCGCAGGCGGCGCCGCCGCCGTAGTGGACGCGGGAGAAGAAGGACAGCTCACCGATCCCGCAGGCCTGGGCGACGGTGATCTCCGGGCTGGTGTCCATGGTGAAGGTGACCATGCCGTCCACGTCGGCCGCCGTCAGCCCCGCGTCGTCCAGGGCCGCGCGGACCGCTTCGGCGGCCAGGCGCAGTTCGCTGCGGCCGGAGTCCTTGGAGAACTCGGTGGCCCCGATGCCGACGATCGCGGCCCGGCCGCCGAGCCGGTCACGCGCGCGTGTGCTCATTCGGCGTCCCCGAGGGAGAAGGTGACCGTACCGGTCACGTGGTTGCCGATGCGGTTGGAGCCGACGATCCGGACGGTGGCGGTGGTCCCTTCGACGCTCTCTATGGTTCCGTTCAGCCTCATGGTGTCGCCGGGGTAGTTGGGCGCGCCCAGCCTGATGGCCACCTTCCTCAGTACGGTCCGCGGTCCGAAGTGGTCGGTGATGTAGCGCCCCACCAGGCCGTTCGTGGTGAGGATGTTCATGAAGACGTCCGGGGAGCCCTTCTGGCGGGCCAGTTCCGGGTCGTGGTGCACGTCCTGGTAGTCCCGGGAGGCGATCGCGCCCGCGACGATCAGGGTGCGGGTGATCGGGATCGTGAGGGGAGGCAGCTCGTCGCCCACTCTCATAGGGCTGCCTCCTCGGCGGCGGGCTTCTCGACGGCGAGCTGCTCGGCGGCGAGCTGCTCGGCGGCGAGCTGCTCGGCTGCGCGGAAGACGGGAAGGGTCAGATCGCCGTCGTACGACCGGAAGACGAGCCGCACCGGCATCCCGATCCGCACCTTGTCGTACGGCGTCCCGACCACGTTGCTGATCATCCGCACGCCCTCCGCGAGTTCGACGAGCACGACGGCGTAGGGAGGGTCGAAGGCGGGGAAGGGCGGGTGGTGCATGACGACGTACGAGTAGACGGTGCCCTCGCCGCTCGCCTCGACGGTGTCCCAGTCGGGGCCGCCGCAGTGGGCGCAGCCCGGGAGCCAGGGGAAGCGGAGGGTCGTGCAGGCGGTGCAGCGCTGGACGAGGAGCCGGTGCTGTTCGACGCCCTCCCAGAAGCCCGCGTTGTCGCGGTTGACGACGGGGCGGGGGCGGGGGGTGGTCTTCTTGCGCTGTACGGGCGCGTACTTGAGGATGCGGAAGCGGTGGGTGCCGACGAGGGTCCCGGCCACCAGGACGTCGGTCCTGGTCGTGACGAAGTGGCCGGTGCCGAGCCTGGTGGTCTTGCGGTCGGAGACCGACTCGATGACGGTGTCGAAGGTGATCTCGTCGCCGGGGCGCAGTGGCCGCAGATACTCCTGCTCGCAGTCGGTCGCGACGACCGAGGTGCAGCCCGACTCGTCGAGAAGGGCGAGGAGTTCGTCGTACGCCTGGGCACGGACCGGGTGTCCGGCGAGACCGCCCATCGTCCAGGCCTGGAGCATGGTGGGTGGGGCGATGGCGTCGGGGCCGGTGTAGGCCGGGTTGGTATCGCCGAGGGCCTCGCACCAGTGCCGGATCATGGGCAGGTTGACGGGGTCCTTGCCGGCACCGGCGACGGCTGCGGGGCGCCCTTCGTAGGCCTTGAGACGGGTCGGCAGGTCGTGGGCGGGGGCGTCCGGGTCGTCGGCCGGGGAGTCCGGGTCGTCGGCAGAGGCGTCCGGGTCGTCGGCCATGACGTCAACCTCCCTCTCCGCAAGATTTCCTGACTGTCCGTCAGATGTGCTGCGGTGTCAAGGCCGTCGTCGCGCGCGCGAGAACACGCCTGCGCGGCGGCGCCGAAGCACCGCCGCGCGGACGTGTCGCACCCCATGAAGTCCCCCCGGCCGAGGGCTCGTCAGCCCCCGGGGCTCACCACCACAGTGGGGTGAAGTTGACGGACGTGTTGTTGTTCCCCTGGTTGATGGCCGTGAACGCGGAGCCCTTGACCTGTGCCGTATTGCTCTGGTTCGAGGCCCCGGAGCCGACGGCGTTCTGCTGTGTGGTGGACGAGTTGCCGTTGTTGTCGTGTCCGACACCGCTGCCGACGATGCTCGCGACACCCGCGTTCGATCCGTCGTCCGCGAAGCCGCCGTTGTCCGCCGCCGCGACGCCGGTGAAGAGCGCGGCGGCGAGCGGGAGGGCGGAGACGGCGGCGATGACGCGGGCGGTACGGATGCTTGCCATGGTGTTTCCTCCAGAACCCGGCTTGTTGCCGGTAGTACGTCTGCGGGTTGTACGTCAAGTAACGCTGTTTCCAGGGAAGTTGGCCGACCACCCCGGTGCTGTGCACGACGTCGCGAGACCAGAGTTGCCCACCGAAACCCCGGCGAACCAGAGCGGAAGCGGTTATTCCCCCTGAAGCGTGAGGACAAGTCGATAAACCCCTTTCGCGACTTCAGGTGACAGATCAGGATGACAGGGACCCTTAATCTCCAAGCGGGACAACAGGGGAAGCGTTCCGGCACTTTTCCAGCCAATCCCGCACCCCCGGCGCGTCGAGCCCGCCACCCCTTCCCTTTTTCGAACACGCGTACGAACATAGAGACATGGCCACCACAGACCGGCAGGCCACGACGCTGGCCCTCGCACACGCCCTGTCAGCCGCCGAGCGCGGGCTGGCCGTCATCCCCCTGTCCCGCACCAAGCTCCCGGCCCTGCGCTCCCCCCACCGCGACGACGACTCCCTGGCCACCCGCTGCCACGGCGAGTGCGGCGCGTTCGGCCACGGCGTCTACGACGCCTCGACCGACCCCGTCCGCATCCGCGAGCTCTTCGCGGCGGCCCCCTGGGCCACCGGCTACGGCATCGCCTGCGGCCTGCCGCCCCACCATCTGATCGGCGTCGACCTGGACACCAAGTCGGGCACGGACTCCTCCGCGGCCCTGCGCGAACTGGCCCTGCGCCACCTGTTCACGATCCCCGACACGGTCGTCGTCCTGACCCCGAGCGGCGGCCGCCACCTCTGGCTGACCGGCCCGCCCGACGCCGCCGTCCCCAACTCGGCCGGCCGCCTGGCCCCCGGCATCGACATCAGGGGCGCCGGTGGCTACCTCGTCGGCCCCGGCTCCCGTACCGACCACGGCACCTACACGACCGCCCCGGGCACCGCCCACCTCGCCCCCGCGGCCTGTCCGCCGGCCCTGCTCCGCCTGCTCCTGCCCCCGCCGCGCCCCACCCACCCCGCGACCCACCCCTCGGCCGGCGACCAGGGCCAGGGACTGGTCCAGTTCGTCCTCGCCGCCCACGAGGGCCAGCGCAACACCCGACTCTTCTGGGCCGCCTGCCGCGCCTACGAGAACGGCATCGGCCCCGCGCTGGTCGCCCCCCTGGTGGACGCCGCCCTCAACACCGGGCTCACGGAACGGGAGGCACGGGCGACGATCGCGTCGGCGGCACGGATGACGGGGCGCCGGCCATAGAACAGCACCACCAGCACCATGGGAGCGCCACCAAGTGCCGATCATGACCCTGTCCCGGCTCGTCCTGACCTCCGGCCGCAGGGTCGACCTCGGAGAGCTGCGCCTGACCTCGACGTACGGCGGAATGCTGGACGGATACCCATGCAGACCCGTCAACGAGCTGAGGATCAAAGGCCTGTTGCGCTCCGCCGAACACGACTACCCGACCGCCCCGGTCCACCTGGTACCGCCCCCGCACGAATACCCGGACCACTACCCGGGCGCCTTCGGCCCCGTCGAGATGCTGCCGTCGGTGGCCTGCGTCGGCGTCTTCCGCTCCACGGCCCTGACCCCGTCCCGCGACCCCATCCTCTACGGCAGCCACCTCACGATCATCTGGTTCCAGCCCCACGCGCGCGTGCCCTCGGAATGCGACGCGCAGGAAGGGCTCCGGGAGATCGCCTGGGAGGAACTGGCCAGGGACTACGAGCTCTAGCCCCGGGCTCCGATCAAAAAGGGCGCCCCTCACCGCGGCGACCGTCGCCGCCCCGCGCGCGTCCGCCGAGGAGCATTGCCCGTTGGCCCCACACATGGCCCACCACGAACGAACACCTCACGGTCTGACATCACCAGCTGACATCAACGTTGCCAGACGACAACGGATCGCGGCGACTGGAGCTGAACCGACTGGTGGTCGGCAGACAGCCGACCACCACCAGGGGTGGCCAGCGCTGGATCCTCTTCAGCTTCCGCTTGATCGCTCGGGTCAGGCGAGCGAGATCGGCACCTGTCCGGACCTCGCGAGGCCCTCCGGTCGCATGGGAGCATCCGGCGCAGCCATTCCCCGATCAGGGTGATGAGCCTACGAAGGATCGATAGTACGGAGAACGATCGCATCCTCGGGGGGAGCTGGCCAGACGATCAGAAGATAGTCCTCGACCGGTTCCATGCGCACACCGTCGCGGTGGATCTCGCGTCCTCGGGCGTGGACACGAAGCCTGTACCACGCTGGCCCTGATGGGCTTAGGAACTGCACCGATTGGGTGTCAGGGCCGCGCTCCAGCGACTCGACTTTGAGATCGCCAGCCGGGGCGTGCACGCTGGCCTCAATGACTTCCTCCCAGTCGTCGGTCTCCAGGTCGGGAGGCCCCTCCACCACCCGCGTTTCAACGCTTACGTAACCGGTGTTGATGCCGGTCAAAACAAACGCTCCCCTAGCCATCGGGACGACCAAGCCGTTACCGTTGGAGAAATCGGCCGTCTCAGTATCGATATATCCATTGTCTAGAACACCGAAAAGCCCCTCATTGATGAATACTTGACACCTACTGGACATGGCCCACCTATTCTCCCGTGCATCGTCCTGCGCGTACGATTCTGACCTTACTCGTCAGAGGTGGCGGAGCCATGCGGTTTCAAGACGGCTCCGCCTGAAGTGCGAGCATCGCTTCATCTGCGACGCCCGCACTCGGCGACTTAGCTCAGGCTCCGGTGCCGACTCGGAACGGGTCTCCGTCGAGCATTCGCTCGGCTCTGTAGAATTGAGTGTTAGTTCCTCCCTGATAATGTTGCTCGGGCGCAGGGATCATGCAGATGCTTACGCCGGCCGGCCCCGTGTCAGAGGGTATGTTCGGTAGATCGCATTCGCTAAAGCTACGCCGAGGGGAGCCCCCACCGTTGTACGTGGTGGCAAACGGGTACTCGTCGCAGCTCTTCCCTGAGATGCTGGGTGTTCCCCAGCAGGCGGCCGTGCGATTTCTGGAGACTATGAGGTCGTTTGTTGTCCTCGACAGAGGATCGTCAAAAGTTGCACCGGGCAAACCGGAACCTTGTGCGAGAGTCACATGTCGGACGAGGTTCGGAGCCTTCGCCGCGCTGTAGGTCATGAGAGACGGGAACCAGGGGACGACGCATCCAACATTGCTGCGAGCGGGTGTGGCGTTGTCGCGGCGCCATTACTGAAAGTGACAGTCCACTTCGTTGCACAAGTCCCGATGTCACCGGAATTGGTGGCGGTTGTATCGAAGAACGCCTCACCAACCCGCCAGGAGTTCAGCGGAATTATAGGCTGCGAAGGGAAAGAGGAGCTTTGCACGTTGCACTCACCAGACGCGGTAGCCTGGCCGCTCACGGAAGCTTTCAGCGCCTCACCCCACCCACCATAGGCAGAGACCTCGATCTGATGAGCGATAGTGCCGATCCCTGTGTTGCCGTAGCTGTAGTTACAACGCCGTCAACCCTTTTGTAAGTGGTGTACGTACCGGCGTTCACCTGACATACCTGAGTACGGTTACCCAATCGAGTACCCGTGCTTTGCTCGCACCACTGAGGTGGGTCAACGCTAGCGACAGAACTGCCCGCTTCACTGGCGCGCGTTGACCAATCGCCAGGTGATGCAACCTCAAAGCAGGCGAAGGGGCCATCACTACTGGGCGTGCCACAGTCTTCTGCTCGTGCAGCCGCGAGGGTTGTGTCGGCTACCTCTGTTTCAGGCTTCACCATCGGCTGGTCCGAACCTGGCGTCACCTCCAGTACCAAGGGCAGCGACTCAGAAGCCAGATTCTCGCCAGCAATGGGCGCCTCACTGGTACTCGCGGTATCAGCCTCAGCAGGTACCACGCCACCTGCGAGTACCGCCAGGAAAACCGACACTGCTGCGGCCCATCTCGCTCTCGCTAATCTGGATATTCGGCTACGTCTTGCTCCGGAGATCCGGGAGGCTCTGGATTGGGCCGCCGCTCACTCTTTCAAGGTCTACGAAGCCGCACGACCGGAGCACGTCCGTGCGGCGCTTACGGCCCTCTCCAAGCTGCTGAACGGGAAGCCTGCGGCGGAAAACACCGCAAGCGCATGGTGCTGAGCAACGCCTTCCGGCACGCCGTTGAGGAGCGCGCCCTGCTGCCCCGCCATCCGTTCCTCGCGGTCGACTGGGCTGTCACCAACACCGCGGTGGCCAACCTGGGGCTCGGGGCGAACACCTGGAAGCGTTCTACTACGCAGCCACACGCCCTGGCGAAGCGATAGCTCTGCGAGAGCAGGACTTCGTCCTCCCACCGGAGAGCAAGCCCAATGCATGGGGCGAGATGCTGCTCTCGGAGAGCCATCCGGAGGTAGGCGCGGGATGGACCGACAGCGGCAAGTCGCACGACCAGCGAGGCCTGAAACACCGCGCGCGGAAGACCGTGCGAGCCGTACCGATACCTCCCGTGTCCGTGCGGCTGGTCCGCTCGCACATCGCACGGTTCGGGGCTGCCCCTGACGGCCGGCTGTTCCGGGCAGCGCGCGGCGGTCGGGTCACATCCACTGAGTACTGTGACGTCTGGGCTCAGGCGCGGAAAGCCGTTCTGACCCCGCACGAAGTCGAGACGGCACTTGCAGACGTGCCGTACTCCCTACGCCAGCCGGGGCCGGCCACAGCCTCACCGTGCTCTACCGCTTCTACGCCAAGATCCTCAAGGGCGGATCGGCCCGTGCTAACAGCCTCATCGAGCAGGGTCTACAGGCCGAGGATGAGCACTGATCCTGGCCCACATATGGCCCACACACACTGGTCAGAGGCGGTACACACCCGATTCGGGGTGAGACAGGGTGAGCAGAGAGGGCGTGCCTACGAATCGGGGGCACGCCCTCTGACCTGCTACTTCTCTGACCTGCCGCGGTGGGTGTGGGATTTGAACCCACGGTGACTCGCGCCACGACGGTTTTCAAGACCGTTCCCTTAGGCCGCTCGGGCAACCCACCCCGCGCCGTCGGTGATCGCGGCGCGGGGACCAGAGTAACGGGTCGGGCGGGTCGGGGTCAGCTGTCGCCGACGCGGGAGCCGAGGGTGAGGTCGACCGTGTGGGTCCGGCCGTCTCGCTCGTAGGTGACCTTGACCCTGTCGCCGGGCTTGTGGGTCCAGATCTCGCCGATCAGGGTGGGCCCGGAGTCGATGACGTGGTCGTCCAGCTTGGTGATGACGTCGCCGGGCTTGAGGCCGGCCTTGGCGGCGGGGCCGCCCGCCTCGATCGGTGCGGAGCCGCCCGCCGCGGCCTCGGTGGTGATCTTCGCGCCGTTCGAGGAGTCCTCCAGGGAGACGGACGCGCCGATCTTGGCGTAGACCGGCTTGCCGGTCTTGATGAGCTGCTGGGCGACGTACTTGGCCTGGTTGATCGGGATGGCGAAGCCGAGGCCGATCGAACCGGACTGGCTGGTGCCGCCGAGGCCGCCGCCGCTGGTGGACTGGATCGCGGAGTTGATGCCGATCACGTTGCCCTGCGCGTCGAGGAGGGGGCCGCCCGAGTTGCCGGGGTTGATCGACGCGTCCGTCTGCAGCGCGCTCATGTAGGAG
The DNA here is from genome assembly GCF_042893155.1 of Streptomyces sp. NPDC001668. Taxonomy (NCBI): domain Bacteria; kingdom Bacillati; phylum Actinomycetota; class Actinomycetes; order Kitasatosporales; family Streptomycetaceae; genus Streptomyces; species Streptomyces sp. NPDC001668. The sequence goes on from NZ_JBIAUQ010000015.1 coordinate 245,488, forward strand.
GCGTTGCTGCCGCTGCCGTCGCTGGAGGCCACGGGGCGGTTCTTCGCGCTGATGATGCCCGTCGTGACGGTGTTCGACAGGCCGAAGGGGGCGCCGATCGCGATCGTGGAGTCACCGACCGCCACCTGGTCGGAGTTGCCCAGGGTGAGCGGCCTGAGGTCGCCCGGCGCGTTCTTCAGCTTGATGACCGCCACGTCGTAGCCCTGCGCGTGGCCGACCACCTCGGCGTCGTACTTCTTGCCGTTCGGGAAGGTCGCGGTCAGTTTGCCGCCGTCGACCGCGTCGGCGACCACGTGGTTGTTGGTGACGATGTGGCCCTGGGTGTCGAAGACGAAGCCGGTTCCGGTGCCGCCCTCGCCGTTGGTGGACTCGGCCTCGATGGTGACTGTGCTGGGCAGGGCCTTCTGGGCCACGCCCGCGACGGTGCCCGCGTCCCGCTTGACGCTGCCGCCGCTGTCGGAGGCGGACAGGGTCGTCGAGGAGCCGTTGTCGTTGTTCTTGGCCAGGGTGTAACCGAGACCACCGCCGAGGCCGCCGGCGACCAGCGCGGCCACCAGGATCGCGGCGACAAGACCACCGCGGCCGTTCTTCGGCTTCGGAGCGGGCTGCTGGTAACCCGATCCCCAGGCGCCGCCCGCCCCGCCCGCGCCGCCGTCGGCGTACAGCGGGGTGCCCGGTGCCTGCGGCGGGGGCCAGGCGCCCTCGGGGCCGGAGGCGCCGGGGTACTGCGGGGCGCCGCCCGCGCCGTGCTGAGCACCGCCGCCCGCTCCCTGCTGAGCACCGTCGGCACCGCCCTGCGCCGAGGCGTACGCCGGAGCCGGTCCCGCGTGTACGAGTTCCGGCCCCTGTGCGCCGCCGGGGGCGTGCGGCGGGACGGGAGTGGTGGGGGCGCCCGCGTCGGAGGCATGGGGTGCCGAAGCCGCGGGAGCGTCCACCGGCACGGGGGGTGCGGACGGGGCGGGGGGTACCGCGGTGCCCTCGTTCTCGGTGCTCACAGCTTCTCTCCTCGGTCCACGGCTGTCGATTGTCGGTCGCACTCGGTCACGCTCGGCCGTGCCGCTCTCGTGTCCGGCGTGCGTCAGCTGTGCATGTCCTTTTGTATGCCGTCAGCTTTTCCCACAGGCCGTCAGGGCACCATAAGCGGTGCCTGTGGGTCCGTGGCTGCTCTTTATATAGGCCATGTAAGACAAATAAGGCGCAAACCGTACGCCTCTGGATACCTCCGTTCGCACGCGTACCCCCGAGCGGTGGCACCATGACGCGGTGACCCACGCACGGCAGCAGCTGACTCAAGTCGTCGCCCACCGCGGAGCCTCGGAAGACGCTCCCGAACACACTCTCGCCGCGTACCGGAAGGCGATCGAGGACGGTGCGGACGCCCTCGAATGCGATGTGCGCCTCACCGCCGACGGCCATCTCGTGTGCGTCCACGACCGACGGGTCAACCGTACGTCCAACGGCCGCGGAGCGGTCTCGGCCCTGGAGCTCGCCGATCTCGCCGCCCTGGACTTCGGCTCGCGCAGAACGCGGGAGTTCTGGCGCACCCGCGACGAGGAACCGGACTGGGTGTACCGGCCCGAGGACCGGGAGGACACCTCCGTGCTCACCCTGGAACGGCTGCTCGAACTCGTCGCAGACGCGGGGCGGCGGGTGGAGATGGCGATCGAGACCAAGCATCCGACGCGCTGGGCGGGCCAGGTCGAGGAGCGGCTGCTGGCGCTGCTGAAGCGGTTCGGCCTGGACGCCCCCGCCTCCGCCGCCGAGTCGCCGATCAGGGTCATGAGCTTCTCGGCACGGTCACTGCATCGCGTGCGTGCCGCCTCGCCGACCCTGCCGACGGTCTATCTGCTGCAGTTCGTCTCGCCCCGGCTGCGGGACGGCCGGCTGCCCGCGGGGGTGGGGATCGCCGGGCCCTCGATCCGGATCGTGCGCAACCACCCCGGTTACATCGAGCGACTGAAGCGGGCGGGCCACCAGGTGCACGTGTGGACCGTGAACGAGCCCGAGGACGTGGACCTCTGCGTGGAGCTGGGCGTCGACGCCATCATCACCAACCGCCCGCGCGCGGTGCTCGACCGACTGGGCCGCTGACGTCGTCCGCGTCACAGGGTGTGCCCCGGCGCGTTCGGTGCGTGTTCGACGTCGGCGAATGCGTCGGCGGAACGTGACGGGCCGGTTTCCGGTACAGGCCAATGGGGCATCCACACCGTGGCGTGGGGCGAAGGAGGTCTCGGGGGTGGCGTTGGTGGTGGCACAGGAGGTGCCCACGTCGTCGAGCATGGCCGTACCCCATGGCCCTGCGGGCGTGGGGGAAGCGAGACACCGTATGCGCGTGCAGCTGCGCAGGGGCGGCGTGGCGGAATCGGTCATCGACGACGCCGTACTGATTCTTTCCGAACTCTTGAGCAACGCGTGCAAACACGGCCGCCCGCTGGGCGACGCCCTGGCCGGGGACGGTGACGTCCGCGCCGCCTGGCGGGTGGACGCGGGCGGCAGGCTCACGGTCGAGGTGACGGACGGCGGCGGGCCCACCCGCCCGGCTCCGGCCACGCCCTCGGTCACCGCGCACGGCGGCCGCGGGCTGAACATCATCACCGCGCTGGCCGACGACTGGGGTGTCAGGGACGACGCCCGGGGCGAGGTCACGGTCTGGGTGGTCGTCCATGCGGACGTTCACGATCCGGACGCCGGCCGCCGCCGCGACGACTTCGCCACACGGGTCGTGGCCCCGTCGGTCGCGATACCCGACCTGGACTACTCGGACGCGTTCGACGATCTCGGCTGAGGCGGCCCCGGCCGGGCGTCCGCGCAGGACACTCCGCGCAGGACACCCGGTGGTTGTCCACAGGCTCCCGTCGGCCACGCCGCAAGCGGCTAGGCTCGCGCCCGTACGAGATGAGCCGTAACCGGGAGACAGCCACGATGGCCAAGAAGCGACCCCAGACGAAGGCCAAGCGCCCGCAGATCACGGACGGGGAGGTTCCGGTCGTCGGCGCCCGCGAACCCTGCCCGTGCGGCAGCGGCCGCCGCTACAAGGCCTGCCACGGCCGGGCCGCAGCGCAGGCCGCGACCGAGCTGGTGCACCGCCCGTTCGAGGGCCTGGCCGGCGAGGGCGACTGGGTGGCCCTGCGCGAGCTGGTCCCCGCGGCCACGGTCGGGCTGACCCTCAAGAGCGGCCTCCCCGAGGGCGTCCCGTCGGTCACGCTGGCCACGGTGCTGCCGATGGCCTGGCCCGCCCTGCGCCGCGACGACGGCTCGGTGCTGCTGGGCCTGCAGAACGACACGGCGTCGGGCGACATCAGCCGCGACCTCGCCGACACCCTCCAGCGCGCGCTCACGGCGGCTCCGGGCACCCCGGTCGAGGGCCGGCGGGCTCCCGCCGACGGTCCGCGACTGCAGGATCTGCTGGACCCCGAAGGCGCGTTCGAGCCAGTTGTGCACGAGGGCTTCGAGTTCTGGGTCCCCGACGCGGAGAACGCCACGCCCGAGGTGACCGCCTCCCTGGAGCGCGCCAACGCCGCGGCGATCCCGACCGTCCGGCTGACCGGAGTCGACGCCGCCTACTGGTGCGAGACCCCGGACAAAAACCACCTGCGCTGGGTCATGCCGCACCCGGAGGAGCAACTTCTGGACGCGCTCGCGCGACTGCATGCGGCCGGGAGGTCGAGCCTCGGCGAGGGCACCCGGCTCGTCGGTTCCTTCCGTGCCCACGGCCTCACCGTGCCGGTCTGGGACCTGCCGAGCGGGGTCACCGCGGAGGACGTCGAGAAGCCGGCCGCCGAGTTCGCCGAGCGCCTCGCGGGTGCTCTGGCCACGGACGCACCGCTGACCGCCGACGAGCGCCGCGCCCGCGGCGGCCTCACCAACCGCCAGGTCACGCTGAGTTGACGAAACCCGTGCGGCTGACCGACCGGTCAGCCGCACCAGGTCCTTCACGGAACCACCGACGCCGTCCACAACTCCCCCCGGAAGAAGGAGAGTCGGTGTCCGAATAAGCCAGGGAGCGGCACGGTGGAATTTGCGAACGGCCGATCTCTTGTTACGGTTCCAATAGCCCGGTTGCTGGTGCATCCCCCGTCGCCAGCAACCGGGTCTTTCTGTGTCCGGGCAGCCTTTACGGAACGCCGCCGCGCGTCAACTGCCCGCGGTTTCACCGGAGTTGCTGCCGACCCGCAGCAGCAGCGGTTCAGTGCCCCGCCGGGCGAACTCCGCGACCGCCGTGTAGCCGGCCGGTGCCCCCTGCGTACGCTCCCTGGGCGTCTCGCAGCTGTCCGGCTCGTCCCCGGCGCCGACCGGGCACCGCAGCTGCACCGTGCGTCCGCCGGGTTCCATGAAGCTGAGGACGGCGTCCAGCGCCGCGCCGGTCGCGTTGCGGTAGTAGGTGCGCGCCCAGGTCTGCTCGCCCTGCGTGAGCACACAGGTCTGCGCCTCGATGCCGTCGGGGGACGTCAGTTCGGGACCGCAGCGCGCGGCGGTGGCCAGGCCCAGGCCGAGCAGCAGCGGGGAGCGGCCCGCGCCGGCGAGGGGCGCCTTGTAGTCATCGGCCGGGGACCGCCGTACCGCGGAAGGGTCTGCGGACGACCGGGCGGCGGGAGGCTCGGCGGACGGTTGTACGGCGGAGGGCACCGCGGACGGACGTACGAGATCGCGTACGGCCGTGCGGCCCCCGTCGCCCACCTGTCCCGCGGAGGCCACGGCCAGCGGCAGCGCGACCGCGCACACCACGGCACCGGACAGGGCGAGCAGACGAAGGTTCATGAAGCGGACGATAACGACCGGACGCGGGCACCCGGTTCCGCCCGCGCCCGACACCCCTAGAACTCGGGTGCGCTCACACCCGTACGAGTGAGGGCCTCGACCACGGCGTCCACCACGGCCTCGACGTCGGGGACCCACGGGGAGGCGGAGCCGGGAAGCGGAGCCCGCTCCCAGGTGATGTCGCCGTGGCCGGTCTCGGACGGGGGCAGGGCGAGGTAGCCGCCCTCGCCGTGGAAGCGGAGGGAGCCGGGGACGTGGTCCTGGGCGTACAGCAGTTCGCCCAGCTGTTCCATGGAGTACGGCTTGACGAGGATCGCCCAGCGGGTCGGCGCGGCGACCACCGGGCCCAGGCGCATGCCCTCGCGGTCGAGCGCGGCCAGGGCGCGGGCGGCCGGCAGGGCCGGCAGGCTGACCGCGCAGGGGGCGCTGCCGCCGGTGGCCAGGACGATCGGCGCGGCCGGGCGGTTGGTCCACCACCAGCGCACCATGCGCTCGTCGGTGGTGGCCGCGAGCAGGCCCGGGTCGAAGGGGTGGGCGCCGGGGACCGTGCATTCCGGGTCGGGGCAGCCGCAGCGGGCCCGGCCCTCCGGGTCCGGTGCCACGCCCGGGAGTACGGGCCACTGCCATTCCGTCGCGAAGGTCAGGGCCGCGCCGAGCAATTCAGGCCTTCCGTCGCTGTGCTGGGACAGGAGCCTGCGTCGCCTTCCGAGGATCTCGCGCATGAGCGCTCGTTCCTTTCCGTTGCACCGCTGGCAACACCGTGGACCACATCACACCATGTGTCGATCACTTCACTGTGCGTACCTGTTGGCGCATCACACCCTTGTCCGAGACAAGGGGAACCCCATACTGCGTCTATCAAAAGCGCGGGCGTGGCGGGGGGTGGCGAAGTCTGGCGTTTTGCCGTCCCGCTATTTCTCTCCGCCTCCGCCACGGGAGGATGGGGCTCGATCGTCGGTGGCTAAGACGCCCGGGTCGGTCACCAGGTTCCGGGTGGCTGTGCACCACCCCTGGTCCTTACCGAGTACGTACCCATCACGACCGCTGTGACGCTCTGTGGAGCAAGGCCAGTCGACCTCAATACACCTTAACCCGAGGCAGTTTTTAGCCAACTTCGCCCACCGACCCACTCCCCACCGGTTACCCACGGACACCAGGAATCCCGGCAGGACAATGCTGGACATCCCCTCACGAGTGCGTGTACATGTGGAGACACTGCTAGCGCGCAGAATGACATGGGGGTTTGCGATGCTTTTGAGCAATACGCACCGGTCGGAAAGCCGGACGCCATGAACGCCCCTCACCCTCCGAAAGTGGCTGGAATCGATTCAACGGTTCCCGCACCCGCACACACTGTCGCGCCCGCGCCTGCCGCCCCGGGCCCCCCTTCGGTCCCCGCGCCGAACGCGCCCGGAGCCCTGCTCCAGGACCGGCTCGCCGGCTGGGTCTCCGACCTGACGACCCTGCACGAACTCACCGAACGCCTCGCCCGCACGGACGCCCTCCCCGACGCCCTCCAGGAACTCCTGCGCGCCGGAGCCGCCCTGGTGGGAGCCCGGCGCGGACTGGTCGTCCTCGAACCGGACGACGGACTCGGCCCCGACACCACCATCGGCCTCGGACTCGCCCGCGCCGACCTCGGGCACATCGAGACCGTGCCGCGCAGCGCCATGTCGTACGGCCGCATTCTCGACGGCCTGCCGGGCGGTGACGGCGAGATCGCCGAGCCCGACCTGCTCGCCGAGGACGGTCTCGACCCGCGCCACCGCGAGGTGGCCGCCCGCCTCGGCTACGCGGCCTGCTACGCGCTCCCCCTGTCCACCGACGACGCCGGCCGCCTCGGTGCCGCCGTGTGGCTCTACGACGAGCCCGCCGAACCCTCCGAGCGCCGGCGCCACCTCGTCGGCCTGTACGTCCGCTACGCCACCGAGCACCTGGCCCGGCTCCTCGAGGTCGAGCGCACGCGCGCGTGCATGGCGACGATGGCGGAGGAGCTGCTGCCGTCCCGGCTCCCCCGCGTCGCCGGGGTCCGGCTCGCCGCCCGGCACCGCACCGGCCCGCGCGGCGGCGGCGACTGGTACGACGCACTGCCGCTGCCGGACGCGGCCCTCGGGCTCGCGGTCGGTTCGGTGACCGGCAGCGGCGCGAGCGCGATCGCCGCGATGGGCCGCCTCAGAGCCTCGCTGCGGGCGTATGCCGTGATGGAGGGCGAGGACCCGGTCGCGGTCCTGTCCGATCTGGAGCTGCTGCTCCGGCTGACCGAACCGGCCCGTTCCGCCACCGCCCTGTTCGCCTTCTGCGAGCCCGCGCTGCGCAAGATCACGCTGGCCGGCGCCGGGCACTGCCCGCCGCTGCTGATCGGCGAGCGGCGCACCGAGTTCGTGGAGACGTCCGTGTCCGCGCCGCTCGGCATGCTCGCCTGCTGGGAGGCGCCGAGCGTGGAGCTGAGCGCCGAGCCGGGAGAGACGGTTCTGCTGTACACCGACGGGCTGCTGCACCGCACCGGCGACCCCACCGACCGCGCCTTCGCGCGCCTGCACGCGGCGGCGGCCGGGGTGCCGAGGGCGTTGCGCGGCGACCCCGACGCCGTCGCCGACCATGTGCTGCGGACGGTGCTGCCGGACGGGCTGGACGCGACGGACTCGGAGGAGGACGTCGTGTTGCTCGCCGCGCATTTCGAGTAGCGGGGTGTAACAGGCCCAAGGCCCCTGGGCCCCCTTCCGTACGACCGTACGATGGAGGGGGTCCAGTGCCGTTTCGTAGGAGGATGACCGTGGCCGAAGAGCTCACCCCGGCGACCCCGGAAGATGAGTCCGAAGAGCCGATCAAGAAGCGGAAGAACGGCCTCTACCCGGGCGTCTCCGAGGAGCTGGCAGAGAGCATGAAGTCCGGTTGGGCCGACACCGAGCTGCACGATCTGGAGCCGATCGCCCAGGCCGCCGAGACCGCGGCCCGCCGTGCCGCGCTGTCCGCGCGGTTCCCGGGTGAGCGCCTGGTGATCCCCGCGGGCAATCTGAAGACCCGCTCCAACGACACCGACTACCCCTTCCGGGCCTCCGTCGAGTACGCGTACCTCACCGGCAACCAGACCGAGGACGGCGTGCTCGTGCTGGAGCCCGTCTCCGGCGGCCACACCGCCACGCTGTACCTGCTGCCGCGTTCCGACCGCGAGAACGGCGAGTTCTGGCTGTCGGGGCAGGGTGAGCTGTGGGTCGGGCGGCGGCACTCGCTGACCGAGTCGGAGAAGCTGTACGGCGTCCCCGTCTCCGACGTGCGCGAGCTCGCCGACGCGCTGCGCGAGGCCACCGGTCCGGTCCGGGTCGTACGGGGCTACGACGCCGGCATCGAGGCCGCGCTGACCGACAAGGTCACCGCCGAGCGGGACGAGGAGCTGCGGGTCTTCCTGTCCGAGGCGCGGCTCGTCAAGGACGAGTTCGAGATCGGGGAGCTCCAGAAGGCCGTCGACTCGACGGTGCGGGGCTTCGAGGACGTGGTCAAGGTCCTCGACAAGGCCGAGGCCACCTCCGAGCGCTACATCGAGGGCACGTTCTTCCTCCGCGCGCGCGTCGAGGGCAACGACGTCGGCTACGGCACGATCGCCGCGGCCGGGCCGCACGCGTGCACGCTGCACTGGGTGCGCAACGACGGACCGGTGCGCTCCGGTGACCTCCTGCTCCTCGACGCGGGCGTCGAGACGCACACGTACTACACCGCCGACGTCACGCGCACGCTGCCGGTCAACGGCCGCTTCAACGAGATCCAGAAGAAGATCTACGACGCCGTGTACGACGCCCAGGAGGCCGGGATCGCGGCCGTGAAGCCGGGCGCGAAGTACCGGGACTTCCATGACGCGGCCCAGCGGGTGCTGGCCGAGCGGATCGTGGAGTGGGGTCTTGTCGAGGGGCCGGTGGAGCGGGTCCTCGAGCTGGGGCTCCAGCGGCGGTGGACGCTGCACGGGACCGGGCACATGCTGGGCATGGACGTCCACGACTGCGCTGCCGCGCGTGTGGAGTCGTATGTGGACGGAGTTCTCGAGGCGGGGATGGTGCTGACCGTCGAGCCCGGGCTCTACTTCCAGGCCGACGATCTGACCGTGCCCGAGGAGTACCGGGGGATCGGGGTGCGGATCGAGGACGACATCCTGGTGACGGAGGAGGGGAACCGGAATCTGTCGTCCGGGTTGCCGCGGCGGTCCGATGAGGTCGAGGCGTGGATGGCGGGTCTGAAGGGTTGAGTTTCGCGCCCCTGGGTGGGTTCAGTGGACCTGCATGTAAAGCCGGCCCCTGACGAAGGGCGTCGTGCGGGGCTTGAGCGGGCCCTGCGCGATGCCGTTCGGGAGGGGCGGCTTGCTCCTGGGGCGCGGTTGCCCGCCACCCGGCGGCTCGCCGAGGAGCTGGGTGTGTCCCGGGGGACCGTGAAGGCGGCCTACGACCAGTTGATCGCCGAGGGGTACCTGACCGCCCGGCAGGGATCGGGGACGGTCGTCGCTCCCCTGCCCGCGGCCGAAGCCGAACCGTCGCGGAGCGGTACACGCACGCGTGCGCCGCTTTTCGATCTGCGACCCGGCAGTCCGGACATCGGAGCCTTCCCCGTCGCTGCCTGGCTCAAGGCCCTGCGGCGGGCCGTCGCCACCGCGCCGGTCTCCGCGTACGACTACGGCGATCCCCTGGGACGTATGGAACTGCGGACCGCGCTGGCCGAGTATCTCGGGCGGGCCCGTGGCGTCGTCGCGCCGCCCGAGCGGATCGTCGTCACCTCCGGGGCCGTGCAGGGACTCGCGCTGCTCACACGGGTTCTGGAGGGCCCGACCGTCGCCATGGAGGACCCCGGGCTGCCCTTCCACCGGGAGGTCGTACGGCGGGCCGGCGGGCGGGTGGTGCCGGTGCGGGTCGACGCACTGGGGGCCGAGTGGGAACTGCTGGGTTTTGACTGAGTACGAGTGTGTTCTGGCGTGTGTGGGTGAGCACGGAGGGTGCCGGCGGAGGTCTGGGGCGTTGCCCCGGGAGGGGAATCAGGGTTCGCTTGTCGAATGTGTGACCTCTCTGCGTTGAGCTCGTTGGTTGTGGTGAGCGGGTTGTCGAGGGGCCGTATGGGGGTGCGGGGTGGGCGGGTTGCGGGAGGTTGTGGCGTCGTTCGTCGTTCCCGGTCCCTCGGGGGTGGC
>NZ_JBIAUQ010000016.1:0-195134 GCF_042893155.1 Streptomyces sp. NPDC001668
TCGGTCACTTGAGTAGTGCCCTGTAACGGACGCCGGCCGCTGCGGGCGGACACCCCCCACCCCGTCCCCTTCCCGCCGTACGCGGCCAACGGCCCACGGTGGCGCGCCAGGGGGAGAGAACGGTCCGTCCCGGCGCAGGCCAACTGCAACCCCCCAGGGGCGCGGGGAACTGCGCGACCAGCCACAACGCACCCGCACTCGCCCCACGACCGCACCCGGTACCCCCCTAGGCGCCCCGCCCAAGCCCAGCGCAGCTGACGTCGCCCTGGTGGGGAACCCGGGTGGGGACCGGGTCCCTCTTTCTCGTGGAGTGGGGCGGACTTCGTACATCACATGAATCTGGAGCAGCCCGTGACAACGCCGGACATAGCAGCGCGGCCCGCGCTGGGGGCCTGTGCCGTCCTGATGGTCGGTGCCCTCGGCCTCACCGCGTGCGGAGGCGACTCCGACGGAAAGAGTGAGGGCAAGGACCCCGCGACATCCTCCGCGGCGGAGATCGTGTTCTCGGCCAAGAACGGTTCGGCGGGTGCGTCGATCAACAAGACCGGTGTGAAGGTCAGCGACGGCACGCTGACCGGCGTGAAGATGACGGTCGCGGGGACCGGGCAGGACGTGCCGGGCTCGATGGCCGCCGGTGGGGGGAGTTGGAAGCCCAGGGAGCAGCTGGAGCGGGGGACGAAGTACGAGATCGACGCCACGGCGAAGGACTCGGACGGTAAGTCCGTGACCGCGAGGTCCGTGTTCACGACCGTGTCCAAGGCGAACAGCTTCGTCGGGACGTACACGCCGGACGACGGGGCGACGGTCGGTGTGGGGATGCCGGTGTCGTTCAGTTTCGACAAGGCGATCAATGACAAGAAGGCCGTGCAGTCGCACATCACCGTCAGCTCCAGCGGCGGGCAGCAGGTGGTGGGGCACTGGTTCGGGGCGCAGCGGCTGGACTTCCGGCCCCAGGAGTACTGGAAGGCCGGTTCCAAGGTCACGATGAAGATCGACCTGGACGGGGTCGAGGGGGCCAATGGCCTTACCGGTGTGCAGGAGAAGACCGTCAGCTTCACGGTCGGGCGCTCGCAGGTGTCCACCGTGGACGCCGACACGCAGACCATGAAGGTCGTGCGGGACGGGACGACCGTCAAGACCGTGCCGATCTCCACGGGGAGCCCCGAGTTCACGACGTACAACGGGCAGATGGTGATCTCCGAGAAGTACAAGAAGATCCGCATGGACAGCCGGACGGTCGCGCTGGCCAACGCGTACGACATTCCTGATGTTCCGGACGCCATGCGTTTGACGCGGTCGGGGACCTTCATCCACGGCAACTACTGGTACAACCAGGGGAATCCGCCCTTCGGGCGCACCGGCACCAGCCACGGCTGTGTCGGGCTGCGGGACGTCAAGGGCGGGCAGGCTGACACCCCGGCCAAGTGGTTCTACGACAACTCGCTGATCGGGGACGTGGTGATCGTGAAGAACTCCCCCGACAAGACCGTGGCGCCCGACAACGGGCTGAACGGCTGGAACATGTCGTGGAGCGAGTGGGTCGCGGGGAGCGCCACGGGTACCTCATGATCGCCACAATCCCCTTCTGATCAGGGGGTTTTGACGGATCGTCGAGCCGCGCGGGAACATCCTGCGCGGCCCGGGCGTTTTACGGGCGTACGTTTTCTCGGTTCCCGGACATGATGTCCGACCGAGGGGCTACGGTATGCACCCACAAGGTGACATGCAGCAACGCCGGGAGAAACCTTGAGCGTTCCGTACGAGACGGCAGCGTACGAACCACCCGAGTCGCCCGAGTCTCCGGAGGAGCACCTCGCGCGGCTCCTCGGTCGTGCCCTGAACTCCTTCGAGCTGCCCGACGAGACGATCCGGCGGCTGGACTGCGCGCTGGCGTACGACAGTTCGCTGCACTCCGCGCACCACAGCGCGGGGCTGCACCGGGAGACGTACCGGCACACCTGGCTGCTCGGCGACGGCTCGGCGCTCACTCTGTGGGAGATCGTCCACAACACCGCGCGGGACAGCGTCCCGCAGCACGAGGTGTACGTCGACGAGGAGGAGCTGCGGGCGGCGACCGCGCGGCTGCCGTTGCCGCCGGACACCCCGGACTTCGAGCTGCCGGTGACGGTGCAGCTCGAGCCCGTGCAGCCGCCGCGGCACGCCTACGTCCCGGACGACTCGGCGGACCACGCGCGCCGGCTGCTGCGCCGCGCGGAGAACGCGGACCGGCCGGGCCCGGAGACGGCCGCGCTGCTCGCTGAGGCGTTCGCGCACCAGATCACGCAGGCGTTCGGGCGCCCGTGCCGGGCGGGGCGCGCCGGGCTGGGCTTCTCGCTGTACGAGCACGCGTTCCTGCTGCGCGACGGCGCGGAGCTCTCCCTGTGGGAGGTCGAGCACACGGCGACGCCGGACGGGCGGCACATGTGCGAGGTGTACGTCACCGAGGACGCGGCCCGCGACGCGATGGAGCGGCGCGCGGCGCAACTGTCCTGACCCGGCCCGCGGTTCGGGCTCAGCGGCCGCCGCTGAGCTGTCGTACCAGACCCGCGAACGCGTCCTCCTCCGCCGGGGTCAGTTCGACCCGCTCATGGCCGGGGGCGGCCTGACGTGGGCGCGGGAGGGCGGGCAGACCGTGGGCGACGCGCCACACGACGGCCTCGTGGCGGCCGTGGCGCAGCATGTAGGCCAACCCCGCCGTCCAGGCGAAGACCACCAGGACGAGCAGGGTCACACCAAGCAACTGGTAGACGGAGACGTGCTCAGGCATGCGTTCCAGTAGACACCACGGTCCGGGACTTTGGTCCCGGACCGTGACGTATCTCGCAGGTGCCGTGAACACCTCACAGTCGCCCCAAAGGGGCAGGTGCTAGGCGGCGACGGGCTGCTTGGCCTCCGCCTTGGCGGTGGGGGTCGCGGTGGCCGTCGTGCCCGGTGCCGGCTTGCGCATGCTCTTGAGGACCACCACCAGCGCGGTCGTGACGCACACGCCCGCCGCGATGGCGATCAGGTAGAGGAACGGGCTGCCGATCAGCGGGACCACGAAGATGCCGCCGTGCGGGGCGCGCAGGGTGGCGCCGAAGGCCATCGACAGGGCGCCGGTGACCGCGCCGCCCGCCATCGAGGCCGGGATGACGCGCAGCGGGTCGGCCGCGGCGAACGGGATCGCGCCCTCGGAGATGAAGGAGGCGCCGAGGACCCAGGCGGCCTTGCCGTTCTCGCGCTCGGTCTGGGTGAAGAGCTTCTTGCGGACGGTGGTCGCGAGCGCCATGCCCAGCGGCGGGACCATGCCGGCGGCCATCACGGCGGCCATGACCTTCATCGCGGAGTCGCTGGGGTCCTGCACGGCGATTCCGGCGGTGGCGAAGGCGTAGGCGACCTTGTTGACCGGGCCGCCGAGGTCGAAGCACATCATCAGGCCGAGGAGGACGCCGAGCAGGATCGCGTTGGTGCCGGAGAGGCCGTTGAGCCAGTCCGTCATCCCCTTCTGGGCCTCGGCGATGGGCTTGCCGATCACGACGAACATCAGGAAGCCGACGATCAGCGAGGAGATCAGCGGGATCACCACCACCGGCATGATGCCGCGCAGCACCGGCGGGATCTTGATGCGCTGGATCGAGAGGACCACGGCGCCTGCCAGCAGACCGGCGACCAGTCCGCCGAGGAAGCCCGCGGCGATGTTGGAGGCGATCATTCCGCCGACGAAGCCGGGGACGAGACCGGGGCGGTCCGCCATGCCGTAGGCGATGTATCCGGCGAGGACCGGGATGAGGAAGCCGAAGGCGACCTGGCCGATCTGGAAGAGCAGGGCGCCCCAGCTGTCGATCTCGGTCCAGGAGAAGTGCTTCATGACCGAGGGGGCGCTCGCGATCTGCCAGCCGCCGATCGCGAAGCCGAGGGCGAGCAGCAGACCGCCCGCGGCGACGAACGGGACCATGTAACTCACGCCGGTCATCAGCCACTTGCGGAGCTTGGTGCCGTAGCTGTCGCCGGACTCGCCGGCCCGCTCGACCGGTGTTCCCGCTCCCCCGCCGGAGCCCGCCGTCACCTCACCGCGCTCGGCCTTCCCGCGCACCTCGGTGATGAGTTCGGCGGGCCGGTTGATGCCCGCCTTCACGCCGACGTCGACGGTGGGCTTGCCGGCGAAGCGGTCCTTGTCGCGCACGGGGACGTCGTGGGCGAAGATCACGCCGTCCGCCGCGGCGATGACCGCCGGGTCGAGCCGTTCGAAGCCGGCCGAGCCCTGTGTCTCGACGACGAGTTCGACGCCCGCCTCGCGGCCGGCGTTCTCCAGTGACTCGGCCGCCATGTAGGTGTGGGCGATACCGGTCGGGCAGGACGTGACGGCCACGATCCGGAAGGGGGTCTCGGGAGCGTCGGAAGTGGTGGGGGCCGTTGCGGCATCGGCGGAGGCCGCCGCCGATGCCGCAACGGAGTCTTCGGTGGTGCCCGCAGCGGCCTCGACGTCCGCCGGCGTCTCGTCGCCGCGGATCAGCGCCGCGGCGCCCTGCGGGCTCCCCGCGGCCCGCAGGGCGTCCGTGAACTCGGTGTTCATCAGCTGCCGCGCGAGCGAGGACAGGATCGTCAGGTGGGCGTCGTCCGCACCGGCCGGTGCGGCGATCAGGAAGATCAGGTCGGCGGGTCCGTCCGGCGCGCCGAAGTCGATCCCGGCGGCGCTGCGCCCGAAGGCGAGCGTCGGCTCGGTGACGTGTGCGCTGCGGCAGTGCGGGATGCCGATGCCGCCGTCGAGGCCGGTGGGCATCTGTGCCTCGCGGGCGGCCACGTCGGCGAGGAAGCCCTCCAGGTCGGTCACCCGGCCCAGGGCGACCATGCGCTCGGCGAGGGCACGGGCCGCCGCTTCCTTGGTGTCGGCGGACAGGTCGAGGTCGACCAGGTCCGCGGTGATCATGTCGCTCATCGCGGGCTCCTTCGCACGCGTATCGCCCGGGGGGCGGGGAGGGCGTCAGGGGTGGGGACCGGGGGTGGTGCGGTGGGGGTTCAGGGGGAGGAGGGCGGCGGCGCGGAGTAACAGCGCCGGTACGGCCGTGTCGACGGCGCGAGGGACCGCCGTACCGAAAGCCGCGGCCTGGCCGGTCATGACACCGGCTCCTTCAGCACCCGGTCCACCGGCACCTCGGCCGTGACCGTCACCGCGGCCGGGTCCAGGTCGTCCGGGGTCGGCATCACGCTGCCGGGCAGCTGGACGGCCGCCGCGCCGTGCGCGACCGCCGAGGCGAGGGCGTCCGGGCCGCTGCCGCCGGCGATCAGGAAGCCGGCCAGCGACGAGTCGCCGGCGCCGACATTGCTGCGTACGGCGTCCACGCGCGCGCTGCCGAACCAGGCGCCCGAGCCGTCCACGAGCAGCTGTCCGTCGGCGCCCAGGCTCGCGAGCACCGCCCGCGCACCCATCTCGCGCAGCTCCTCGGCGGCCTTCACCGCGTCACCGACCGTGGACAGGGGGCGGCCGACGGCCTCCGCGAGCTCCTCGGCGTTCGGCTTGACGACGTCGGGCCGTTCGCGCAGTGCCTCCAGGAGCGCGCGCCCCGAGGTGTCCAGTGCGATCCGAGCGCCACCGGCGTGCGCCCGCGCGACCACCTCGGCGTACCAGGAGGGCGCGAGCCCCCGGGGCAGGCTCCCGCAGCACGCGATCCAGGAGGCGTCGCGCGACTGCTCGCGCACGGTCTCCAGGAGGAGTTCCTGCTCCTCGGGAGTCAGTTCGGGACCCGGCGCGTTGATCTTCGTGAGCACCCCGTCGGACTCGGCGAGGGCGATGTTCGACCGGGTGGCTCCGGCGACCGGGACCGGCGCGACCTCGATGCCCTGCGCGTCGAGCAGGTCGGCGACGAGCGCTCCCGGCGCCCCGCCCAGGGGCAGCACCGCGACCGTGCGCCGGCCGGCGGCCGTGACGGCGCGCGAGACGTTGACGCCCTTGCCGCCGGGGTCCATGCGCTCACCGGTGGCGCGGATGACCTCGCCGCGCTCCAGGGACGGGACCTCGTACGTACGGTCCAGGGACGGGTTCGGGGTGACGGTGAGGATCATGTACGCGCTACTTCCGTGCCGCCGAGCTCGATGGCGGCGGTGTCTTCGGGGCTCAGCCCGCTGTCGGTGATCAGCAGGTCCACGTCGCTCAGGTCGCCGAAGCGGGCGAAGTGCTCCTGGCCGTGCTTGGCGGAGTCGGCGAGCAGCACCACGCGGCGGGCGGCGGCGATCGCCGCGCGCTTGACCGCGGCCTCGGCGAGGTCGGGGGTGGTCAGGCCGTGCTCGGCGGAGAAGCCGTTGGCCGCCACGAAGAGGACGTCGGCCCGGATCTCGCCGTAGGCCCTGAGCGCCCAGGCGTCGACGGCGGCGCGCGTACGGTGCCGTACCCGCCCTCCGACGAGGTGGAGCTGGATGCCGGGGTGGTCCGCGAGGCGGGCCGCGATCGGCAGGCTGTGCGTGACGACGGTGAGCGAGGCCTCCAGTGGGACGGCGGCGGCCAGGCGGGCCACGGTCGTGCCGGCGTCGAGGATCAGGGTGCCCTCGGTCGGCAGTTCGGCGAGGGCCGCTTTGGCGATGTGGTCCTTCTCGTCGGCCGCGGTCGTCTCGCGCTCGGCGAGGTCCGGCTCGAAGTCGAGGCGCCCGGCCGGGATGGCCCCGCCGTGCACCCGGCGCAGCAGCCCCGCGCGGTCGAGGGCCTTCAGATCGCGCCGGATGGTCTCGGCGGTGACCTGGAACTCCTCGGCCAGGGAGACGACGTCCACCCGCCCGCCGTCACGGGCGAGCCGGAGGATCTCCTGCTGCCGCTCCGGTGCGTACATGTCCGCTCGCCTCCGACTGATGCCCGAACGTGTGGTTTCAGTGGGAGGCTACGCCCGGATTTCCGGAAAGTAAACAGGTTCGGACGCCGTCCGGGCATGAACGGACTTCCGGTGGGGTCCGCGTACGACAACAGGGCCCGGTACCTCAGCAGGTACCGGGCCCCTCGTCTCGGGACTCAGACGAGCTCGGGCTCCTTCTCCTCCGCCGCGGGAAGCTCGGCGGCCCCCTCCAAATGCAGCGCCGGCCGCTTCGGCAGCGCGAACATCAGCAGGAAGATCACGCCCATCACGGCCGCGACCCACCCGAGCGCGTGCTGGAAGGCGTCCACGAAGGCCGGGCCGATCTGCTCCGGGCGCAGGGCGTCGCCGATGACCCCGAAGAAGACCACCGACACCAGCCCGAGTCCGAGCGCGTTGCCCATCTGCTGCACGGTGTTGATCAGTCCCGAGGCCGAACCGGCGTGCTCGCGCGGCACCTCCGACAGGACCGCGTCGGTGAGCGGCGCGACGATCAGGCCCATCCCGACACCCATCACGACCAGCGGCAACGCCATCTGCCACGAGCTGATCGCCATGCCGTACCGCTCGGCCTCCCACAGGTACAGCAGCACACCCACCACCATCAGCAGCGCGCCGGCCTGGAGCACCCCGCGGCCGAACCGCGGCACGAGCTTCTGCACCGAGAGCCCGGCGGCCGTGGAGACGGCGAGCGAGAACGGCACCCCGGTCAGCCCCGCCCGCAGCGGGCTCCAGCCGAGGCCGGTCTGCATGTACAGCGTCCACACCAGGAAGAAGATGCCGAGCCCGACCCCGAACACCGTCTGCACCGCGATCCCGGCCGCGAAGCTCTTCACCTTGAACAGGGACAGCTCCACCAGCGGCGACCCGTCCCGCTCGCCCTTGCGCTTCTCGTACGCCACCAGTGCCGCGAACACGAGGGGCGCGCCGGCCATCGACACGTATCCCCACACCGGCCAGTCCAGCTCCTCGCCGCGGGTCAGCGGGTAGAGCAGCATCAGCAGTCCGAGCACGACCATGGCCACGCCCACCAGGTCCAGCTTCAGGGCCCGCGGGGCCTTGGACTCGGTGATGAAACGGCTTCCGAGCACCAGCCCCATGATCCCGACCGGCAGGTTGATGAGGAAGATCGGCCGCCACTCGAGCCCGAAGAGGTTCCACTCGGTCAGCAGCGCCCCGAGCAGCGGACCGGAGACGGCTCCCAGGCCGACGACCGCTCCGAACAGCCCGAACACCTTGCCCCGCTCGTGCGCCGGGAAGGTCGCGTGCACGATCGACAGGACCTGCGGCACCATCATCGCCGCCATGCCGCCCTGGAGGATCCGGGCCGCGACCAGCATCTCCGGGTTCGCGGCGAAGCCGCACAGCGCCGAAGCGAGCGTGAAGCCGCCGATGCCGACCAGGAACAGCCGCTTGCGCCCGTGGATGTCACCGAGCCGTCCGCCGGTGATCAGTCCCGCGGCGAAGGCGAGGGCGTAACCGGCGGTGATCCACTGGATCTGGCTGACGGAGGCGCCGGCGTCCTGCCGGATGGACGGGATGGCGATGTTGACGATGGTGACGTCGACGAGGTCCATGAAGGCCGCGGTCATCACGATGGCGAGAGCGAACCAGCGACGCCGGTCGCCCGGGGCGGGCTGTGCGTCGAGGGCGCCCGGAAGGGTGGTCTCGGTGGAGGTCATGCCCTGAAGCTATGACCGCATTAGGTCAGATCGTGTCCTAGTGGTACGGCATTCTCGAACTCATGACGACAGACACCCCGGCACGGCTTCTGACGCTCCTCTCCCTCCTCCAGACGCCCCGCGAGTGGCCCGGCGGCGAACTCGCCGACCGCCTCGGGGTCTCCCGCCGCACGGTCCGGCGGGACATCGACCGGCTGCGCGAACTGGGCTATCCCGTCGAGGCGTCCAAGGGCTCCGACGGCGGCTACCGGCTCGTCGCGGGCAAGGCCCTGCCCCCGCTCGTCCTGGACGACGAGGAGGCGGTGGCCATCGCGGTCGGGCTGCGGGCGGGGGCGGGGCACGCGGTCGAGGGGGTGGACGAGGCGTCCGTACGGGCGCTGGCGAAACTGGAGCAGGTCCTGCCGTCCCGCCTCAGGCACCGGGTGTCCACCCTCCAGGCCGCGACGACTCCGCTGACCAGCGGGGACGGGGCGAGCATCCCGACCGAGACCCTGACCGTGATGGCGTCCACGGTGGCCGGCCACGAACGGCTCCGCTTCGCCTACCGCGCGAAGGACGGCGCCGAGTCCCGACGGGTCGTGGAGCCGTACCGCCTGGTCTCCACCGGGCGCCGCTGGTACCTCGTCGCCTACGACCTCGACCGCGCCGACTGGCGGACCTTCCGGGTCGACCGCGTGACCGACCCCTTCGCCACGGGGGCGCGGTTCGCACCGCGGGAGTTGCCGACGGGGAGTGCGGCGGAGTATCTGCGGCAGTCGATGTACCGCCGTCAGGAGACGTACGAGCTGGTGGTGACGTTCGAGGGCGCGGTGTCGGAGGTGGGGCCCCGGGTGCCGGGGTGGATGGGGGTGCCGGAGTCGCTGGGCGAGGGCCGGTGCCGGTTGCGGACGAGCGTCGGGGACCCGGTGGACTGGATGGCGGTGCGGCTGGCGATGACGGGGGTGGAGTTCCGGGTCCAGGAGCCGCCGGAACTCGTGGCGGCGGTGCGGGAGTTGGGGGGCCGGCTGATCCGCGCGTCGGGAGAAGTCGCCTGAGGGGGCGGGGAGTTCGGACGACGGGCGGCCGCGGCCGAGTGGGGGCGGGCCGCGCGGAACGCCCGCCCCCACCGCACCCGCACCCGCACCCGCACCCGCACCCGCACCCGCCCTGGAACCCCCGTTCGACCGCCGGAGGCGCCCCGTCGGTGTGACAGAATCTCCCCTTCGGTGGGTCACCCCGTGGTTCAGGTACGGGGTGACCCACCGTTCGGCTTTCCCGGGGCGAGAAAAAGAGCCGGACCCCGGCGCCCGGGGGGAGGGGCGCCGAGGTCCGGCTCGGGGAGAGTCCCGGCGCCGGGGGGGGATTGCGTCGGGACTTGGTTCAGGCGGGTCCGAAAGCATGGCCTCCGGGACTCGAACAGGTGGACCCTGAAGTCTTGTGCCCAGGGTCCGGCAGGTTAAAGCGGCCTAGTACAGCCATGTTCACGCGGTCTTTCGCCACCCGGCGTACGCGGGCACACCCCGCCTACGCCGCCGCGTCGAACCCGGTGGACCGGGCCAGCTTCTTCAGCTCCAGCAGGGCGTGCTTCTCGATCTGCCGGATCCGCTCGCGGGTGAGCCCGTGCTCCTTGCCCACCTCGGTCAGGGTGCGCTCGCGCCCGTCCTCGATGCCGTACCGCATCTTGATGATGGACGCGGTGCGCTGGTCGAGGCGGCCGATGAGGTCGTCGAGTTCCTCGCTGCGCAGCAGTGTCAGCACCGACTGCTCCGGCGAGACCGCCGACGTGTCCTCCAGGAGGTCGCCGAACTGGGTGTCGCCGTCGTCGTCCACCGCCATGTTCAGCGAGACCGGGTCGCGGGCCCAGTCCAGGACGTCGATCACGCGCTCCGGGTTGGAGCCGAGCTCGGCGGCGATCTCCGCGGGCTCCGGGTCGCGGCCGTGCTCGCGGTTGAACTCGCGCTGCACGCGGCGGATGCGGCCCAGCTCCTCCACCAGGTGGACGGGCAGCCGGATGGTGCGGGACTGGTCGGCGATGGAGCGGGTGATGGCCTGACGGATCCACCAGGTGGCGTACGTCGAGAACTTGAAGCCCTTGCGGTAGTCGAACTTCTCGACCGCGCGCACCAGGCCGGCGTTGCCCTCCTGGATCAGGTCGAGCAGGGGCAGTCCGCTGCGGGGGTAGCGGCGGGCCACGGCCACGACCAGGCGGAGGTTGGAGCGGATGAACACGTCCTTGGCGCGCTCACCCTCCTCCACCAGGGCCTCCAGCTCCTCGCGGGAGGCGTCGGCCTTGGCTTCCTCGAACCCGTCGAGGACCTGTCGGGCGAACACACCCGCCTCGATGATCTGGGACAGCTCGACTTCCTTGGCGGCGTCGAGCAGCGGCGTACGCGCGATCTCGTCGAGGTACATGCCGACCAGGTCGCGGTCGGCGATCTCGCCGCCATGGACGCGAACACTGCGTGCCGCGTCGGTAGACCCGCCGGTGGCGGACTTACGACGGGCGACGGCACGGGTTGCCATGCGTGCTCCCTTGCGATGTGGGGTCAGCGGGTGGTCCTTCGGACGCTGGGTCCCGGCTCCGGTTGCTTTCCGGACTCTCCTCGGGTGCCCTGCATCCGATGGAAACAACGACTGGAAACCGGACAGAATTCCCAAGCGGTGCCGCTATTTTTCTGATCTTGCAGTACCCTGTCCGGCCACATGGGGAGGTGCGATGCCGTCAGAACGTACAGAGGTGCAGGTCAGGCCGGGAGTCGAAGGTGACCTCGGGGCCCTCACCGACCTCTACAACCACTACGTTCGTGAGACGCCCATCACGTTCGACACCGCTGTCTTCACCCCGGAAGAGCGCCGCCCTTGGCTGCTCTCCCACCCTGAAGACGGCCCGTACCGCCTGATGGTTGCCACCGACACGGACTCGACAGGAACCTCACAGCGGATCCTCGGGTACGCCACGTCCAGCCCCTTCCGCGCGAAGCCCGCGTACGCGACCTCCGTGGAGGTCACCGTCTACGTCGCGCCGGACGCGGGCGGCCGGGGCGTCGGCACCCTCCTCTACAAGGCGCTCTTCGAGGCGCTGGCCGGCGAGGACCTGCACCGCGCCTACGCGGGCATCGCCCAGCCCAACGAAGCGTCCACGCGGCTGCATGAACGCTTCGGGTTCCGGCACGTCGGCACCTACCGGGAGGTGGGCCGGAAGTTCGGCCGCTACTGGGACGTGGCCTGGTACGAGAAGGAGCTGTAGGCCGGCGTGGGAAGGCTCAGCCGAACTGCACCGACCGCTTGGCCATCCCCAGCCAGAACCCGTCGATCACGGACTTCTGCGCGTCCAGCTCACCGCTCACGTCCGCCGCGCCCATGGTGACGAACAGCGGCGCGAAGTGCTCGGTGCGCGGATGGGCGTAGCGCCCGGCCGGGGCCTTGTTGAGGAAGTCCAGCAGGGAGTCCACGTCCCGTGCCTCAAGGGCCCGCCGGCCCCAGTCGTCGAACTCCGAGGACCAGGTGGGCACTCCGGGGCCGGTGTGGCGCAGGGCGGCGAGGTTGTGGGTGAAGAAGCCGGAGCCGACGATCAGGACGCCCTCGTCGCGCAGGGGGGCCAGCTTGCGGCCGATCTCCATGAGCTTGACGGGGTCGAGGGTCGGCATGGAGATCTGGAGGACGGGGATGTCGGCCTCGGGGAACATCTCGACGAGGGGGACGTAGGCGCCGTGGTCCAGTCCGCGGTCCGGGATGTCCTGCACGGGGGTGCCGGGGGCGCGCAGCAGCTTGCGTACGGACTCGGCGAGTTCGGGGGCGCCGGGGGCGTCGTACGTCACCTTGTAGTAGTGCTCGGGAAAGCCCCAGAAGTCGTAGACGAGCGGGACGGGCCGCACCGCGCCGAGGGCGAGGGGGGCCTCCTCCCAGTGGGCGGAGACCATGAGGATGGCCTTGGGGCGGGGCAGGTCCGCGGACCAGGCGGCGAGCTCACCGGGCCAGACCGGGTCGTCGGCGAGCGGCGGGGCGCCGTGACTCAGATAGAGGGCGGGCATGCGCTCCAGCGTGTCGGCGGACATTGCGGGGACTCCTCCGGTACTAGCGATGCATCGAATGCTTCAAATTTAAAGCTTCCAGGTATGACTGTACGCCTCATTTGTTTAAGCTTCAAGGAGAAAGCTCGTAGAGTGGGATACATGAACACGGCATCCGTCCCCGACCAGGAGCCCCAGTGGCTCGACGACGAAGAGCAGCGCATCTGGCGTTCCTATGTGCACGCCACGACCCTTCTCGAGGACCACCTCGACCGCCAGCTCCAGCGGGACGCCGGCATGCCGCACATCTACTACGGGCTCCTCGTCGGACTCGCCGAGGCCCCGGACCGGCGGCTGCGGATGACCGAGCTGGCCATGAAGGCGAAGATCACCCGGTCCCGGCTCTCGCACGCGATCGCCCGTCTGGAGCGCAACGGCTGGGTGCGCCGGGAGGACTGCCCGGACGACAAGCGCGGCCAGTTCGCGGTGCTCACGGACCCGGGCCTGGAGATGCTCCAGGGCGCCGCGCCGGGCCATGTGGGGGCCGTACGCAGGGCCGTCTTCGACCGGCTCACCCCGGAACAGCAGAAGTCCCTCGGCGAGATCATGCAGATCGTCGCCGAGGGACTCCAGCCGAACGAGGCGGGCGCGGATCTGCCCTGGCTCCGCTGAGCCGCTCGCTCAGGGGTGCCAGGGCAGTTCCTGGGGTGGTGCGTACGGGGCGTCCCCGTCCCCGTACGCACCAGGTTCTCGAAGGGGTACCGCGGGGCGGTCGCCGTCAGTGGGCGACGACCGGCACCGCCAGCTCCTCCTCGGCGCCCTCGGCGGCCACCGCGGTCGTGTCCGGACGGCCGGCGTTGACGAGGGTCACCACGATCGCCGCGGCGAGCACCAGCATGCCGACGGCGAACCAGATCGCGTTGGTGTAGCCGTGCACCTGGCCCTCCAGCGCCACCAGCTGCTGCTGCGACTTGGACGTGGCGGAGCCGATGTGGTCCTTGATGTACGAGGTCGTGGCCGACGCGGCGATCGTGTTCAGCAGGGCCGTACCGATCGCGCCGCCGACCTGCTGCGAGGTGTTGACCATCGCGGAGGCGACACCGGCGTCACGCGGCTCGACGCCCAGGGTGGCCAGGGACATGGCCGGCATGAACGCCGTACCCATGCCGAGGCCCAGCAGCAGCATGGCCGGCAGGATCGTCGAGGCGTACGACGAACCGATCTCCAGCTGGGTCATGAGGAGCATGCCGACCGCGGCGACCAGGAAGCCGGGGCCCATCAGCAGCCGCGCCGGGACGCGGGTCATCAGGCGGGCGCCGATCTGGGTCGAGCCGACCATCATGCCGACGATCATCGGCATGAAGGCGAAGCCGGTCTTGATCGGCGTGAAGCCCTTCACGATCTGCAGGTAGTAGGTCAGGAACAGGAAGGTGCCGAACATCGCGATGATCGCGATGCCGAGCGAGAGGTAGATCCCGCCGCGGTTGCGGTCGGTGATGACGCGCAGCGGCAGCAGCGGGGCCTTGGTCCTGGCCTCGGTGACGACGAAGGCGATCAGCAGGACGGCCGACGCGACGAACATGCCGACGGTCACGGAGTCGCCCCAGCCGTCGGACTCGGCGCGGGTGAAGCCGTAGACCAGCGCGACCAGGCCCAGGGTGGAAAGCAGCACGCCGGGAATGTCGAGCGGGTTGCGGTTGCGGCCGCCCTCGGGCTCACGGATGACGAAGTACGCGCCGAGCGCGGCGACGATCGCGAACGGGATGTTCACGAAGAAGGTCCAGCGCCAGTCCATGTACTCGGTCAGCACACCGCCGAGGATGAAGCCCACGGCGCCGCCGCCACCGGCGATCGCGCCGTAGATGCCGAAGGCCTTGGCGCGCTCCTTGGCGTCCGTGAACATCACGGCGAGCAGGGAGAGCGCGGCGGGCGCGAGCAGTGCGCCGAAGACGCCCTGGAGGGCGCGGGCGCCGAACATCATGCCGCCGCTGGTGGCGGCGCCGCCGAGCGCGGATGCCGCGGCGAAGCCGATCAGGCCGACGACGAAGGCGCGCTTGCGGCCCCACAGGTCGGCGATCCGGCCGCCGAAGAGCAGGAGTCCACCGAAGGCGAGGGCGTAGGCCGTGACGACCCACTGACGGTTGCCGTCGGTTATCCCCAGGTCGGCCTGGGCGGAGGGCAGGGCGATGTTCACGATGGTCGCGTCGAGGACGACCATCAGCTGGGCGAGCGCGATGAAGACGAGCGCTTTCCAGCGGTTGGCGTCACCGGACACGGCCGGTGCGCCGGGAGCCTTTGAGGCTGTTGCAGACATGGGGGTACCCACTTCGGGACTTCGGAACGGAAAAAAGATGTCGAAAGGGGACGGTCCGTCGTCGCTGACGGCCGGTCGAAAGTCGTTGTAGAGACTGTGCTCGCGCTCTGAACTAATCGGTCGGGTCGGATCGGATCAGGCCTGGCGGAGGTCCTCCATGGTCAGGGCCGCACCCGGCAGCTCGGAGCGGGCCGGGGCCCGCAGTCCGTCCAGGAACAGCTGGAGCATGCGGTGCACGAACCCGTCGAGGGTGAGGCAGCCGGTGCCGGCCGGGGGCCGGCTCAGCTGGGCCACGGCGACCATCAGGTCACCGACGCTCACGTCCGCGCGGAGCTGACCGGCCGCCCTGGCCCGGTCCATGAGCCGCTCGACGAGCTGCTCGATGCGTTCGCGTGCGGCCACCAGGTCGGGGTGGTGCTGGTCGAAGGCGCCCTGGATCATCGGGCACAGCGCGGTGACCCGCTCGTCGGCGGACGCGTGCACGAAGCGCTCCAGGGCGCCGAAGGCGTCCCCGGTCTCCGCGAGCGCGAGCTCGGCCGCCTCGGACGTCCGGTCCATGACGGAGCAGACGACCTCACGGACGAGCGCGTCGCGGTCGGGGAAGTTGCGGTACACCGTGGCGTTGCCCACGCCGGCCCGGCGGGCGATCTCGTCGAGCGGCACGTCGGGGCCGAACTCGGTGAACATCTCGCTGGCGGCGGTGACGATCCGCTCGCGGTTGCGCAGGGCGTCGGCGCGGGGCGCCTTGCGCTGCACGGAGAGAGCGGTCTGCACGGTGTACTCCTCGGTCTGTTGGCGGGTGATCCGGGGACTCAGTCCCCGTTTCGCTCGGACACAGGTCTAAACGGGGAGACGCTCCCCGGTTATTTCGGGTTGAGGAGAAATTATGTTGTGACCTGAGTCACAGGCTTTTCGATACCCACGTTCGGTCTCCTCCAGCGCGCGAGCACCCCTCCCCCGGCACAGGGTGATCGGAGAGGTGCAGCCTTCCGACCAGCGGCTGCCGCGCTCCGGAGGGTGCTCGCATGCCGTGGACCAGACGTCGCATACGCCCGCGCCGTATCGCCGCCCTCGCGTCCGTGACCGCGCTGACCCTCACGCTCAGCACCTCGGCGGGCACCGAGCGCCTCACCCCCGGCGCCACGACCGCCGGCCCCGTCGCCCTGGCCCGCTCCGGCACCCACGGTCCCTGCCTGATCAGCGGCGGCCCGGCCGTCCAGATGTCCGAGGGCCTGCCCACCCCCGGCGGCTACTCCCGCTCCACCGGCACCGTCCACGCCCTCACCCTGATGGTCGACTTCTCCGACGCGCCCGGCTCCGGCCCCGCCCTCGACCGCTTCCGCGAGTTCTTCCCGCAGACCCAGGACTGGTTCCGCACCAGCTCCTACGGCCGTCTCGACTACCGCCCCGAGACCCCGATCACCGACTGGCTGCGCATGCCGAAGTCGTTCCGCGCCTACGGCATAGAGCGCGGCGCCCCCTTCGACCCGGGCTACCGCCGGCTGGTCCAGGACATCGTGGCCGCCGCCGACCCCAGGGTGGACTTCCGGTCGTACGACTTCCTGAACGTCCTGGTGACCCCGAACGCCGGCCCCTCCGCCCTCGACACGGTCCTGTCGGTGAGCTTCGCCGGCAACACCGACGCCCCGGTCGCCGACGGCGTCCCCGTCGCCAACGCCTCCTTCGTGTACTCCCGCCAGGACGACGGCTCCGGCTCCTTCCCGCAGACCGGGTACCGGGTGCTGCCCCACGAGAACGGCCATGTCTTCGGCCTGCCCGACCTCTACACCCAGGACGGCGGGGGCGCGGTCGGCCACTGGGACATCATGAGCGAGGACTGGGGCGCCAACAACGACCTCCTCGGCTGGCACAAGTGGAAGCTGGGCTGGCTGGACGCGACGCAGGTCAACTGCGTGACGGCACCCGGGACTTCGGAGTACACCCTGACCCCGCTGGCCCGGCCGGGCCCCGGCACCAAGCTCCTCTTCGTGCCCCTCGGCAGCCGCACCGGCTACGCGGTCGAACTCCGCACCCGCGAGGGCAACGACGAGACGGTGTGCCGGCCGGGCGTCCTCGTCTACCGGGTCGACGCGGACGTGGACACCGGGCGCGGCCCGGTGCGGGTGTACGACTCGCGGCCCGACAGCGGGGGCTGCACCCGGAGCCCCAACGTCCACGCGGAACTCTCGGACGCGCCGTTCACGGCCGGGGAGGAGTTCCGGGACGCGGGCCGGGGCGTCCGGGTCCGGGTGGTGGGGGCGGACGGGGAGGGCCGTTACCGGGTGTGGATCACGCGGGGGTAGAGCGGGGTGAGTGGGGCAGGCCGGCTCCGTGGAGGCCGGTGTCGCGCCGGAGTTGCCTTGGCGGATTACCGTAGGCGTGCCGCGACCGCCGTACCGGAGAACCGATGCCCGCTGAGATCACCACCGCCCCGCCGCCGGTACCGGAGTCCGTCGTGCCGGCCGAGGCGGTCGCTCCGCTGATCCGGGGGGTCAGGGTGCTGCGGGAGCTGACCGAGGCGGGCGGGACGCTGAGCCTGAGCGGCCTGGAGCGGGCGACGGGCCTGGCGCGTTCCACGGTCGACCGCATCACCTCCACGCTGGCCCGCATGGGATACGTCCGGCTGGACGGCCGGGACGCGGTGGCGACCCCCCGGCTCATGGAACTCGGCAACGCCTATCTCGCCGCCCTGCGCCTGCCCGCCCTGCTGTCCCGGCGGGCCGACGCCCTCGCCGACGAACTGGACGAGTCGGTCTCGCTGGCGGTCGCCGACCGCGACGGCATCCGCTTCATCCACCAGGCCACCCGCCGCCGCGCGATGTCCCTCAGCTTCCGCATCGGCGACCTGCTCCCCGCCGAACGCACCGCGCCGGGACCGCTGTTCGCGTCCGAGTGGACGGACGGCGACTGGCGGGTGTGGCGCGAACGCCGGGCGGCGGACCCGGAGAACCGGGGCTTCTCGGCCGTACCCCCTCGGCGGCTCCCCTTCCCGGACGCGGAGTTCGAGCGAAAGGCGGCACAGGCGGGCCGGGACGGCTACGCGCTGGACGACCAGCTGATCGAGCCGGGCCTGGTGGCGGTCTCCGTCCCCGTGCGGGACCCGCGCACCGCCCGGATCGCCTGCGTCGCGAACGTCGTGAGCCACACCAGCCGCCACTCGGCGGCGGACCTGCGCGAGACCCTGCTGCCGCGACTGCGGGCGACGGTGGCCGAGATGGAACGCGAGCTGGCGTCCGCCCCGGAGCCGGCCCCGGGGCCGCCCCCCACGGACCTCGCCTCCTGGATCGGCGCGTCCAAGACCGAACTGGGCCGCGACTTCGTCGAGTCCCTGGCCCGGGGTCTCACCGTGCTGACGGCGTTCGGGGAGGGCCGGGCCGCGCTCACCCTGACGGACGTGGCGCGGGCGACCGGCCTCGCCCGGGCGACGGCCCGCCGGGCCCTGATCACCTACGAACACCTGGGCCTGGTCCGCCAGCAGCCGGAGTCCCGGACCTTCACCCTGACCCCGAGGGTGCTGTCCCTGGGCTTCCCGCCCCTGTCCCGCACCTCCCTCCCCCGCATCGCCACCCCGCACCTGAGGGACCTGTCGGCGCGGGTGGGCGAGTCGACGGCACTGGCGGTCCTGGTGTCCTCGGGACCGAGCGCGGAGATCCAGTACACGGCACGGGCGATGTCCCCGCAGATCATGAGCGTGGACATCAGGGTGGGCACCCGGCTGCCGGCCGCGGCGACCTCCCTGGGCCGGGTCCTGCTGTCGGACACCGAGGGGTACGCCCTGCTCGACGAGGACTGGGAGGACGGCCTGCGCACCCTCGCGGTGCCCCTGCGCGACCGTACGGGCCGGGTGGTCGCCGCCGTGAACGTGGCCCTGCACGCGGCGGGCCGCACGCCCGGGGAATGCGTCGACGAACTCCTCCCCGAACTGCGCCTGACGGCGAGCCGCATCGAGACGGAACTCCGGGCGGCGGGCCACTTCACGAAGGTCGCGCTTCTCTGAGCCCGTCCTTCTGAGCCCGTCCTTCTGACCCCGTCCTTCTGACCCCGCGGCGTTCCTTTCCCTTTTTTCAGTGCCCGTGACGGGCTACTGACCAATTCCCCGCGCCCCGAGACTCGGTTCCGGCCGTCGGCACTCCCCCTCGTCGACGTGCCCAGGAACCCTCCACCGACCCACGGGGAAGCGAGACCTCACCTTGCTGAACAAGCACAGCCGGACCGGCAGAAGCGCCGCGTACGGGATACCGGCGCTGCTGGCGGTCGCCGGGCTCACCGCCACCGCCGCCGTCACCCCCGCCGCCGCCGACGTGTCCGCCACGGCACCGGGCACCGCGCTCCGGGCCACCGCCCATGTGACGCTGCTGACCGGTGACACCGTCGGCGTCGACAGCCGGCGCCGGCTCACCGGCGTCCGGCCGGGCAGGGGCCGCGGCGGCATCGGCTACTCGGTGCGCAGCTTCAACGGCCACACCTACGTCATCCCCCGGGACGCGGCCCGGCTGCTGGCCCGCGGGAAGCTGGACCGCCGCCTCTTCGACGTCACGGAACTGGTCGAGGACAAGTACGACGACGCCCATCGCACGCGGCTGCCGCTGATCGTCGCCTACAAGGGCAGCGCCGGGACCCGGGCCGCCGCCCGGAGCACCCTCGCGGCCGACACCGACTCGGTGCTGGACCTGCCCGCCGTCCACGGTGAGGCAGTCACCGCCGACAAGCCGGACACCGCCAAGGTGTGGCAGGCCCTGACCGAACCCGCGGACCGGGGCAGCACCGTGACGACCGCACCCGGCATCGACCACGTCTGGCTGGACGGACGGGTCCGTACGACGGCGGAGACCGCGGCCGGTGCCCCCGCAGGCGGTACCCCCGACCCCAAGGGCGGGGTCACGCAGATCGGCGCCCCCTCCGCCTGGAAGGCCGGTTACGACGGCAAGGGCGTGAAGGTCGCCGTCCTGGACACCGGTGTCGACGCCACCCACCCCGACCTCAAGGGCCGGATCCTCACGTCGAAGGACTTCTCCGATTCCGGCTCCACCGACGACAAGGTGGGCCACGGCACCCACGTCGCCTCCACCCTCGTCGGCTCGGGAGCGCAGAGCGACGGCAAGTACAAGGGGGTGGCGCCGGGCGCGCGACTCCTCGTCGGCAAGGTCCTCGACGACACCGGCGCCGGAGCGGACTCGGCGATCATCGCCGGGATGCAGTGGGCCGTGGCCCAGGGCGCCAAGATCGTCAGCATGAGCCTGGGCTCCACCGACGCCACCGGGACGGACCCGATGGAGAAGGCCGTGAACGACCTGTCGGCCTCCTCGCACGCCCTCTTCGTGATCGCCGCGGGCAACGAGGGACCGTCCGGCACGACCGTCGACTCCCCGGGCTCGGCCGCCTCCGCACTGACCGTCGCCGCCGTGGACGGCGACGACCGGCTCGCCTCCTTCTCCAGCCGCGGCCCGACCGCGGACGGCACCCTGAAGCCGGACATCGCCGCACCCGGCGTCGACACCGTCGCCGCGGCGGCCGTCCACGGCACCCTCGGCGAGGAGGTCGCCCCCGGGTACGTGACGATGTCGGGCACCTCCATGGCCACCCCGCACACCGCGGGCGCCGCCGCGATCCTCGCCCAGGAACACCCCGGCTGGACCGGTGACCGCATCAAGGCCGCGCTGACCGCCTCCGCGAAGCCGCTGACCGGCACCACCGCCTACGAGACCGGCGCGGGCCGCGTCGACCTGACCCGGGCGACCGGCACCGAGGTCACCACCGAGCCGTCCTCCGCCGACTTCGGCACGGCCGCCTGGCCGCACACCGACGACAAGCCGGTCAGCCGCACGCTCACCTACCGCAACGCGGGCACCGAGCCCGTCACCCTGGACCTGACCACCGCCGCCACAGGGCCCGGCGGCAAGAGCGCCCCCACCGGCATGTTCACCGTCTCCCCGGCCCGGCTCACCGTCCCGGCCGGCGGCACCGCACAGGCCACGGCCACCGCCGACCCCCGCCTCGGCGGCTCCGACGGTGCCTACTCGGGCGCGGTCACCGCGAGCGGCGGCGGGCAGAGCACGCGCACCGCCCTGGGCGTGGTCCGGGCGGGAGAGTCGTACAGGCTGAAGCTGACGGTCACCCGCCGCGACGGCAAGCGCGACGAGACGCCCGATGTCACGGTGGCGAACCTGGACACCGGCAGGCAGTACACACCCTTCGACGACGGCAGGAACCACCCCGACGGCACGGCCACCGTGCGGCTGCCCAAGGGGCACTACGTGATCGACGCCCAGAGCATCGACGACACCGGACGCGAGGCCGTGATGGTGGCGCCGCGCCTGGTGCTCGACCACGACACCTCGCTCGCCCTCGACGGCCGCAGGACCAGGCCGGTGAAGGTCACCGCCCCCGACCGCGGTGCGAAGCTGCGCGACGCACAGGTCCTCTTCGCGGCCCGTGGCGCCAAGCCGACCTACGACTACGCCGGCGGAACCACCGTCGACAGCACCACCTACCTCGGCCAGATCGGCTCCGGCGCCCCGGCCGGGTCCTTCGTCGCCCAGCTCGGCGGGATCTGGCAGCGCACGGCCACCTCACCGGCGTACGACCTGGTCAGCACCCGCAAGGGCGGCTACTTCAACGGGCTGACCCGCACGTTCGCCTCCACGAAGGGCATGGCCAAGGTGACCGCCTCGGTCGCCACCGCCCTGTCCCGGGCCGAGACCGCTCCCCAGGCGGACTGGTCCTACGCCGGCTGGCCGCAGCTCGGCCGGGCCTCCCTCGGCGTGACGGGCGAGCTGCGGGCGGCGCCGACCGCGTCGCTCACGCAGTACCTGAGCGCCGACCGCGGCCTGGACTGGTACCTGGGTGCCCGGGTGGCGAACGGCATGCACAACGAGGACGCGGTCTCCGCGCTCACCGCCCGCCGCTTCGCACCGGACCGCGCCTACCGGGTCACCTTCAACGGCGGTGTCGGCGGACCGGCCGTCGGGGCGGGCATCGGCGGCACGCGGACCGGCGGCTACTACAACGTGTGCGTGCCGATGTTCGCGGACGGCGCGGGGAACTTCGGCTACTTCCCCAGGACCACGATCACCACCAGGCTGACCACCGGCTCCCGCGTCATCGGCTCCTTCACCGAGGACACCTGCCCGCAGGTCTACGGACGGCTGCTCGCCCAGAAGACCCGCTACCGGCTGTCCGTCAGCGCCGACCGCGGCTCGGACGTCAAGGTCAGCGACCGGGTCGACGCGGTGTGGACCTTCGTCTCCGGCGACGCGGGCGACAGCAAGGCCGTCGCGTTTCCGCTCTCCGTGGTCCGCTTCCACCCGAAGCTGAGCCTGACCGGCACCGCGAAGGCGGGCGCCCGCCTCACCGTGCCGCTGTCCCTCCAGGGCCCGGCCGCGGCCAAGGGGCACCTGAAGTCTCTGACCGTGAGCGTGTCGTACGACGGCGGCCGCACCTGGAGGTCGGCGGCCGTGCACCAGGACCGCACCGGCAAGCGGTACCTGGCCCTCACCCACCCGGGGAAGGCCGGCACGGTCACCCTCCGGTCGTCCCTGACCGACACGGACGGCAACACCTACACCGGCACCATCCACAACGCGTACCGCACGGTGCGCTGACCTCACTGTCCGACAAATGGGCCGGAATTGCCTCGGAGAGGAGGAGAAACGTACCTTGGGCGCCCGTTCGATGGTCGGTGAGGCTCGAGAGGTACGCCCGGTGGGACGACGCGAGAAGCCGGTGGACCCCGATGCCGGACCCGTGCAGCGCCTGGCGTACGACCTGCGCCTGCTGCGCGAGAAGGCGGGGAAGCCGCCGTACCGGGAGATGGCCGAGAAGGCGGGCTACTCGACGACGGCGCTCTCCCAGGCGGCGGCCGGCGACCAGCTGCCCTCGCTCGCGGTCGTCCGCGCCTATGCCGAGGTGCTCGGCGCCGACCCGGAGGAGTGGGAGGGGCGCTGGCGCGAGGCGGACGCGGAGGTCCGGGTGCCGTCCGCCGGGGAGCGGGCGCCCTACCGGGGCCTGGCACGGTTCGAGCCCGGCGACAGCGACCTCTTCTTCGGCCGGGACAAGCAGGTCGGCGAGCTGCTCGCGCTGGTGCGCGCGCACCGGTTCGCGGCCGTGTTCGGCGCGTCCGGCAGCGGCAAGTCGTCGTTGCTGCGGGCGGGGCTGATCCCGGCGCTGCGGACGGCGGAAGGGGGCGAACGCCCGGCGGTGATCCGTGTCCTCACCCCGGGCGACCGGCCCGCGCACACCCACGCGAACGCGCTCACGCCGCTGGACGGCGCACTGGACACCTGGGTGGTCGTCGACCAGTTCGAGGAGCTGTTCACCCTCTGCCACGACCGCGAGGAACGCGACCGCTTCCTCGACCTGCTGCTGCGCGCCCGCGACGAGTCGAGCGGGCTGCGCGTGGCCCTCGCCGTCCGCGGTGACTTCTACGGCCACTGCGCCTCCCATCCCGGGCTCGCCGAGGCGGTCAGCCGGGCGAACCTGCTGGTCGGACCGATGAGCCGGGACGAGCTGCGGGAGGCGATCACCGGTCCCGCGAGCGCCGAGGGACTGAACGTGGAGCGGGTGCTGACCACCCGGATCATCGACGAGGTCGCCGAGCAGCCGGGCGCCCTGCCGATGCTCTCGCACGCCCTCCTGGAGACCTGGCGCCGGCGCCGGGGCCGGACCCTCACCCTGGCCGGATACGAGGAGACGGGCGGGGTACGCGGGGCGATCGCCGCGAGCGCCGAACAGTTCTACGGCTCTCTCGCCCCGGAGCAGGCCCGCACCGCCCGTCGCGTCCTGCTGCGCCTGATCGCCCCCGGCGACGGCGCCGCCGACACCCGCCGCCCCGCGTCCCGGGCCGAACTGGGACCCGGCGCGGAGGACGTCCTGGAACGCCTCGCCGCCGCCCGCCTGGTCGCCCTGGACGGCGACACCGTCGAGCTGGCCCACGAAGTCCTGATCACCGGCTGGCCCCGGCTGGCGGAGTGGATCGAGGCCGACCGGGAGCGGCTGCGCGCGCAGCGACAGCTCGGGGAGTCGGCCCGCGCCTGGGAGGAACTGAACCGGGACGCGGGGGCGCTGTACCGGGGGACGCGGCTGGCGCGGGCGGAGGAGCTGTTCGGCGGCGGGACGCCGTCCGGACCGCGCTCTCACGAGGACGACCTCGCCCCGCTGGAGCGCTCTTTCCTCGCCGCCTCCCTCGCCGGCCGGGACGCCGAGCAGGTGGCCGGGGTGCGGGCCGCTCGGCGTACCCGGAATCTTGGCGTGGGGCTCGCGGTGTTCCTCGTGCTCGCGCTGGCCGCGGGGCTGCTGGCCTGGCAGCGGAACGAGGTGAGCGAGGAGGAGGCGGCGAAGGCGGCCGCCCGGCGCCTGGCCACGGTGTCCGAGAGCCTGCGGTCCACGGACCCCCGTACGGCCGCCCTGCTCTCCGTCGCCGCATGGCGCCTGGCCCCGCTGACGGAGTCCCGCTCGGCCCTGCTGGAGTCCCTGTCCCGGCCGGAGCGGGACGCCTACACCGACCCCCGGACCGGCGAGAACGCCCGCCGCTTCCTCACCGGCCAGGGCCGCACCCTCGTCACCGTCACGGGCTCCCGGGTCACCGTGCGGAACATGGCCGACCACCGGGTCACCGCCACGTACCACCTCCCCAGCGCCTCGGAGGCCTCGCAGATGGGCCCCGACTCCCGCTTCCTCGTCATCACCGGCGAGGGCGGCGACACCCTGTGGGACTTCACCGCCGGCGAGTCCGCCGCCGACCTGGCGGAGACGAGCTACTGGGGGGCGGCGGCCGACGGCAGCGCCTATGTCACCGGCCCCACGGACGGACCGGGCCCGGTACGGGTGCGCCGGACCGGCGACGGGAAGATCCTGTTCACCAAGGACATGCCGACCGACCTGACCGACATCTCGGCCGGTCCGGGCGGCCGCCTCCTCGCCCTGTGCACGGCCGGAGGCGCACCTCAGGTGTGGGACACCGTCCACGGCAGACGGCTGCCGGGCGCCTGGGAGAAGGCGGACGGCACGGTGTGCGGCACCGGTTCGGGCGCGGACGGCGGCTCCCGGCTGCTGCGGCTGAGCGCGGACGGCCGGCGGCTGGCCTCCGTCCACGGCACCACGGCGACCGTCTGGGACGTCTCGGCCGGACGGACCCTCGCCGACTTCACCAGCGGCGAAGCCACCGGCTTCAGCGACGCCGCGCTCTCCCCGGACGGGGAGTTCCTGGCCACGGCGGACGGCCAGGAGGTCGCCGTATGGCAGATGGCGAACGGCGGCGGACTGGTCTTCCGTACGCCGACGGCCGGGGCCGAGGTGCGGGAGCTGACCTGGGACCCGGACCGGAGCAGCAGGACCCTGCGCTATCTCGACGGCGCCACCGTCCACACGGACAATCTGAGCGACCGTCTGAACACCCCCTGGCGGAGCACCCCGACGGACGCGACCGCGCTCAGCCCGGACGGCACGGTCCTGGCGACGGTCACGGGTTCCGGTTCGTCCTACCGTCTCGACCTGCGGGCCACCCGCGGTGGGGCGGTCCTCGCGCATGCCACGCTCGGTCCGCTTCCCGGCGGCGACGGTGGCGGCGACGGTGGCGGTGGCGGTGGCGACGGTGGCGGGATTCCGCAGCTCGCCTTCAGCCCGGACGGCAAGGCGCTCGCCGTCGCCGACACGGTGTCCGCCCACGGCTCCCTGCGGCAGCGCTTCACCGTCTGGGACACCGGCGCCCACCGCGTCCGTACGACGTTCGAGACGTCCGGCGCGGCCGACCGTGCCGTCTCCGGCCTCGCCCTCGGCCCCGAGGGCCGGACCCTGCTGGCCGTGCGCGACGCGAACGGCGGCACGGTCGAGATGTGGGACACCGCCACCCACCGTCGTACGGCCGGTCCCAAGGGTGTCCTGTATCCGGGCACGCTCGCCCTGCGGCCCGACGGCGGACTGCTCGCCGGCTCCTCCGACCAGTACGCCGAGCTGCCCTCCGGCAAGGTCACCGGGCGCTCGCTGGCCGACGGCCGCCAGATCACCGCGCTGGCCTTCAGCCCCGACGGCACCCGGCTCGCCGTCGGCGACAGCACCGGGCACGTCACCCTGTGGGACGGCGAGCTGCGCACCCGCCTCGGCATCCTGACCGGCACCTCCGACACCGCCGCCCAGGGCGAGGCCGAGGCGGTGAACGTGCTCGCCTTCTCCACCGACGGCGCCACCCTCGCCGTCGGCGGCCAGTACGGCACCCTGCGGCTGTGGGACACCGCCGGACAGCAGCAGCTCGGCACCGACCTGCCGACCGCGGGCGACGAGATCGACGCCCTCGCCTTCACCCGCGACGACTCGGTCCTCTACGCGAGCGGCCCGAACGTGCTCCTCCAAAGGCACCCCGTGGCCCCGGCCGACGTCGTCCGCGTCCTGTGCGAGCGGTTCGGCGGCGGCCTCACCGAGGCGCAGTGGCGGACCTATGTGTCCGACGCGCCGTACCGACGGGTGTGCCCCTGAGGTTTTTTGTTCAGGGGGACGTCGACGGTCGCTGAAAAAAGCCCCTGACCTGCACGATCGGGTTTCGGAAAACCCCTTCGACCCCAGGTTGCGGACCCATGCGCACTCATCGCCTTCTCCCCTCCCTCCTGCTCCTCGGCTCGCTCGCCCTGGCGACGGCCTGCTCGTCCGGATCCCCCGGAACGGCAGTCGGGACCGCCACCGCGCGGCCCGGAGCGTCCGCCGCCCCCTCCCCCACGCGGACCGTCGACCCCGCGAGGATCAAGGGCCTGCAGATCGTCAGCGACAACAGCGAGTCCACCTCCTGCGCCTGGGCGACCAGCTACCCGGACGTGCCCGGCGCGACCGCGATGACGGCGGAGATGAAGAAGGACGTCCAGGGGCGCCTGGCGACCTTCCGCGAGTCGTGCGAGGACGGCTCCGCGACCGACGCCGGCACCGAACTCAACATCAGCCACCAGTTGCTGGTCGCCTCCGGGGACGTCCTCGGCGTCCGGCTCACCACCCTCGGCGGCGGCGGGGTGGGCAGCGGACTGGCCCGGCGCACCTACTGGTACGACGGCCGGGAGGGCATGGCCCGCACCGCGCCGGACCTCGTCGACAGCGGCTCCCGGGACGCCTTCTACGCCGCGTTGAGGAGCGGGCTCGAGGGGCGCGAAGGCACCGACGCGGACACTCTGGCCCAGGCGTTCGACGACCCGTCGGCCCTGACCGGCGAGCTCGACGACATGGCCTTCACCGCGACCGGCGGACTGCGGGTGACCTTCGACCCCGGCGCGGTCGGGGCCGGGGCCGCCGGGTCCTACGTCGTGACCCTGCCCAAGGCCACGGTCACGCCCTGGCTGTCCGCCTTCGGCAAGCGCGTCCAGGAGCAGAGCGTCAGCCCGTCCGGCTCGCTCGACCTCGGCGCGACCGCCACGCCCACGCCCGCGGTCCCCACGCACACCGCCTCCGGCGACGACGACACCGACTGCGAGCAGGTCAAGTGCGTCGCCCTGACCTTCGACGACGGCCCGTCGGCCACGTACACCGCGACCCTCCTCACCTATCTCGCCCAGTACGACGCCCGGGCCACCTTCTTCACGGTCGGCCAGAACGTCGTCGCCCACCCCGCCCTGGTGCGCGCCGAGGCCCGCGCGGGCAACGAGGTCGGCAACCACTCCTACAGTCACCCCGACCTCACCAAGCTCACCGCCGAGGAGGTCGCCTACCAGCTGAACCGCACGAGCGCCGCGATCAAGGCGGCCACCGGCCAGGAACCCACCCTGTTCCGCCCGCCCTACGGCGCCGTCAACAGCACCGTCCGCGGGGCCACCCGGCTCTCCGCGGTGCTGTGGACCCTGGACACCGAGGACTGGAAGTACCCCGACGCCGCGAAGGTCGCCCAGTCGGTCATCTCCAAGGTGAAGCGCAACGACGTCGTCCTCCTGCACGACATCCACCCCACGTCGGTCGCCGCCGTACCGCAGATCCTGCGCACCCTCTCGGCCCAGGGCTACCACTTCGTGACGGTGAGCCATCTGCGGGCGACGATGTGAGGCACGGCGACCGGGCCCGCGGGCTTGATCTCCCGGATCACCTGACCCAGCCCTGAACCGGGAAGAACACCGACGCCTCGATCGGCTACCCTGTCTGACGTCGGCTCGCCTTCGTAGCTCAGGGGATAGAGCACCGCTCTCCTAAAGCGGGTGTCGCAGGTTCGAATCCTGCCGGGGGCACAGCAAAACGCCAGGTCAGGGCCCTTCCGTCCATCGGACGGGAGGGCCTTCGTACTCGCAGCACACATATGGCACACATGCGGCTGCGGGCGGAGGTGGGGAGCTGTGCGAGATGCCCGCGAAGGACGAGCTGGCCCGGCGACGGTACGAGAAGCTCGAGCCGTCGCCGCCGCAGCGGACGAGACTGAGTTCTTCGCCCTGCTGGAGGCAACCGGCGTGAGCGTGCGCCTCAAGCGCGGCCCGTCCGGCGACGCCCTCGGCTGCAACTTCGCCCTGCCCGGCGACACCAACGACAAGGGCGAGCCGGTCTTCTACTCCGGCTCCACCCTCGCCCCCGACCTCTCCCTCCCCAAGATCCGTCGGCGTCTCGCCACCACCAGCCCCGAACCGGTCACCGTCCGGCCGGGCAATCCGTGGCACCAGGCGACCGCCGCCACCGAACGCATCCCCCACCACCTCACCCACGGCGACGACCCCGCGGGGCAGGGACAGCTGGTCGCGCTCGGGGCGGCACTGGACCTCCTGGCGGTCACCGCGCCGTCGGCGCTGAAGGCCGAACTTGAACAGGCCGCGGCCGTCTTCGAGCGCGCCACCCGCTCCCGCATCGCCGCCGACCTGGACAGCACACGCGTCCTGCGCCGCAGCGTCCAGGCGATCTGGAAGGACCCCGCACGGCACGGGGACGGTGCCGGGCTGGCGATGCTGCTGGACGTCGCCCTCACCGCGGTCGCCTACGCGATTCACTGGCACCGCACCCGCCAGCACGCCCAACAGGAGGCAGCAGCGGAACAAGCCCTCGTCCATCTGCAGGTCGCGTACGCGCAGGTCGCCGAGCCGGTCCTGGTCGGCCTCGCCAGCCGGGCGCCCAGCCCGCAGACCAAGCGCCGCTTCGCCCACCACCTCCATGAGGCGGTGCCGGAGCACGCCGAGCGCGTCCTGGCCGACTCGGCTTGGGACGCACTCGCCACTGTGCTCGCCGAGGCCGAAGCAGCAGGACACAACCCGGCCACCGTCATCGACCAGGCGCTTAGCCAGCGCACCCTGGACGACGCCACAGCCCCGCCCGCGCTGACCTGGCGTATCCGCCGCCTCGGCGAGCGCCACGTTCCCGGTCCTTGGGCCCAGGCAGCCAGGGCCCACAGCGCCATGCAACGGCCCAGCGCGCCGGTCCACCCTGCGGCAGCCATTGCTCGGCCACCGCAGGGGGCACCGACACGGCGGCGCTGATCAGGCCGGTGCGGACAGCTTGGGCGCGAGGAGTTCCAGGGCTTCCTCCCAGCGGTAGCGGTCGGCCCCGCCGCCGGCCTTTGGCCGGTGCGGTTCGTACGAGCCGATCAGGACGCCCATCTCGCGTAGCCGTTCCAGACTCTGGCGGTACGCAGGGTGGGCGGCCTGGGCTGAGTTCAGGTACGGCAGCACGGCGACCGGGATGTCCATGGCGGGTGCTTCGCACAGGACCCCCAGGGCGAGATTGTCGGAGATCCCGGCGGCCCACTTGTTGACGGTGTTGAAGCTGGCCGGGGCGACCGCGATCGCATCCGCGGGCCGAGTCGGGCGCGGTTCACCTGGTGATCGCCATGCCGAGCGGATGGGGCGGCCGGTCTGCGCCTCAACCGCCTCCGCGTCGAGGAAGCCGAGTCCTTGGGGGGTGGCGATGACGCCGACGTCCCAGTGCAGTTCCTGTGCTGCGGTGATCAGTCTGCCGACGTCGGCGGCGATCCCAGCCGCGCAGACCACGATCTGCAGGAAAGGCTTGTCGGGCTGATCACTCACGCGGGCACTCCCAGTTGGCGGCTGAAGTGGTGCAGCTCGGGCAGTGCCCGGCGACGGTCGCGGGCTGCCATGTCGGCGACCAGTTCGCGTACGGCGGGGCGGCGGATGTCCTGTGCCGCGCAGCTCTCGGCGATACGCAGGGCCTGGTAGCCCTCGGCGAGCCTGCCCTGCTGACTGTAGGCGCGGGCGGTCTCCACCCACAGCGCGGCCCGGCGCTCGGGGACAGGAATGTGCCGCCGCATGAGCGGCCGTGCGGTTTCCAGGGCGATGCCGGCGTCACCGAAGGAGACGGCTGCGCTGATCTCGTGGAGTGCGACGTTGGTGGGGCTGAAGTTCGCCCATGCGTCGGGCCGGTCGAAGGAGACGTAGCGAGCGACTTCCTTGGCTTCGGTGAGGAAGTCCTGGGTGGTGTCGCGGTCGCCGTTTCTGCTGGCGGCGGTCGCTCCGCGGAGCAACAGCAGACCAACCGCTGCCAGGTACCGGGGCGGGCGCTGGTCGTAGGAGCCGGTGAGCTGGTCGGCAGTGTGGCGGACCATGTTCACGGCCTGGGCCGTGTGCTTCTCCCGCACGAGGACGTGAGCGTGGACGCGGACACTGGCGGCGAGGACAACAGGATCCCCGGACCGTTCCGCCTCGGCCATGGCCCGACCGGCCGCGAGCCAGGCATTGCCCTGATCGGCCCGCTTCAGCAACAGGCTCACCGACGTCTGGTAGGCGGTCGCGAGCAGCCCGGACACCTCCGCCGAGCCGGATGAGCCTCCGGCGGCCTGACGCAGGTCGGCGATCAGACCCGGCAAGGTCTGCTCCAGTTCCGCGTAGTCGCACGTGCAGAACATCCGGCGTACGGCCCGTGCCCGATCCCGCAGCTCGTCGAGGCCCAGGGCTTGCCCGGTGGCCGCGGGGTTCGTGCCTGGCAACAGGACTTGGATCAGGTCGTGATGCGCCGCGCTCGACGACGGCGGAGCCGCGAGCGCGGCGACGCTCGCGGCAAGGAAGGTACGGCGGTGCATGTCCTCTGTTCCGGGCTCGGCGGGGCTGGCATCAGAAGCGGCGGCGAGGCCGAGACGATGCGGCGGAATCTCCAGTACCTGCGCGATCTCGCGCAGCACTCGCACGTCGTCGGTACCCCTGCCACTCTCCAGGCGGCTCACCTTCGACTGGTGATACCCAAGCGCGGCGGCAACGTCCCTCTGCGAGCGCCGCTGTAACACGCGTGCCTGACGGATCACTTCGCCGATCCGTCTCGCTTCACTCTGTGCCTCGGCCATCTGTGCCACGGCCCCTTCTGCCGTCGCCGATCCTGCCTGCTCAACCGAGAGTAACCGAGCGGCATTTGGCAGTGATGCAGCTCCTGCATAAGTGATGCAGCCCCGGCACACCGACTGGTTCCGCTTACCTCCGGAGCGGTTGCGTGGAGTGGCCGAACCGACCAGGAGGCCGCTCATGGAAGCGCATCACATCCGGATTCCCGTCTCCGGCACGCCAGCTGCCGCAGCGTCCGCGCGCCAGCAGCTCGCGAACGGGATACGGGCTTTCGGCGCCTTCCTCGGCCCCGAACTCCTGGACGCGGCAGAGCTGGTGGCCGCAGAGCTCATCGCGAACGCGGTCCGGCACGCAAACGGCGGCCCGATCACGGCCAGCGCCTGCCTGAGTGACAAGGGACTGCGGATCGAGGTGAACGACGCCAACCCTGCCGTCCCACAGGTCAGCCTGTCGGATGTGGACGAGGAAGGCGGACGCGGGCTGTTCCTCGTCGCAGCACTCGCGGACCGCCACGGCTTCGATCCGCTGCCGCCCGGCAAACGCTGCTGGGCCGAGTTCATGGTCAGCACCCCACTACCCACCGCATCACACCTTCCCTTGCAGAGGAGTTGACCGTTGACAGCCGTACGCATTCCCCCCGTCGCCGCAGAAGTGGTCGCCGTGCGACCCGGCAGCCCACTCGCCGGCTCCATCACCGTCGACGGCTCCAAGAACGCGGCCCTGCCCCTGCTGGCCGCCGCCGCGGCCCTGCATCACCCGGTGCATCTGAGCAACGTCCCGTCGAACATGGACGTCGAGACCATGCTCGCCCTGCTCCGACAGGCCGGCTGGCACACGGCCCGTCCGGTCAGCGATCCGCACACCACCGTGATCCTGCCGAGCGACAAGCCCCAGCCAGGTCCCGATCCCGAGGTCGCCGCCCACATCCGGGCCTCGTACTACCTCGTACCGGCCCTGCTCGGCGCGTCCGGGCGAGCCCGGCTGCCCTGGCCGGGAGGCTGCCGGATCGGGGAACGCGGGATGGAGCAGCACTTCAACGTCTACGAGCGCTTCGGTGACCGCACAACGGTCGATGGACGCGGCTACCTCGTGGAAGCAGCCACTGGTGGGACCGGAACCGTGTCCGTGGTGCTGCCGTTCCGCTCTCGGGGGGCGAGCGTCGCTGCCCTCCTGCGCGCGGTCGTAGCCGGCCGGCCCCTGCGCCTCGGCCACCCCAATCTCTCGCCTGAAGTGATCAGCGTCGTAGAGGCGTTGCAGGTGGCGGGATGGGAGTGCCGGGTCAGTGAGTCGGTCCTGACGCTGTCACCACCCACTTCCGTCCCGACGGGGACCACCGTCTGGTCGGTGCCCGGCGACAAGGTCGAAGCCGGGACCCTGGCCTGTGCGGTCGCGGCGACCGGCGGGGACGCACGCATCTGTGGCGTACGCGGCGACGACGTCGCTCCCCTGGTCTCCGCCTTGAACTGGCTCGGAGTCCCCGCCGACGCCGAGGACGATGCTCTCACCGTCCGGGCCCACGACGCCGAGCCGACCGGGCGATCACTGCGCGCCATCGCCTCCCTCTCCCCCGACGGCTTGGACGCCGACTTCGAACCACCGCTGATGGCCCTCGCCCTCGGTCTGCCCGGCACTCACCAGTTCGCCGACACCATCAACCCCGGCCGTCACGGCAACCTGCTCCCCCAGCTCGCCCGACTCGGCGCCGAGATCCACGAGCTCTCGCCCACCCAATGCCGCCTCACCGGACCGCAGCAGCTGACCGGCGCCGGCGTGGAGGCCACCGACATCCGCACGGGCTCGGCCCTGCTCATCGCCGGCCTCACAGCGAGCGGCGTCACCACCCTCGGCGGCCTCGAACAGCTCCGGCGCGGCCACGCCGACCTGCCCACCAAACTGCACGCCCTGGGCGCCGACATCTGCGAGGTCACTCCATGACCCGGCAGCTCCAGCGAATCACCGCCACGACCGACGTCCACTCCTCCTTCGCCCAGGCCACTCCAATGCTCGCCTACCTCCACGCGGCCAGGGCCGAGAGCCTGGTCGTGGACTGCGGCGACTTCTTCGAAGGCACCGGCTTCTACCGCTTCGGCCAGGGTCAGATCGAGAGCGAGGTCCTCACAAGCCTGTACGACCTGCTCGCCCCCGGAAACCACGGCTGGCCGCACTACTTCGAACCGCAGCTACACGAGATGACCGTGTGCGCGAACGCAGCCGACGGCAGCGGCAGGCCGCTCTTCGACCGCGTGCGCATCGAGCACATCGGTGGCCGGCGAGTTGCCGTCACCGCGGTGATCGGCCTGCAAGCCTTCAACGCGATCCCTGCCAACCAGCGCACCGGCCACCACGTCACCGACCCGGCCCAGGCCCTGCGCGAGGTGATGCTGGAGCACCATCACCGTGCCGACGCCTGGATGGTGCTGTCCCACTCGGGCTTCGAGGAGGACCTGAAGCTGGCCGCCGCCTGCTCTTTCGCGGACGTCATCTTCGCCGGGCACTGCCACAGCAACACCTACGGCCCCGTGCCCGTCGGCGACACCCTCGTCGTCAAGGGCCACGAACTCGGCGTCGGGTACGCCACCGCCGAGCCGGTCGGGGCCGGCTGGGCGGCCCGCGTAGGCGCCTTCCCCGACACCTCCGCAATCCCCGAGGACCTCGCCGTACTGCAGGAGAAGATCGCGCTCCTCAACAGCACCCTGGGAAGCCGGCTCGGCATCGTGAACGAGCCATATCTCAATACCCTGTTGGACCGACGACTCCTCTTGGACGAGATCGCCACCCGCCTACACACCGGCCTCGGAGCGGACGGGGTCATCCTCAACGAGACCGCTCTACGCCCCGTACCGCTGGGCGATGTCCTCACTCTCGGCGACTTGCTCGCCATCGAGCCCTTCGGCAACCAGCTCGTCCACGCCTTCTTCCCCGACGATCAGTCCGAGGACCACGCCAAGCTGCTCGCTCATCTCGTCGAACACGTCGGCCCCTTGGCAGTCGCGCCCATGCCCCTTCCACCCACAGCGCGCATAGTGCTGACCACCGACTACATCGCCGACACCTATCTCGGCGGCCGCACTCATCAAGCCGGACTGCGTCTGGGCCAGGCGGTGCGCAGCGTCCTGGCGGCCCCGTTCACTGACTCTGCCGACGCTCTTCAAGGGGGCGCTCAATGATCCTCACCGGGCCCGAGATCAACACGGCCGTTGCCGATGGACGCCTTCGCATCACCCCGTTCGCCCCGGAGCAGACGAACCCCAACAGCTACAACGTCCGCCTGGGCGCCACCCTGCTGACGTACGCCACCAAGGTCATCGACGCCCACC
Organism: Streptomyces sp. NPDC001668; assembly: GCF_042893155.1. Lineage (NCBI taxonomy): Bacteria > Bacillati > Actinomycetota > Actinomycetes > Kitasatosporales > Streptomycetaceae > Streptomyces > Streptomyces sp. NPDC001668. The sequence goes on from NZ_JBIAUQ010000016.1 coordinate 34,338, forward strand.
ACGCCAACCCCACGCACACGATCCGAATCGACACGGACGGATACGTCCTCCAGCCCGGCGAGCTGTACCTCGGCCACACCGTCGAGGAGGTCGGCTCGGACCTCTTCATCCCACTGCTCTTCGGCCGCTCCTCGGTCGGACGGCTGGGGTTATTCGTCGAGATCACCGCCCCTATCGGTGACATCGGCTTCCACGGCCAGTGGACTTTGATGCTGTCCCCCATCCGCCCTCTGCGGGTGTACGCGGGCATGAAGATCGGGCAGATCATGTTCTTCGTCACCACCGGGGACGTCGAGCTGTACCGAGGCAAGTACCAGGGCGCCGCCGGCCCTCAGCCTTCCTGCTACTGGCGGGATGCGGCACACGCCCAGGCGGTCGCCCCGTGATCCTCACCGGCCCCGCCATCGCCGCCGCCGTCAGCGCGGGCGAAATCACTATCGCGCCCTACGACCCGGCACGTCTGTCCCCCAACGCCTACGACTGGCGGCTGGGCGACACGATCCGCATCTGCGACGGCGACCTGGACGCCGCCGCCCCCACCACGTTCACCGAACTGGTCATCCCTGCCTCCGGATTGGTCCTGCAGCCCGGGATGCTCTACCTCGGCGTCACGTTGGAGAGGACCGGCTCGGAAACGTACGCACAGCTCCTCAACGGCAACCGCACCATCGGCGCCCTCGGCATCTGGGTCCATGTCTCCGCCCCACTCGGCCACCAGGGCCACGCGATCCGCTGGACCTTGGAAATCCGCGCCGCCAAACCCGCCCGTGTCTATCCGGGAATGACCTTCGGCAAGCTTGTCTTCCTCACCACCCTCGGCACCCCGGCCAGCTACCAGCAACAGCGCGCCAAGTACGCCGCCACGCACGGCATCGACATCTCCCGCCTGTACGAAGAGATCCCCCAAGGAGCGCTGTGAGCCCCCTCGTCCGCCCGGCCGCGGGGCCGCTGGCCGCCACCTTCCTCGACCTTCCAGCCGGAAGCCCCGGCGGCAGCGTCAAACTCTTTCTCGACCTGTACACCGGCGATAAGCCCCTCATCCCCGCACGGGCCTTCATGCTGGCCCCCACCCGCCCCAAAGCCCACCTTCCCGCCGGGCTCGACCTGCTGACGGTCGCCGGCAAGTGCTTGGAGGGCGCCGCCTTCGGCCACTACGTCGCAGCCCTGCGACGGGCGCTGGTGACCGCGATCGATCCAGCCCAGATCGGGGTACTGCACCTGCAGCACCTCACCTTCGGCGCCACGCCCGCCCTGCTCCGGGCTCTGCCCGCCCACCCCAGGATCGCCTTGGTCCACGGCACCGACCTGATCTTCGCCGAGGCCCACCGCGACCAGCTCCAAGTCCTGCGCGAGACTGCGAGGGCCGCCGACGTGATCGTGGTCCCCACCGGCGCGATGGCCGACCACCTTCTCAAGCTCGCCCCGCAGATCGACCGCCGCAAGCTCGTCCGCGTTCCGTGGGGCATCCCCGACCATCTGCTCACCGATCCGCCGGCGCGGGCCGCCCGCACCTCCACCAGCCACCTACGACTTCTCTACGCAGGCAGGCTGACCGCCGAGAAGGGCGCAGAGCGCCTGATCACGGGCCTGGCGCCCATTCCAGGAGTCGAGCTGAGCATCGCCGCCCCCAGAGCCCAGTTCCACGCCTTGGCCCCGCTCCTCCAACGGACCGGAGTGCGGGCCCGGTACCTCGGCTGGCTCCGCCGTCCACAGTTATGGAAAGCCTTCGCCGAGCACGACGTCCTGGTCATCCCGTCCACCACCCTGGAAGCCATGGGCCTGGTCGCGCTGGAGGCCCAAGCATGCGGTCTGCCTGTCCTGTACCAACCCGTGCCCGGCCTCAACGAAGTCCTCGCCGCGTCCGGAGTGGCCACCGACTTCACCCATTCCACCGCACTCGCCCGCGACCTCGACCGCCTACGGACCGCCCCCGGCCTGCTGCCCGCCCTGCGACAGACGGGCTACGCGAACGCCGCCCGCTACCCCCTCACCACTACCGCCCAGGCCCTGGCCGACCTTGGCCGCCAGCTCGCCTGAGACACACGCCGACCAGCCTCCGCAGCCGACGTCCGACACGCCATTGCCCCACTGGTCCCGCCCGCGTCACTACGCTGATCCGGCGGGTTGGCCACGGCGAACAGGGAGACCATGACGTACAGCACCGACCGCATCGAAGCCCTCCTGAACGAAGGCGTCCGCGACAAGGTCTACCCCGGCGCCGTATGGGCAGTCGGTGACGCCACCGGCACCCGCGCCCACGGCGCCACCGGGGTCCTAGACCCCAATGAGCCGAACGTGCCGATGCAGCCCGACACCGTCTTCGACGCCGCCAGCCTCACCAAGATCCTCGCCGTGTGGGCCTCGATCGGAGCCCTGCGGGAGGAAGGCAAGTTTGACCTCGACGCCCCGCTCGGTGCCTTCTGGTCCGAAGTCGACGGCCACCCGCTCCGTGCGGTGACCACCCGTCAACTACTCACCCACACCGCTGGCGTACCGCTCCGCGCCCAGCTCAAAAACCTCTACGGCACCGACCCCCAGGACATCCGCGACGGTGTCCTTCACGAGGCCCTGCACCGCCCGCCCGGCGAGGCCGTCGAGTACACCGACCGAGCTGCCCTCATCCTCGGATACCTCGCCGAACACCTCTCCGGGCGACGCCTCGACCAGCTCGCCACGGAACGGACCTGGCAGCCGCTGGGCATGCACTCCACCCGCTTCGGACCCCTGCCTGCCGAAATCACCACGCGGTGCGCACCGACCGAACTCGACCAGGAGACCGACACCCACCTCAAGGGCGTCGCCCACGACTTCTCCGCCCGGCTCCTGGGCGGAGTGTGCGGGATCGCCGGTGCCTTCACCGTCCTCGACGACCTCGCCCTCTTCCTGCGCTACATGCTGGACACCTCAACCAGCCACGGGCAAGCTGGATTCGGCCCCGACTGGACCGGGCAGTCACTGACCGTCCAGACCGGCACCCTAGAACCTGTACGCGGCCTGTTCTGGCATCCCGCCCCTGGCACGCACCCCGCTGAGGACATCTGGGTCCACTACGGCTTCACCGGCACCGGCATGTGGATCTCACCCCACCAGGGGCGCTGGGCCGTACTCCTGACCAACAAGCTCTACTACACCCGCGACCGCCAGCCCCTGACCGACGTCCGCAACACCTTCCGTGCGCTTGCGTTTGTCTGAAGCAACCTGCAGCGAATCCGTTGAGAGGGGTACAGCCGGCCCCGCATTGTGCGGTGCAGGGTCCGAAATACACGGCGGGCAGCCCAGCGCCGCGGAGGCGCTCAGTCGGCCGTTCTGGTCGGGGCGGCTGAATATGTAGGGGAGTTCCAACAACGGTTGTCGTTCAGCGCGGACAACACCGGGAGTTCGCGGGGATCCCTCGCCCTCTCCGCACACTTGGCGCTCGGCGACTACTCCGCCGCCGAGTACCACGCCCACCGCTGCTTGTCCGTCCTCCGGCCCCACATGATCCGATCTCGCGCTATCGCCACCACCCGGCTCGCCCAGGGCGCCCCCGACGCCGCCACGGCCACCGCCTTGAAATTGCCCACCCAGGCCGCCACCCAGCATGCCCGGGTCACGCGCGTGCTGCAGGAGTTCGGGGCCGTGCTGCGCGCCATCGCACCGGGCAGCTCCACCGTGCAGACCTGGACCGAGCACACCGCCGCCTGGAGGATGGCTGCATGGCAACGGCGCCCGCCATCGAACTGCGCACGTTCACGACTCTCGACACCGCCCGCGGAGACCTCCTGAACGTGTACGCCGCAGTACGCGCCCCGCTCCTCCACCTGCCGAACTACGCGGTCACCGCGTTCAGCGAGCGCCTTGACCGGCACAGCACCGAGCCAGGATTCACGGCCGTCCTCGCGTGCCCACACGGACATCCAGTCGGCTACGCCTACGGCAACACCATTGAGCACGGCAACCGGTACTGGCAGCGCACGAGCCCGACGCCGGCGAACAAGTACACCAAGCACCCGACAGTGGCCCTGAAGGAGATCGGCGTCCGGCCGACCTGGCGGAAGACCGGCACCGCCCGCCGCATCCACGATGCCCTCCTCTTCCACCCACGACGAGCCCTACGTCACGCTCATGGTCAACCCGGCCGTCGGCGACGGAAAAGTCCAGACCCTCTACAAGTCGTGAGGGTACGGGGACATCGGCCAAAGCCAACCGTCACCAGCCTCGCCGGTCCTCACCGTGATGATCCGCGCCATCCGTAGACCGGCACCCAAGGTGACCCGCCTCCTTCGAACGGCGCAGCCGCTCGAAGTGGACAGCCCACGACGACAGCCGGTGTCGATCTCTCTCCACAAGCGAATGAGCCGCTGTACGTTCGTGGTACTCCAGGTGTGGGAGGAGAGACGTGAAGTACTGGCTGTTAGCCGCCGAGAACAAGACGTCCGCGTACGAGATGACTCGCGGATCTTCCCAGTCGGCCGGGGGCTGGGATTCGTCGCTTTCAACCGTCACCCGTCTCGGGTTGAGGAAGGCGACGCAGTACTACTGTGGCGGAGGGGCCGCGGCGGCGGCGTAGTGGCGCTGGGGGACATAGCCAGCACGACCCCGGTGGAGTCCGACTCGCTTGATTGGTCGCTCGCGCGGCTCGTAGAGAGGAGCGACGAGGGGTCGACTCCCCCTCATGTCAGGGTGCGTCTGTCCTTCGGCAAGCTCTCGTTCGCGGCCCCTGTCTCGGCCCAGGTACTCCGGGCTTCGGGCCTTGATCACGTCGTGAAGCGGGCACGGTCGGCGACTAAAGGGCGTCAGCTGGTAGCGCTCGATCTGGCCGCCAAGCGATGGAGAGACTTGATTCAACTCGTGGAGGAGGTACCGGCACCGGATGACATGCCCACAGCGTGGAGCATTCCGCCCGGGGCAGTCGTCAAACGGAGCGAACTGCACGATGTCTACGGAGGCAGCCCACGACTCACTGTCGGTGCCAGTGGAAGAACTCCCAACGCATTCCTCTTCCTCGATCGCTCCGCCACGGGCGAAATTGCTCCTCGGTGGGATGGCCCTGTGCTGCTTGCTTCCGGACAGTCACAGTGGACAGACACCATCTCGGACGACAACCTGGCCGCGCTCGCCCACTGGAGGCGCGGGGTACCACTGCGGGTCTTCGTCGCGCACCGCAGCGAGAGCCTCTACCTCGGGGAGTTCGCGATTGAACCCGAATCACCGGTGGAGTGCTGGGTGGATACCGGCAAACGGGATATTCGGTCCTCGTACAATCGTCGGCCACACATAGTGGACACTCGAGCTCCGCTCTTCCGGCTTCGCCAGCTGAACGGCGTCTCGATGCCAACGGGCGAAGTAGATCCGTTCCGGAACGCCTCTCGCATCAGCCTTCGGCTGCAACCTGCCGGTGACCAGCCAGCCGCGACCGCCATCCGAAAGCTGCTTACCGTTCTGGAAAGCGAGCCAGCAACCGCCACGTCCCTCGTTGAACTCGACGAGGCTCAACTGCTCGCGACTCTGGTCCAACGCGCTAGACGGCAGGCTGATCTGGATGAGCTGCGTACCGCAGTCGAGAACCCCGAAAGCAGCGAAGGCGACCTGCAGAGACTCATCGAGCGGATGACCTGGATCTTCGGAGGCGAGTTCCTGCCAGGCACGGTCCGCCGCAACATCACCTTGCGAGACCAGCTGGACCTGGCTCTACTCCGGCCAGACGGCACTCTGCACGGCGTCGAACTCAAGAAGGCCAACATCAAGCGGCTGGTCACCGGCCAGCGGAACCACCTGATCGTTGGCACAGAGGTCAACAAAGCGGTCGGGCAGGCAATGAACTACCTACGCGAGCTGGACGAGAAGCGGCCCCAGATCCTAGTGGACTTGGGTATCGATTGCCGACGCGCGTCGATGACGGTCGTGATGGGGCACAGCGGATTCGTGACCACAGACGCATCGCCCCAAGAGATCGACGAAACCATTCGTACCTTCAACTCGCACCTGACGCGTTTGAGCGTCACTACATACGGCCGCCTAATCGAGAACGCACAGCGGACAATCAACCTGACGGCCTCAGACTGATAGGGGGCTGCGGGTGTGTCGCTAGAGCCTGGACTCTTGAGCGCGAGCCGCCGATCCGTCTCGCCGAGGGATCAGGGGGCTCGCCGAGTCCCGGCGACCGGAATAAGGCCACGGCGGCTAGACAGTAGAGCAACGTCCTTCGGGTTGATCATCCGATCGAGACGCTTGAGAACGGCCTGCTGCGTCTCTGGCGTCCAAAAGATCCGCAGGCGCTCACGCGCCCGAGTGACGGCCGTGTAGAAGATGCTGTGTGTGATGTCATCTTCATTAGCATCGGTGATGACGATCTTAACGGAGTCGTACTCGAGGCCCTGCGCCTTGTGGATCGAAACTGCATAGGCCACCTGGAACGGCACGGAAGTGTTCAGCGAGTCATTGTCCTCGTCGCTGATGTCGTATTCGTAGACAGAGAATCGCACAGTCGCGTCTCCCATCCATTCGAGTTCGTCGCCATTGATGTCGAACTCGCTGAACGTTCGATCGAGTTCGACATCGAACTGAATCCGGCCAGGGAAGCGCTCGATACCGACAATTCGACCCTTCAGATTATTATAGATCACCGGCCGGAACCGCTCGGTCTCGTTAAAGAGGACCGGATCGCCGACTTTGTACGTTGAAACGCGCCAAGTGGTTGCTGCACCGGGGTTGCTGCTCTGGAGAAATCGGTTGATGTTGTTGATACCGTAGAGGCCGTCGTAGTTCAGGCATAGGATGATCTCGTCGTCGCTTTGAGCTTCGAACAGTGTCTTGTCGAGCACAGTCGAGTATCCGTTGCGAGCAATTACCTCGGCAATATCGTCATCGATGTTCCGGACCTTGCCCCAGAACCCAAGGAGCGATTCACTCTTAGTCCTGAAGGGCGTCGTCAGCTCGAACACCGAGGTGTTCGGGATGAAGGAGCGGATGATGCCGAACCAGTTTCCGAACTGGATCGACTCGATCTGGTAGACGTCGCCAACGAGCACGAGCAACTTGAAGGATGTCTCCTCCATCACTTTAATTAGGTCAGTGTTGCTAACCGTGCTGCACTCATCGATAACTAGAAGGTCGTACTCCTGATCTGCGGCGCTTCTGCGGATCTGGCTACTGATCGTCCGGAAGGTTGAGTTCTGCGCAGTTACTTTGCGCTTGAGGTTGTCGATCGCCGGGTTGGTGTGCGCGAGAAAGAGTTTCGCCTTGTCGTTGAAGTAATTCGCAATGTGATCCACCATTGTCGACTTGCCAGTACCGGCTGCGCCGTAAATCAACGCGACACGCGACTGGCCAAACAACAGCTTGAGCGCATCCTTTTTGGCCTCATCGTCGATGCCGCGAGGTTTCTCATCGAGCCAGCGCTCAACGGCTTGGCTGTAGCCATCTATTCCGGACGACGCGCGCTTCTGGAGCTTCTCGACGATGGCGACCGTATCGTCCTCGTACCCAGAAATAAAGACATGCCCCTTGTCCCGTACGAGCCGTCGCCGCTCTTTATGCTTGTAGTAGAGCTTTCTATTGTAAGCGGAAATCAGCTCGTTGACATCTCCGAGCTCCGCGAGATCGGCCTCGCGCGTGTAGAGCATTCCGTGATTCTCTACGTTGTTCTTCACACGTCGAGCGAGCAGTTCATGGTCTCGGCCGGTCACATCGAGGCTTTCAACAAGATCCCAGTACCGCGGATTATGCCCCGGCAGCGAGGTGCAGAGCGGCATAGTATCGAACGGGATGCAGCCATACTGCATTTTCATCCCGGAGAGGAGGCCACAGCCTTCCCAGTAATACTGCGACTTCAGAACCTGATTGTACATCCGCAGCATGAGATAACGGATGACGTTGTGCCCCTGACTCGCTGACCATACGATGCGGCGTGCTTCATCCAGCACTGGGAAGATCTGCGGTTTGGTGGAGCCAGCCGTACCTGCCGCCTTCAGCGGCGCATACTTTTCGTCAGGCATATCAATCAAGTCGAGCAGGTTGCCCGAAGTCGCTGTCAAACCCTGCATCAGGTAGCGGTACTCCGAAGAGTTGGTCCGAACGGTGGTGACGACACCAAGAAGACGAGCGAAGTTGTTGAACTCGCATGGCCGGATGGAAACTTCCCACTCGCGGATGATCGTAACCGGCATCTTCTGGCCAAGCACTTCGATCGAGTCGCTCTGGAGCGTAAGCATGGCTGCGTACTCGTCCGTCATGTCGATCTCGGTGAAGGCGATGATACGGTCAAACTTGCTCACCTTATTGACCGCTCGATAGAAGGTGACCTCGTAGTAGATGCGACCCCCTACGAAGAACGGGCGCGTTCTGTGGATGTAGTACCGGTCTCGCGCCCCAGCGTCCGACAGTGTTGGTTTCGGACGGACCGCCTCGATCCTCGCGGCGATCTTTTCGTGGTACTCCCGCAGCGATGGATCAAGGTCGACCGGGAATGCCTCGAGATTGGCCAGCACTGCGATCCCGCAACTTTCCTTGAGCAGGCTGCGGATGCGATGAAGATACTCGTAGTACTTCAGCATCAACCGCTCAGAGGTGTCCCCGTCCAGCGTGTAATGGGAGGCACTCATCTGGATGAGCTTGTGGAACTTGCCGAGGAAGTTGAGCTTTGCGTTGCCCTTAACAAAGATGAGTCCGGACTCCACAGCTGCATAGTTGAACTCGGTGTCAGACCGGCCAGTATGAAGACGTACCGAGACGCCCTCAACTAGATTGCGGAGCTGGGCGAGGACGTTCTGTGAGAGCAGTGCCCGCTGGTCCGTTAGCGACGCGATATTCCGGCAGATTACTTCATCCGCGCTCTTAATCTGCTCGTAAACGGTTGTCACAAGCGTTTGCCCTCCCACTCATAAGCTGCTCGGTTCTTCCGCCTGGTTACTTGCTGTTGGCGAGGTGGCCGTCAGACCGTCCAACTCTGCGGTCATGGAGAGGAGCTTCCTGTCCGGCCTCGGCGGTCCTCACCGTGATGATCGCGCATTCCGTTGACGGATGTGGCGGGGTCACCCCGCCAGCACAATGGCGTGTGGCGTCGGTGCGAGGCGTGCCCGGTAGCGGCGGATCCCCCAGCTGCGGTGCTCCAGCTCTGCCGCCACCAGCACCTCCGCCGTGTTCAGCCGGTCGGGAACGAGTTCCACCAGCGCTGCCACCGGGTGGTCGCCGACCAGCGGGAAGCCTTTGAGCTGGCGGAACTCCCACTGCGGGTTCGGCTGGGATGCGCCGTGGCCGCGGACGATCCACTCGTCCCTCTCCGGCCCCGCACCCGGGGGCTTCTCCACGCCCACGTCCAGCAGACCTGCCTTGACCGTGAAGTTCATGCCCATGCCGGAGCCGACAACCGGACGGGTGCGCTCGCCGGGGTCGATCAGCCGCGCGACGGGCCGTGCCCGGCCGTCCTGTGTGGACAGTGCCACCCCCAGGGAGGCGTGGCGGAACGTACCTTTGCCGGCCGGTGTCTCCGGACGGAACGAGCACACCATCAGCAGTTGCCGGAACTCGCGGTCGGGCGTTGCCTTGACGTAGGACGCCCACTGGGCGGGCACGCCCTCGTGGTCGGCGGGCAGCACGTCCCAGCCGAACGTGAGCCTGCCGCGCAGCGGCTCGTCGTCGGCCGGGCTCCCGAGCGTGCGCTCCGGCACGAGCTCGACTTCGTGCAACCAGACCTCGGTCATGCCATGGCTCCCTTGCTCCGACCATGCACGTAGGTGAACGCTCCCCAGTCACGGTAGTGGGGATGCCGGGCACGGGTGGCGAGTTGGGCCTCGCGGAAGGCGGGCTCGGGGTCCGTGCCGTGAGCGATCCGATGGTGCATGTGGTGGTAGAAGTACGTGGCCGGCTCGGGGCGTACGGGCCACAGACACCCGACGACGGCCTGCGCGCCAGCGGTGATCAGTGCCGCCGGGATGCCACGGACGTTGTCCGCGCGGTCGAACCGGCCCAGCGCGGACTCGCATGCGGCGAGAGTGACCAGGCGGACACCGCGCAGGTCGGCTTCGAGGAAGTCGTAGGCGAAGACCCGGCCGTCGTCATCACGGTCTGGAGTGAGGTAGAGACAATGCATCCACGGCGCGTCCTGGTCCAGCCTCCCGTGTACGGCGATGTGGACCACGTCCGCCATAGTCAGTTCGGCGAGCAGCCTGTCACGCGTGGCCGCGGGCCCGGTGACGGCATCCGTGCCGACCGCGTCGGCGACCTGCCGCGCGTGCTCTTCCAACGCCGGTTCGGCGTACAGCCCGTAGGGCACGCCGCCGTTGGCGGAGGCCAGCACCGCGGTGCGGCGCGGCCGTACGGGGTCTGCTGTGGGCGTCAGGACCTCGAGGCCGACGATGGTGGTGACCGTCCAGTCATCGGCGATCATGCGGTCTCCGGTGCGGCACAGCGGTAGCGGCAGGTAGTGCAGCGCGCCATGCGGCCATGCCAGGATGCGGTCCTTGCCCTGGGCCCGCCATTTGTCCCACAGTTCGCCGGCACCGAGTGGTATGTCGCCTGGCTGCCGCAGCAGTTGGCTGCCTTCCGGTGTCACGTTGCCGAACAGCGGGTCGCGTTGGACCTCCGTCCGGATCGCCTCGACCCGGTCCGCCACCGGGTGCCGGTCGTTGTTCTCGTCCGCGCCGTCGCCCAAGTGCACGGCCAGGGACCGGCCCTGCCTGGTGACCGCGAGAAGCACGGCTGCGCCGCTGACAGCGGCGGGCAGGAACCAGGTGAGCAGTACGGTCCGGTCGTCGAGCAGTTCGTGCGTCTTCGCCCAGAGGTGCTGGTCGTCGATGAGCGGTGCCGAGCGGCGGCTCAACTCGTGGTCGATGAGCGACGAGATGTGCCACCGCAGGTTCCGGGCGATCTGGTGGGTGTCGTGGCCGCCGGGACGATGGTCGGAGTCCAGTGCGTTCAGCAGGTGCGGTGACGCACCGGACGCACCATGGACGGCGGCGGGCTTCTCCAAGTCGCGCAGCTTGCCGAGAAAGTGCTGGATGTACGTAGGCAGCGCGAGCGGGCCGTCGATCCGCCCCCATGCGCCCAGCTCCGGTCCCTTGCCCGCCTGGTGCAAACCGAGCATCAGCCCCATCGGCAGCCTCTCGGATTCCAACGTGAGCTGCCAGACCGCCGAGTGCACGAGGTCGCGCAGCACCACGCCGAGTTCGGGCGCGCGGCTCGTGTCGAAGTTCGGCACGTTCAGGATGATCGCGAACAGTGCTGCCTTGAGTTCGTCGCCGCCGAGGTTGCCCAAATGTTGCGCGAACGGCACCAGGCTCGCCCGCGCCAGTTCCTCGAAGCCAAGCGAGGCGTAGGTGTGTGCCGCGTACGCATAGCGATCCCAAGGGAACGGGTCAAGACCGGAGACCGTCTCGCCCTCCTTGGCCGACTGGTAGTACAGATCCGCTACCAAGAGCCGGAACTCTTCGCTGCGTACATCGCCCGCCTGCCGCAGGAGAGTGATCCCCAGCGCAGGCCGGCCCCAGTCGCGGGCGTGTGCGGCTGTATGCAGCAGCGCCGCCGACCGCTGTGTCGGGGTCCAGGATTCCGGGAACGACGTCGCGAGGGCATGGTCGGGCCCCGGGCAGTCGGTGGGGTCGTCGGGCAGCACGTGAAGCCGTGCCTCGATCAACTGCCTGCGGTGGGCGGGGCCCCAGCGGACCCCGAGCCGCTCTGCCCAGTCCAGCACGGTGCGCAGCAGCGGCCGGTCGGCGTGTTCCCGGGCCAAGTTGACGCCCTGGCTGATCACCTTCGCGGTTACGTTGCTGCCATGGGCGGCGACGAAATCGGCCAGGGGCGCCCCGAACACCGCCCTGGGCAACCCGTCGACCAGGGCCGGGGGAATCCCGTCCATCACCCTGAGCAGAAACAGGGCGACATCCAGATCGTCGGCGGTTGACGAGTCGAGCCATAACGACAACGCGGCGCCGGCGGCATCTCGATCAACTCCCTCCTCGTCCGCGAGGATCTGCGCCAACGACGCCTGGAGGCGGACCTTTCGCGTCCCACCGTCCAATTCCAGAGCGCGCAGCACCAGATGTCCCGCCTCCGTCACCAGCCGGTGGGACTCGGCCTGGAAGGGCTCCTCGTCGGTGAACCACGTGCGGTACAGGTCAGCCTCCAGCCGAGCGGACCAGACGGTACGTATCCCACGGGCGTAGTGGTCGGCGGCCAAGTCCTCCGCTCCCCGAGTGGCCATCCGCAACCGGGCGGCAGCCAGCAACCCGGCTTCCAGTTCGGCGGGATCGCTCAGCTTGTCGATCAGCCGTGACACCACCGCGTCGGTTTCCTCGAACACCGCGCGATCACACCGGGCCGCCACCAGGTCGACGGCCGACTCGACAGTCCGGAGCGCCGCGTCCCGCCAGGCGGCCTCCGCCCCACAGGTGTCGGCGACCTCGGCAACCAGCCTCCAGTAGACGTACATGAGCTCGACCAGACCGCGGTGATCGTGGAACTCGTCCCGGAAAAGCAATTCCACCATCGTCTCGGCGGGCACTTGGTCCGCATGTTCCACCAAGGCTTGTCGCGTTTGCTCCAGTTCGCGCGCCTGTTGCTTCGCCTGGGACAGCGAAAGGATCCGGTTGCACACGTGATGTGCAAGCTCCATCAGCGTGCCGACGGGGTCGATGAAAAATCTGACCTTCGGCGGGCCATCCTCGTCATCACGCGATTCGTAGGTCGGCTCTCCGAAGCGCACAGAGCCGGCGCACACCATCCCCTGCCGCGTTTCGAAGTCGAGCGCGCCGATCGGATCATGCATAGCAGGCAGCACGTGGGAGACGACCAGCATGACCGAACCCGATGCGATCGCCGTCTCCCGCCAGCCAGGCGGCTCTTCCAGGCGGAGGTCATGCACAAAGTACGCGCCATCTGGGCTGAAGACGGAGAGCACGCCTCCGTCAGCCTGCGTGACACACCACTTGTGATCGACGGGGTGGCTGAAGGGCAGTTCGTTCATCGAGAGGAGCACCGGGAGGCCCCACCAACTGTTCGCGCGAGTGAACAGGCTACCTCCGGTCCCGTCACCGGCGGTGAACGGGCTGATGCCGGCCAGTCCTACCGCGAGTCCGGCACGCCAGACACCGTCCACCTCCACCATGAACGCCCACCCGGTGATGTCCCGCGACAGCCTCACGCCGTTCCCCCCGCGCTAACCGGTCATCAACGGATTCAACAATGGCACGGCCCTGGTCGGACCCGCTTGCTCCCCGGCCCCAGGATGAAGGTCTCGAGTGCGGCAGCATGCCCGCCAACGCCCAAGTACTTAGCCGCGTACTCGATCGCCGACGCCGGCAGATATCTGTGCCGGGTCCGCCTGTGGGGCCACCTCGTAGGCTTCCGAGCAGTAACCGGTAATCGCCGGCTGTCATGACGTGGGGACTCCGCGCTTCGGCTACCAAGCCGGACGTCTGGTTTGCACCGGAACCGGTCATCATTCGCCGTAGACTCAACCCTTCGTTCGCATACCCGCAGCACCTCGGATTTCAAGCCGGTGCCGGTATCTTCCGTCAGCCTCTCCACAGTGCCTCCCACCTGCGTAGAGACCTCTGACGGAAGGACCGCGGAGCGCGCCCAACCGGCCCCTTCGGCACGCCCGCGAACAGCCCATTCAACGACGTGCGCGGCGCCGAATCCGTGAGACAGATCCGGTCATCCTCCCCCGGGCTCATTGTTGTGCTCTCAACCGACCCTCATCCTGAAACGTTCGTCAGCGGCCGAGAGGAGAACGGTGAACAATCCGCGGCGCCATGCGAGTGACCCCGATGTCATCGGGCAAACAGCAGGACTGGTCAACTTCCTACGCGACATGGTCCACAGCAGCCACCAGCGGCAGCGTGACGATCGCAACCGTGAACGTCTGTGGCTGGCAAGGCTGCCGGAGCCCGTCCGCAGGCCGGCACCCCGCCCTGACGGCCTGCTTCTTACGCTCGACCACGTGCTGCAGAGTGCGCCACCCGACCTGCCCGACTCACTCGACGGCTGGGTCGAGCCGACGAGTTGCCTGGACCCCGACGGAGGCGATCCGCCTCTTGCGGAGGAAGGGCCGGGAGGCGAACTGGTGCGCGTTGCGGACGACAAAGAGCCGCCATCAGAGGAAGGCACCCTGCGCCGTGAAGAGGCCGGTGACGTGCTGCGGGCCTATGGAACGTGGCTGGATCGCTGGCGCCGGTGGGCGGCGCGGGAGCGCGCGGAACGACCGCTCCGCGAGCTCTACGACCGGTTGTATGCGTGGCACCAGAAGCTAGCCCGGGAGGACGACCAGACGGAACTCGTCCTGGGCATAGGGCTTTTGACCTGGGTCACCCCGGACGGTGACGTAGTGCACCGCCATTTGTTCACCCATCGGGTAGAGACAGCCGTGGATCGCCGCACGGCGCGGCTTACGGTGCAACTGTCGCCGGAGAGCGCCCTGCGTCTCGAAGACCAGGATTTCCTGGACAGTGATGATGGTTGGGTACGCGAGCGCGGGGCCGCTCTCTCGGAGGAGATCACGGCTCGCGGGATGGACCCGCTGGGGCCCGAGGCGCTGGAGCAGCTCGCGCAGTGGCAGGAGCGGGCGACCACTCGGCCCATGGGCTTCAGTGCAGCGTGGGAGCCACCCCGCGCACCTGAACTGGGGGCGCGTCTCACCTACGCGCCAGCCCTGGTCATGCGCCCACGCAACCTCAACTCGCTGCTGCGGTTCTACGACCAGATCGCCGAGACGGTGGCCTCGGAGGGCCAGGCACCGCTCGGCCTGGCCCAGATGGCCATGAACATCGAGACCGCCGATCGTTCCACCTGGGACGGGATCCAGAGGGCGCCGCTCTTCGGTGACGATCCCCTGTTCCCGGGCAAGACGAACGCTCAACAGCGCAGCGTGCTGGGGCGCCTGGAGCACGACACCGGTGTGGTGGTCCAGGGGCCGCCGGGGACGGGCAAGACCCACACCATCGCCAACCTTGTCTCGGCACTGCTCGCACAGGGCCAGCGGGTACTCGTCACCAGCGCTCGCGACCAGCCGCTCACCGTGTTGCGGGACAAGCTTCCGCAACCCGTAAGGGACTTGTGCGTGCTGCTCCTCAGCTCCACTCGCCACAACGGCGAAAGCGAGGGCGAACTGGAGCGCACCATCAACGCGCTCACCGACCAGGTGGCCGCCAGTGACCCCGCCGAACTACGTGCTGAGATCCGCCGCCTCACCGGGGAGCGGGACGAGGCAAGGGGACGGATCGAGACGCTCACGGAGCAGGTGATCTCGCTCCGGGAGGCCGAGTACCGGCATCGGAGCGTGGCACCGGGATACGCAGGAACGCTCGCCGAGATCGTGGAGCGGGTCCAAGCCGGTACCGAAGAGTTCGGATGGATTGGCCGTCTGCCCGACACCGCCGAGGACGTCCCGCCGCTGGCCTCCGAACAGGCCCACGAATTGCTCGTCCTGCTGCGTGACGGCGCGGGTGAACCGCGGGCCGGCGGCGCGCTTCCCGTGCCTGGCGATCTTCCTTCGCCCCGGCAAGCCGCGGACGTATTCGCGGCCAGCCGCCTCAGCGATGAGGGTCTGTCGGCAGAGGCCGTCGAGATCCGGAACGTACTCGCCCATCTCGACGTGTCCGTGACCTCCCAACTGGCTTCGCTGCTCGATGCCTCCGAGACAGCCCTTCATCACCTCGGAATGCCTGCCGACGCCACACGCTGGGATCCCGGCTCCTGGATCACTCGAGCGCTGACGGACCGGCTCTGCCGATCCGACCTCGCACTGTGGCAGCGGGTGGCAGCCGTCACCAGCGACATCCGCATGGCCGCAGGGGACGTGGATGCGCTGGGTCTGCGTCTGGTGACCATGCCCGAGGACCTGACCGCCCTGAAGGCAGGCCAGCTGACAACCATCGGTGTCGCTCTCCGGGATCACCTGGCTGCAGGCAAGACCTTGCGGTCCCGGTTCCCGGGCAAAGTGCAGAAGAACGCACAGGAGTTGCTGGACTGCTGCACTGTCGACGGCCATACGCCCCAAACGACTGAGGACCTGGACGCCGTGCTGGCCCACCTCCGGGCGCACTCCGCGATCGCCGGCGCGGCCACGCGTTGGCAGCAGGTAAACGCCGCTGTCCCGCCGGGGGACGTGGAGGTACGGCTGGCCGAACTGACCTCACGCGCCGACCGCCTTGAGCACATAGAGGCCTTCGGCTTGGCCCGGGACCGCATCGACGCGCTTCTCGTGCGTCACGGGGTGCGGCTGACGATCGCCTCCCGCCAGGCGTGGCAGGACTTCAATGCCGGTGTCGCCGCGCTCCGTGGCCGACGCGCCGCCGACGAGGCCGTTGCGGAGTTGGCCGCATGGGACGAACTCCTTCGCACCCCCGTGAGCGGCACGCAGCTGACCACGGAGTCCGTGGCCCTGGTCCAGGCTCTCCGCGACGAGGACGTGGAGGCTTATGCCGAGGCCCTGGAGGCACTGGTGGCCGCACACCGGCGGGAGCACCGTACGCGTCGGTGCGACGAACTGCTGGGCGCCCTGCGCGCCAGCCACTCCCTGCTCGCGGGCCGCCTCCTCGACAACGCCGATGATCCCGACTGGGAGGAACGGCTGGGCTCCCTGGAGCGGGCGTGGGCGTGGGCGAAGGCTTCACAGTTCCTGGACAGGCAGCGCACACCCGGGCTGGAGCGCAAGCTTGAAGGCGAACTGAGCGAGCACGAAGACCGGCTGGAGCAGGTGACCGGCGAACTCGCCGCGGCCTGGGGTCGGTTGCACTGCTTGGAGCGGATGACGCAGGAACAGCGCTCGGCGCTCCAGGCGTACCGGACCCACATGGCGTCCCTCGGTAAGGGCAAGGGGAAGAACACCGGCTTCTTCAGAGCCGCGGCACGCGATGCGATGTCCGTGGCACAGGACGCGGTGCCCGCGTGGGTCATGCCCATCCCCCAGGTCGCCGAGATGGTGCAGGCGAGGCGGGATGCCTTCGACGTCGTCATCGTGGACGAGGCCAGTCAGGCGGGCATGGACGCGCTCTTCCTCCTGTGGCTGGCTCCCCGTGTGATCGTCGTCGGTGACGACAAACAGTGTGCGCCCGCCCTCACCCGCAACGGCCGTCACCAAGCTATCCGGGACAAGCTGGCCGCCCATCTGCCGGACATGCCCAGCCGACTGCGCGAGCTCTACACGCCGCACACAAACCTGTACCAGTTGCTGTCCACCTTCTTCCCAAAGGTGATCCGCCTCGAAGAGCACTTCCGCTGTGTGCCGGAGATCATCAACTGGTCCTCCAACACGTTCTACAACAACAAGCTCCTGCCCCTGCGGCAGTACGGCGCCGAACGGCTGGACCCGCTGCGTACCCACTTCGTCGAGGGCGCCGTGGTCGCGGGCCGCGAAAGCCGTGTCCACAACCCCAAGGAGGCCGAGGCGATCATCGACTGCCTGGCCCGCCTGGCCGAGGACCCTGCCTACCAGGACAAGACCATGGGCGTGATCGTGCTCCAGGGCTTCGGGCAGATCAAGCTCTTGGAGTCCCTCATCGAACGGCTGCCGGCCACCGTGCGCGAGCGCCACCGGATCCGTGTCGGTAACGCGGCCTCGTTCCAGGGCGACGAGCGTCACGTGATCCTGCTGTCCATGGTCGTGACGAACCCGCCGCGGGCAGCGGGCGGGAACAAGAGCGAGCAGCAGGCGTACAACGTCGCCGCCAGCAGGGCCCAGGATCAGATGTGGCTCTTCTATTCGGTCCCGCCGGACCGTCTCAAGCCGCACGACCTGCGGCTCAACCTCCTGACATACATGGAGAACCCGCCCGCCGCGCTGGAAGCCGCCGACGACATCGGACCGGTACTGCCGGACGTCCGTAGGGCTCCCTTCGACTCGCTCTTCGAGCAGCAGGTGTATCTGGAGATCAAGAAGCGGGGCTACCACGTGATCCCGCAGTTTCCGGCCGGCAGCAAGCGCATTGACTTGGCGGTCGTGGGAGCACGCGGCCGTCTCGCCGTGGAGTGCGATGGCGACGCCTTCCACCACGCCACGCGGCAGCAGATCGAGAACGACCAGCGGCGGGACCGCGAACTGAAGCGCGTGGGCTGGGAGTTCTGGCGGGTACGAGAGAGCGAATTCCGCTTCGATCCCGACGCGGCGCTCGACGGCCTGTGGGAGGAACTCGACCGCCAGGAGATCCGCCCCGCCAGCTACCCGCGCTCCGCTTCAGCCGCCAAGGCAGCCGGCTCTCAAGCCGAGTGGAAGCCGCTCGACCTCTCCTCGGACGACGGGCTCACCGACGACGAGGACACGGGGGATGAACAGATCGACGACCGAATCGACGACAACACCGCAGAGGACGACGCCGCATGACGCAAGAAGCCGTTCTGGGCCCGCTCGACGGCAACACCTTGAAGGAGCTGGCCCGCGTCATCTGCGGTGACGACCACCTCTACTACCGCAGAGGCTTCGAGATCGCCCAGTTCCTGGAGAACGCCGGGTGGCTCAATGTGCCCGAGTACGACGGCGAGTACCGGGGCGAGTGGACTCTCCAGCTCCTCACTGCTCGTCGTGACAGCCCGACCGAGCTGGAGAAAGTACTGGTCAGACTCGCAGACGCACGCGAGTACCTCGACGAACCCGGTGTCCTCGCGACCGTCGTCAACGCGGTCAACACCTTCCTTGTCCACGAGGGCTTCCGTCTGGAGAATCCAGGCGGCCGACCCCGGATCGTTGTCTGTGACCCGGCTCTGGCACACCCGGGCCAGCAGGCACCGGTCGAGCTCAAGGCCACCATGGCAGAGATCATCCGTGAACCACGGATGGCCGCACTGCTCCAGCGCCGACTTGACGAAGCCCGCACCTGCTTCGGCAACGGTGCTCACATCGCGGCCATCATCATGCTGGGCAGCCTCCTCGAAGGTGTCTTGCTTACGGTGATCGAGGAGCGCAACGCCTCCCTGCTGAGCAACAAGGACCCCAATTTCATCGGCCTCAAGGCCCTCATCGACATCTGCCACCAGGCGGGCTGGATCGACATCGACATGGAGCGATACAGCCAGACACTTCGCGAGTACCGCAATTTCGTCCACCCACGGCGTGAGTTCCGCGAGGCACACTCTCCCGACCGCGACACGCTCACCGTGTCCTGGTACGTCGTGAACGGCACCCTCAACGACCTCGCGGCCAGCCATCTCGGAGCGGACACGTAGGCCGCCACGCAAGAAATCTGCGGCGTGGCCGCCGGGCCACAAGCGCTCAATCCAGGCACATCGGATCACGAGGGGAGCAGATTGAAGATCACGGCAGAAGTGCTGAGGGACCTAGCGGAGCCGTCCAACGTCGCGGTCCACTCGAACAGGGAACTGGCCGGGGACGTGAGCATCGCGGCGGCGGACGACGACAAGCAGAGAGAGGAGAAGGAGCTCGACCGGCTTCGCCGGAAGCCTGGGCTGGACCCCATACCCGCACAGGATCTTGGCCGACTCGCACAACTCACGCCCTGGGATGTACTGCACTCCTTTGGACGGGCAATCACCTTGGCACGACGCGGAGCGGGACGCGGCCTCGCCGAACACTGGGGCTGCCTGAAGTACAACCAGGCTCTCACCGGGAACTCAGACTTCCTTCATGGCGCTCTCCACCGAGGGCAAGGAGACCGCGGAGTACTACAAGGCACTTCAGTCGGGAGAACTCGGCACCGGATTCGCGCTGGCTCTCGCTACACGGCTCCTGAGCAGGCGCTATCCGAACCACTTCGTCTCGATCGTGCCGGCTGACACAGCTCTGCGCGCAGGGCGGGCCTTGACCAGCAGGGACTCCGGTCCAAAGACGGGTTACCGATACCGACCGCAGTTCTTCGCCGAGGTATGGAGGCCCGGCGAGCCCTCTCGCGTCTTCCCGATCGCTTGTAAGGGCAACCACAGCGGGCTCTCCGCCTCTCACACTCAGCTTGCCTCGGCTTCCGCCCACGTGGAGGCAGTGCACATCGGGGCGTGGGACGAGACACCGTGTCTGGTGTTCAGCACAGAACTCCCACTCGACGGCCCGCTGGCGGTTCACACCCTGGAGGCGGGTGGAGAGGGAGGTTGGCTGGACGCTCCGGAGCGCGTTCTTGATCACGCGTTGGAAGACGAGAACGTGTATCCCGGCATCCAGCCACCCTCGCAAAACGACAAGCCCGCGGAGCCCGAACCCGGCTATCACGTGAGTCCCGAACTGTACGGGTGGTTTCAACACGTGCTTGCCCGCACAGCCGCAGCCGGCCTTACGGCCTTCGCTGGAGACACAAGTGCGACCGTCCCGTACCTGACGAAACGGCAAGGGCAACGACACTTCGCAGGCTTGACCGATGCGGCCACGGACAGCGTCCAGGACGCACGGCATCGGCTCTTCGGCATCGACTTCGTCGGCACCGACCACGTCTTCCGGCTCAACCGGAAGCGAGTCGAGGCGTTCTCCGGAGTCGCGGAAGATCTCTTCCGCCACCTTGAGGAAGGACGGGTGGAACAGTACCGCCGGGAAATCTACGCTCGCCGGACCACATGGCCACGCAACGTCTGGGCCCCACGCTGGAACGGTCCCGTCTCCATACATCCGGACGGTTCCGTACTGGGTATGCGTCTACTGCGCGATTAGTCCAAGTTGCACGCAAGCGTTACTCGGCTCTTCCACTGGCGCAGCTCGTGGGTCTGACCCGGTCTGCGGAACAGGCTCACGAGCACCGACACGGGGCTCACGCCTTGGCACCACCCCGCAGGGTTGTGCATCTAACCGAAAAGCCGCGCCGCACTGTAACGCGACCACCAGCCCGAGACTCGGGCTCCATGGTCAGACCGCTAACTCTTCGAGATCCAAGCACGGGCATCCAGCAGCACGTTCACCGAGCACCCAGCTGCCGCCTTGCCTCTGTCCGGGGGAACCTACGCGCTGTGGTGAAAGGATGGCGCCATGGTGCTTCAGGTGGGGGTCAAAGCGCTCCAGAGGAGACGAGATCAGCTGCGCGACTCAGCAGAGTCAGTTGACTCGAACAGCGCGCTCGGAGACGTGGCCACGGTCTGTCTCCTCCTGTTTTACGCCGCCGAGTGCGGGCTCAAGGAGCGGCTGCTCGTGCGGCACGGGCACCGCGACTCTACGGCCTTGGAGCCCACCCATGACCTTCGCAAACTCGCCAAGGAACTGCGATTGCCTCGGGCAATGGGCGCGCGCCTCGACCGACTTCAGAGTTGCAGAATGCACCCGCCCACGCGTGGCTCCGTCGCGCTGGCCGATCTACATCAGGCATGGCGCTATGGTGCAAAGCTTGACTCAGCGGACGAGAAGGAAGCCCAGGAAGCGCTTCGCGCTCTGATCAGCTGGTGCGAGCAGGACTAGGGGTAGGAGTACAAGGCCGTGGCCGAACTAACTGATCTGGAGGGGCTGGCTCCCCCCGAGCATCTGTTCACATGGGTGGACGTGGAAGACCACCTTGCTCTCCTAGCGGCAGCGGGCCGGTGGCCTCGTTGGCTGCGAGCGGCGGATGGGTGGTGGGACGGCCTCGAGTTCACTGTTGTCTCCGGTACGGATACCGAAGAAGTGAAGCAATGGTTGGACGAGGCATTCGGAGCGGGTTCGACCGAATGGCGCGACGGCACTCTCATGCTGGGGCTCGACGATCCGCGGTCTACGGAGTTTGCTGGCCTGCCCGTCACGCTCAGTGCCGAACCGGAGAACGTGATCCAGCCGCGCCGTGTCCCGCTGCTACGCGAGAAGCACATCACTCCGCAGCTGGCGGACCCACTGGAACGGCCCGTCACTGAGTCCTTCGCCGACGACGTACAACTGGTGGCGTTCCATTCCTTCAAGGGCGGAGTGGGGCGTACGGTTCACGCGGTCGCCATGGCTGACGCCGTGGCCCAGCGCGGCGGCAGCGTTCTGCTGATCGACGCCGACCTTGAGGCTCCCGGAATCACATGGATGCACCGAGCCCAAGGGGGTCAGCTCGACTTCTGTTACGAGGACCTGCTCGCTCTCTTGCAAGGAGGCGAGGACGGCAGCTGGTCGACGGCCGTAGACATCGCCGCAGCGTATCTGCCAA
The DNA here is from genome assembly GCF_042893155.1 of Streptomyces sp. NPDC001668. Lineage (NCBI taxonomy): Bacteria > Bacillati > Actinomycetota > Actinomycetes > Kitasatosporales > Streptomycetaceae > Streptomyces > Streptomyces sp. NPDC001668. The sequence goes on from NZ_JBIAUQ010000016.1 coordinate 56,336, forward strand.
ATCAGCAGGTCGGACGGTACACCAGCGGGGGGCGCGTGACCGTGGTCCCTGCCAGTCGCAGGCCACTGCTGGGCCCACCCCGGATCGACCCAGAAGATCTACTGACGCCGGGCCGCTCCCCATACTTCCTGACCGAAGCACTCGTGGCACTCGCCGCCCGCGTCGGTGCAGACACCATCGTCGTGGACCTGCGTGCAGGAGCAACCGAGTTGTCCGCCCCTGTACTACTCGACCCCCGTGTCCAGCGTGTTTTCGTCACCACCTTGAGCCATCAGTCGCTGGCGGGAACCGAGAGGCTACTGCGGCAGCTGGGACACCGGGCGCCGACGGTGCAGGGTGTCGACCCGGCAAGCTCTGTGATCATCACTCAGTATCGGCAGGACGTACACGAGGACCAAGCGGAACGTGCACGTAGTGAACTTGGCAGTGCCCTGTTCGCATCACTCAGACGCCCCAACGATGAGCCAGATACAGATACTCACGACACCGGCGAAGTAGACACTGACCTCCTTTCTCAGCCTCTGCTCAGCCCGTTTCGAGAAGAGCTACTCGCTCTCCCCTCCTCCTGGGACGCCGTGATGCGAGTACTAGAGAGTTGCAAAGTTGCCGAAGTTCTAGAGCCGATCATGCCCACTTTGGACTCTCCGACTGCGTCCGGTTCAAAGGAGCTCTTGGACACCGTCGGCCTCACCACGCTTCGCCGCCGACTAGCGGAAACGGCTCAGCGGTACGTCTACGCCGAGCGAGAAGGCATGTCGTCGGCCAGCGGCTTCCTGGTGACCGATCCGCTACGCAGGCTGCTGGGAGACCACCGCACAGAGCCGCCCCAGGCGCTCGTGGTCGGCGCCAAAGGCGCCGGCAAAACCTTCATGTACGCGAAGGCATGTGCAGCCCAGTCTTGGGACAAGTTTGCCGAGCAGTCCGGCATCAACGACGTTCAACTGGGCGTGCCCGTGGTTCCGGTGCTCGAATCGGACAACCTGGAGTATGACGACCTCACGACTCAGGACTTGCGGGACGCGTTTGTAACTGGGCACGGCGGGGAGTCGGGCCGGGCTGCCACCTCTCAAGAAATCAAGGACCGGCTGAAAAGAGGACTCACGACGCTTGATGCGCAAGACGAACTCCAATGGCGGCATTTGTGGCTGGAGTGCCTGGCCATTGCGGCAGGTGTACATCCGCCGGACAGTAGCGGCGCGGAAGCCGCTCTGACCGAGCTCGGCAAACGAGCGCGGGCAGTGTTCGTCATCGACGGGCTCGAGGACCTGCTGCAGTCGCTCGACAACGAGTCCAAGCGAACGGCACTGCGCGTGCTGCTGATCGACGTGCTCGCCTGGCTGCGCTCGCTGCGGGGGCGCCCTCTTGGGCTGGTGGTCTTCGTCCGTCAGGATCTAGTGACACGGGCAGTGCGCCAAAACAGCGGGCAGCTGCTGGCCCGGTACGAGCCCTATGCACTGCGCTGGGACAAGGAAGAGGCACTGCGGCTCGCGCTGTGGGTCACCGCTCACGCCGGCGCGCTGCCTACGCCCTTGGCCGAATCCCAGATCACCGAACTGTCCTACGACGAGCTGGTGGAGACCCTCATTCCAGTCTGGGGCTGGAAGATGGGGACGGAAAAGTCCAAGGAAGCACGTTCACACCTGTGGGTGCCTGCAGCTCTCGGAGACTTCAATGACCAGGTGCAGGCCAGGGACGTCGTCGTGTTTCTGTCCGAGGCGGCGCAGTTGTCGATTCCTCAGACGGCGTGGGAGGACCGCGTATTGGTGCCCGGAGCTATGCGCAAGGCACTACTCGCATGCAGTACGAACAAGATCGACTCCATTCAGCAAGAGAACCAGGAAGTCGGCGAGTTGTTGAGCCGACTACAGCAGGTACGTCAGCCAGTGACGGTGCCTTTCGATCTGGAGGAGGTCGGAATCTCAGTGCAGGAGGCGGACTTCCTCGTGGACTCTGGGGTTTTCGCTCGAGGCAACGACGGTCGCTACTGGGTGGCTGAGATCTACCGGCACGGCCTGGGATACGGAAGTGAGCGCAGAGCCAAAGTGCTGTGGCGACGGTGACAGCAGTAAACGTAGATGGGCTGGCCTGCGGTACGGATTCAGCACACATGAGGCCGGGAAACCCCGCGAACACGTGAGAACTACGGAGGGGTGTTTTCCCAGGCTAGGAGCCACACAGTCGACGTTTCCGCAGGTCACAGCCCCGCCCAAGGAAGACTCCTAAAGCGGGTGTCGCAGGTTCGAATCCTGCCGGGAGCACAGCTTGCGTAGCAGGTCAGAGTGGGTACGGGCTCCTCGTTCTATTCGAACGGGGGCCCCGCTTCATGATCCAATGCCACATGAATGCCACATCCCCGCGCGATCATGAACCGGCCTCACCCGCACGGGTGACTGGACAACGTTCAATAGACACGTAGAGTTGCGCGCACGAGAGGGGCAGGCGTGCCTCCCCCACGAACGTCTGAGACGCGCCTCTCGCGGACCTGTCGCGGCACCTGGGGAGGATTGCCCGACAGGACGAGGCCCTCGCCGAGACTGTCGGCGAGGGCCTCTGTACGTACCAACGTAGACCGCCCCGGAGGTTTTCACCTCCGGGGCGGGACGCCTTGACTGAGTCGAGACCATGATCACTCCAACGTGGGCGGGTGCCCCTTGACCCACTCCCCGACTGGCTCACCCCCCGCCGACAGCAGGTCGGGGCACGCATCCGAGCCGCCCGCCACCACGCCGGCCTCACCCAGTTACAGCTCGGCAACCGCGTCGGCCGGGACCACCGGACCATCCAGCGCTGGGAGTACGGGCAACGTGTTCCGAGCCTCGACGATCTGCTGCTGCTTGCCGACGCTCTCGGCGTCCAGCCGCAGAAGTTCTTCGAGTGACCCGCCGCAGGCCCTCGGGGGTGGGCGCCGCGGCGGGCCTCATCCCGCCGGGCTCACCCCGGTCCGAAGCGGGAACTCGGGTGGACAGGACGTGCAGGGCGCGGGCGTCCGGGCACTGCACCATCGGCGTACAGCGGGCGCACGTCCGAACGTGAAGGCCGTGCACGCGGGCAGCTTCCTTCTGCGTGCAGTCCTTGCAGGCGCGCGGCTTCCAGCGGAGCAGGGCGCCGTTGGCCACACTCAGCCGGACACCCAGAGGCATCTCGGGATGGCCCCCGCACCAGGGGCAGTCGCCGTTGGTTCGACCAGCGCAGCCGCTGCACGACGATCCGGTTGACCGCGCGCGCCGCCTCGGGGTGGGATTCGAGGAAGGACCGGAGGTCGGACTCGCGGACGATGCTGGCGACGATCTCTCCGCAGGCGGTGACCGTGGCCGACCTCGGCGCACCGTCGTCCATGGCGGCCATCTCGCCGACTATGTCCCCTCCGACGCGGATGGCGAGCAACGCCTCGTGGCCGTTGTCCAGACGAGCGGTGACCTTGACGAATCCGGAGCGCAAGAGCACCACATGGTTGGAGAGGTCACCCTCACGGATCAGGATCTCTTCGGGTACGTAACGGCAGCGGGTACCGACCCCGAGCAGCTTGGTGCGGACGGGTTCCGACAGACCACCGAGGAAGCTGCGAGCGGGCCACCCCTCCAGGCCCTGGGATGGAGACTGCGGCGTCAAAGGGCCCTCCTCTCCTTCTCCGCACCACTTGATCTGTTTCTGATCCGTGCGAATCAGCTGTTCCAGATAAGCAGTTGTCAGGGAAACCAGGGCAGAGTGCGCGGAGGGTCCACTTGATGCGCTGGGCGCACGCCAGGGGTGCGTACCAGATCGATGAGCGCCCATGCAGCGGTCTCGGCTACTACGCGGATGCCGGTCGACGGGGAGGGGCGTGAGCGAGATCAGCGTGCCGGACGGACGGCAGACAGTACGCTGAATCCAGCGGGATCAGGCCCCGCAGCACAGTGTCCGGGAGGTGCTTCATGACGGCCGAGATGATGGCCCCGGCGTGGATGCATGAGCAGATCACGGCGGAGGAATACGAGTCCTGGTCCGAGGAGCAGTGCGCCGGCATCGAGATCGTGGACGGGATGGTCGTCGTGAGTCCGAGCGCGTCCAAGCGGCACAACCGGCTCGCTCGGATTCTGGCGAACGCCCTGGATGCCGGCGCGGGCCCGGAGTGGAACGCCGACACGGACTTCGACGTCAGGCTTCAGGACGTCCCGCTCACCAATCGCCGCCCGGACGTCGTCGTGTACCGCGCGGACACGATCGACATCACCCCCACCCGCCCTGAGCACGTGCTGCTGGTCGTGGAGGTGGTGTCGCCGGGCTCGGAGACCACCGACCGGATCGTGAAGGTCGACCAGTACGCCAAGGCAGGCATCGGCTTCTACTGGCGGATCGAGCAGGCCGTGACAGGCGTTCCTCTGGTGTACACCTACGTTCTCGACCCCGCGACGAAGACCTACCGGGACGGCGACGTGTTCACCGGCGTCCTCAAGGTAGCGGCCCCCTTCCCGGTGGAGATCGACCTCGGCCAGGTCTGACCACGCGCTGCTTAGTAGCCTGCAGCGCGTGAGCGATGCGTGAGCGGACGAACAGCACTGCGTGGCAGCGCCAGGCATCCCCCGGCAAGGATCCAATCCCACTCCTAAAGCGGGTGTCGCAGGTTCGAATCCTGCCGGGGGGCACCATGCCTGACCAGCGCGTTTACCTCTCAGAGGTAGGCGCGCTGTTTGTCGTAGAACCATGGCGAACACCAAGAACAAGCGACGTCAGCGCGGCAGCATCCGCCCCAAGGGGGCCGGCTTCCAGGTCCGGGTCCACGCCGGACGTGACCCACTCACCTACGCCCGTCTCAACCTCGACCGTCTCGAACTCTTCGTGGAGCACTCCAACGACGGTCGTGCGTACAACATGACCGAGCTTGGCCACCTCTGACCGCCAGGCCGTCACCGAGGACGGAGCAGAGGCCCTGTGCGGCCAGTGTGAGGCGGCCGGACCATCAAGGTGCTGGGGGCGACATCGCCCAGGCCCCTGGAGTCTTGGTCGGCACCGCTCACCGCGCCTTCACTCGACTCAAGAATGACGGCCTCATCGAGGTCAGCCCCGGACGCCGAGCCGTCGTCCGACAGCTGCGGGAGGAGGCCTCCGAATTGAACGGCGCTGAATGAGACGGAAGCTGAGACGGGTCTCGCTGTGTCGGCCTGGAGCAAGGCCGACGGAACTACAGACCGCGCAACGCCTCGTACAGGTCGCGGTAGCGCTTCAGCAGTGGACACTGCCATCCTCGTTCAGACTGCCCATGTACCAGTCCTCATCGCTGACCGGCTTCACCAGACACAGCCCGTGGAACCTCAAGATGATCTCGGGGTGGAGCCCGTCTGCCATCCCATGATGATGACAGCCACCGCTGCGGCCGAGGCGAGGAGTGAGAGAGTGCGGTCAGGCGGCGAAGGAGGCGAGCAGTTCGTTGTACTGCTTGGCGGCGGTGTTCAGGTCCTGGTCAGAGAGGCCGAAGGCGGTGCCGTACAGCTTGACCATCGGCTGGATGTCGAACTGGCACAGCCGCAGGGTGGCGTGCCAGTTGCTGAGGAGGGTTTCGATGGTGGCCTGGTTCGAGCCTTCGGGGGTGTAGTGGTCGGCGGGGACGCCGGCGGTGACGGCGACGACGGCCTTCTTGCCGGCCAGCCGCGAGGCGGAGCCGTCCATGGTGAAGGCCCAGCCGAGGGTGAAGACCTTGTCCTGCCACTGCTTGAACAGAGGGGTGGTGTTGTACCAGAACACAGGGTGCTGGAAGACGATCACATCGTGGTCGGCCAGCAGTGCCTGCTCGGCGGCGGCGTCGATCTGGAAGTCGGGGTAGGTGGCGTAGAGGTCGTGCACGGTGACGTGGGCCAGGTCGCGGACGGCGTCCACCAGCGCCTTGTTGGCCTTCGACTGGGACAGGTCGGGGTGACCGACGACAAGGAGAACCTTGGACATGGTGAAGAACCTTTTCAGTGATCAGTGAAATGTGAACGGATGCGGGTTGATCGGGGGCGGCGGGTCAGTCAGATCACCGGTCGACGGTGGCCATGTTCGCCTCGTTGTGGCGTTCACCCGCGGCCGGTGTGAGGTTGTTCAGTCGGTCGAGCTGAGTGGCGCTGAGTTCGATGGCGTCGGCGGCGGTGTTCTCCTCGACGCGTGCGACTCGCCGGGTTCCGGGGATGGGGGCGATGTCGTCGCCTCGGGTCAGCAGCCAGGCCAGTGCGGTCTGTGCCGGGGTGGCTCCGATCTCGGCGCCGATTGCCCGTACTTCGTCGACGATGCGCAGGTTGCGCTGGAAGTTCTCGCCCGTGAAGCGCGGGTTGGTCTTGCGCCAGTCGTCGTCGGCGAAGTCGTCGACGGTGCGGATCTGCCCGGTCAGCAGGCCATGTCCGAGCGGTGAATAGGGCACGAACCCGATGCCGAGCTCGCGCAGCAGCGGGAGGATTTCGGCCTCGACGTCACGCGTCCACAGGGAGTATTCGGTCTGCAGCGCGGCCACCGGATGGACGGCGTGTGCCCGGCGGATCGTGGCGGGGCCGGCCTCGGAGAGTCCGATGTGGCGCACCTTGCCCTCGGCGACCAGCTCCGCCAGCGCGCCGACGGTCTCCTCGATGGGGGTCTTCGGGTCAACGCGGTGCTGGTAATAGAGGTCGATGTGGTCGGTGCCGAGCCGCAGGAGTGAGCCTTCGACGGCGGTCCTCACGTTGGCGGGGCTGCTGTCGATGACGCCGGGGCCGTCGCCGGCGTGCGAGACGAGGCCGAACTTCGTCGCGATGACGACGTCGTCGCGGTGGCCCTTGATGGCCTTGCCGACGAGTTCCTCGCTGTGGAAGGGGCCGTAGATCTCGGCGGTGTCGATGTGGGTGACGCCGAGGTCCAGGGCCCGGTGGATGGTGCGGATCGACTCGGCGTCATCGAGGCCCCCGCCCGTGGTGTAGGTGCCGGCCATGGTCATGGCTCCCAGGCCGATGCGGGAGACATCGAGCCCGCCCAGGGATACGTGCTGCATCAGGTACTCCTTGTCGTGACGGCCGTCAGGCCGGTCGGCGGTCGTGCGTAGGGGGTGCGCCACCAGTTGGCGGACCGTGCCGGGCGTAACCGCGCGCTGTCGGCGCGGGCGTCGTCGGCCGGGTCGCGAGTCGGGCTGTAGGCGCATCCGGTGGCTGCCGGCCTCGGCCTGGCGTGGTGCTCAGACGTGGATGTCGTCGTAGGCCAGGCTGTCGCCCAGCTCGCGGGATGCCTCGGCCTGGGCAAGGAGCTCCTTCGCCTTGGCCTCGGCAGCCTCGATGGCGTCCGCACCGGCGACGAATCGCAGCAGCGGCGTGTCCTGGCCGACGAGGGTCAGCAGGGCGCGGGCGAGCTTGGCCGGGTCGCCGGGCTGCCGGCCGTTCATGCTCTTCATGCCCTCGATCCGCGGGGCGGTGCGCGGGGCGTAGTCGTCGATGGACAGCTCGGGCCAGTTGGTGGAGCCGTCCACGAGGAGTTCGGTGCGGAAGTAGCCGGGCTCCACGATCGTGGTGTGGATGTTGTACGGCTCGACGTCGTAGCGCAGGGACTCCATCCAGCCCTCTTCCGCGAACTTGGAGGCGGCGTAGGCGGAGGTGAACTCCATGCCGACCAGCCCGGCGGTCGAGGTGATGGTGATGACGTGGCCGGCGCGCTGTGCTCGCATGTGGGGAAGGACGGCGCGGGTGACGTTCATCGGGCCGAAGAGGTTGGTCTCGAACTGCCGGCGCATCTGCGCGGGCGAGATCTCCTCGAAGTAGCCGGTGAAGAGGTTCCCGGCGTTGTTGATCAGGACGTCGATGCGGCCGAAGCGGTCGACGGCTGTCTGCGCGGCGGCCTCGGCGTCCTCCAGGCTGGTGACGTCGAGCCTGGTGACCAGCAGATTGTCCTGCGGTCCGCCCAGGGTCTTCTCGACCTCGTCGGGGCGGCGGCCGGTGGCGACGACCTGGTAGCCGGCGGCGAGGGCCTCCCGGGCGATGTCGGTGCCCAGACCGCGTCCGGCACCGGTGACGAGAATGACCTTGCTCATGGGGGTTTCCTTTCAGGCGCCGAGATCCGGCACCCGCTGTCTGCGGGGGTGATGCCTGCAGCGCCGACAGCGCCGCAGAGAGGGATGGGAGCGGCGGCACGAGCGCCGTCTGTCTGGACGGTTCACACCACCGCAGGCTGTGCACCACCAAGAAAACCGGCTGTCACACGGGGGTGGGAGTCCCTCATGAGGGGGTCACTGACAGGGACCCCCAACCCGGCGGACGCGCTCGTAGAGTGAAGCGCATGGCAGGCAGAAACGACCCCAACGGCACCAACCGCGACATCCGCGATATCCGCGATATCCGCGATATCCGTGATGATTTCCGCGCGGAGATCCGGGAATTCCTCGGTACGCGGCGCGCCAGGGTCACCCCCGAGCAGGCCGGACTGCCCCTGTACGGCGGAGAGCGCCGACGGGTCACCGGGCTGCGCCGCGAGGAGGTCGCCCTCCTCGCGGGCATCTCCAGCGAGTACTACACCCGGTTGGAGCGCGGCAACGCCACCGGCGTCTCCGAGAGCGTCATCGAAGGCATCGCGCAAGCGCTGCAGCTCGACGAGGCCGAACGCATCCACCTGCTCGACCTCCTGCGCGGGGCCGGCACGACCCGCCCGCCACGCCGCCGCCCGGCCCAGCTGCGTGTACGGCCCGCGGTGCAGCGCGTCCTCGACTCGATGGACGGCACACCCGCGTTCATCCTCAGCGGACGCGGGGACATCCTGGCCGCCAATCACCTCGGGCGCGCCCTGTTCTCCCCCGTCTACGCCGACCCGGTACGGCCGCCGAACAACGCCCGGTTCGTCTTTCTCAGCCCGCACGCGACCGAGTTCTTCCGCCACTGGGACGAGGTCGCCAATGACACGGTTGCCATGCTGCGCGCCGAGGCCGGCCGGGACCTCTACGACCGGCGGCTGACGGACCTGATCGGGGAGCTGTCCACCCGCAGTGAGGAATTCCGTCGCCGCTGGGCGGCCCACAACGTCCGGATGCACACCACCGGCGTGAAGCTCCTCCACCACCCGGTTGTCGGCGACCTCGACCTGCCCTTCGAAACCTTCCCGCTCCCCGACGGCCCCAGCCAGTTCCTCCTCACCTACACCGCTGAACCCCACTCACCCTCGCAGGACGCCCTGAACCTGCTGGCCAGCTGGGCCGCGACCAACGACGACATCGAGCGGCTCCAGTGACGGAACCCGATTGCAGTTCCTGCCTGGCGTCTGGTGATACTCACCCATGAGCAGATTCGCCGAGGTCATCGTGCTGGCCAGTGGCGCAAGAGAGATCATGGAACCGCTGACCCAGCCGGACGACAGTCGTGAGTGGGGTGGCCAGTTCTCCGATATCGGGCATGGCATGTTCGGCGGCTGGGCCATCGAGTTCGTGCGACGGAGTCGTTGGACCGGACTGCTGAAACATCTCGAGTCGCTGCCGTGGCCGTCGCCACACTCTGTACAAGTGCTGATCCACGACGAGGAAGATGACTGCTTCGGCCTGTGGATGATGCACGAGGGCCGGCTCGTGGAAGTGCCGCTGCCGCATACTCGCCGCTATTTCTGGCCAGACCACTACACAGGCGAGGTCGATCCGGACTCCCCCGGGATTCTCATCCGTACGGACAGGCCCGGTGGTCCTCCCGAAGACGACTGACTGCCGATTTCAACAAGGGGTCGGCAGACAGTCAGTCGAGGTCCGCCGCTAGTTGACAGGCGTCCACAGGGACCCGTGATCGACCTGATAGAGACCTACGGCCGAAGGAGAACATCGAAGGTGGGGAATGCAATGCGGAGAGCGGTAATCGTGTCCAAGGCCGTACTCACGGTGATAGGCACGTGGCTTGCCCTCATGCTGGCGATCGCGCTTCCAGCCCTGCTTCCGGAGCGGTGGGAGTACTACATGATCTCCCCCGCCAGCGTGGGCCTGTGGATGCTTTGCATGCTCGTAGGGCCCGTCGCGGTCTGCTGGAAACTGCGCTCCTGGATACGGACGGTTCCCGGTGATCCGCGGCGGCTGGACATCTGACTGGGTGAAGAAGCGCCCCCTCTTCACCCGGAGGAGTCAGCCCAGCCCCGGAACCAGGAGCACCTTGCAGGCATCCCCCGTGAGGAGCTCGATCGCCTGGTCGACCTGGCTCAGTTGCAGTCGGTGCGTGATCAGCCAGTCCAGGTCCAGGCGTCCGGAATTGAGCAGGAGCAGCGTCTGCTCCCAGGTTTCCCACAGGCGGCGGCCGAAGATGCCGCGCAGTGTGATGCCCCGTTTGTTGATCTGGGCGGCGACGTCGATCGGCACCGGCCGGCCCGGGTGTCCCACGGTCACGACCGTTCCTTCTCGGCGCACGGCGTCGAAGAGGGAGGGGAGTGCGGCGGCCGCTCCCGAGCATTCGAAGGCGACGTCGGCTCCGCCGCGGTGGCCGCTGAGTTGGCGGCTGCGCTCGGCGACACCCTCTCCGGGCTCCATCGTGATCACTCCGAGCCGTTCGGCTTCGGCGCGGCGGAACGGATTCGGCTCGATCACGATCACGTAGGCGGCGCCCATGAGCGATGCCAGCCGCGCGACGACCATGCCCACCGGCCCGGCGCCGCTGACCAGAACGCCGCGGCCGGCCACCGAGTATCCGGCTCGCTGAATGGCATGTACCGCGACACCGGCCGATTCCAGGAGCGCGCCGGTCTCCAAGGGCACGCTGTCGGGAAGGGGGACGCAGATGCGGTGGGGCACGGCGACGCGTTCGGCGAAGACCCCGTCGAAGTGCATGCCCAGGATCTGTGTGCGCTCGCAGGTGTGGGCGTCCCCGGTCCGGCAGGCGAAGCACTGACCGCACGCCAGGTGGCTTTCGAGAGCGACGCGGTCACCGACGCGCAGGTGCTCCACCCCGGCGCCCACCTCGACGACGGTGCCCGCCGCTTCGTGGCCCAGTACGACGGGCAGTCCCAGGTTGAACGCCTGGGCCGCCGGCGACCACTCGTAGCACTCGCGGTCGGTGCCGCACAACGAGGCCGCCGCGATCTCCACCACGACCGCGCCGTCGCCGGCCTTCGGCTCGGGCGCGTCGGCGACGTACTCGACTCCCCTGTCCGCGACTGCTTTGACGACTGCCCTCATGAATGCACACTCCTTCGTGTCTCGTACATGTCTCGTACATGTCTCGTACATGTCTCGTACATGTCTCGTACGTAGCGGGATGACTGGTGGCCCGGACGGCCGGTGGGTCAAGTCACAGCGGGATGCGGCCGCGCGAAGCGTTCGAGGACGTCGACCGGACCGACCTGTCCGCCCTTGAGCAGCAGCCTGCAACCGGCCACGGCGGCCTCGCTGTCGGTGCGGCAGACGGGGGCGGCCGTGACGAACTGGGTGGCGACGCGCAGCTCGCTCACCCCCATGGTCAGCAGTGCGTGGCTGGAGGTGTCGCCGCCGAGCACGGCGACGTCCCGGGTGAGGCCCTTGACGGCCATGTTTCCGGCCAGGGTGCCCAGGAGCCCGCCCACGTGGGCGGCGTCGAGGGGACCGGCCGCGGCGTAGCGGGGGTCCTGGGTACCGCGTGTGGTGTGCACGATGACGTTCCGTCCGGCCGCGAGCAGGGCGGCCGAGCGCTTCTCCAGATCGTCCAGCAGGGAGGGATCCTGTCCGTTGAGCAACTGCGCGGGCACGGGCAGCTCGGCCCAGCCGTGTGCGACGGCGTCGGCGATCTGTGCGTCCGTCGTGCTGGAGGCCGACGCGCTGACGGCCAGGACCGGCCCGGAGGCGGGCTGGGCGCTGTCGGCCACGTCGGACCGCTTGGTGGCGGTGCGGGCGAGGGCGGCCATGACACCGCCGGAGCCGACCACGATCGCCGGGCCCTGCCGGGTGTCGTCCTCTCGCAGTGCCAGCGCGAGGGTGTCGAGGTGGCCGTCCTCGACGGCGTCCACGACGAAGGCGGCCCGGCCGGAGTGGCGCAGGCTCGTCCACCGCTCGTCGAAGGAACCAACGGTGTAGGCGGGGAGGTGGATGGCCCCGGGGACCTCGCCGGTGCGCAGTTGCCCGGCGATCACCTGTCGCAGGTCGGCCTCGTGCATCGGGGTCGAGGGATGCTGCGCCATGACGGGATGCCGGTCGAGGCGGTAGGCGTCGCCGGAGTAGCCGGCGAAGTGGTTGCTGAAGGCGGTGTACCGGCCGAAGCCCGGCTGTGCCGGTGCGACCGCGACCGGGCCGTGGTGGGGGAAGCGCTCGTGCAGCAGCTCGATGCCTCTGCCGATGCTGCCGCGTGCGGGGGCGCTGTCGAAGGTGGAGCAGACCTTGTAGATCAGCACCTGGGCATCGGCGGTGGCGATCTGTTCCAGCTGTGCGCGCACCAGCTCGTCGAAGGCCGGCCCGCCGAGCGAACGCGACGGTCCGGCGATCCCGACGACATCGCAGTCGGTGGGGAGCGGCCGGCTGCCGTCCCCGATGACGAGCACGGCGTCGAGACCGTGCCGGTGGGCCTGTGCGAGGACATCGCCGGCACCGGTCAGGTCGTCGGCCACGAAACTGACGTACGTCATGTCAGGCCACACCTCCGAACGCCCGCCCCGCGTGCAGCAGCGCCGGGTCGCCTGCCTCGGCCGCCGCGTGTGCCGCCGCTTCCAGGGGAACACCGTCGACGGCGGCCGCCCAGGCGGCCCGGAGACTGCGCACGCCGGCCGCCGGTCCGTCGGGATGCGCGGCCACGCCTCCGCCCGCGAGCATCAGAAGGTCGGTCGAGCCGACCGCGGTGAAGGTCGGTGCCGGGGTGGTGACGTTCTGGCCGGACGACAGGGTCGGCACCGGACTCAGCGTCTTGCCCAGGGGCTCGAGCAGGCTGCGGACGTGGGCCGCGACCTCCTCGTCACTCTCGTAGAACTTGCTGCCGAGACCGCTGACGTGCAGATGGTCGGCTCCTGCGAGTCGGGCCAGTTGCTGCCACACCCGGTACGACATCCCCAGCGCCGGTGAGCGCATCGACGCGGCCAGACCGGCGCGGTGTCCGTGCACGGGGACTTCGGAGAACTCCCGCAGCCAGGCCAGCGCGGGCAGTCCCATGACGGGGACGTTGAGCATCACGCACCGGCCGCCCGCCCCGACCACCAGGTCGTGGCGTCGGCGGAGCCCGGCGAGGTCCCCCGTGATGTTGAAGGCGTACATGACGGGGTGGCCGGTGATCTGCTCGGCCTCCCGGATCTCTTCGGTGGCCACGGCGACCCGGCGCTCCAGCGGGAGGTACGCCGGATCGGTCATCAGCTCGTCGTCCTTGATCAGGTCGACCGACGCCCTGGCCAACTCCCGTACGGTCAGGCGGAACTCGCTCTCGTCCAGACCGACGTTCGGCTTGATGATGGTGCCGATCATGACGCCCTCGGTACCTCCCATCAGCCTGCGGGTGCCCGGGATGCCGAACGCCGGACCCGGGTGAGCGGCGACGAACTCGTCCGGCAGCTCGATGTCCTCCAGGCGGCAGGCGAACAGCTCACCCAGCTCGAAGAGGTTGCCCGCGACGGTGGTCTGCAGGGTCGCCAGGTCGGTCCCGATGTTCTCCATCGGGAACTCGACCACCACAAGAGCGGCCCGCACCGCCTCGGGGCGGGAACGCGACGGCAACGACGGGCTGCGCGCGCCCAGCTCCCGCACGCTGACGACCCGCGCCGCATGCCGTTCGCGGATACGGGGGGACTCGCCGGGCACCGCGACGAAGGTGCCGCTGGACTGCTCCCCGGCCATGGCCGCGGCAGCCTGTTCCGGGTCGATCTCCGATTCCAGGTAGTAGGTGCAGCGCACGACCCGCTGGTCACGCATGTGCTCTCCGTTTCTCGACGACTGCGGTGTGGGGGTCGTTCGTCTCAGGTGCCGTCGTGCTGTGCGGCGGCCTCCCCGCGCGCGCCGGCCATGTGAGGCGGGGCGGAGGACGGCCCTTCGCCGTCGGCTGTCGCATGGCCGGTCCCTTCGGCCGTGGCGGGCTGCTTCAGGATCCGGCGGGCCCAGAAGACGGTGATCAGCGGACACAGGATCGAGGTCACCACGACCGATGAAGCCACGAGCACGGTCGCGTACTCGGCGGCCGGCGCGTAGACGGGATTGGCGGCCGCCACGATCGAGGGGACCACTGCCGCGTTGCCCGCGGTGGTCGCCGCTGCCAGACCCGCGATGCCGTCGCCCCCGCTCACCTTGTCGGCCAGCAGCAGCACCGCCCCGCCGACCAGCACCACGAACAGCCCCAGCCCGACCCCCAGCAGGCCTGCTTCCCAGACGGCGGTCAGGTTGAGCGTGAGTCCCAGTGACAGTCCGAGGAACGGCACGAGGGCGGGCACTGCGGGGGCCAGGAAGCGCCGCATCTCGGGATCGAGATTGCCGAGGAGCATCCCGAGCACCAGGGGCAGGATCGCCCCCACCAGGGTCTGCCAGGGGAAGGCGGACAGCCCGGCGACGCCGAGCGTGACCATGGTGAGGAAGGGCCCGGACTCCAGGCTCATGACGCTGTAGGCGCCGACGTCGCGCTTGCGCCCGAACTGGGCCATCAGCGACATGTAGAGGCCGCCGTTGGTGTCGTTCAGCGCCGCCACGACCGCCAGCGTCGACAACCCCGCGAAGACTCCACCGCTGACCGGCGATTCGCCGAGCAACCTGCCCAGGACGACACCGACGACCAGCGCGAACAGGACCTTGGTCCCCAGCAGCACACCGCCCTTCTTGGCGATGTAGGGCGTCGCCTTCACGTCCAGGGTCGAGCCCAGACACACGTAGAAGACGGCCAGGATCGCGGGCAGGCCCGTGTACAGGGCCCCGGTGAAGGAGCCGAAGAACTCTCCGGAGCCCGGCGCCGCCGTGTGCACCGCGGCTCCGACGAGCATCGGGACGAGCATCAGCCCGCCAGGCACCTTCTCCATGCCGGCTTTGATGGGCACAGCCATGAGGACCTCCGAACGACGGTGTTCGAATGAACATTGGGTGACTCGGACCGTAGCCTCAGTTAGAAGGAAGGTCAATGGGTGCGGTGTTCATATGAACACTGCACCCGCTCCCGGCGGGGTGGCAGCATGGGTCACCCCTGGTCGAACCCGAGGACAGGAAGCCGGATAGCGTGATGAGCGTGGCTCAAGGCGAGAAGGAACCCGTGCGCAACTCCCGACAGCGAGCCATCCTCAGCGCCTTGCAGGAATCCCGGCAGGTCGACGTCAACACACTCGCGGAGCGCTTCGGCGTTTCCGGCATGACGATCCGCCGCGACCTGGCCGAGCTCGATCAAGCCGGGCTGTTGGACCGGGTCCATGGCGGCGCCGTGCCACGCCGGGCGCCCGCCTACGGGTCCCGGTCCTCGACGATGACGTCCGAGAAGTCGAAGATCGCGCGGGCCGTGGCGGACCTGGTCGAGCCAGGTGCCTCGGTGGGCATCGACACCGGCACCACCTGTACCGCCGTCGCCGCGGAACTCGCCGACCGGGACGATCTGACCGTGATCACCAACTCGCTCCACGCGGCGTTCGAACTGCGCGACACGAGGAGCCGGGTCCTCGTCCTGGGCGGGCTCATGACGCCCGAACTGAGCCTGGTGGCCTCCACGGCCGCACAGGAACGGCCTCAGATCCATCTGGATCTGATGATCCTCGGCTGCGGAGGACTGTCCGTCGACCGCGGGATCACCTACTTCGATCCCGCCGAAGTCGAGGTACGCCGCACACTTCTCGACCTCGCGGACCGGGTCGTGGTCGCCGCCGACCACACCAAGTTCGACCGCAAGAAGGCCATGGCCCTCGGCGACCTGTCGATCGTCGACGTCCTGGTCACCGACCAGCTGCCTCCCCCTGCGCTGCGATCCGCCTTGGCGGAGGTCGTGGTCGCTCCGTAACGCCCCCTTTCCCCGCTCACCGGTGGCCACGGTGCCGGCAGCACACCGGAGTACCGCTGCCCGTTGGGTCCTGGTCCGACTGGGTCTATCGTCGGAATCCTGGGGCCAGGATGAGGAGGACGGCCGGTGATGCCGCAGGACGAGGCCGTGATCGGCTGCACGGGGACGGTCCTCATCGGAACGCGCGGATCCGCGGGGCCCGGTGAGGTCCTGGTGCGGGTCAGAGGCGGGTCCGAGACGTTCCTCGCCTGGTCGGAGGATCCCCTGCCCCGGGGCGCGACGGTGCTCGTGATCGAATCGCGTGGATGCCGGGAGGTCGGCGTCATCGAGTGGGTGGATCCATTGGACGCGCTCGGCGACACCGCCGGCGCCGACTGAGGAGTACAAGCATGTTCGGTTACCGCGTCCCCGCTCCCGACGAGGCGATGCTGATCTCGGGGGGCCGGCGGGGACTGGGGGGCGCGCCGTTCCGAGTGGTGACGGGGCACGGCAAGTTCGTGATCCCGTTCTTCCGCAAGACCCGCTTCCTGACCCTGTCGATGTGCGAGGCCGAGGTCACCGAGACCTGTGTGACCCGGCAGGGCATCGCGCTGCACGTCCGCGCGGTCATCGCGTTCAAGGTCGGCAACGACCACGAGAGCATCATCAACGCGGGCCAGCGCTTCCTCTCCGACCAGGACCAGATGTCGGTCCTGACCGGCCGTATCTTCGCCGGCCACCTGCGGGCGATCATCGGCTCGATGACGGTCGAGGAGATCGTCACCGAACGGCAGAAGCTGGCCGCGGAGGTCCTGGACACCTCCAAGACGGAGATGGCGAAGATCGGCCTGATCGTGGACTCCCTGCAGATCCAGTCGATCGACGACGGCGACGCCGGCTACATCGACGCGATGTCCGCGCCGCACAAGGCGGCCATCCAGCGGCAGGCTCAGATCGCCCAGGCCCAGGCCACCCAGGCCTCGGCCGAGGCGGAGCAGGAGGCGGCCCGCAAGCAGGCCGAGTACGCCCGCCAGACCGCAGTCGTGAGGGCGGAGTACTCCGCCGAGGTGGACCGCGCCCAGGCGCAGGCCGCCCAGGCCGGGCCGCTGGCGCAGGCCCACGCCCAGCAGGAGGTGCTCGCCGCCCAGACCGAGCTGGCCCAGCGCCAGGCCAAGCTGCGTCAGCAGCAGCTGGTGGCCGAGATCGTCAAGCCCGCCGAGGCCGAGGCCGAGCGGATCCGGGTGCTCGCCGCCGCCGAGGCGCAGCGCATGAAGATCCAGGCCGAGGCCGCGGCCTCGTACGACCGGGTCGCGCTGGACCGGATGCTCATCGACCAGCTCCCGCAGATCGTGAAGGAGGCGGCCGGCGGCCTGGCCGGCGCCAACGTCAACGTCCTCAACGGCGCGGACGGCCTCGGCGAGATCGCCGCCGGCCTGGTGTCCCAGGGCCTGACGATCCTCGACTCGGTGCGGCAGAACCTGAGCGGCCAGGACGGGGACGGCCGGCGCCCCGAGGAGGGCGAGGACAGCGGCCTGCTCCAGCTGCCCACCAGCAAGCAGAAGCGGTCGGACGACGGTCCGACCCCCGTCGACTAGGAGCGGCGGTCAGCCGACGGCCCGCCGCGGGCGCCAGCGGCGGGCTCCCAGGCGTTCACTGAGGAGGTAGTGGGCGAGCAGGGCCAGGAACCAGGTGGTCCCGCCTCCGACCAGGAACAGGGCGAGTGGGCTCAGTCCGGGCCGGCCTCGGTGCAGGAGCCAGTACACGGGGAGGTGCAGGAGGAAGAGGCTGTACGACATTCGGCCGACCTCGGTGAGGAGGTCGGTGGAGAGCAGCCTCGCCAACGGGCCCTGGTCTCCGCAGAGGGCCGCCGTCAGGAGCGCCGAGGACAGTACGACCGCGCCCAGGTACCGGTTCGCGCCCTCTCCGCCGCCCTGAAGGACCGCCGACACCACCATGACCGCCGTAGCGGCGATGCCGGTCGCGGTCAGCAGTACGGCGACCCGGCGGGACGGCGCGCGGCCGCCGCGTTCGGCCAGGTGGACGAGGCAGGCGGCACCGGCACCGGCCGGCAGCGTGAGTGCCCGCAGGCCTGGGACGACGTCGGTGCCGGGCAGCATGCCGCGGGCCGCGGCCACCACCGCCGCCCCGGTGAGCAGGGCCGCGGCCAGTGCCACCCCGGTGAGCCTGCGGCGGGCCGGGAAGCAGAGGCACGCCAGGAGAAGGGCCCAGGCCAGGACGGAGCGTGCGGTGAGGTCGAACAGCCACAGCGGGGCGAGCGGTGCGTCCGGAGTGGGGACCGTGTCCAGGGGGCGCCCGTGGAGCCAGTCGGTCCAGCCGCCGTAGCCGAGGAGCACCGACGGGAGGGGGCGTGCGAGGCCGCGGACGGTCCCGGGCGGGCCGAGTGCCCAGAACACCGTGAGGGTCAGGGCGAGCGAGAGCAGGAGGATGGGCCCCAGCCGCTTGGTCCTGCGGGCCAGGAAGCCCAGGACACCGGTCCTGCCGGTCGCCGTCGCCCTGCGGAGCAGGGGCAGGGTGGTGAGGAAACCCGAGAGCACCAGCAGGACGTCGACGCCCGCGCCGCTCCAGGAGAACCACCGTCCGCCCGCACCGGTGTCGTGCAGGAGCACGGCCAGTACGGCCGCCCCCCGCAGCCCGTCCACGGCGGAGTACCGCCTTCCGGCCGCCTCACCGGAGGAATCCGGCGCCTGGTCCGGCGCGGCGACGGGAGGGCGGATCATCAAGCGGAGCGTGTCGCGCTGTTCGTTCATCTCGGCCAGGTCCGGAAGCAGGAGGTGAGGGCGGTCTCGGCGGGGCGGCCGAGGAAGGAGGTGAGGGAGTCCGACGGGGCCGCCGCGTCGGGGTCGGCGTGGAAGTCGAGGTTCCACCAGTACAGGCCGGCCATGTCGCGGGCCCGGGCGACCTGGCAGGCCGCCTCGAACCAGCGTTTCTGGACCGTGGGATTGGGCTTCGCCCCGCTCTGTCCGCCGCCCTTCCAGACGGCCGGGTGCCGGTAGGCGCCGTCCTCGGCGATGATGCCGACCTCGCTCAGCACGATCCGGGGCAGCGTCCCGGTGCTCTTGCGGTCCAGCCAGTGCTCCCAGCCCGCGGCGATCTGCGCCACGGTGGCCTCGTCGCCGAGCCCGTCGAGGGGGAAGTAGGCGTCCACGCCCAGGTGTTCGACGGGGACGGGGACGTGCCGGGAGACGTAGTCGTCCCAGTTGGCGTCGTACGACAGCTCACCGGTGAACCTCTTGCGGGCCCTGGTGATCAGCGTGCGCCAGCGCGGGTCGTCCTCCAGCGAGGTCAGCTCCACGCCGAGGACGAAGGTGCTCGCGTGGTGCCGGGCCGCGAGGGTGAGGCAGGGCGCGAGGAATGCCTCGTAGGAGCGGAACCAGGCCGCCCGGTCGGCGGGGGCGAGGGAGCCGCGCCAGGCGAGGGGGTCCTTGGCCAGCAGGCTCTTCTCGTCGAGCAGGGGGCGCACGGTGATGCGCAGGCCGGCCGCCGCCGCGGTGTCGAGGAGCATCGCCAGGTGTCGTACGGACGGCGTCCCGGAGGAGGCGGCGACGCGGCTCGCCGTGGGACCGGTGGTCGTGAACGGGAAGGTCACCGACATCGCGTTCATCTGTCGGCGGACCATGTAGTTCACCAGGCGCAGCGCGTCGGCGCGCACGGACGCGTCCGTCTCGCCGGGGTAGGCGTACCAGAGGATCTGTGCGCCGAGTTGGGGGTCGCCGGGGCGCCAGGGGTGGGCGACCTTCGCGGGAGCCGGGGTCCGGCTCGTGGCCACCGGGGTCACCGGTGCGGCCGCCGGGGAGACGCACCCGGCCGTCAGCAGCAGCACGAGCACGACAGCGCCGTAGAGACGAACCGGCACGACAAGGCCGTAGAAGCGGGTGCGCATTCCTCAGGCCGGCTTCGCTATCACGACGAACTGGTTCTCGACGCCCCGCAGGCAGCGCAGCAGGCCCCGGAAGGAGCCGGCCGCCTCCCAGAGCGCGAAGAACGGCATCAGGGCGATCACCGCGATCGGCTCCCACCACAGGCGGCGGCCGCCCGCCGACACCGAGGCGTTGATCTTCAGGCCCTCCCAGTACATCCAGACCGCGTAGCCCATGGTCACCGCCCACAGGGGCAGGATCCACGGGGTGACGGGCGAGGTGTTGAGGTCGCCGAGCAGCGCGCCGACCGCGAGGACCACACCGACGTGCTGGAAAGGGCCGAGCACCCAGGTCGTCACGCTGTACATGAGCAGGGCCCGGGAGCGGCGCGGCAGGCTGCGGTTGAAGGCAAGGCCGACCAGGCCCCAGGACCAGCGCTCGCGCTGCTTGAGGAAGTCCCGCATGGTCGAGGGGGACGCGCCGTAGCTGCGGCCGGAGAACCAGTCGCTGCGGCCCTTGTAGCGGCTGGCGAAGACCAGGGCGAGGTGGGCGTCCTCGCAGATGGAGTCGGGGCCGAAGTCCCAGCCGATGGTGGCCTCGATGGACGCGCGCAGCAGCAGGAGTTCGCCGTGCAGCCCGGCCAGTGGGGTGCCGCCGCCGGTGAGGACGGCGAAGCGGGCGATGTCGTCGGCGGGACGGATCGCGTCGGCCAGCCAGGTCAGCCGGTTGACGGCGTTCTCGCGCGGATAGGTCAGCATGCCCTGGGCGAGGTGCTTGCCGTCGGGGCCCGCGCGGCGCTGGGCGTTGATGAACCGGGCGAGCTGTTCGGCGGTGTCGGGGCCGACGCCGGTGTCGTCGTCCATGTGCAGCACCCATACGTCGTCCAGGGCCTCGCCCTCGGCGATGCGCAGCTCGTGGGCGTAGTGGTTGGCGCGGGCCTTGAAGCGGGTGCCGTTCGGGGTGCGGTAGGCCTTCGGCACGGTGACCACCCGCATCAGGGGGCTGCGCGCGGCCAGGGCGTCGATGCGGTCGGCGGCCTCGCAGCCCTCCTCGGTGAGGATGTCGATGCGCAGGCCGGGGAACCAGCGCGGCAGGAACGCGCAGTACGACAGCACCGAGCGCTCCAGTGCCGGGTAGGTGTCGTTGCGGCCGATGGTCGGGACGAGGACGACGAGGCGGTCGTGCAGCGCCGGTGCCGCCTCGGTCCAGCCGCGCTGGCGGGCGATCCTGCGGCGGGTCAGGGCCGCTCCGGTGACGCCGACCAGCGAGCTGACGACGGGCAGCGTCCACAGGACGGTGACCACCCAGCCCATCAGCGTCGCCTTGGGCGAGTACAGCGCCGAGGAGAAGGCGTAGGCGAGGGCCGCGGTGATCAGAAGGGGCAGGAAGCCCGGCTTCCAGGCTGCCTGCCGTCTCACCATCCGGGCGGTGCGGCGGGACGGGGGGACGTCCACGCCGGGGGGTACGTCCACGCCGGTTGCGGAGGCGGTCATGATCACCCACTTGAGTACGCCAAAGATCGACTTGTCACTCAGGGGTGGAAAAAACCCGAAGTGCTAAGCGGAACCTTGCATGACGTATGTGCGTTTCGTGAAGATGATTCCCGTCACAGGCGTCCCGCACGCCGCAAAGACGTCGCCCCTCATGAGCTCGTGAGCACCACGAGTTGTTGCGTCGCCCGGGTCATCGCCACGTACCGGTCGACCGCCCCCTCGACGCCCTCCCCGAAGTTCTGCGGGTCCACGAGGATCACCAGGTCGAACTCCAGGCCCTTCGAGAGTGCCGGGGTCAGGGAGCGGACCCGGGGGGTCGAGCGGAACCCGGGGTCGCCGATGACGCAGGCGATGCCGTCGGGGTGGGCGGTGAGCCAGGTGTCAAGGGTCTGGGGCAGGTCCGAGAGCGGGCCGTGGGTGACCGGGACGCCGGTGCTGCGGATCGACGTGGGGACGTTGGCGTCGGGGAGGGCGGCGCGGATGACCGGCTCGGCCTCCTTCATGATCTCTTCCGGGGTGCGGTAGTTGATGCTGAGGGAGGCCATCTCGACGCGGTCGAGGCCCACCCGCCGGAGCCTCTCCTGCCAGGACTCCGTGAAGCCGTGCCTGGCCTGGGCGCGGTCGCCGACGATGGTGAAGCTGCGGGACGGGCAGCGCAGCAGCAGCATCTGCCACTCCGCGTCGGTCAGTTCCTGTGCCTCGTCCACGACGACATGGGCGAAGGGGCCGGCGAGCAGGTCGGGGTCGCTCACCTGAAGGGCGCTCTCGTCGACCAGGGCGTGGTGGAAGTCCTCGCCGCGCAGCATCGTCACCAGTCCCATGCCGTACTCGTCGTCGGCGACCGCGCTCAGGTTCTCCACGACCGTGGCCATGCCCTCGCGTTCGGCGGCGGCGGTGGCCTCGTTACGGCGCCTGCGGCGGGAGGTCTCCGGGTCGCCGAGCCGCTGCCGTGCCGCGTCCAGGAGCGGCAGGTCGGACACCGTCCAGGCCTGGCCGTCGGCCCGCTGCAGGGTCCGTACCTCGTCGCGGTCCAGCCAGGGGGCGCACATCCGCAGATAGGCGGGGACCGTCCACAGGTCCGAGACCAGGTCGGCCGCCTCAAGCAGCGGCCACGCGCGGTTGAACGCGGTCAGCAACTCCCTGTTCTGGCGAAGGGACTTGCGGAGCAGCGCCTCCGGAGCATCACCCTCGTGCTTGTCGACCAGGATCGTGAGCAGCTCGTTCCACACCTGGTCGCGCGCGTCGTTGTGCGGGGCGCCCTCCGCCGCGTCGAAGGCCTCGGCCCAGTCGCCGGCGGTCAGGTGGATGTCGGACCAGTGGGTGGTGACGGTCATGCCCTCGGTGGGCGGCTCCTCGTAGAACCGTACGGCCTTCTCGATCGCCCCGACCAGGGCCGCGGAGGACTTCAGACGGGCCACCTCCGGGTCGGTCTCGACGCCCGCCGCGGCTCCCTCGGCCACGAGGTCCCGCAGCACGCAGGTCTGCACGCCCTCCTCGCCGAGGCTGGGCAGCACGTCGGAGACGTAGGCCAGGTAGGGCCGGTGCGGGCCGACGAACAGCACGCCGCCGCGCCGGTGGCCGAGACGCGGGTCGGAGTGCAGGAGGTAGGCGGAACGGTGCAGGGCGACGACGGTCTTGCCGGTGCCGGGGCCGCCGTCGACGACGAGCGCGCCGCGGGAGCTCGCGCGGATGATGGCGTCCTGGTCGGCCTGGATGGTGCCGAGGACGTCCCGCATGCGTTCCGAGCGGTCGCTGCCGAGGCTGGCGATGAAGGCGGACTGGTCGTCGAGCGAGGCGTGGTGCCCGGCGAAGCCGTCGGCGGCGAACACCTCGTCCCAGTAGTCGCCGATCCGGCCGTTCGTCCAGCGGTAGCGGCGGCGGCTAGCCAGCCCCATCGGGTTGGCGTGGGTGGCGCCGAAGAACGGCTCCGCGGCGGGGGAACGCCAGTCGACCAGCAGCCTGCGGCCCGTGCTGTCGGTGAGGCCGAGCCGTCCGACGTACACCGGCTCGGGGTCGTCGGCCGCGACCATGTGGCCGAGGCACAGGTCCAGGCCGAAGCGGCGCAGGGTGCGCAGCCGGGCGCTCAGACGGTGGATCTCGAGGTCCCGGTCCATCGCCTCCTGGCCGATGCCGCCGGGCGCCCGGCGGGTGGCGTCGAGGGTCGCGGACAGTTCGGCGATCGTCTGCTCCAGGCACTCCGCGATGGCCGCGAAGTGCTCCTCGTCGGCGGCGATCAGCGTCGGGGCGGCCTTGGCGGCAAGGCGCTCGGGCAGGTCGAACACGCCGGTGGGCAGGGAATTCAAGACAGCGGCTCCGATGTGAGGTCATCTTCTACGACCACGAGGGACGAACGGTCCGGCGTGCTCACACGGGCATGTGCGATCTCTCCCCGCCGACCGGGTCCACCAGCAGTTTCTCAGCTCAGGCCGGTAAGTCTGCGCCCGCACCGGGGCCTTGCCGCAAGCCCCCCTGTGCGCTATACGTTGAGAGTGGCAAGGAGTGGGTCGACCTCCTTGCCCTTCTCGTTTCCCCAGCCGCCGCTGCCGCCGGTCCCGCTCGCGCCGCAGGCCCCGTGACTCAGGCCGCGAAACGTTCGGCGAGCGTCTTCGCCTTCGCCTCGGCGTCCTGGAGCGCGCGCTCACGGGAGGCCTCGAAGTGGGGGATGAACTCCGCCAGGGCCGGGCTGTGCGGGGCCATCGTCATCTCGGGGACGATGAAGTCGACCTCGAGGCCGAGAGCGTCTCCCAGGAGCGCCATCAGGTAGTTCTGGACGAACTCGTAGGACTCGCGCGGGGTGCCGGGGCCGTAGGCGCCGCCGCGGCTGGCGACGACGGTGACCGGGGTGCCCTTGGCGGAGGGGTTCTCGCCGCCGGTGCGGCCGATGAGGGCCACGTTGTCCAGCCAGGCCTTGAGGGTCGACGGGATCGTGAAGTTGTACATCGGGGCGCCGATGACGACGGCGTCCGCGCGCTCCAGTTCCTCGATGAGCTCCAGGCGGGCGGCGAAGGCCGCG
This sequence comes from Streptomyces sp. NPDC001668, assembly GCF_042893155.1. Lineage (NCBI taxonomy): Bacteria > Bacillati > Actinomycetota > Actinomycetes > Kitasatosporales > Streptomycetaceae > Streptomyces > Streptomyces sp. NPDC001668. The sequence continues at coordinate 80,523 of NZ_JBIAUQ010000016.1, forward strand.
GCCTGCTCGGGGGTGTGCGTGGCCGGGTCGGCGAAGCCCGCGGTGTGGGAGTCGGCGGTGATGTGCGGGACCGGGTCGACGGCCAGGTCGCGGTAGATCACGGTGCCGGTCGGGTGCTGCTCCTGCCAGGTCTTGCGGAAGGCCTCGGTCACGGCACGGGAGGCGGAGGCCGCGCCGGGGAGGACCGAGGAGTCGATGTGCAGCAGGGTGGCCATGAGTGTCTCCATCGCGGTAATGAGCTGAGAATCTGTACCTAGCTATATCTAGCACAGGTACTTACTTTTTTTCACCACCGTACGGCACGGAGGTACCCTTCCCCCATGACGGCCGAGCAGATCCACGACCAGGAACCGTGCAAGCAGGTCGACGACGGCATCACGCGCGTCTTCCAGGTGCTCGGCAAGCGCTGGAACGGCCCGATCCTCGCCGTGCTGATGGGGCGGCCGACCTACTTCTCCGAACTGCGGCGGGCCATCCCCGGCCTCAGCGAGCGCATGCTCGCCGACCGGCTGGTCGAGCTCGGCGCGGCCGGGCTCGTGCTCCGCGAGGTCGACGAGGGTCCACCGCTGCGGGTCTGCTACCGGCTGACCCCGGCGGGAGCCGCACTGGGCCCCGCCCTCAAGGAGCTGGCCGCCTGGGCGAGGGATCACCTGCCGGAGGCGCACCCCTGCGTGACCGAGGGGCACTAGAGCCTGCCGTTCGGGGGAGGGCGCGCCAGACCCCACGACGCCACTCCGCACTCCGGAAAGACTTCGAAACATTCGAAGCCCAATCGGGATACCCGACCCTCACCCCTCCGCGATCTTCCGAAAGATTTCGCCGATTTCCTCAGGTGAGAGGGATCTCGAAGCATTCGAAACATCTGCCGAAACTGTTGACGCTTGACAGGGGCAGACCAAAACTGTGGGGCATGACTGACACACCCGCACACCCCACGCGCCGCACCGTCTGCGGCCTCCTGCTGGCCACCGGGGCCACCCTGGCCCTGCCCGGCACCGCCGAGGCGGCCACGGTCATCACCACGAACCAGACCGGGACCAACAACGGCTACTACTACTCGTTCTGGACGGACGCCCAGGGCACGGTCTCCATGACCCTGAACTCCGGCGGCAACTACAGCACTTCCTGGCGCAACACCGGCAACTTCGTGGCCGGCAAGGGCTGGAGCAACGGCTCCCGCAGGACCGTGAACTACTCCGGCAGCTTCAACCCGTCCGGCAACGCCTACCTGGCCCTGTACGGCTGGACGTCCAACCCGCTCGTCGAGTACTACATCGTCGACAACTGGGGCACCTACCGGCCCACCGGAACGTACAAGGGCACCGTCAGCAGCGACGGCGGGACGTACGACATCTACCAGACCACCCGCTACAACGCCCCGTCCGTGGAAGGCACCAAGACCTTCAACCAGTACTGGAGCGTCCGGCAGTCCAAGCGGACCGGCGGGAGCATCACCACCGGCAACCACTTCGACGCGTGGGCCCGCGCCGGTATGCCGATGGGCAGCTTCAAGTACTACATGATCCTCGCGACCGAGGGTTACCAGAGCAGCGGCAGCTCCAACATCACGGTGGCGTGATGAGGACCCGGGCGCACCTCCCGTTACTGGCCGCCGCCGCTCTCGCCGCCGCCGGTACCCTCGCCGTCCCCGCCTCCGCCGCCCCCACGGGGGCCGCGGCCTGCACCGGTTACGTCGGCCTCACCTTCGACGACGGACCGGGCAGCGGCACCACCACCCTGCTCAACTCCCTGAAGCAGTACGGCCTCAGGGCCACCATGTTCAACACGGGCCAGAACGCCGCCGCCAACCCGGCGCTCGTCAGGGCCCAGGTCAGCGCCGGGATGTGGGTCGGCAACCACAGCTACACGCACCCGCATCTGACCCAGCAGAGCCAGGCCACGATCGACTCGGAGATCTCCCGCACCCAGCAGGCCATCGCGAACGCGGGCGGCGGCACACCCCGGCTGTTCCGGCCGCCGTACGGCGAGACCAACGCGACGGTGAAGGCCGTGGAGGCCAAGTACGGGCTGACCGAGGTGATCTGGCAGGTCGACTCGCAGGACTGGAACAACGCCAGCACCGACGCGATCGTCGCGGCGGTCGGCCGGCTCACCAACGGGCAGGTCATCCTCATGCACGACTGGCCGGCCAACACCCGCGCGGCGATCCCGCGCATCGCGCAGACGCTGGCCGCCAAGGGGCTGTGCTCCGGCATGATCTCGCCCCAGACCGGCCGCGCGGTGGCCCCGGGCTGAACCAGAGCCCCCAGCGACCGGACTCGCCCACCGCACCACGGCGATCCGGCCTCGGCGCGGCGGTCGTTCCCCCTCGGACCGCCGCGCCGAACGGGGGTCACCGTTGACTCCGTTCGGCTGTCAATGCCGCGAATTCCCCGACGGGACGCGCCGATGGCGCAATCATGAGCGGCGAGTGGGACCAGCACGTACCACTGAGTGTCCTTCGCGCCACAACTCACAAGATCCGTCGCCCAGTTGACGCGTTCGCCACGCGTCGCCCGGAGGGAATCGAACCATGGCCACTCCCCTGTCCGCCGCGAAGATGCTCGCCGCACTGAAGGCCGAGGGCCTCACCGTGCACGAGCACGCCGGCTGGAAGACCCACAACCGCGATACGGAGTCCGGGAAGTCCTTCGGTCCCGTCATCGGGGTGCTGATCCACCACACCGGCGGGCACGACGACAAGGAGGTCTGCTTCAAGGGCAGATCCGATCTGCCGGGCCCGCTGTGCCACGCCTGGCTCGGCAAGACCGCGGGACTGTGGATGATCGGCAACGGCCGTACCAACCACGCCGGTTACGCCGACATCGATGTCCTGAACGCGCTCCGCGAGGAGAAACCGCTCCCCCACGACGACTCGGCCAAGGCCGACGGCAACGACTGTCTGTACGGCCTGGAGATCGAGAACCTCGGCAAGGGCAACGACCCCTACCCGCAGGCCCAGTACCGCCAGGCCGTGCTGTGGGCGGCGGCGATCTGCCGGGCGCACGGCTGGAGCGAGAAGTCCGTCGCCGGGCACAAGGAGTGCCAGCCGGGGAAGATCGACCCGAGCTTCGACATGGACGACTTCCGGGCCGACGTGAAGAAGCAGCTGGCGGCCGGGGCCGGCAAGCCGCAGCCGTCGAAGCCCGCGGGCAAGCCCCGCGTCGACCTGTCCCGGCTGGTGACGGCCGCGAAGAGCGACCCCGGGGCCAAGCAGGGCCACGTCAGCTACATGGCCGGCACCAACCTCACCGAGGCCGCCCTCGCCGAACTCGGCTACCTTTCCCGGGCCTACGCGGGCGACGGCTCCTTCGGCAGCACCACCGTCGCCGCGTACGCCAAGTGGCAACGCCACCTGGGCTACACGGGCGCCGACGCCAACGGCATCCCGGGCAAGGTGTCCCTGGCGCGGCTCGGCGAGAAGACGGGGCTGTTCACGGTCGTGGCCTGACCCACCCCCGGGCCGGCCCGCCACCGAGTTGCGGGCCGGCCCGGACCCTGCGGTACTGGCTGTATCTCCCGAACCGTCGCGGAGTCCTGTCCACAGGGCCGCGGGGAGAGGAGGCACAGCATGGCCAGACATCTGGTGGTCTGCTGCGACGGGACCTGGAATCGCGCCGACCAGTCGCACAAGACCAATGTGGCCAAGGTGGCCCTGGCCGTACGGCGGCGCACCGCCGTCGGCACGGAACAGCGGGTGTACTACCACAGCGGGGTCGGCGCCCAGCGGCCGGAACGGCTGCGCGGCGGCGCGTTCGGCCTGGGCCTGTCGCGGAACGTGCTCGACGCCTACCGCTTCCTCGTCCAGACCTACGAACCCGGCGACAGGCTCTACCTGTTCGGGTTCAGCCGGGGCGCGTTCACCGCGCGCAGCCTGGCGGGTCTGGTGCGCAACTGCGGCATCCTGCGCCGGGAGCAGGCCGACCGGATCGACGAGGCGTGGGCGCTGTACCGCAGCCGTACGAAGAGGCCGACCAGCGTGGCGGCCACCCTGTTCCGCCAGGCCTACGCCCACGAGACGGAGATCCGCTTCGTCGGCGTCTGGGACACGGTCGGCTCCCTCGGCATCCCGGTCCCGGCCCCCTGGTTCCTGCGCCCGCTCGTCAACCGCTTCAACAAGCGCTGGGCCTTCCACGACACCGACCTCAGCACCTGGGTCAACGGCGCCTTCCACGCCCTGGCCATCGACGAACAGCGCTCCGCGTTCCCGCCCACGCTCTGGCACCAGCAGAAGGGCGCCGCCGAGCAGGGCCAGGAACTGCGGCAGGTCTGGTTCGCCGGGGTGCACACCGACGTCGGGGGCGGCGAGGCGGACTCCGGGCTGTCCGACCTCACCCTCCTGTGGATGGTCGGGCACGCCACCCGGTACGGCCTCGAATTCGACACCCGGGTCCTCAGCGAGCATGGGCCCGACGAGATGAAGCCGGACAGGAGCGCCGACTTCGCCGTACGACCGGACCCGCTGGGACAACGGCATTATTCGCGAGTGAAGTTCTACAAGGTGTTCCGGGTTGTGGACCGCCCCATCGGGGAGGCGGAGGAACCGAGGGACCCGAAGAAGCCGAGAGCCCCCGAGGACCATGTCCTCGACGGGTGCGAGTACCTGGCCGACTCCGTCCTCACGAGGTACGAGCTCAAGCGCGACTACCGCCCTCCGGCGCTCGAGGAGTACTTCAGGATCTTCGGCGACGCCCGGCGCATCGAACACGCGCCGCTCCGGGTGGACGAACCCGCCCCGTACAGTGCACCCGTGCCGACCGCGGAACCCTGCCCCCGCTGCGAAAAGCCGTTGACGTCCGGCGGGATGCTCCTGGTCCGGCGTGAGGACGACGGCCTGCGCGCCTGCCGGACGCTGTGGCGCTGCGCCGAGCGGCACCTGTGGTGGCGGTGGGCCGACCGCCCCGGGAAACCCCTGGAGGAGTGTCCGTATCCGCAGGTGTTCCGGGGCTGAGGAACGTGCCGTAGGTGCGGACGGGGGCCGGGGCCGGGGATTGTGCGGGCGGAGTTAGCATCCGCTCATGACGACTACAGATGGTTCCTCCCCCCTCGACGTCGAGATCGGGGCCCTCACGGGCGGCTCCGCCGACCTCGCCCAGTACGCCGGCAAGGCGGTCCTGGTCGTGAACGTGGCCTCCAAGTGCGGGCTGACCCCGCAGTACAACGGGCTCGAGAAGCTTCAGGAGCGGTACGCCGAGCGGGGCTTCACCGTGCTCGGCGTGCCCTGCAACCAGTTCCTCGGGCAGGAGCCCGGCAGCGCCGAGGAGATCGCGGAGTTCTGCTCGGCGACGTACGGCGTGACCTTCCCGCTGACCGAGAAGGTCGAGGTGAACGGGGAGGGCCGGCACGCGCTGTACGAGCGGCTGGTGGGCTTCGCCGACGCGGAGGGCCACGCGGGGGACATCCGCTGGAACTTCGAGAAGTTCCTGATCGGGCGGGACGGGTCGGTCGTGGCCCGCTTCTCCCCGCAGACCGAGCCGGAGTCCGACGAGGTCGTGGCCGCGGTGGAGGCTGCGCTGGCCTAGGACCTCGTTCGGGTGCGGGCCGGTGGGGCTTGGGCGCGCAGTTCCCCGCGCCCCTGAAAAGGTGGGTACTGCTAGGCACGCTCTGACTGCAACCGCCCGGGGGCGCGGGGAACTGCGCGCCCAGCCACGACGAACCCGCACCCGAAACACAACCCCACGGCGAAAGCGCCGCAGGCCCCCTCGGCAAGGACGGCGATCTGGTCGAGAGGGCTCTGTGGTGGTGCTTGTGCAGTTGTAGTGGTGTGGCGTGGTGTCACACCTTGACCGAGGCCACGAAGGCACTCCACGCGTCGGCGGGGAAGGCCAGCTTGGGACCCTCGGGGATCTTGGTGTCGCCGAGTTCGAGTGCTTCCTCTTCGGTCGACCTCACCATCAGGCACGCCCCGTTGGCGTTGGTGTAGGTGGAGGTCGTCCATGTGTCCAGGTTGCCCAGACGAATTGCCATATCCGCTCCGTAGCCAGATGCGCAGTGTTCGGATTACGCCAACCTTTACTGATCGTTGGCGTGATCGACGCTACTCGCCGACTTCCTCTTTCGGAGCAGTCATTCACTCTTACGGCGGCATATTCCAAGGGACTCTTCCAGTGGGACCTGTCCGAGGTGTACTATCCGGCCCGCCCTGTCGGAAAGAGGCTCGGACGAGGTTCAACGGGCGTACTCCTTGGCGATGTCCTCGATCAGCTGACGCGACTGGTCGACGTTGAGCGCCTGGGCCCTCAAGTGCTCGTACATCACGGTGTACTTCTGCACGTCGTGCGCCTTCTCCAGGTACAGGTCGCTGGTGACGCCCTCGATGTAGACGACGCTGGAGTCCGCCGCGTCGGAGAACTCCAGGATGGAGTACTGCCCGCTGAGCCCGGGATGGGCGCCGACGTCGAACGGCAGTACCTGCACGGTGATATGGGGCTGCTGGGACATCTCCACGAGGTACTCCAGCTGTTCGCGCATCACCTGGCGGCTGCCCACGACCCGGCGCAGGGCCGCCTCGTCGAGAACCACCCACAGCCGCAGCGGGTCCCGCTCGGCCGCGACCCGGCTCTGCCGCCGCAGCCGTACCTCGACGCGCTTGTCGTTCTCCGTCTCGGTCGCCTCCGGGGCCCCGCCGCGCACGATGGCCTCGGCGTACGGCCGGGTCTGCAACAGGCCGGTGATGATCTGGGGTTCGTACACCCGCAGCGACTCGGCGTCGGTCTCCAGACCGATGTAGACGCTGTAGGGGATGTCCCCGAAGGCGTGCCACCAGCCCTGCTGACGCGAGTCCTTGGCCATCTGCATCAGGGAGTCGACGATGCGCTGGTCCTCGACCTCGTACACCCCGCACAGGTCGCGGACGTCGCGCTGGCTGATGCTGCGCCGGCCGTTCTCCAGCCGGCTGATCTTCGACTGCGACACGAGCAGCCGCTCCGCCACCTCTTCGGCCGTCATGCCCTTGAGCTCGCGGAGCCTGCGCAGCTCCTGGCCCAGCCGGCGCCGCCTGACGGTGGGATTGACATTGGACGCCACGGGACGTGCACCTCCGGCTGCGTGCCTCGTTCTTGACTTTGCGTATCTGCTGTTGAGCAGACTGCCACCAAGGTGCTTATTACCGCTGGAAAACCGCGTATATGCGCTGCGTCCCGCCGGTCCGGGCCCTTCGGCGACCCGTGCCCGGACATGCGGCCGCGCGGGGCGGCGGAACCCGTCCCCGTCCGATGTACGGACGTACGGTTCCGTCGCCCCGCGCGGACCAGCGGCTCCCGAACCGGTCTTTGGGGACTGACGGTGCGGCGGCTGAGTGGTGCGTGGTGCGGGTCGTGCCTGGTGCGGTCGTGCGTGGTGCGGTGCTGCCGGGGTGCGTGCCGTGGGACTGCGGCTCAGTGGGCCACGGCGCGCGCCATCGGTCCTCGGCGCGGTTGCATCGGAACGCCACGAGCGGGTTCCGGCGCGGGTGGCCTGGCGCCGGGGGCGGCCTGACGGCCGGCCGGTGCCGGGCTACGACGTGGCTGTGCCGCCACACCGTTCTGGACGTCCATCACGGCGTGCGCGACGAGTCCGCCCATCGGGTCGTGCCTGATCAGGTCCCGCAGCCGGGAGCGCGAGGAACGTCCCTCGTTGCCCGGATACAGGTGCTTGCCGAGGCCGACCGCGTGTGCCAGGGCGGCGAGCGCCGCGGTCCGCGGGTCCGGCGGTACGCCGGTGCGGATCGCCGAGTCCAACCGGGCCTTGATCTCCCGGCTGATCTCGTTGTCCGTCGCCTGGTAGCGAGTCGTCGGCAGCACTCCGCACATCTGACCCGCCACGGCATGCACCATGCCGCACCGCTCCAGATGCGAGAGGTAGGTCTGGCGGAGCCCAAGGCGCGGCCCGCCGATCCAGTTCACTGCCCGCACGGGAGCGCCACGCCTTCGCAGCAACTCCAACGCGCAGTCCAAAGTCGGATCTCCAGTCGGCCGTGGGGCTACCACGGCGATACGATCCCCGTCTGGGGCTATCCGTCCGGCCAGCGCCAGCTCCACTAGCTGTGCTCCGGCCAGACCGAGGTCGAGCGACTGCGGCTGTGCGGTGGTACCCGTGGTCGGGTCCAACGCCAGCAGCAGAAGCTCCTCCGGAAGTGTTCTGCGGCTCCTGCCCATCCATGCCTCCCCGCGTGGATGAAAGACAGGGTGACCCCTCTCACATTCATCTGTCGAGGGTGCGTGACCTGTTTGTAGTGGAACCGGTAGGTATGTCGTTCTCGTCTACCGCTTGGGACAGGGCCACACACAGGACACTGGTACATGGTTCGGACAGCGTGGTGTGGCGGTTGCCCGGGCGGCGGTTCAACGGTTCGGCAGGCGCAGGGTGACGGATACCGATCACCCGCGGCACATGGAGGAGGCATCGGTGGCGGGCGAGTCCCCCGACAGGTCGAAGCAGCGCGAGTCGTCGGCGGAACCGACGTCGGGGAGCGCGAGTCCGGTTCCCGAGGCGAGGAGTTCCGCCCGCGACCCCCGGCTCGCGGTGGCACGGGAGTCGATCTCCCTCGGAGGCGTCGACACGGCCACGAGGGTCTTCTCGGTACGTGACCTCCCGAAGACCGCGGAGGACGCCACGGAGAGCCCCGCGGAGGCCGATGCGGGCGGTTCCGGGCCGTCGGGACCGGAGGAGCCCGAGGACGCGCCACCGGCCGCGGAGAAGGGCCCTGAGGGCGCCGAGAGCGGCGAGGCCGGAGAGCCGGACACGGAGGACACGCCCGCGACGGAGGCTCCGTCCGAGTCCGGCAGTGCCGAGGACTCGGACGGCGAGTCCGGTGACTCCGGCACGGCCGAGGACTCGGAGGACCCGGAGGACTCGGACAGCGGGTCCCGCGACTCCGGTACGGCTGCGAGCGCCGGTGACTCCGAGAGCGGCTCCGGTGACTCCGGCACGGCCGAGGACTCGGAGGACCCGGAGGACGCGGACAGCGGGTCCCGTGACCCCGGCGAGGGCGATGAGCCGGCCGCCGCGGGGGACGCGCGGTTGCGGGACGCGGTGGCGGCGTGGGTGGCCACGGCGGACGAGACCGACAAGGCCGAGGCCACGGAGAAGCCCGAGGGCACCGAGGGCACCCAGGGCACGGACGCAGAGCCTGCCGAGGAGACCTCCGAGGCCGAGTCCGGCCCGGACGCGGAGACTGACAGCGACGACGCCGAGACGGCCGTAGCCGAAGAGACCCCCGCGGACGACGAGGCTGACGCACCGGAAACCGGCGACTCGAACCTCCCGGAGCCGGACGACAAGCCCGACGAGGCCCCACAGCCGGACGCCGGCAAGCCGGACTCCGCAGGGGCGCGGGGAACTGCGCGACCGGCCCCCACCGGCCCGCAGACGACCGACAAGCCCGAGAAGGCCCCGCAGCCGGCCGGCAAGCCCGACGAGCCCGCTGACGCCGACGTGGCCGACGAGCCCCCCGTCGATCAGCCCACCGCCGTCTTCAAGGCCCCCCGGCCCCCCGTGGACCAGCCCACCACCATGCTGAAGCTCGGCAAGGCGGCGGAGCCCGACGTGCCGGCCAAGCCGGAGGCCGAGGCCGAGCGGACGAGCAAGTTCGTCGCGCTGAAGCCCCTCGACGCGCCCCGCCCCAAGGCGGACGAGACCGCCGCCGTCCCCCAGGTCGGCCCGGAGCGGACCACGCAGCAGCCCCTGCCGCCGAAGCCGCCCCTCGACCTGCTCGCGGAGCTCACCAACACTCCGCCGCCCCCGCCCAGCCCGCTGCGCACCTTCGGCCGCCGGGTCAAGATCTGGACCCCGATCCTCCTCCTCCTGGTCGTCGTGTTTGCGATCGTGCAGGCTCTGCGCCCGCTGCCGGACCCCGCGCTCAGCCTGACCGCCGAGGACTCCTACACCTTCGACGGCAGCAAGGCGACCCTCCCGTGGCCCGCCGAGGGCCAGGGCTGGATGGACGTCAACGGCATCGGCACGATGGGCGACTTCGGCAAGCAGACGCCCGTGGCGATCGGCTCCGTGGCCAAGGCCATGACCGCCTACATCGTGCTGAAGGACCACCCCCTCAAGTCCGGCGAGGAGGGCGCGAAGATCACCGTCGACGCGCTCGCCGAGAAGGAGGGCGGTTACAACAAGGAGGGCGAGTCCACCCTCAACACCGTCAAGGAGGGCGACGTCCTCACCGAGAAGCAGGCGATCTCGGCGATCATGATCCCCTCCGCCAACAACATCGCCCGGCTGCTCGCCCGCTGGGACGCCGGTTCCGAGGCCGCGTTCATCAAGAAGATGAACGACACCGCCAAGGCACTCGGCATGAAGAACACCAAGTACACCGACGCCTCGGGCCTCAAGGAGACCACCGTCTCCTCCGCCGAGGACCAGGTGAAGCTCGGGAACGAACTGGTGAAGATCCCGGCGCTCATGGACATCACCAGGCTGCCCAGCTGGAAGGACCCCTCCGGCCAGACCTGGAACAACTACAACCGCCTGGTCCCCTACAACGGCGCCATCGGCATCAAGACCGGTACCACCACCAAGGCCGGCGGCAACCTCCTGTTCGCCGCGACCAAGGAGGTCGGCGGTGAGACGGTCACCGTCGTCGGCGCGGTCCTCGGCCAGCACACGGCGCCGATCATCGACACCGTGAACGCGGTCAGCAAGACCGCGATGCTCGCCGCCCAGGACGCCCTCACCTCGGCGAAGATCCTCAAGAAGGGCGACGTCGTCGGGTACGTGGACGACGGCCTCGGCGGCCACACCCCCGTCGTGCTGACCAAGGACGTCACCGCCGTCGGCTGGGCCGGCTACAAGGTGAAGCTCTCCTTCGCCGCCGACGACGTACCGCACACCGCGAAGGCCGGCACCAAGGTCGGCACCCTCACCGTCGGGGACGGCAAGGGCGGCGCGGTCGAGGTCCCGGTCACCCTCCAGAAGGATCTGACCGAACCGGGTCTCACCGACAAGCTGACCCGCGTCGGCTGAGCCGGAGACGGGACACGCGCCTCGTACGGCCCGCCGTCCGGACCCCGCCCGGGGTTCCGGACGGCGGGCCGCGTGCTAGCGTCACGAACCGGGGCAGGTCGACGCTGGGGCGCGGCCGAGAAATGAAGACGGGACACCACGGGGAGTGCCTTCAGGTGGCCACTGCGGAGCCGACACGCGCCGACGAGACCGACCCGGGCCCGGGTACCGGCCCACGAATAGGCGTGCCCGCGGAACCTGAGAACGGCAACGGCGGACCGCCCGGGGGCATCAGGGCCAGGGCCCGGACCGCTCTCCTCGCGCTGCGCGAGCGGCTGCTGCGCCACCCCGTCCTCTCGATGACCGCGCTCTCCGGCGTGCTGCACATCGTCTGGTTCTTCACGTTCGCGAACAGTGGCGGGGATCTGGCGGCGCAGGACGCGTGGGCCGAGTTCGTGGGCCGGCACCCGGACTCCGCGTACAACCTGGCCTGGTACGGCGGCATGCACCCGGTGTCGTACAGCGTCGTCTCGCCGTATCTGATGTCGGTCCTCGGCGTCCGTACGACGATGATGCTGGCCGGGACCGTCTCGGCCGGGCTGCTGACGCTGATCCTGCTGCGCAGCCGGTCGGTGAAGAACCCCTTGTGGGCCTCGCTGGCGGGCGTGTACGCCTTCCTGTGCAACGCGGCCTCGGGCCGGGTGACCTTCGGGCTCGGCACGATGTTCGCGCTGGGCGCGGTCGCCGTCGTCTTCTGCTGGCCGCACCGTCTGCGCCACAAACGGTGGGCCAAGGCCGCCTGCGCGGCCCCGCTCGCCGCGCTCGCGACGATGGCGTCCCCGGTCGCCGGCCTGTTCGTGGGCCTGGTGGCGGTCGCGCTCTTCCTGCAGAAACGGCGTCCGGGCTCCTGGGCGCTGGGGCTCGCGCCCACGGCGGTCGTCGCCCTGTCCGCCTGGCTCTTCCCGTTCGCCGGCACCCAGCCGATGAAGATCGCGTCGGTGCTCCTGCCGCTGGCGTACGGCCTGCTCGTGTACTTCCTGGTCCCGCCCGAGTGGAAGACGGTCCGGATCACGGCCGGGGTGTACAGCCTGTCGGTGGTCCTGGTCTGGCTGGTGAGCTCCCAGATCGGCTCCAACATCTCGCGCCTGCCGATGCTGTTCGCGGGGGTGGCCCTGGTGGCCGCGCTGCCGTTCACGGTGCCGCGCTCCCGCAAGTGGTACGCCGTCGTCATCGCCCTCGCCGGCTTCACCACGTGGATCGGCTTCAAGTCCGTCGACGACGTCGTCCACACGACCCCCACGGCGTCCTGGGCCCGCGAGCTGGCCCCCCTCGTCAACGAGCTCCAGGAGGTCGGCGCCGAGAAGGGCCGCGTCGAGGTCGTGCCGGCCGCCTCCCACCGCGAGGCGTCCGCGCTCGCGCCGTACGTCAACCTCGCCCGCGGCTGGAACCGGCAGGCCGACATGGAGCGCAACCCGCTCTTCTACGACGACACCCTGAACTCCGCGAACTACCACGAGTGGCTCCAGCGCTGGGCCGTGCACTTCGTGGTAGTACCGAAGGACGAGCCCGACGGGGACGGCGGTGAGCGGGAGCGGGAGCTGGTCCAGCGCGGGATGCCGTATCTGAAGCAGATCTGGGGTGACGCGAACTGGCAGCTGTTCCGCGTGACCGACCCGGCGCCGCTGGCCTCGCCGAACACGGTGGTCGACCGGGCGGCGCAGGGCGAGATGACCATGCGGGTGAAGAAGGCCGGGCGGATCCTGATCCGCATCCCCTACTCGCCGTGGCTGTCGATCGTCGACGCGGAGGGCAAGAAGCTGAAGGCTCCGCAGGAGACGGAGGAGTCCAAGGAGCGGGATGCCTCGCCGAAGGTCTTCGACAACGTCAACGGGTGTCTGATGGAGACGCCGGAGGACGCGGACGGGGACAAGTGGACGATGCTGATCGCTCCGCGGGCGGGGACGTATCGGTTGGCGGCGCCTTACACGGTGCCGCGCGGTACGCCTTGTCCGGATGAGTTGAAGTAGTTTCGCGGCTGGCGGCCGGTGGGGGCTGGTCGCGCAGTTCCCCGCGCCCCTGAAAAGCGGGTCAGCGCAGTTGATCCACGTACTTGTCCGTGCCCGGAACTGTCGGGATGAAAGGCGCCAGCAGCTCCACCCTGCCCATCGGCGGCTCCTCCCGGCCCGTGAAGTACTGCTCCCAGCACTCCCTCGGGTCCGCCTCCAGGAACCACAGCAGCGTGAGCCTGGTGTCGACTCCCTCGACCTGCTTGACGTACGTCATGCGGTCGCCGGGGAGCGGGGTCGGGCGGAAGACGGTCACCATGGCCGCCGGTGAGCCCGCCAGGCGTTTCGGCAGGTGCCGTGCCACCAGCCACTCCAGCAACTCGCCCCGCTGCTCCGGGGATTCCGCGTCGATCACCTCCAGCACCAGCCCCGCGTACGGGTGGTCCAGGGCGTGGAAGTCCCTCGGGCCCGCCGCTCCGTCGCGGTAGACCGTGGACTCGTGGTCCTGGAAGGCGGTGAAGACGTGGGTGCGGTCGCGGTAGACGCGGGCGTCGCGGTTGAGGCGTTTGTTGATGGCCACCGTCCACCTCATGTGGTCGTCGTAGCGGCCGTCGGTGACCCAGTAGGTGGAGAGGTAGCAGCCGGCGGTGACGGGCTGGGCGACCGCCGACTTCTCCGGTGTGCGCAGGAGCTGGAGGTCCCGGGTGGCCACCCAGCGGCGCCCCGCGAACATCCAGGGCATGGCCATCGCGCCGGCGTAGTAGTGATCGTCCTCGTACCAGCGGTTGTAGGCGTACTCGTGGCCGGGGTGCGGCTCGACCATGGTGATCAGCGCGTGTCCGGGGCGGACTCCGTAGGGTCCTGTGGCGGCCAGTTCGGCGTACGTCTCGCTGTGGGTCTCTTCTGACATGGGATCTGACATGGGACCTTCCCTCCTCCAGCGCTCGCCCATACTCTGACGCCCCGTCAGATAATGCGCCAGAGCAGGGAGGCCGCCGGTATGTCACTTCTCTCCGGGAAGACCGTCGTCGTGTCGGGAGTCGGTGCCGGGCTCGGCCACCAGGTCGCCGCCGCCGTCGTGCGGGACGGCGGGAACGCCGTGCTGGGGGCGCGGACCGAGGCGAACCTCGCCAAGAGCGCCGCCGAGATCGATCCGGACGGGGCGCACACCGCGTACCGCTCGACGGACATCACCGACGAGCAACAGTGCGTGGAGCTCGCGCAGTTGGCGGTGGCGCGGTTCGGGCGGCTGGACGCTGTGGTGCAGGTGGCCGCGTGGGACAGCTGCTTCGGCGGGCTGGAGGACGCGGACTTCGCGACCTGGCAGTCGGTCATCGATGTGAACCTGCTGGGGTCGCTGCGGATGACCCGGGCCTGTCTGCCGGGGCTGCGGGCGGCGGGCGGGGGCTCGGTGGTGTTCGTCGGGACGCAGTCGGCCGTCGCCGCGCCCTCGCAGGTGCGGCAGGCCGCGTACGCCGCCTCGAAGGGGGCGCTGACCAGCGCGATGTACTCGCTGGCGCGCGAGCTCGGGCCGGACCGGATCCGGGTCAACACGGTGCTGCCGGGCTGGATGTGGGGGCCGCCGGTACAGGCGTACGTGCAGTTCACGGCCCACACGGAGAAGGTGCCGGAGGCGGACGTGCTGAAGCGGCTCACCGACCGGATGGCGCTGCCCGACCTCGCGACCGACGGGGACGTGGCGGACGCGACCGTGTTCCTGGCCTCGGACCGGGCGCGGGCGATCACCGGACAGTCGTTGCTGGTCAACGCCGGGGAGCTGATGCGATGAGTTCATGTAGGTGAACGCAGGCCATCATCACGAATGATTTTACCTCCCTTTGACGCGACGCCAGCTTGTCGTGTCCACGTGGCGGCACCCACGATGAGCGCCGGGCTGATCCCTGGGAGGGCGCATATGAACGGTCTCGACTGGGCCGTGCTCATCGGCTATTTCGGTGTGATGGTCGCGATCGGCGTGTGGTCGCACAAACGCGTGGACGACGTCAGCGACTTCTTCACCGCCGGCGGCAAGATGCCGTGGTGGCTGTCGGGCATCTCGCACCACATGTCGGGCTACAGCGCGGTGATGTTCACCGGGTACGCGGGCATCGCCTACACCTACGGCGTCACCTCCTTCGTCACCTGGTCCTTCCCCATCGCCCTCGGCATCGCGATCGGCTCCAAGCTGTTCGCGCCGCGCATCAACCGGCTGCGCTCACGGCTCCATGTGGCTTCCCCGCTGGAGTACTTGAAGAACCGCTACGACCTCAAGACCCAGCAGGCGCTGGCCTGGTCGGGCATGCTGCTGAAGATCGTGGACGTCGGCGCCAAATGGGCTGCGATCGCGACCCTGTTGTCCGTCTTCACCGGCATCTCCCTCAACCAGGGCATCCTGATCACAGGCGCCATCACCGCCGTCTACTGCACGATCGGCGGCCTGTGGGCCGACGCGCTCACCGAGTTGGGCCAGTTCGTCATCCAACTCCTCGCGGGCATCGCGATGTTCGTCGCGGTGGTCCTCAAGCTCAACGACAAGGGCATCGGCTTCTTCGGCGCCTGGGACGAGCCGGCGCTGAAGGGTCACGGCGAGCCCCTGGTGGGGCCGTACGGCACGGTCTTCCTGCTCGCCTTCCTCTTCATCAAGCTGTTCGAGTACAACGGCGGCATGCTCAACCAGGCCCAGCGCTACATGGCCACGGCCAACGCGCACCAGGCCGAGCGCTCGGCGCGGCTGTCGGCGATCCTGTGGCTGGTGTGGCCGGTGGTCCTGTTCTTCCCCATGTGGATGTCGCCGCTGCTGGTCCAGTCGCAGAAGCCGGACGGCTCCGACTCCTACGGCCTGATGACCGAACAGCTGCTCCCGCACGGCCTGTTGGGCCTGGTGATCGTCGGCTTCTTCTCGCACACCATGGCCATGTGCTCCTCCGACGCCAACGCCATCGCGGCGGTCTTCACCCGCGACTGCGCGCCGGTGGTGTGGCGCAGGGCGCGCAGCTGGAGCCAGGGGCAGGGGCTGAGGGTCGCGCGTATCACCACGGTCGTCTTCCTCGGCCTGTCGATGGCGGCGGCCACGCAGGTCAACTCCCCCACCTTCAAGGACATCATCACGGTGGTCATCCGGTGGGTCGCCGGCCTGATGGGCCCGATGGCCATCCCGATGATGCTCGGTCTGCTCCGCCCCTTCCGCCGCTCCGGCCCCACGGCCGCGCTCACCAGCTGGTCGATGGGCCTGCTCGCCTTCTGGCTGGTCAACTACCCGATCAGCTGGAACGTCGAGGGCGGCGTCCCCCTCCAGTACCAGGTCTCCATCCCGCTGGCCGTCTCCCTGGTCCTCTACATCCTCATCGGCTTCATCAAGCCCGAGGACACCCCGGAACGCCTGGCGATCATCGAGAAGATCAACACGGACGGGGACGGGGACGGGACGGCGGCCGTCGCGGTTCCCACTCCCGCAGGCGGTGTGGAGGACGTGATCGGCACGGGGGTGAAGGACCAGCCGCGGTCCTAGGTCTCAGGCCCTCGGATAGCGGACCAGCCACCCCGGCGACGCCCCCGCGGGCCCGTGCAGGGCGGGGCCCTGGGTCATCTCCATCGCGAAGTCGTCGGCCAGTTCCAGCAGGGTGGGGCGGCCCTCCAGTTCGGCCAGCCAGGCCGGGGGGAGGGCCGTTTCGCCGTGGAGGGCGCCAAGGAGGCCGCCGGTGAGGGCGCCGGCCGCGGCGGAGGGGCCGTCGTGGTTCACGGCGAGGCACAGACCGTGCCGTACGTCCTCCCCGACCAGGGCGCAGTACACGGCGGCGGACAGCAGCCCGTCCGCCGACCCGTCGGCGGCGAGTTCCTCCACCCGCGCCGGGGTGGGCATCCCCTGCCGTACGGCACCCAGCGCGTGCTGGAGCGCGTCGGACACGGGCTCGTGCCCGGGCCGCGCGGCCAGCAGCGCGAGCGCCCGCTGCACCGCCCCGTCCAGGCTGTCGCCGAGCGCCAGCGCGTGCACGATCACGGCGTACGCGCCCGCCGACAGATAGGCCACGGGGTGCCCGTGGGTCTGCGCGGCACACTCCACCGCCAGCTGTACGACGAGCTGCGGCTCCCATCCGACGAGCAGCCCGAAGGGCGCTGACCGGGCGGTGGCCTCGGGCCCGAGCTCGTTCGGGTTCTTGGGCGACTCCAGCGTCCCCATGGTGTCGTCGCCGAACCCGATGAGCAGGGACCGGGTGGGGTCGCGGCGGGCGTACAGCCACTCCTCCCGGGCCAGCCAGCCGTCGTCCTTGCGCCGCTCGTCGGGCCCCCAGTCCCGCTGGGTGGCGTACCAGCGCAGGTAGGCCCGGTGCAGATCGGTGGGCGGATGCCAGGCGCCGGTGTCCCGCCGCACCTGGGCCCGGATGAGCCCGTCCACGGTGAAGAGGCTGAGCTGGGTGAGATGCGTGACGGCACCGCGCCGGCCGTACCCGAACCCGAGGTCCACGAGCCCTTCGGCGCCGTACGCCTCTCTGATCTCGTCCAGTCCGAGCCCGTCGACCGGCGCGCCCAGCGCGTCACCCACGGCCACGCCGAGCAGCGTCCCGCGCACCCGGCTGCGGAAGTCCTGCTGCTCGGCACGGCCCCAGACGACGGCCCCGGTTGTCGCGCCCACCAAGACCTCCCCGTGGCGACCGTCCGTATGTACGACGCTCAGCACTGTAATCGACGGGGGTGCGGGGTTCAGGGGCCGTGTGGGTATGCGCCCTTTTACCGAAAGGCGTCGGCGTTGCGGGTCGCCCACTCGGCGAAGGTGCGGGGGGACCGGCCGAGGACCCGTTCGACGTCCTGGCTGACGTGCCGCAGACCCGGTGACGGATCACCGAGCATGTCGAGGGTGGCGTCCACGATCGGCTCCGGCATGAAGCGGACCATCTCCGCCCGCGCCTCGGCCCGGCTCTGCTCGACGAACCGCACGGGCTCGCCGAGCGCCTCCCCGATCGCGGCGGCCTGCTGCCGGGGCGACACCGGGGCGGGCCCGGTCAACCCGTACACCTGTCCCGCTTGTCCCGGCTGCCGCAGCGCCACGGCGGCGACCTCGGCGATGTCGTCCGGATCGACGGTCGGCAGCGCGACGTCCCCGAACGGCGCCGCCACCGTCCGCCCGCCGCGCACCGCACCCGCCCACCGGAGGGTGTTGGAGTGGAACCCGGCGGGCCGCAGCATCGTCCACTCGACCCCCGACCGCCTTACGGCGTCCTCCGGTCCGGAAGGGTGGTCGCCGGTGCCGACGCCCTGCGAGGAGAGCAGCACGACCCGCCGGACGCCACCGGCCCTGACGACGTCGAGGACCGCGTCGAGGTCGCCGCCCTGCGCCAGGAAGTCGCCGGAGGTCAGGAGGAAGAGGGCCTCGGCGCCGTCGAGGGCGGGCTTCAGGGTCCGGGGCTCGGCGAGGTCGGCCTGATGATGCCGTACCCCTGCCGGCAATTCGTCGGGGCTCCGCCGCGAGACGGCCGTCACCCGCTCCCCCGCCGCGAGGAGGGCCCGCACCAGCGGCCGTCCGACGTTACCCGTAGCACCGGTCACCACGATCATTCTTCTCCCCGATCCGGAGGCTCCTGTGGACACACGGCGACGCTACTATCGGGAGGTCAGTAGGTACCTAGAGGAAAGTAATGGGCGAAGGGCACCGATGTGACAGAGACCACACCCCAGAACGCCTGCCCGATCGCCCCCGTGGTCGACATCGTCTTCAGCCGCTGGACCACACCGATCCTGTGGACCCTGCACGCGTACGGCCGCCAGCGCTTCGTGGAACTGCAACGCCGGATCGCCACCATCACCCCCAAGGTCCTGACCCAGCGCCTGCGCCAACTCGAACGCGACGGACTGGTCCACCGCACGTACCACGCGGAGGTCCCGCCCCGCGTCGAGTACGAGATCACCGAACTGGGCGGCAGCCTGGCCCCGTTGTTCGCGACACTCGCGCAGTGGTCACCGAATCTGGAGCGGGTGGAGGAGGCCCGGCGGGCCTACGACCTGAGGGACGGAGACGGGACCCCCTCGGCGTGAGCCGACCGGACGCCTCATCCGGCGGCCCCCCGCACCCGGTCCCGCACCGCGCGCGCTCGCTCGTCGTCCGGGTTCAGCGCGCAGGCCTGCTCCGCGTCGGCGAGGGCCAGGTCGAAGGCGCCCCGGGCCAGGTGGGTCTCGGCTCGGCGGCACAGGGCCCAGGTGTAGGCGGGGTTGAGGTCCAGGGCGCGGTCGAGGGCCGTGAGGGCCTCCTCGTGGCGGCCCAGGGCGGCGAGGGCGGCGCCGCGGCTCGCGTGGGCCGAGGCGTAGTCGGGGTGGAGGGCCAGTACGTGGTCGTAGTCGTGGAGGGACTCCTCGACGCGGCCGGCGTTGCGGAGCGCGTCGCCGCGTTCGCAGCGACTCCAGGGCCAGTCCGGCTGAAGGGTCACGGCCCGGTCCAGGTCGGCCAGTTGGCGGGTGGGGTCGCCGAGGCCGCGCCATACGCGGGCCCTGCGGACCAGGGCCCAGGTGTAGTCGGGGTTGAGATCCAGTGACCGGTCCAAGTCCGCCCGCGCGGCGTCGAGTTCGCCCCGGGACAGGTGGACGGCGCCCCGGGAGGCCCAGGCGAAGTGGTGGGCGGGGTCCAGTTCGATCCCGCGGTTCAGATCCCTGAGCGCTTCGTCGGCGTGGTTCAGCGCCCGGTGGTACTCGCCGCGCACCGAGTGGGCGGAGGCGCTGTCCGGCTCCAGTCCGAGGGCCCGGTCGAGGTCGTCGACCGCCGCTTCGTAGTCGCCGAGTTCGCCCCGGACGTAGGAACGGCCCCGGTAGGCGCGCGCGAACCCGGCATCCAGCGCCACGGCCCGGTCGTAATCGCGCAGCGCCTCCTCCAGTGCGCCGACGCGCCGCAGTGCGCTGCCGCGTACCACTCGGGCGCGCGCCTGGGCCGGTTCGTCGAGGCCCGCCCGGGACAGCAGCCGGGCGAGCGCCGCGATCGTGCCGCCCTCGCTGAGCGCCTGGGACAGGTCGGCCCCCCAGCGGGACACCGTCTCCGCGTCGCCGTCCCGGCCGGCGTCCAGCAGGGTCCGCGCCCAGCGGACGGCGGTGACGTCGTCCGTGTCGCAGGCGTCGACGAAGTCCCGCAGCACCACGGGCAGCGCGGCGGACGCCTGGGCGCACAGCAGGTGGTAGGACTCGGCGAGCCGGAGCTCCCGCCACCTCTCGTCCGCCCACAGCTCCCGGTCCCCGCGCCCGGCTTCGGATTCCGCCCGCCACTGGCCGAACGCCCGGGCCAGGCGCGTGTGGTGGCCGGCCCACCCGCGCGGGGAGCGTCCGCGCTGCATCCGCAGCATCGTGTCCCGCACCAGGTCGTGGTAGCGGATCCGGTCGCCGCGGTCGGTCACGAACGGCAGGGCCCGCAGCCAGGCGAAGAGCGCGTCCGCCTCGCCGTCCGGGCAGTCCACGGCGGCCCGGAACACGTCCAGGTCCAGGTGGCGGGGCAGGGCGCAGGTCAGGGCCGCGGATCGCCGTACCGGATCCTGTTCCCATTTCAGGAAGCGCTCGACGGCCGTGGCGCTGGGGTCGCCGATGTCGTCGGGGCCGGCGGGGCGCTGCTCCGCGAGGGTGGAGACCAGCACCGGCAGGCCGCCCGTGAGGCGCAGGACCTCCTCGACGACGGGCTCGGAGACGACCCCCTTGCCGGCCAGGAGCCCCCGGGCCTCCGCCTCCGTGAACGGCCCGAGCGGTACGTCCGTCATGAAGTCGGCGAAGGCGCCCCAGCGGGCGGTGTCGAAGGGGCGTTGGCCTGCCGTCACCACGACGACCGTGGCGGGGAGGGTGCCGTGGCGGTCGCCGGTCATCACCTCGTGCAGCCAGCCGTCGAGGAACGGGCCGGTCCTCTCGTACGTGTCGAAGAACAGGACGATCCAGGGTGCCGTGGCCGCCGCGTCGGCGAGTTCGTTCAGCAGCACGGGGGTGAGTACCAGCTCCGGCTCCAGGACCAGCTGCACGTCCTCCCGGCTGCGGAGGCGGGCACTGAGGCCGGCTCGCAACCGGTCGGCGCCCTGGGCGAGTTGAGCCGGGTCCAGGACGCCGGCGAAGGCTCCCACCCCCGGCACCATCCCCAGCCCGGCCAGCCCCGCCCGCGCCACGGCCATGCTGCCCGCCGACGGCCCCTCCGGCTCCGCCTCAAGGGTGGCGACGGCCGCCTCCGCCTCGTGCCGGCGTTCCCGGTGGGCGGCCAGGAGCCGCTCCAGATCCTTGAAACGGCGTCCTTGGGAGCCGAGTTGGCGACTGATCGCCGCCACCGCCTCCGGGACGCTGCCGACACTCTCGTCGACGTACGCCGTCAACGCTCCCTGCTCGCGCGCTACTTGTTCCAGCTCCCGGATCAGGAACGTCTTTCCGACACCCGCGTTGCCGTGGACGTGGAACAGGAACCGGTGTCGCTCGTCCTCCGGCGGGAGGTCGAAGTTCGTACGGAACGCCGCTCGTTCAGCGCCTCGGCCGACGAAGCCGGCCCGCCTGCGCTGTGCGATCAGCTCCTGCATCGACAGCCGTGTCCTCACCATGTCCGCCATTCTGGCTCACGATCTGGATCACACCACCGGGTCCCGGGGAAGATGGCCCCCATGGCATCGACACCCCCACGCACCCCACGCACCGCACTTCACCTCTCCGCCACCCTGCTCACCGCGTCCGTAGCGCTGTACACGGCGCTCGTCGCGTTCGGGAACATCACGGACTTCGGGACGAACCAGGCGTTCGTGCAGCACGTTCTCGCGATGGACACGACGTTCAAGGACGACGATCTGATGTGGAGAGCCGTCACCAGCAAGGGACTTCAGAACACGGCGTACGTCGCGATCATCGTCTGGGAGACGCTCGCGGCGCTCGTGCTGATCTACGGCACGTGGCTGTGGGTGCGCCGGGACGACCCGGCCGCCCGGCGTTTCTCCACCTACGGTCTGCTCATGCTGATGCTGCTCTTCGGCGCCGGGTTCATCGCGATCGGCGGGGAGTGGTTCTCCATGTGGCAGTCGGACACCTGGAACGGGCTGGACGCGGCACTCAGGGTGTTCCTGCTGAGCGGGGTCGTGCTGCTGGTGGTCAACCTGCCGGAGCGCCCCTCTAGTTGACGACGACGACCTTCGTCCCCGTCTCGCCGAACGCCCACAGTGCCGCGCCGTCCGCCGTCTTCATGCGGATGCCGCCGGTCCGGGTGCCGTTCGCGGGCGGGGGCGAGGAGCCGTCCACCGCGTTGGAGAAGGCGACGTTCACGCCGTCCACGGCGGTGAAGTACACGATGTGCTCGATCTTCACGCCGTCGGACCCGGTCGTCGGCTCCCCCCGGCGCAGCGAGACCGAGTAGGTGCCGGGGGCGGGGTCGACCGTCCCCGGCCAGACGGCGAAGGTCCGCCGGGCCGCCTCGCTCGCGTCGATCAGCCAGACCCGCTTCTCGCCGAGCGAGTAGACGATCCGGCGGCCGGTGCCGGAGCTGTCCGGGACGGCGGTGGCGGACGGCTCGGGCCGCGCGGACGCGCTCGGGGACGCCGACACGCTCGGCCGGGTGGTGACGGCCGCGCTGGGCTTCGTCCCCTTGTCGGCCTGTACGGCCAGGACGACGACAGCGGCGACCGCCCCCACGGTCAGACCCGTCACCCAGACCTTCGGGGCTGGCACGGCACGCATCTCCTCGGCTCAGGATCCCCGTCGAACGGGGGTCGGATCATCGTACCGGCCCCCGTCTCGACACCTGTCCAGAGCGGCTCTCAGTCCAGAGCCGCTCTCAGTCCAGCACCGGCAGCAGCTCCGGCAGATGCCCGTCGGAGACCTGCGCGGCCTTCTGCCGCTCCTCCGGGACCTCCCCGTACAGGGTGGTACGCGGCCGTGCGGGACGGCCCGCCGCCTCCGCCACCGCGATCAGGTCCTTCACCGACTTGTACGAGCCGTACGACGAGCCCGCCATCCGCGAGATCGTCTCCTCCATCAGGGTGCCGCCCAGGTCGTTCGCCCCCGAGCGGAGCATCTCCGCCGCGCCCTCGGTGCCGAGCTTGACCCAGCTGGTCTGGATGTTGGGCACCCAGGGGTGCAGCAGCAGGCGGGCCATCGCCGTGACCGCCCGGTTGTCCCGCATCGACGGGCCGGGGCGGGCGATGCCGGCCAGATACACCGGGGCGTTGGTGTGGATGAAGGGGAGCGTCACGAACTCCGTGAAGCCGCCCGTGCGTTGCTGGATGCCGGCCAGGGTGCGCAAGTGGCCCAGCCAGTGGCGGGGCTGGTCGACATGGCCGTACATCATCGTGGAGGAGGACCGGAGGCCGACCTCGTGGGCGGTCTCGATCACCTCGATCCAGGTCGCCGTGGGCAGCTTGCCCTTGGTGAGCACCCAGCGGACCTCGTCGTCGAGGATCTCGGCGGCCGTGCCGGGTATCGAGTCCAGTCCGGCCTCCTTGGCCGCGGTCAGCCACTCGCGGATGGACATGCCGGTGCGGGTGGCGCCGTTGACGACCTCCATCGGCGAGAACGCGTGCACATGCATCCCGGGCACGCGGGACTTGACCGCCTTCGCGATGTCGAAGTACGCCGTCCCGGGCAGGTCCGGATGGATGCCGCCCTGCATGCACACCTCCACCGCGCCCACCTCCCAGGCCTGCTGGGCGCGGTCGGCGACCTGGTCCAGGGAGAGGGTGTAGGCGTCGGCGTCGGTGCGGCGCTGGGCGAAGGCGCAGAAACGGCAGCCGGTGTAGCAGACGTTGGTGAAGTTGATGTTCCGCGTGACGATGTACGTCACGTCGTCGCCGACCACCGACTTGCGGACGTCGTCGGCGATCCGGGTCAGCGCGTCCAGGGCCGGGCCGTCGGCGTGCAGCAGCGCGAGGGCTTCGTCGTCGGTCAGCCTGGTCGGGTCGTCGGCCGCGACCCGCAGCGCGTCCCGTACGTCCGTGTCGATGCGCTCGGGCACCATGCCGGGGGCGGCCGCCTCGCGCAGGGCGCCCCAGTCGCCGTAGACCTCGTCGAAGTCGTCGCGGCGGTCGGAGGTACGGCCCTCGGTGTCGATCGTGGTGTGGAGATCCGTGCGGCCGGACGGGACGAAGACCTCCTCGGGTTCCTGCCAGGGCAGTCCCTGCGGTAGGGCGTCGGGGCGGGCGAGGCCCGTCTCCGGGTCGGCGAGGGCCGCCACGTGCGGGCGCAGCCTCGGGTCCAGCCAGGGCTCGCCGCGCTGCACGAACTCGGGGTACACGCAGAGACGTTCGCGCAGTTCGAAGCCGGCCGCGGCGGACCGCTCGGTGAGCTCCTCGATCTGCGGCCAGGGGCGCTCGGGGTTCACGTGGTCGATGGTGAGCGGGCTGACCCCGCCCCAGTCGTCGATCCCCGCGCCGATCAGCCGCTCGTACTCGCTGTCGACGAGGTTCGGCGGGGCCTGGATGTTGGCCGCCGGCCCCATGATGAGACGAGCCACCGCCACCGCGGCGACCAGTTCGTCGAGCTCCGCGTCCGGCATGCCGCGCATCGCGGTGTCCGGCTTGGCGCGGAAGTTCTGGATGATCAGTTCCTGGACGCTGTGGTAGGCGCGTGCGGTGCGCCGGAGTGCGAAGAGGGACTCCGCGCGCTCCTCGTAGGTCTCCCCGATCCCGATGAGGATGCCGGAGGTGAAGGGGACGGAGGAGCGTCCGGCGTCCTCAAGGACCCGCAGCCGTACGGCGGGTTCCTTGTCCGGGGAGCCGTGGTGCGGGCCGCCGGGCTCGGACCACAGCCGGGTCGCGGTCGTCTCCAGCATCATGCCCATGCTCGGCGCGACGGGCTTCAGCCGCTGGAAGTCGGTCCAGGACAGTACGCCCGGGTTGAGGTGGGGCAGCAGGCCCGTCTCCTCCAGGATGCGGATGGAGATGGCCCGGACGTAGGCGATGGTGTCGTCGTAGCCGTGCGCGTCCAGCCACTCCCTGGCCTCCGGCCAGCGGTCCTCGGGCTTGTCGCCGAGGGTGATCAGGGCTTCCTTGCAGCCCAGCGCGGCGCCCTTGCGGGCCACGTCCAGGACCTCGTCGGGAGACATGAACATGCCGTGACCGGCCCGGCGGAGCTTGCCGGGCACGGTCACGAAGGTGCAGTAGTGGCACTTGTCCCGGCACAGCCGGGTCAGGGGGATGAAGACGCTCTTCGAGTACGTGATGACACCGGGGCGGCCCGCCTGTTCGAGGCCCGCGTCCCTGACCCGGGCGGCGGAGGCGGTGAGGTCGACGAGGGCCTCGCCGCGCGCCTGCAGCAGCACCGCTGCTTCTGTCACGTCCAGGGCCACGCCGTCCCGGGCGCGTTTGAGGGCGCGACGCATGGAGTTCTCGGTGGGGCCGGTACCGCCGGGGCGGTCGGTGGGGCCGGTTCCGGAGGTCGCGGAAGTCGTCATCCTTCGAGCATACGAGCGGGCGGATCACGCCGGACAAGCACCACTTGGTCCACCTTGGACGGCACGGCGTTACACACTGCCACCATCACCCTGGACATAGCGGGCATACTCGTCAAGCGCCTTGAGCACCTCGCTCTCCCCCGCCGGCGGCAACTGCACCACGACCTCCTCGATGCCGAGCTCGGCGTAGTGCGCGAGCTTCCCGGGGTTCGGGAAGACGGCGTACGGCACCACCTGCAGCGCGCCCGGGTCACGGCCCGCGTCGGACCAGGCGGCGCGCAGCACGGGCAGGGACTCGGTGAGCCCGCGTCCGCCGATGGGCAGCCAGCCGTCGGCGTAGGCGCAGATGTGCTCGAACAGCTTCGGCCCCGCGGCCCCGCCCACGAGGGTCCGCCTCTGAATGGGCTTGGGGAAGGCGTGGCTGGCCCGGACGCTCCCGAACTCGCCCTCGTAGGCGGTCGGTTCGTCCGCCCAGAGCGCCTGCATGAGAGCCATCCGGTCGCGGACCAGCTCCCTGCGCGTACGCCACTCGACGCCGTGGTCGGCGGCCTCCTCGACGTTCCAGCCGAAGCCGAGCCCGAGCGTGAACCGGCCGCCGGAGAGGTGGTCCAGGGTGGCGATCTGCTTGGCGAGGTCGATCGGGTCGTGCTGGGCCACGAGCGTGATGCCGGTGCCGAGCCCGAGCCGCTCGGTGACGGCGGCGGCCTGGCCGAGCGCGACGAAGGGGTCGAGGGTACGGCCGTACTCGCGCGGCAGCTCTCCGCCCGCGGGGTACGGGGTGACCCGCTCGACGGGGATGTGGGTGTGCTCGGGCAGATACAGCCCGGCGAAGCCCCGCGCCTCCAGCTCACGGGCGAGCCGGGTCGGGGTGATGGTCTCGTCGGTGAGGAAGATCGTCACGGAAATACGCATGGGTGCATCTGTACCGGGTCGGGGCGGGGATGTCCATACCGACTGGTCGGGATCTGTGAGTGGGGTGGAGGCCGGGCGCGAGTGTGTCGGGGGGTGGCGGGGCGGGGCCTGCCGGTCGGGGTCGACGCCCTGTCGGTCATCTGTCGGGGCTGTCGGTCATCTGTCGGGGCTGTCGGTCCGGTGTCGGTGGGTTGTCGACGGGAGCCCGGAGTCTTTGTGGAGACGGCCGGTGCCCACCCGGCCCCAGACCCGCAAGGAGTCACCATGACCACCACCCACGTCACGATCATCGGTGCCGGACTCGGCGGCCTCACGCTCGCCCGCGTCCTGCACGTCAACGGAATCCCGGCCACCGTGTACGAGGCGGAGGCCTCGCCGACCACGCGTGCACAGGGCGGGATGCTCGACATCCACGACTACAACGGGCAGTTGGCCCTCCAGGCAGCCGGCCTGATGGACGAGTTCCGCGGCCTCATCCTGGAGGGCCGCGAGGCGACGCGGCTGGTCGACCGGGACGGAACCCTCCTGTTCGACCACCCCGACGACGGCACCGGCAGCCGCCCCGAGGTGCAGCGCGGCGAACTGCGGCAGGTCCTGCTGGACTCACTGCCGCCCGGCACGGTCCGGTGGGGTCACAAGGTGAGCGGCACCCGTGCGCTCGGCGAGGGCCGCCACGAGGTGACGTTCGCCGACGGCACGAGCGTCGTCACCGATCTGCTGGTCGGCGCGGACGGCGCGTGGTCCCGGGTACGGCCGCTGCTCTCCGCCGCGACGCCCGAGTACACAGGGATGTCCTGTGTCGAGGTCTACCTGCACGACTCCGACACCCGGCACCCGGCCAGCGCGAAGGTGGTCGGGGGCGGGGCGCTGTTCGTACTGGCCCCGGGCAAGGGTTTCGTGACGCACCGGGAGCGGGGCGGCAACCTGCACACGTACGTGATACTCACGCGGCCGCAGGACTGGTTCGCGGACATCGACTTCAGCGACTCCGCCGCGGCCATCGCCCGGATCGCGCGGGAGTTCGAGGGCTGGGCACCGGAACTCACCGGACTGATCACGGACACCGACACCGCCCCTGTGCTGCGTCCCATCGCCGCGCTGCCCGTGGAGCACCGGTGGGAGCGGGTGCCCGGAGTGACCCTGCTCGGCGACGCCGCCCATCTCGCCGCCCCGAACGGCGAGGGCGCCAACCTCGCGATGCTCGACGGCGCGGAACTCGCCCAGGCCCTCGCGGCCCACCCCGACGACATCGAGACCGCGCTCACCGAGTACGAGCGCGCCCTGTTCCCCCGCAGCGCCGAAACGGCCAACGAGGGCACCGAGCTGTTCGCCCTCATGTTCGGCAACGACGCCCCCCACGGGCTGATCAGCGTGTTCACGGGGGAGAGGCAGGGCGACTGACTGCCTACGCCCCGGTGCTTCCCTCCCCCCGTCCTCAAGGCCCCGCGTACGGCTCGCAGGCCACGCCGTCACCGTCCCTGTCAAGATGCGGCCCGTATCCGGGGTCGCCGCGGTAGAGCGGAGCATCACCGGCGGCCCGGGCCTCGTCGCAGTTCTGGTAGTACACATCAGGGGCTGGGGCCGTCGTCCTCGGTTCGGGGGCTTCGGCCGTCTTCGTCACGGTCTTCGGAGGAGGGGGTGAGGAGGCGACGGTCACGGTCTCGGTAGCCGTGACGGTCGGCATTTCGACGGGGTGCGTCGGCAGTGCCGTCGAGGCGCCAACTGCCGGAGTGTCGGACGTCGCGGGTGAGCGGGGCTCGGCGTCAGGTGGGTCGACGGCGCTGAGGATGCCCCCCAGGAGCACAAAGGTGGCCAGCAACCCGAGGGCTACAGTCAAGATCCTGCCCAGCAGACCCAGGGATGCCCACTTCCGTCGCATCCTCCACAGAGGTCCGCGTCGTCTGTCGTTGCCGGTCATCGCAACGTCCTGTGCTCGATCAGATCCGATCTCCAGTTCAGCACCTGGTCGGGTGCACCGCACGTCGGAGCAGCCGTGGGACAGCTGACGCCCGGAGTGCGCGAACAGTCCAGCCGTCGCACGCTGAAGCCATGAACAGCCCGACCCCGTCGGGACCTCCTGACGGGCCACTGCACCCTCAGCTCGACGACGTCGCTGCTCAGCCGCCGCACCCCGCGCGCTCCCGCAGAGGCATCCTCACCCACGCGGGCGCGGGCGTCGCCGGGCTCTTGGCCGGTGTGCTGATCGGCGTGACGGCCGACTCCGGTGCCGACAAGGCGGCTCCCTCGGCGACGGCCACCATGACGGTCACCAGTGCACAGACTGTGCTCACTACGCCCGGAGCGGTCGAGGCACCCGTCTCACCACCGTCGGCGTCCAAGCCCTTCGCCTTCGGGGACACCTGGAGTGTGCACAACATCGACCCGACCAAGCCCTTCGAAGGCACCCTGACCGTGCTCGGCTACAAACAGGGCTTCGCCTCGGTCGGCAGTGCCAGCGAAGAGGCCGGGGAGGCGGGCTACGTGTGGGCGTACGCGGAACTGAAGCTGTGCGGGACCAGGGGCTCGTACACCGACAACACGAGCAGCTGGACGCTGTACTACGGCGACGGCAGCCGCATCAACCCGTCGGGCACCACCTATGGCGACTTCCCGAAGCCGGAGTTCCCCTTCGAAGTCATGGTGACCGCCGGCAAGTGTGCTCGGGGGAAGCTGGCGTTCACCGTCCCCGCCGCCAAGCGCCCGGAGTCCGTGCTGTACCAGCCGGACGGCTTGGAAGAGCCGAGGGAGTGGACGGTGCCGAAGGCGTGAGCGGAAGGGCGTCTCAGTCCACCACTTGTGGATCACGGAAGTAATAGACGACCGTCACCCCCAGACCCGGTGTGTACGTGTACACGACCGTGATCGCCTCGGCCGAGTCGGGGGCGAGGGGAGTGGTGTACGTGTACTCCACTGAGGGCGGGCGCCAGCCCGGGATCTCCCGGCCCGCCGCCGGGTCCTGGGCAATGGTGGCGAGTGCCCCGCGGACCACGTCCCGCTCTCCCTCCGTCAGCTCGCCGAACGCCTTCCTGGCGCTCTCGGCCTCCTCCAGCGGGATCTCGTTCACCTACGGCCGCCTCCGCCACGGGCGTCTTCCAGGGCTGTCATGATCTCGGGCGAGTTCCTGATCAGGACCCGGTGCCGGTAGGCCCTGACCACCGCGGCCGCGCCCGCGAAATCGTCGGTCGGCGAGGCTCCTATGGCGGCCGCCAGTTCCGTCTCGAAGCGGTCGCGGTCGCCGGGGAAGCCGTAGCGGCTGAGTGCGCTGCGCAGGTCGTCCACGGTCCGGATCTTCGGGAGGGGCATCGCTCCCCAGCCGTGTTCGGGCTGTGCGCTCATGGTCGGCTCCTGGTGAACGGACATCGCTCCGGCTCCCAGTATGGCCCGGCTCACCATCCCGGCACCCCGCACTCCGCCCACAGCAGCTTCCCGCCCTTCGACGCGCCCAGCTCTCGCAGCACCGACACGCCCGTCGCGTCCGCGCAGGCCCTGACCATGTGCAGGCCTCGGCCGTGTTCGGCGTCCGGTGCGGGGGGAGGTTGGTCGGAGGTGAAGCCCGGCGGGACGCGGGGGTCCGTGTCCCAGACGGCGACCCGGACCCGCCCAGGGGCCGGGGAGAAGAGGCGGAAGGCGTACGGGCCCTTCGTGTGGCAGTGCGCGTTCGCCAGCAGTTCCGCCGCGAGCAGCTCCGCGGTGGGGGTGAGGTCGGGCAGTTCGTGTGCGGCCAGGATCAACCGCAGAGCGCCTCTCGCGATGCCCGGTGCGCGTGGATCGTGCGGGAGATGCAGGGTGTAGTTCCAGGACGGGGATACGGTG
Organism: Streptomyces sp. NPDC001668; assembly: GCF_042893155.1. Taxonomy (NCBI): domain Bacteria; kingdom Bacillati; phylum Actinomycetota; class Actinomycetes; order Kitasatosporales; family Streptomycetaceae; genus Streptomyces; species Streptomyces sp. NPDC001668. The sequence goes on from NZ_JBIAUQ010000016.1 coordinate 110,544, forward strand.
GCCATCGGAAGTCTCCGGTCACTGAGGGGAGTTGGACGGGTGCCTGGTGTCTCTGCCGTGGCGTCCCACGGTGCGCTTCCAGGTAGGGCGCCTGGATACGACGATAGGGGTCACGCAAAGGTTCTTTGCGCCACTTCGAAGAATCTCGGCGTCTTCTCCCTCGTGTGGGTGACAAGCTCGCCGTACGCCCGGTAGGAGGAAGTCTCATGGCGCCAAGGCCCGCGCCGACGGCTCGACGTGTCCGGCTCGGGACTGAGCTGCGCAAACTCCGGGAACGGGCCGGTCTGACCGCGACCGAGGCCGCACACCTGCTCGGCACGAGTTCGGGTCAACTCAGCAACGTCGAGTCGGCCCGGTTCGGCGTGAGCCCGGAGCGCGTGCGGGCGATGGCCGCTCTGTACTCCTGCACGAACCAGCCCTACGTCGACGCCCTCGCCGACATGGCGGCCGAGAGGTCCCGGGGCTGGTGGTGGGACGCGTATCGCGAGGTGCTGCCCTCCGGACTCCTCTCGTTGGCGGAGCTGGAACATCACGCCACAGCGGTCCGCACCGCCTTCACGGCCCACATCCCCGGCATGCTCCAGACCGCCGAGCACGCCCGGGAGATCTTCAGCCAGGCGATCCCGACCCCGACGCCACCGGAGGTCGAGCACCGCGTCTCACACCGGATCAAGCGGCAGGACTTCGTGTTCCGGGCGAACCCGAATCCGTACAGCACGGTGATCCATGAAGCTGCCCTGCACATGCTGGTCGGCGGCCGCCGGGTGTCACGCGATCAGCTTCGGCATCTGATCGACATGAGCCTGCGGGAGCACATCACCCTTCGTGTACTCCCCTTCGATGTCGGGGCGTTCCCCGGGTCGGGCCAGTCGATCAACTACCTCTGCGGCCCGGTGGCGCCGCTGGACACCGTGCAGTTGGACCAGTTCCATGGTCCGATGCTCATCGATGCCGAGGCGCATCTGGAGAAGTACCGGCGCCTCCTGGACGTCGTGGAGGGCATCGCCCTCAGTCCCGCGAAGTCCCGCGATCTGATCCACTCCATCATCCAGAATCTCTGAAGGAGCCGAAATGCCCACCAACACCTGGCAGAAGTCGTCCTACTGCCAAGAGGGCGAGGCCTGCGTCCACATATCCACCGACCCCGACAACGTCCACATCACGGACTCCGACGCCGCCCAAACCATCGTCACCGTCAGCCACGGCGCCTTCGCCGCCCTGCTCAAGTCACTCTGACCCGTCCGCCAGGTCCGCCACCACCGCCAGGTGGTCCGACGGCCACACCCCGTCCACCGGCCCGTCCCCCGCGCGCCGAACGCCCAGAACATGGCCCAGCCCCCTCGCCCCCGGCGGGCCCACGTGGATGTAGTCGATGCGGGCCGGTGGGGACATGTGGACGTACGGGTTCACCGGGTCCCAGGTCGCCGAGGGGGCCGTCGGGTCGGCGTACTCCCAGGCGTCCAGGAAGAGTTGGCCGGGGGCTGCCGGGGCCGTCTTGTAGCCGCCGAAGAGGCGGATCTCGTCGGAGTCGGGCCAGGCGTTGAAGTCGCCGGTGATGACGGGCGGGAAGTCGGTGCCCGACCTGTGCCCGGCCACGAATTCCGCGAGCGCCGTGACCTGTTGGCAGCGGATCGCCGACGCGGTGGGGGCCGAGGTGAGGTGGGTGGTGAAGAAGGGGATCTCGTACGACGGGCCCGCGAGCCGGGTGTGGAAGGCGAGGCGGCCGTCGTCCAGCGCGTCGGGGGCCGGCAGGCGCAGGACCGCCCGGTCGATCACCGGCCAGCGGCTCAGTACCGCGTTGCCGACCTCGACCCCCGGGTCACCGATCCGGCGCTGCCAGCGCTCCGAGGCGGGTGAGGGGGCCCACGCCCAGTGCAGGCCCAGTTCCCCGGCCAGCCACTCCGCCAGGTTCTCGGAACCCGTCGACCACACCTCCTGGAGCCCGACCACATCCGGCCGCAGCTCCCGCAGCACCGCGAGGATCGCCTTCTGGCGTTCCTGCCACGGGCCGAAGCGCCACCACAGGTTCCAGGTCACCACGCGCATCGCCCGTACCCCTCGTCCGCCCGGCCGCACCCTGAGATCATCGAGGCCGCCGGTCAGGTTACGGAAGACAAGAGACAGGAGTCTCCCCGCCCATGTCCCGAGACGCCGAGCGCAAGTACCGTGCCGCCAGGGCCGTTCAGCGCCGCCTCAACCCGGTCATGCGCCGACTGCCCCTGCAGACCGTCCTGGAGACCACCGGCCGTACGTCCGGTCTGCCCCGCCGGACGCCGGTGGGCGGCAAGCGGGTCGGCGACTCCTTCTGGCTGGTCTCGGAGTTCGGTGAGCGGTCGCAGTACGTGCGCAACATCAAGGCCGACCCGCGCGTGCGGGTACGGATCCGCGGGCGGTGGCACACCGGGACCGCGCATCTGATGCCGGACGACGACACCGCCGTACGACTGCGCGGCCTGCCCCTGATGAACAGCGCCGCCGTGCGGGCGATAGGGGCCGGGCAGTTGACGGTACGGGTGGATCTCGACCAGTGACTCCCCGAGCGGCACGACGGCGGCCCCAGGCCCGACGCCGCTCCGCTCCGCGCCGCTCAGAGAGTCACCCGCGTCACTTCGCCGGCTTGTAGAAGGCGTACGTCGCCGTGTACGCCACGCTCACCTGGTCGGTGCCCGTGCAGGCCGTGGCCGGGGCCACGCCGCCGGTGGTGTGGAGGCGCTGGATGTAGGAGACGCCCCCGAAGACGCCCGTGCCCCGGGTCGCGGTGGCCTGGAGGAGGAGTTCGGGGATGGTGCCGGTCCTGGGGGAGTTGGCGATCGCCGTGGCGTTCACCGCGCTGCCGTCCACCGTGGAGACCCAGACGGGACCGCGGGAGTGGAGGGCGACGGTGCGGCCTCTCCTGTCGGAGAGGGTGGCGGCGGGCTCCAGGAGCTTCCAGGCGCCGTCGGTGCAGGTGTAGGTCTGCACACCGCGGGCCGGGTACACACCGGTCAGCTTGTTGCCGTCGGGCACCTTGAGCGCCGCGGGGGCCTTCACGGGCTTCGGCGCGGCGTCCGCGGGGGTGGCGTAACCGGTGGCCGTGCTCAGCAGGGCGGCTGCGGCGGCAAGACCCGCGGTGGTCAGGGCGATACGCTTGGTGAGCTTCAAGTCACTTCTCCGGAACGGTTCTTGACTAATCGTCAGGGGCGCCGGCACAGACGTCCGGGCCCTCCGATCCGGGACTCTACGGGCCCACCCGAGGGTTACCGGTCAGTTGGCCGAACATGCCCCCAGGCCCCTCACCCCGGCCAGACGATCGACTGCACCTCGCTGTAGGCGTGCAGCGCGTACGACCCGCAGTCCCGGCCCACCCCGCTCCTGCGGAAGCCCCCGAACGGCGCCTCCATGTTGCGGCCGACCGTGTTGACCCCGACTCCCCCGGCCCGCAGCCGCCGTGCCACGCGGAAGGCGCGGGCCACGTCGGCCGACCAGACGTAGTCGATCAGGCCGTAGTCGCTGTCGTTGGCGAGCGCGATGCCCTCCTCCTCGTCGTCGAAGGGGGTGACGGTGACGACCGGGCCGAAGATCTCCTCCCGGACCACGCGCATGTCGGAACGGCAGTCGGCGAGGAGGGTCGGGGTGACGTAGAAGCCCCTGTCCAGCGGCGGACGTTCGCCGCCGGAGACGACCACCGCGCCCTCCTTGCGGCCGAGTTCGACGTACGACTCCACCCGCTCCCGGTGCGCGGCCGAGATCACCGGGCCGACGACCGTCCCCGCCTCCCGCGGGTCACCGACCCTCAACCGACCGGCATACGCGACCAGTTGCTCGACGAGGCGGTCGTAGATCCCCCGCTGCGCCAGCACCCGTGTCGGTGCCGTGCAGATCTGTCCGCTGTAGAAGGAGAAGGTCGTCCCGATCCCGGCGACGGCCGAGGCGAGGTCCGCGTCCTCGAAGACGACCGCGGCCCCCTTCCCGCCGAGCTCCATCAGCTGCCGCTTCATGGACCGCCCGCACACCTCGCCGATGCGCTGTCCGACCGCCGTGGATCCGGTGAAGCTGACCATGTCGACGTCAGGTGAGTCGACGGCGGCCTCGCCGACCTCCACGGAACGCCCGCTGACCACGTTCACGACCCCGCGCGGCACCCCGGCCGCCTCCAGCGCCTCCGCCATGCGGTACACGGAGAGGGGGTCCTGCGGGGCGGGCTTCACGACCACCGTGTTGCCCATGGCGAGCGCCGGGGCGATCTTGCCGGCCGGGTTCGCCCAGGGGTTGTTGTACGAGGTGATGCAGGTGACGACGCCGACGGGCTGCCGCACGGCCAGCGCGCCCATCACCGCGGCCTTTCCCATCGGGCCTGCCTCGTTGACCTGCGGCGGGATCGCCCACTCGGCGGGCTCGACCCGCGCGTACCGCCTGAAGCGGGCGGCGGCCACGCCGACCTGCATGCCACGGGCCACCCCGGTGGTCGCTCCGGTCTCGGCCCGGGCCAGGTCGGCGTACGGCACCAGGCGGGAGCGGATGAGGTCGCAGGCCCGGGCCAGCAGGGCGGCCCGCTCCTCGGGGGCCGTACGCGACCACGGCCCGAAGGCCTCGCGGGCCGCGGCGCAGGCCGCGTGCACCTGATCCCGCGAGGCCTCCGGAGCCCGCCCGACGGTCTCCTCGGTGGCCGGATCGACCACCGCGTAGTACCCGCCGTCGCCGTCGGGAGCCACCCACTCACCCCCGATGAACAGCCGCTGCTCCCCGGAGAGGCTTTCCGCTGGGCTCACCTGGTGCTCACCGTCCGCGTGTCCCGCCCGGACCGCAGTACCCGGCCGGGCACGGCCCCGCTCACCACGTCGTCCCGGATCGCCTCGACGCCGTTGACCCATACGGCCCGGACGCCGATCGCCTTGGAGTCGAGCCGCGGGCTGTCACCCGGCAGGTCGTGCACCAGGGTGGCCGTGCCCGCGGCGATCCGTTCCGGGTCGAAGAGCACGAGGTCCGCATGGAAGCCCTCCTGGATCCGCCCGCGCTCGCGCAGCCCGAACAGCTGGGCCGGGTCGTCGGTGAGCATCTTCACGGCCTGCTCCAGGGAGGTCAGCTTCCGGCCGCGCAGACAGTCCCCGAGGAAGCGGGTCGTGTACGGCGCCCCGCACATCCGGTCCAGATGCGCGCCGGCGTCGGACCCGCCGAGCAGCACGTCCTCGTGCTGCCAGGCCTCGGCCCGCATCGCCCAGGACGCCGGGTCGTTGTCGGTGGGCATGGGCCACAGGACCGTACGCAGGTCGTCGGCCGCGCAGATCTCGACCAGCGTGGCGAACGGTTCCTGCCCGCGCTCGGCCGCGATGTCCTCCACGACCCGCCCGCTGAGCCCGCGGTTCGTCTCGCTGTAGGTGTCGCCGATGACGTACCGCCCGAAGTTGGTCAGCCGCCGGAAGACCCCGGCTTCCTTGGACTGGGACTGCCGGAGCAGTTCCCTCTGCACGTCCGGGTCGCGCAGCCTCTCGATGCGTTCGGGGACGGGCAGGGCGAGCACCGGCCCCCAGCCGGGGATCAGGTTCAGGGCGCAGAAGGTGCCCAGGGACATGTTCATCGGGGTGAGGATCGGCATGGTCAGGGCGACGACCCGGCCGCCCGCCTTCCTCGCCTGCTCGCTCGCGAGCAGCTGCCTCGGCACCCGCTCCGGCACGGCCGAGTCGATGGTCAGCACGTTCCAGTTGAGGGGCCGCCCGGCCGCCGCGCTCATCTCCGTGAACAGTTCGATCTCGGCGTCGCTGAACTGGTCGAGGCACCCGGCGACGATCGCCTCGATCTGCGTCCCCTCGTGCTCCCCCACGGCCCGCGAGAGCGCGAGCAGTTCGGCGGGCAGGGCGTGCCGGGAGGCGACGGGCCTGCCGTCCCCGTCGGAGTGCGTGGAGGACTGGGTGGTGGAGAAGCCCCAGGCGCCGGCGTCCATCGCCTCGTGGAACAGGCGCAGTATCCGGGCCAGTTGCTCCTCGGACGGCTGCCCTCCGACGGCGTCCGGTCCCATGACGTACCGCCGCAGCGCGCAATGCCCCACCATGAAGCCCGCGTTGACGGCGATACGGCCTTCGAGGGCGTCCAGGTACTCCCCGAAGGAGCTCCAGCTCCAGGGCGCCCCCTCCTCCAGGGCCACCAGGGACATCCCCTCCACCTTGGACATCATGCGGCGGGTGTAGTCGGCGTCGTCCGGGCGGGCCGGGTTCAGGGGCGCGAGGGTGAACCCGCAGTTCCCGGCGGCGACCGTGGTGACGCCGTGGTTGAGGGAGGGCGTCGCGTACGGGTCCCAGAACAGCTGGGCGTCGTAGTGGGTGTGGGGGTCGACGAACCCGGGGGCGAGGACGAGCCCGGTGGCGTCCTCCCGGGTACGGGCTTCCTCGGTGATCTCACCGATCGCGGCGATACGGCCGTCCCGTATCCCCACGTCAGCGGTGAAGGCGGCCGCACCGGTCCCGTCGACGACGGTCGCACCCTTGATGACGTGATCGAGCATGAACGTTGCCTCCTCGGCCTGCCTTGCGCATAAAGGCGCGCGGGGAACCGCGCGACCGGCCCCGACGCGCCCGCACACCGCAACGGCGATTACGCGGCACCCCGGAAGCGGGATGTCCGGTGCACAGGATCCGTGTCGATCTTCGGAATGACGTGCTCCCCGATGAGCCGAATCGTCTGAAGCGTCTCCTCCTTCGGCACCCCCACCGGCAACCCGAAGCTCAGCTGGTCCGCCCCGGCCTGCTCCCACCGCTTGCACTGCCGGACCACCTCGTCCGGGTCGCCGCAGATCAGCAGCTCCTCCTCGATGAGCAGCTCGACGAACTCCGCGGTGTACTCGGGCAGCGTCTCCGGCCACACCGGGAACCCCTCGGGCCGCGGGAACGTGTCGTGGTACCGGAACACCAGCGAGGGCAGGTAGTGCAGCCCGCCGTTCACCGCGATCTCGATCGCCTCGGCGTGCGTCGGCGCGCAGATCGCCGTCGTCGTCACCATCACGTTGTCGTTGACGAAGTCCCCGATCGGCTCGGCGTCCACGATCGCCGTCTTGTACTGCTCGAGCACCCACTCCATGTCGGAGACCTTCTGCACGCTGAAGCCGAGCACCCCGAGCCCCTTGTGGGCGGCCATGGCGTACGACGGCGGCGACCCGGCGGCGTACCACATCGCGGGGTGCGACTTGCCGTACGGCTTCGGCAGGATCTTCCGCGGCGGGAGCTGCCAGTGCTTGCCCTGGAAGCCGACGTACTCGTCCTGGAGCCACATCTTGGGGAACTCGGCGATGGTCTCTTCCCAGATCTCCTTGGTGTGGTTCATGTCGGTCACCCCGGGGATGAACCCGAGGATCTCGTGCGACCCGGCCCCGCGCCCGCTGCCGAACTCGAAGCGGTTCTCGGTGAGATGGTCGAGCATGGCCACCTTCTCGGCGACCTTCACGGGGTGGTTGACCTGGGCGAGGGGGTTGAAGATGCCCGAGCCCAGATGGATCCGCTCCGTGGCGTGCGCGAGGTAGCCGAGGAACACGTCGTTGGCGGAGAGGTGCGAGTACTCCTCCAGGAAGTGGTGCTCGGACGCCCAGGCGTACTTGAAGCCGGACCGGTCCGCCTGGATGACGTACTCGGTCTCCTCCATCAGCGCCTTGTGCTCGGCCAGCGGGTCGGTCTCGGCGCGCTTGCCCACGTATCCCTGTACAAAGAGCCCGAATTCCAAGGCGGGTCACCATCCCCGGTCTCGAATATTTCTGACGGATCGTCAGTTTCGATGTGACTGTGGCACCACCGGCATGGGGGGTCAATAGCTGACGGTCAGTCAGATGACGCTGACTCCCGCCAGCCATCCCCCGTCGATCACGAACGGCTGCCCGGTGATGTACGAGGAGTCGGCGGAGGTCAGGAACAGCGCGAGCGCCGCCACCTCCTCCGGTCGCCCGATCCGGCCGAGCGGCACGATCTTGCGGTAGAACCGGTCGAGCCCCCGGGAGGCCTCCGCCCCGTCGGCCGACGGATCGAGGACGGCCGGGTTGGACATCGCGGTGTCGACGGCCCCCGGGCACATGGCGTTGACCCTGATCCCGCGCGGCGCCAGCTCCAGCGCGGCGACCCGGGTGAGCCCGAGGATCGCGTGCTTGGAGGCCGCGTAGGCGCCCACCCCCGCCATCCCGGTCACCCCGGTGTAGGAGGCCGTGTTGACGATCGTGCCGCCGTCGGCCATGACCGGCCCCACGGTCTTGATGCCGAGGAAGCAGCCGACCTGGTTGACGTTCACGATCCGCATGAACTCGTCGAGGGGCGTGTCGAGAAGGGAGTTGAAGCGCAGGATGCCGGCGTTGTTGACGAGCCCGTCGACCCGCCCGTACTCCTCGACGGCGGCCTGTGCCGCCCGCCGCCAGTCGGCCTCCTGGGACACGTCCAGGTGGAGATACAGCGCCCCGATCTCCTCCGCCAGCGCCTCCCCCTGCTCGTCGAGCACATCCCCTACGACGACCTCGGCGCCCTCCGCCCGGAAGAGCCGGGCCTCCTGCTCCCCCTGCCCGCGCGCCGCGCCGGTGACGAGGACGACACGTCCGTCCAGCTTGCCCATGCGGTGACTCCTCAGAGGTGGGGGGCGGTGCCGGCGCCGAACGCCGAGACCTGGTCGATGAGTTCGGCACAGCCGCGGCTGCGGAACCGCACCTGGATCTGGTCCACGCCCATCGCGCGGTAGGCGCGCAGGGACTGGGCGAGTTCTTCGGGCGTGCCGCTGAGGGTGCGGCGGCCGACGTCCCAGGTGGGCGTGCCGACGTAGAGCGGCTCGGCGATGGCTCCGACGGTGAACGGCCCCTCGATGCCCGCCTCCGCCCGCAGCCGCCGTATCCGCTCGATCTGCCCGGGCAGCCGGTCCCGGGGGTCGCCCTGGGGCAGCCAGCCGTCGCCTCTGAGGGCGGCCCGGCGTACGGCGGCCGGGGAGGAGCCCCCGACCCACACCGGGATGTGGGACTGGGTGGGGCGGGGGCGCTGGCCGAGATCCGCGAAGTCGTAGAGCTTGCCGTGGTGTTCGGGGAACTCCTCGGGGCCGAGGGCCTTGCGCAGGGCGTCGACCGACTCGTCGAGGACGACCCCGCGCCCGGCGAAGTCGACCCCGAGCGCCTCGAACTCCTCCCGCACGTGTCCCGCGCCGACCCCGAGGATCAGCCGCCCACCGCTGAGATGGTCGAGGGTGGCGTACTGCTTGGCGGTGAGGAGCGGGTGCCGCAGCCCCACGACGGCCACATGGCTCAGCAGCCGCACCCGTTCGGTCACGGCCGCCAGGTAGGCGAGGGTGGCGACCGGGTCGTACCAGACCGTGCTCATCGCGGGCGCGAGGCGGCGCGGGATCGCCACGTGGTCGCAGGCGGCGATGTACGCGAACCCGGCGCGGTCGGCGGCCCGGGCCACCTCGGCGAGATCCTCGGGACCGGCGCCGGCCTCCCAGGTTTCGGCGTAGATCGTGCTCTGGGACTGGACGGGGAGCTGGATGCCGTAGGGCAGTGGCTCTCCCGGCGGCAGGGATTGCATGGCGCCCCCTTCACTGACGGTCGTCGTGGTCCGTTGGCGCATCCCCATGGTGGTATCTGACGACCCGTCAGACAAGAGTGGTGCCGCTCTGAAGGCAACCGGGCTTCCCGGCCGATCCCGGTACCGCGCCCGGGCGCGAAGGGGATGCCGTCCTCATGAGCCCGGGACACCGGGCGCGGAACGGTCAGGTCAGGCGCTCACCGCACCAGCGGAGAGCCGTTCCAGCAACTGGAGGCAGCCATGACCACGCTCTACAAGCCTTTCCGCGGGACCTACGGCATCGTCCGCGGCTTCACCGGCTCCGACTACCGCAGGCACCACACCGGTGTGGACTACCGCACCCCGAGGCACACCCCTGTCCTCGCGTCCGCTGCCGGAACGGTGGTGAAGTCGGTCGACCTCACCTACTCCTACGGCCGCTACGTCATCGTGGCCCACGGAGGGGGGCTGTTCACGCTCTACGCCCACCTCGACCGGCGGCTGGTGGCCACCGGCACCAAGGTCGCGGCCGGGCAGCGGATCGGGCTCTCGGGCAGCACCGGCAATTCGTCCGGCCCGCACCTGCACTTCGAGGTCCGCAAGGGCCGCAACGGTTCGGGGGCGACGGTCGACCCGCTGCCGCTGCTGAAGGGGAACCCGCCGGTCGTCGCCATGACGGCGGAGGCGGTGGACGCGGCGGAGCCGGGGATGGACGACGGGTTCGTCCTCGCCGCGCCTGACCATGTGGAGGTGGGCGAGGCCCAGGAGATCGACCTGTTCATGCGGTGCGGTGAGCCCGCCGACATGGCGGTCGAGGGCGGTGAGCCAGGGCAGTAGCCCCCGCCGCACCCGAACCGTCAGCCGTCAGGCGTCAGCCGTCGGAGGCGGTGCCCAGGCCCGCGTCGCGGGCTCGGGCGACCGCCTCCGCCCGGCATGTCACCTGCAGCTTGTCGAAGATCCGGGAGACGTGGTTGCGCACCGTCTTCTCGGAGAGGCCCAGTTCCCCGGCGATCCGGTGATTGGCCAGGCCCCGTGCCACGAGGTCGAGCACCTCCCGCTCCCGTGATGTCAGCTGCGGGAGCACCTCGGCGTTCCGGGCCGTCCCCGCGCCGGTCAGCAACTGCGTGATCCGTGCGGCGACTCCGGCACCGAAGACCGCACCCCCCGCCGCGGCGGTCCGCACGGCGTACAGCACCTCCTCGCGCCCCGCGCCCTTCACCAGATAGCCCCGGGCACCGGCGCGCACGGCGGCCAGCAGATGGTCGTCGTCCTTGGACATGGTGAGCATGAGCACCGCGATCTGCGGCGCCTCGACGGACAGCCGCCGGGTCGCCTCGATGCCGGAGGCGCCTGGTGCGCCGAGTTCCAGATCCATGAGTACGACGTCCGGCGCGGCCTGAAGCGTCAGCCGCACCGCCTCCTCGGCGTCGGCCCCCTCGCCGACCACGGTGATGTCGTCGGCACTCTCCAGGGCGGCGCGGAGGCCGAAGCGGAAGAGGGGGTGGTCGTCGACGAGTACGACGGTGATGGGGCTGGGGTTCGTCGGCATCCGGCCACGTTAGAGGACAGGTTTGGTACGTACCGGATATGCCCTTCATTTCACTCAATCGGGTATCTGGCGCGGTTCCGGGATGGGAGTGATCCCTACCTTGTTGATGTGCTCGACACTCAGGAGTCGCCCTCCGAACCCCGAACGCCGTCCGTCGTACGTCTCCCTCCCGCACGCACGCGTGCCGACTCGTGGCAGGCCGCGCTCCCCGTCGGGATCTGTACGTCTCTGCTCGTCGCGTCGGTCGTAGCGGTCATAGAGCACGGAGACGTGCAGCCATACGTCGACTACGGCTGGTGGACGGCGCGCGCGCTGGCCCTCGGCCTCTGCCTCGGCGCCGCGGCCACGGTGGTTCTGTGGTCCGGCGGGCGGCGTGGACTGGGGACGGTACTCACGGTGAGCGCTGTGAGCATGTGCGTGTACGGCCTGGGAGGCGTGCTCTACTTCATCGCCAAGAACGGCGGGTGGCACCTTCCTCCCGAGCTGCTCGCCCTCCTCAGAGGCATGGCGATCTTCGGCATGCACGGATCGCTCGCCGTGCTGCCCCTGTGGTTTCCCCAGGGACGGCTGGAGCGTTTGTCCTGGCGATGGGTCGTAGTAGCCATGGTCGTGGTGTACTCCCTGTATCTGGCGCCGATCCCCTACTACGGCTGGAACGTCACCGACCCGGCCTGGAAGGCGGGGGTACTTGCCCGCGAGCAGGCGTGGTGGGGCGACATCGGGCACGCCATCATCTGGATGCCCCGGCTGCTGAGCATCGTCGTCCTCGTCGATCTGATCAGGCGGCTCAAGACCTCCACGGGGCTCAGGCATCGTCAACTCAGCGTGTGTGCACTCGGGTACACCGCGTACTGGACCATGCAGATCACCGACAAGCTCTACGACATCGGAGCCGAGCGCGATTTCGTCCAATGGCTGCTGTACCTGTTCAACGCGGCGGTCGTACTCTCCCTCGCCCTGATCTCCGTGGCAGCCGTTCTCCGCGACGACCTCACCACCTTCGACCGTTTCCTGCGCCGCACGCTGATCGTCCTGGGCCTCGCCATCGGCTTGAGTTCCGCCTTCTACGGCCTCTACCTCGCCTTCTCCAGCCTGCTCAACCTCGGTGAGGTCGAAAGCGCCGCCACCAGTGCCGCCCTGAGCGTGCTCGCACTGCGCCCGGCCGCCGGCCTGCTGTGGCGGGCCGGGGACCTACTGCTCTACGGCCGCCGCGCCAAGCCCTACGAAATGCTCCGCGCCCTCGCAGAGAGTCTCAGTCACCGCATCCCTGCCGACGAGGTACCCGTTGCGCTCTGCGGCACGGTCGTACGGCGGCTCGGGCTGCCCGCGGCGCAGCTCACCGCGCACACCCGGACCCGGGACCAGGTACTCGCGCGCGCGGGCGAGGAAGATCCGGACGCCGCCGTCGTACACCTTGACCTGCTGGACCGGGGTGAGCGCGTGGGCATGCTCAGCGTGCAGCTCCGTCCCGGCCAGCGCACGCTCGACGCCAACGACCGCGCCGCCCTCGACGTCGTCACCGATCAGCTCGGCCCGGTCGTCTCGGCGATCGGTCTGCGCGAGGAACTGCGCATCAGCAGGGAGCGTGTGGTCTCGGCCCGCGAGGAGGAGCGGCGGCGACTGCGCCGCGATCTGCACGACGACCTGGGTCCGACGCTCGCTGGGATGCGTCTGCAACTCGACGCGGCAGCCAGTGTGCTGGAGCCCGCCTCCGGCACCCGCTCCCTCGTGGAGGCGGCGAGCGGCGAGGCGGCGCGGAGCCTCGACGAGGTGCGTCGCATCATCGACGACCTGCGTCCGCCGGTCCTGGACGACTGCGGTCTCGCCGCCGCGCTGACCGCACTCGCCGCCCGCTTCGACACCACGTCCCTGACCGTGGTCACCTCGGTCCCCGAGACCCTGCCCGAGCTGCCCGCCGCCACCGAGACGGCCGCATACCGCATCGCGGCCGAGGCCCTGGCCAACACCGCCCGCCATTCCGGGGCCGACACGGCACAGCTCGTGCTGCGCGTGGCCGAGGAGGACGAGCGACTGGTGCTGGAGATCACCGACAGCGGCCACGGCCTGCCCGCGAATCCTCGCCGAGAGGGGGTCGGCCTGACCTCGATGAGCGAGCGGGCGGAGGAGATCGGCGGGCGGTGCGAGATCGGCGGTCTCCAGGGATCGGCCCGCGGGACCGTCGTACGGGCGCTGCTGCCCCTGCAGCTCGACTGACGACTCGGCCGGGATCGAACGGGACATCCGCATCAGGCGCCCGGGACAGCGGGCACGGGAGCTTGGGTTCCGTTCAGCACAGCCGTGATCAGGCGCCGTACCCGATCAACGTACGAGCGCTCCACGGTCCGACCGAATGGAGCTCCTCCCATGCGAACCCACCGCCGGCTCACCCGCGCCGCCCTGACCGCCGTGGCGGCCGTCCTCGCCCTGACCGGCGCAGTGACGGCCGCCCCCGCCGCGGAGTCCCCCGCAGCCCTCGGCCCCGGCGCCTACTCCGTGCACGGCATCGACATCTCCCGCTACCAGCACCCGGGCAACAAGGCCATCGACTGGGGAAGGGTCAGCCGAAGCGGTCAGAAATTCGTATCCGTCAAGGCCACCGAGGGCACCCGAACCGTCAGCCCCTGGTTCGTCCGCGACCTGGCCGGGGCGCGCAGCGTCCGGATGATCCACACCGCGTACCACTACTTCGATCCCGCACAGGACGGTCGTCTCCAGGCCGACCACTTCCTGAGCACGGTGGGCAGGCAGCACCTGGACGGCCACCAGCCCTACCAACTTCCCCTGGAACTCGACCTTGAGGGCCCCTGCAAGGTGGGCCCCGGAGCCTTCGAGTCGCGGGTTCTCGCCTTCCTCAACCGGGTCGAGGCGGCGACGGGCGTGGAGCCCGTCGTCTACACGCAGCGCTCCTATGTGAACCACTGCATGGCGGGCAGCAAGGCACTCGGCAAGTACCGGGTCCGGCTGGCCCGTTACAGCAACAACCCGCCGCCCGCGCTGCCCGGCGGCACCGGCTGGCACTTCTGGCAGTTCACTGAGAAAGCCACGGTGCCGGGCGTCCCGGCCAAGACCGATGAGAACGTGTTCAACGGCAGCTACCAGGCTCTGCGCAATCTGGCGAACCTGAGGTAGCAGACGCGCGTGGGCGGGACGGCGGGCTCGGTGGTTTCACCGGGTCCCCGGCCCCGCCCACAGCCCATCGTCCGTCAGGCCGAGCAGCTCGATGGCGTTCCCGCGGACGATCTTCTCGACCACGTCCGGCGCCAGGTGCCCCATCTGCGCCTCGCCGACCTCCCTCGATTTCGGCCAGGTGGAGTCGGAGTGGGGGTAGTCGGTCTCGTAGAGGACGTTGCCGACGCCGATGGAGTCCAGGTTGCGCAGGCCGAAGGCGTCGTCGAAGAAGCAGCCGTAGATGTGCTCGGTGAAGAGCTCGGACGGCGGGCGGTGGACCTTGTCGGCGACGCCGCCCCAGCCGCGGTTCTCCTCCCAGACGACGTCGGCGCGCTCCAGGATGTAGGGGATCCAGCCGATCTGGCCCTCGGCGTACATGATCCTGAGGTTCGGGAAGCGCTCGAACTTGCCGCTCATCAGCCAGTCGACCATCGAGAAGCAGCAGTTGGCGAAGGTGATCGTGGAACCGACGGCGGGCGGGGCGTCGGCGGAGGTGGAGGGCATACGGCTGCTGGAGCCGATGTGCATCGCGATGACCGTGCCGGTCTCGTCGCAGGCGGCGAGGAAGGGGTCCCAGTCGTCGGAGTGGACGGAGGGCAGGCCCAGGTGCGGGGGTATCTCCGAGAAGGCGACCGCGCGGACGCCCCGGGCCGCGTTGCGGCGGACCTCGGTGGCGGCCAACTCGGCGTCCCACAGCGGGATGAGGGTGAGCGGTATGAGACGGCCCTGCGCCTGGGGGCCGCACCACTCCTCCACCATCCAGTCGTTGTAGGCCTGGACGCACAGCAGGCCCAGTTCGTGGTCCTTGGCCTCGGTGAAGGTCTGGCCGCAGAAGCGCGGGAAGGTCGGGAAGCAGACGGCCGACTGGACGTGGTTGACGTCCATGTCGGCGAGGCGCTGCGGGACGTCGTAGGAGCCGGGGCGCATCTGCTCGTACGTGATCACCTCCAGCTTGATCTCGTCCCTGCTGTAGCCGACCGCCGTGTCGAGGCGGGTGAGCGGGCGCTGGAGTCCCTCGTACAGCCACCAGTCGCCGAGCGGGCCGTCGTCGCCGGGCTCGCCCATCACGGGCTTGAAGCGGCCGCCGAGGAAGCTGATCTCCTTCAGCGGGGCGCGGACGATCCGGGGGCCGGTGTCGAGGTGCTTCTTCGGGAGCCGGTTCTGCCAGACGTCGGAGGGCTCCACCGTGTGGTCGTCGACGGAAATGATCTTCGGAAGTGCCGTCGTGGTCTCCATGGCGCTCACGGTAGCGCCGATCTGACGGTCCGTCAGCTGTCGTGCGCGTGCCCGCCCGGAACCGTCCGCCCCGCTCCCGGTGTCGTGTCAGAGAGCCGGTGCCGGCGGGCGCCTCGCGGGCGTTCCTGTGCGGAAGTGCGCGGAGAGAGGGTGTGGGTCTTGTGACTTCCCGCGCGTCCTCCTGTGATCAGGCTCTCCACAGCTGACGCATCCGCCATGGACAAGGCAAACTGACCGGGTTGTAAACAGGCCCTAGGGGGACGGCGATGGACGGTGTACCGCGGGTGCCGGAGCAGAGGCGTCCCGGCTCCCCGGCGGGGGCCGGGGAGGACACGGGCTCCACGGCGGAGTCCGCGCCGCTGCGCTTCAGCGTGCTCGGTCCGGTGCGGGCGCGGCGCGGCGCGGAGCTGCTGAACACCGGCTCCCCCCAGCAACGCGCCCTGCTCGCCGCCCTGTTGCTGCGTGAGGGCCGTACCGCGACCGCGGCCGAGCTGATCGACGCCCTGTGGGGCGAGGAGCCCCCGTCGCAGGCGCTGGCCGCCGTGCGCACCTACGCCTCCCGGCTCCGGAAGATCCTCGATCCCGGCATCCTGGTCAGCGAGTCCGGCGGTTACGCGATCCGCGCGCTCGGTGAGCACGCGCTCGACCTCGCCGCCGCCCAGGAGCTGGCCGCCGAGGCGGAGAAGGCCCGCGGGGCCGGGGACCTGTGCCACGCCCGTGAGGTGCTGGGCCGGGCGCTGGCCCTGTGGGACGGCGAGGTGCTTGCGGGGGTGCCGGGGCCGTACGCCGAGGCACAGCGCGTGCGCCTCCAGGAGTGGCGGCTGCAACTCCTCGAATCCCGCCTGGACATGGACCTGGAGCAGGGCTGCCACGCGGAGGCGGTCTCCGAACTGACCGCCCTCACCGCCGAACACCCCCTGCGCGAGCGCCTGCGCGAGCTGCTCATGCTGGCCCTGTACCGCTCCGGCCGGCAGGCGGAGGCACTCGCGGTCTACGCCGACACCCGCCGCCTGCTCGCCGACGAACTCGGCGTCGACCCGCGCCCCGGCCTGCGCGAGCTCCAGCAGCGCATCCTCCAGGCCGACCCCGGCCTCGCGGCCCCCTCCTCCGCGCAGCCCGAACCGGTCGCCACCCCCGTCCGCCCCGCACAACTCCCCGCCACGGTCCCGGACTTCACCGGCCGCGCGTCCTTCGTCACCGAGCTGAGCGAGGCGCTCGCCTCCGGCTCCGAGGGCCGCGTGATGGCGGTCTCCGCGCTGGCCGGCATCGGCGGCGTCGGCAAGACGACCCTCGCCGTGCACGTGGCCCACCAGGCCCGCCCGGCCTTCCCCGACGGGCAGCTCTACGTCGACCTCCAGGGCGCCGGCTCCCGGGCGGCCGACCCGGAGACGGTCCTGGGCGCCTTCCTCAGAGCCCTCGGCACCCCGGACTCCGCGATCCCCGACTCCCTCCAGGAGCGGGCCGCCCTGTACCGCTCGGTCCTCGACGGCCGCCGGGTCCTCGTCCTGCTCGACAACGCGCGCGACGCGGCCCAGATACGGCCCCTGCTGCCGGGCACGGAGGGCTGCGCGGCCCTGGTGACCTCCCGGGTGCGGATGGTGGATCTGGCCGGGGCGCACCTCGTCGACCTGGACGTCATGTCCCCGGAGGAGGCGCTCCAGCTGTTCACGAGGATCGTCGGCGAGGAGCGGGTCGCCTCCGAGCGCAAGGCCGCCCTGGACGTGGTCGGCGCCTGCGGTTTCCTCCCGCTCGCCATCCGCATCGCCGCCTCCCGGCTGGCGGCCCGCCGCACCTGGACCGTGTCCGTCCTCGCGGCCAAGCTCGCCGACGAGCGCCGCCGCCTCGACGAACTCCAGGCCGGCGATCTCGCGGTCAAGGCCACCTTCGAACTCGGCTACGGCCAGCTGGAGCCCGCCCAGGCCCGCGCCTTCCGCCTGCTGGGCCTCGCCGACGGCCCGGACATCTCGCTCGCCGCGGCGGCCGCCGTACTGGACCTGCCCGTCGAGGACACCGAGGACCTCCTGGAGTCCCTGGTCGACACCTCACTGCTGGAGTCGGCGGCGCCCGGCCGCTACCGCTTCCACGACCTCGTACGGCTCTACGCGCGTGCGTGCGCCGAACGCGACGAGTGGCCGCCCAGCGAGCGCGCGGCGGCCCTGTCCCGGCTCCTCGACTTCTACCTCGCCACCGTCGCGGGCGTGTACCTGATCGAACGGCCCGGGGACCGGCTGGTGGACCACCTGGCCACCCCGGAGTACCCGGGACTGGCCTTCGCCGACCGGCACGCGGCCCAGGACTGGCTGTACGCGGAGGCGGTCTCGCTCCTCGCCTGCGTACGCCAGTCCGCCGGGTCCGGGTTCCTGCGGCGCGCGGTCGACCTGCTGTGGGCCGCCGTGGACCTCGCGGAGTCCGGCACCAACTCCAAGGCGTACGAAGGAGTCGCCTCGGCCCTGCGCGAGGCCGCACGGGAGGCCCGCGACCCGGCGGCGGAGGCCCGCGCGCTGATCACACTGGCCTACGCCCACAGCGTCACCGGCCGCTTCGACCTGGCCGACGAGGAGGCCGCCGGCGCCCACGAACTGACCGTCGCCTCCAGCGATCCGCTGGCGGGCAGCTGGGCGAACAACATCCTCGGCGTGATCGCGGTGTACCAGAGCCGCAACGACGACGGCGAGGCCCACCTCACCCGGGCCATCGAGGGCTTCCGCGCCTGCGACGACCCCACGGGCGAGGCGAGCGCCCTGTGCAACCTCTCCCGCGTCCACCTGGCGGGCGGCCGGACCGAGAGCGCGGTCTCGCTCGCCCGGCAGGGCATGGAGATGTACGACGCCATGGGTCACGCCCTCAAGGGCGCCAACGCCCGCTACGCGCTGGGCCTCGCGCTCACCCAGCACGGCAGCCTGCCGGAGGCGACCGCGCGCCTCCAGGAGGCCCTGACGGTGTTCCAGGACAGCCGTCAGCGGCTGTGGGAGGGCATGACCATGTTCCGCCTGGCGGAGGCCGACCTGGCCGCCCTGCGCCCGGCGCAGGCCGCCTCGAACGCCGAGACCGCCCTGACCGTGCTGCGCGGCATCGGCGGCGACTGGCGCCGGGCCAACGTCCTCGTGGTCCTCGGCCACGCGCTGAACGGCATCGGCCAGTCCGGCCGGGCGCAGGTCTGCTGGCGTGAGGCCCTGGACCTGTTCGAGACCCTCGACGCCCCGGAGGCGGACTCGGTCCGCGCCCTGCTCTCCCCGCTGGCACTGGCGTAGGGCGGGCCTGCGCCCCCTTGTAGGGTGCGCCGATGCCAACGATCAGGAAGATCCAGGTCACCTTCGACTGCGCCGAACCCGAGCGCGTGGCCCGCTTCTGGTGCGAGGTGCTCGGGTACGTCGTACCGCCGCCGCCCGAGGGTTTCGCCGACTGGGCCGACTACGAGCGCACGCTGCCGCCCGAGCGGCAGGGGGCCGGGTTCGTCTGCCAGGACCCTTCGGGCGTGGGTCCACGGCTGTACTTCCAGCGCGTCCCCGAGGGCAAGGCCGTCAAGAACCGGGTGCACCTCGACGTACGGGTCGGCACCGGGCTCGAGGGTGAGGAGCGGCTCGCCGCCCTGGAGGCCGAGTGCGCGCGGCTGGTCGCGCTCGGGGCGACACGCGAGCGCGTGCTGCTCGCCGACGAGTACGACGAGTCGTGCGTCGTGATGCGGGACGTCGAGGGCAACGAGTTCTGTCTCGACTGACCGTGGGGACGGGTGTCGTCGGGTGCGGCGGCGGGCGTTCATCGTTCGTTTATCGGCGCCCGGCATTCTCGTCCTGTCGTTCCGTCGCGTCGGGGGGCAGACGGGTCGACCTGGACCGTTGCACTACGGTGAGCGGTCGCACCACCGGCCCGGCGACCCTCGGGGGAGTCGCCGGGCCGGGCAACAGATCAGGCATCCGAAACGGGGAGGCAGTCCATGAGCGACGAGAACACCACCGACAACATCCACGCCACCGACGTCGAGGACGAGACGCCGGTGAGCACGGACAACATCCACGCGACGAGCGAGCCGCTCAAGGCCACCACGGTCAAGGCGGACGAGGGCACGGCCGAGGCCGGCACGGACAACATCCACGCCACGGACGAGCCCGTCTGATCGGACTGCTTTCTCGCACGGGGATCGGCCGCGGCGGCGCGGAGGGGGAGCCGTCGCGGCCGAGGCGTGTCCGGGGGCGGTCGGGGGGCGGGGCGGGGGCGTGCACATCCCTCAGCGCACCTCGCATGAGGCCGAGCCCGCGACTGGTGCCATCTGGGTCGCCGGTTCCCTCCGACAGGCGATCAACTCGTGGGCACCAGAGACTGCACCTGCACCCCCTGGAACGCCACCGGCCCGGTGCAGATCAGCCGGAAGCCGCTCTCGGCACCTACGGCGAGTTCACCAAAGACGCCGTCAGTACCCCTCCCGCAGTGATGCTCCCGGTCTACGCCTCGGCCGGAGCTCATCTCCGGCGCCGGCGCCGGGCGGTACGGGCCCCGTGTCCGTGACGCGTTGCGAAGCGTTAGGCCATGCGGTCACGGTCGGTCCAGGATGACGGGGGAAGCCGGGCATGGAGATCAGGCAGGTGCATCATGCCTACCGTCGGCGTGTGGTCCTGCGGGGTGTCGACCTGCGGCTGCGGGCCGGAACTCTGTGCGGGATCGTCGGGGAGAACGGCGCCGGCAAGTCCACGCTGCTGAAGATCCTGTCCGGCGAACTGCGGCCCACACGGGGATCGGTACGTCATGGCGGCCGGTTCGGCTACTGCCCACAGCACGTGGTCCTCAATGACGCGCTGACCGTCCGGCAGCACCTGACGTTCTTCCGGACGGCCTACCGTCTCACCGATGTGCGCCATGCCGAAGAGATCATGGACGTACTGGGCTTGACCGGATACGCCGATGAGCGGGCCGGGGTTCTCAGTGGCGGCACGCGGCAGAAGTTGAACGTGACGCTGGCGCTCATGCACGATCCGCAGGTCCTGTTGCTGGACGAGCCGTATCAGGGCTTCGACTGGGACACCTACCAGCGGTTCTGGGATCTGGCCGCGCGGCTGCGGGACGCGGGGCGCTCGGTCCTGGTCGTCTCCCACCTCGCGTACGACATCGAGCGCCTGGACGAGTTGTGGCGCCTGGACGGCGGAATGCTGCGCGCGGACAAGGAGGGGGCCGCCGCGTGAGGTTTCACCTGACCCGCTTCGCTGTCGCCACCCGGTTCACGCTCCTCGAACACGGCCGGAACCGGTTCGCCATGATGCTGGTGATCCTGTTCGTCCCGGTATGGACCTCCCTGGCGTACCTGGCGATGCCCGACGCCCCGGCCAGGATGCGGCTTCGCGCCACCGGGGAAGCATTGGCCCCGCACGGCAATGAACTGACCGCGATCAGCGGAGCGCTCAACGCCGTCACCCTGATCACCGGTTTCATGATGTTCGCCGCCACCTTCTCCGGCAGCGGCTTCGACCGCCGCCTGGCGATGGCCGGCTACCCCCGCGCCCACCTGGTCCTGGCGAAAGTCACCGCTCTGGCTCTGGTCTCGGCGGCGGTGGCCGCGTATGCCACCGCCGTCATCTGCCTGGCCTGGACCCCCCGCCAGCCCCTCCTGCTCGCCGCCTCCCTGTTCTGTGCCGGACTCACCTACGGCGCCCTGGGAGTCGTCTTCGGGTCCCTGCTGCGACGGGAAGTCGAGGGGATGTTCGCCATCGTGATGACCAGCATCATCGATCTCGCGCTGCAGAACCCCATCACCAGTTCCGGGGCTGACAACCCGGTCATGCGCTACCTGCCCTCGTACGGGGCCATGCAGGCCAGTACGGCGGCCGGGTTCTCCACCAGCCCGGTCCCCGGGCATCTGGCCCTCCAGCTCACCTGGTTCGCACTGGCCGCCCTTGTCGCCCTGCTGGGCTTCCGCCACAGCACCCGCACCTGCCTGCCGGACCCCTCTGCTCCGCCGCCCGGGCCGGGAGGCGGCAAGGCCGGCGTTCCCGCACCGCGCCGGACCGCCGGCCCGTCGGCCAAGGCGTCCGGCACGGAAGCACACTGAGGTCCCGGCTCCCGACATGCGCCCCACCACACACTCCGCCACGGCAGACCCCGACGCCGCTCCGCCGCCACGACGAGGGCGGCCCACCCACCGCCCGCCCACCGGCGACGACCCGTCTCTGCGGGCCGCGTACCGGCTGTGCCGACGCATCGCACGGCAGCACGATCCCGGGATCTACGTCCTCATCCAGCTGATGCCGAGCGTGCTGCGCCCGGCCGGATGGGCCCTGTGGGCGGCAGCGACCGCCCTGGACGATCTGGCCGACCAGCGGGATGCGGAGCCGGCCGAACGTGCGGCCCGCGTCGAAGCGTGGACCCAAGCCCTGCGGTGCGACCTGGCGGCCGGCACGAGCGGGGACCCGGTCCGGCACGCCCTGGTGGACACCGCCCTGCGATGGCGCCTTGACCTGACCGGCCTGCGAGGCGCCATGAACAGCACACGCGATGACACCCGCGGCCGGCACTTCGCCGACTGGGCCGCGTGGCGGTCCTGGTGCAGCGAGGGGGTCGTGCCCTGGGTCGACCAGGTACGGCACCTGTTCGAACGGGCCGGAGTGCCGATGACGCTCCGGCTGGACCGGCAGCAGGACTACCAGCGGTTCATCGACGGCGCCCAGCTCACCGATGCCCTCACCGACCTGGGCGCCGATCTCGCCCAGGGCGACCTGCTGCTGCCCCAGGAGGCCCTTGACGCCTTCCCCGGCGCCGAGGACGCCTTGCGGCAAGGGGGCTGGAGTCCGGCCGCAGCGGCTTTGATCCGGGAGCTGACGGCTCTGGCCCGTCAATGGGTGACCAGGCCCGCCATGACCACAGGTATGCACCCGGGTGCCGCCATCGTGCTCGACACGGCCGCCTGCCTGATGCGCGCCCAGCTCGATGCCGTCGACGCGGCCGGCCCCTCCCTGCTCAAGAGCGCCCCGCGCCCGTCTCTCGTGGCCCGCACCCGCGTCCTCGCCCCCGCCCGCATCCGCG
This sequence comes from Streptomyces sp. NPDC001668, assembly GCF_042893155.1. Taxonomy (NCBI): domain Bacteria; kingdom Bacillati; phylum Actinomycetota; class Actinomycetes; order Kitasatosporales; family Streptomycetaceae; genus Streptomyces; species Streptomyces sp. NPDC001668. The sequence goes on from NZ_JBIAUQ010000016.1 coordinate 132,990, forward strand.
CGAGACTGGCCTGGAGCCTGACGCCCCTGACCGGGCCCGGGCCCCGACGACCCGCGGTGACCGTGAGCGGTCCGAGCCCTGAAGCCGACAGCACCACCCTTCGGCCCCCGCCACCGCACCCCGCCGGCGCCCGGCCCCCGCAGATCGCGGCCGACCGGATGCCCGCCCACGTGGCGGTCATCATGGACGGCAACGGCCGCTGGGCCGAGCAGCGCGGCCTGCCCCGCCCGGAAGGCCATCTCGCCGGCAACGCCGCCGCCCACGAGATGGTCTACGGCGCCCTGGAGATCGGCCTGCGTCACCTGACCCTCTACGCGTTCTCCACCGAGAACTGGAAACGCGACACCGAGGAGATCACCAGGATCCTGGAAGCGATCCGACGCGACCTCGACGAGGGACCCATCCGTGACCTCGACGTACGCCAGCGCTGGTTGGGTCACCCCGACAAACTGCCCGACGAGCTCGTCCAGGCTCTCCTGCGCGAGGAGCGCCGCACCCGCGACCGCACCGGCCTGACCCTCACCGTCTGCATCAACTACGGCGGCCGTGACGAGATCACACGGACAGCCGCAGCCCTCGCCCGGGCAGCCCACGCAGGCGACATCGACCCCTGCCTCATCGGTGAGGACGACTTCGCCCGCCACCTGCCCCACCCCGACATGCCGGACGTCGACCTGCTGTGGCGCACCGGCAACGAACAGCGCACCTCCAACTTCCTTCCCTGGCACACCACGTACGCCGAGTTGTACTTCACCCCCGGCTACTGGCCCGACGTCGACCGGCGTGATCTGTGGCAGGCCATCACCGAGTACAGCCGACGCCGGCGACGCCACGGCGGCACCAGCCGGTAAGGCGCACGGGCCCGCACCTCACCCCTGGAGTCTCCGGGTACGGGCAGACACCGGGTTCAGAGCCGCCGCAGCTCCCCCTTCACCACCTTCCCGCTCGCGTTCCTCGGCAGCGCCGTCACGAACTCCACCGACCTCGGCACCTTGTAGTTCGCCATCTCCCGGCGGGACCAGGCGATCAGGTCGTCGGCGGTCAGGACGGAGCCCGGGCGGCGGACCACGTACGCCCTGCCGACCTCGCCGAGGCGGGCGTCCGGGACGCCGACGACGGCCACGTCGGCCACCGCCGGGTGCAGGCCCAGGAGTTGCTCTATCTCCGCCGGGTAGGCGTTGAAGCCGCCGACGATGAACATGTCCTTCAGGCGGTCGGTGATGCGGAGGTTGCCCGCCTCGTCCAGGACGCCGATGTCGCCGGTGCGCAGCCAGCCGTCCTCCGTGACCGCCTCCGCGGTGGCCGCCTCGTCCTCGTAGTAGCCGCGCATCACGTTGAAGCCGCGGACCAGGACCTCGCCGGGCTGCCCGGGCGGTGCCGCCACCCGCACCTCGGTGCCGGGGATGGCCCGGCCCGACGTCGACGCGATCACCGGCAGCGGGTCGCCGCGCCGGCACATCGTGACGATGCCGCTCGCCTCCGAGAGGCCGTAGGCGGTCAGGACGGTCTCCACGCCCAGTTCGCCGTGCAGTTGCTCGACCAGCCGGAGCGGGACGACCGCCGCGCCGGTCACCACCAGGCGCAGCGCGGACAGGTCGTGGGAGGTGCGCGCCGGGTGGTCCAGGAGGGACTGGTGGAGGGTGGGCGGACCGGGCAGCACCGAGATCCGTTCGGCCGCGATGTTCGCCAGCACGGTGTCGACGCTGAAGACCGGCTGCGGGATCATCGTCGCGCCCCGCATCAGACAGGCGAGCACTCCGGCCTTGTAACCGAAGGTGTGGAAGAAGGGGTTGACGATCAGATAGCGGTCGCCGTGCCGCAACCCGGCCAGCTCGCACCAGACGTCGTACGCCCGCAGCGTCTGCTCGTGGGTGATCACCGCGCCCTTGGGGCGGCCGGTGGTACCGGACGTGAAGACGATGTCCGAGGGCCAGTCCGGAGACACCGCGTCGGCTCGCGCCCGCACCTCCGCCTCCCCCACCCCGTCCCCGCTCGCCAGGAAGTCCTTCCAGGTGCGGTAGTCGGCGGGGGCGTCGTCCGACAGCACCACCACCTGCTCCAGGTCCGGCAGTCCCGGGCCCTCCGCGACCGCCCTGCGCAGGGACGCCACATACGAGGTGCCCAGGAAGGTCCCGGTGATGAACAGCAGCCGGGTGCCGCTCCTGCGCAGCACGTCCGCCGCCTCGGTGCCCTTGAAGCGGGTGTTCAGGGGCACCAGGACCGCGCCCGCCGACACCGCGCCCAGCGCCGAGACCATCCAGTCCAGGGAGTTGGGCGCCCAGACGGCCACCCGGTCGCCCGGCCGCACGCCGTTCGCGACGCACGCGGCCGCCGCGCGCTCCACGCGGGCGCCCAACTCGCCGTACGTGACCCGCTGCCGGCCCTCCACGACCGCCTCCGTGGCGGTGTACCGCCGTGCGGCCCAGCCGACCAGCTCCGGGATGCTCCGCCACTCCACATCGGCCTCCCCGAACACAGAACGAGCGCAAACGCATGAGCTGACTACCCGTCAGATTAGCTGTACCCTGACGGGCTGTCAGCAGGCCTCACAGTGTGCGGAGGTGCGTGCAGCGTGACCCTCAAGGACGCCACGGCGATCGTGGGCATCGGACGGACCCCGTTCGCCAAGAACCTCGCCGAGGACGAGAGAACCCTGGCCTGCCGGGCCGTGCTCGCCGCCCTCGACGACGCCGGGATCGCCCCCGGCGAGGTCGACGCCCTGACCTCGTACACCATGGAGGAGACGGACGAGGTCGAGCTGGCGAAGGCCGTCGGCTTCGGCGACCTCACCTTCTTCAGCAAGGTCGGCTACGGCGGCGGCGGTTCGTGCGCCACGGTCGCCCACCTCGCGGCGGCGATAGCCAGCGGCCAGGCCACGGTCGGGGTCGCCTGGCGGTCCCGGAAGCGCGGGTCCGGCCCCCGCCCCTGGACCAACACCACCGTTCAACTCCCCACCCCCGCCCAGTGGACGAGACCCTTCGGCCTGCTCCGTCCCGCCGACGAGATCGCCATGCTCACCCGCCGCTACATGCACGAGTACGGCGCGACCCGCGACCACCTCTTCAACGTCGCCCTCGCCTGCCGCAACCGCGCCAACCAGAACCCCGCCGCGATCATGTACGACCGCCCGCTGACCCGCGAGATGTACATGACCTCCCGCTGGATCAGCGAACCCCTGTGCCTCTTCGACAACTGCCTGGAGACCGACGGGGCGCTGGCCTGTGTCCTGGTCAGCCGGGAGCGCGCCCGCGACTGTCCGAACACCCCCGTCTACGTCCACTCCGCCGCCCAGGGCCTGCCCGCCCAGCACCACGGCATGGTCAACTACTGGAACGACGACCCCCTCACCGGCCCCGCCTGGACCGCCGCCCGGCACCTGTGGAAACACGCCGACTTCACCCCGCAGGACGTCGACGTGGCCCAGATCTACGACGCGTTCACCTCCCTCGTCCCGCTCTCCCTGGAGGGCTACGGCTTCTGCGGCCGCGGCGAGGGCGGCGCCTTCACCGAGGGAGGGGCCCTGGAGATCGGCGGACGGCTGCCGATCAACACCGGGGGCGGTGGGCTCTCCGAGGCCTACGTGCACGGCTTCAACCTCATCGACGAGGGCGTACGGCAGCTGCGCGGCACCAGCACCGCCCAGGTCCCGGACGCCGCGACCTGCCTCGTCACCGCCGGCGAGGGCGTGCCCACCTCCGCCCTGCTGCTGACCAACCGGACCCACGGGAGCTGACATGCTCGAACCGGTGAAGGACGCCACGGGCGCCCCCTTCTGGGAGTACGCCGCCCGGCGCGAACTCCGCGTCCAGGCCTGCGCCGACTGCGGTGAACTCCGCTTCCCGCCCCGCCCCTGCTGCCCCCACTGCCAGTCCTTCGAGACCGAGTGGCGCCAGGTCTCCGGGCGCGGCCGGATCTGGTCCTACGTCGTCCCCCACCCGCCCCTCCTGCCCGACTACGCGGCGCAGGCGCCGTACAACGTGGTCGTGGTCGAGCTGGAGGAGGCCCCCCGGATTCGGCTGGTCGGCAATCTGGTCACCGCGGCCGGGGCCGCGCTCAACTCCCTTGACCCGGGCCGGATCCGGATCGGCGCCCGGGTGCACATGGTGTTCTCCGACGGGCTTCCGCAGTGGGTACTGTCGTGACCGGACTGCGGGTCACCGCCGACAAGGACACCGGCGTCGCCGTCGTCACCCTGGACCGGCCGCACCGGCTGAACGCCGTCGACCTGGAGATGCGGGACGAACTCGTCTCCTACTGGCAGGAGTTGCGGTTCGACGACTCCGTACGGGCGGTCGTGCTCACCGGTGCCGGGGAGCGGGCCTTCTGCACCGGTCTCGACCGGGACGCCGAGGTGCCGCAGCCGGACTCCCCCTATATGACGGACGATCCGCTCCTGCGCGTCGGGCCTAAGGCCAACGACCTGTGGAAGCCGGTCATCGCGGCCGTGAACGGGATGGCCTGCGGGGGCGCCTTCTACCTCCTCGGCGAGTGCGACTTCCTCGTCGCCGACCCGAGCGCCACCTTCTTCGACCCGCACACCACCTACGGGATGGTCAGCGCCTACGAGTCGGTGCTCATGGCGCAGCTCATGCCGCACGGGGAGGCCGCGCGGACGGCGCTCATGGGGACGGCGGAGAGGCTGTCCGCCGAGCGCGCCCACGCCATCGGGCTGGTCACCGAACTCACCGCGCCCGGTGGGGCGTTGGCGGCCGCGACCGCCGCCGCCGAGGTCATCGCCGGGTATCCGGCACAAGGGGTGCAGGGCACGGTCCGCGCGCTCTGGGCGGCCAAGGAGGCGGCCGTGCAGCGGGGGTTCGCCGAGGCGCCGCACCTGGTCGCGCTCGGCAACCTCCCCCCGGAGCGGCAGGCGGGACTGTTCCGTTCGCGACAGCCCGGGTTCCGGTTGCGTTAGCAATGTAGGTGTCCTATACAGGCGTATGCTCGCCTCATGGTTGAACATCGCATGCTCGACGTGAACGGCATCCGGCTGCACATCGCGGAGGAGGGCGAGGGGCCGCTCGTCGTGCTGCTGCACGGCTTCCCGGAGTCCTGGCACTCCTGGCGCCACCAGTTCGGCCCGCTGGCCGCCGCCGGGTTCCGGGTGGTCGCGCCCGACCAGCGCGGATACGGCGCCAGTGACCATCCCGAGGACGTGTCGGCGTACAGCATCCTCCACCTGGTCGGGGACGTCGTCGGGCTGGTCCACGCGCTGGGCGAGGAGCGGGCGTTCGTCGTCGGGCACGACTGGGGGGCGCCGGTCGCCTGGCACACCGCGCTGCTGCGGCCCGACGTGGTGCGCGGGGTGGCGGGGCTGAGCGTGCCGCCGCCGTTCCGGGGCGAGCGACCGCCGCTCGCGGCCATGCAGGAACGCTTCGACGGGCACTTCTACTGGAACTGGTTCAACCTGCCCGGGGTCGCCGACGCCGAGTTCGCCAAGGACCCCCGCTCCACCCTGCGCAGGCTGCTGGTCGGCGCCTCGGGCGACCGCCCCGGCGCCGGAGGCTACGAACAGGCCCTGGTGACCGACCTGGACCGCGGCTGGCTCGCCGACATGCCCGACCCCGAGGTGCTCCCCGGCTGGCTCACCGAGCAGGACCTCGACGAGCTCACCGAGAGCTACGCCAAGGGCTTCACCGGCGCCCTCAACTGGTACCGCAACCTGGACCGCAACTGGGAACTGACGGCCCCCTGGCACGGCGCCCGGGTCACCCCGCCCGCGCTCTACCTGTACGGCGACCGCGACCTGGTCCCCGCCTTCCCCGGCACCCCGGAACTCATCGAGCGGCTCCCGCGGCTGATGCCCAACCTGGTCCGCGACCCGGTCCTCCTGCCGGGCTGCGGCCACTGGACCCAGCAGGAACGGCCGGACGAGGTGAACGCGGCGCTGGTGGACTTCCTGACCGGGCTGCGGGACTGACGGTCAGTTCACCCGGTCGGCTTCCGGCTCGACCCGGCAGTGGTCGAGGTGCTCGAGGAGGGCGGCACTCGCCTTCACCCGGACGGTCTCCGTGCCCTTCGCGGGCACCGTGACCTTCGGGTACTCGACCGACAACAGATGCCCGCCCTTGTCGTCGAAGGAGAAGGAGACCTCGAAGGTGCCCTCGCGGCTGTTCGGGTTGGTGACCTCGGCCGTCGAGTACGGGTCGGCCTTCGTCGCACAGCTCACCAGGCGCACGGATGCGTCCCTGAGCACCTTGGTACGGCTGGACGAGGTGCTGCCGCCGCTTCCCGCACCGGTGCTGTAGCTGTCGTGGTCCTGGCTGGAGCTGCTGCACCCCCCGCCACTGTCGCTGTCGCTGTGACTGCTCTTGTGCCGGCCGCCGCTCTTGTGCCCGCTGGAGAACCCCGTCAGCGCGAGCACCACCGTCGCCGTAACTGCCGTGAACCTGAGAACACGCCCCCGTGAATGCATGCGATCACTCTAATGGGCGCCACCGACATCCGGCTCAGGTGGCCCTGGCCGTACCCGTCCCCTTCTCCGCGTCCAGGGCGTACACACAGCGGTCCTTGCTGCACGCGTACACGACCCCGTCCCTGACCACCGGTGAGCCGGTGATCTCCCCGCCGGTCGCGAGCTTCCAGCGCAGGCGGCCGTCGTCGGCCTTCAGGGTGTAGAGCAGATGGTCGGTGGAGCCGAAGTGGATACGGCCCTCGGCGACCGCGGGCGCCCCCACGATGTCGCCGCCCGCCTGGAAGCGCCACTTGGGCGTCCCGGTGACGGCGTCCAGCGTGTACAGGCCCTTGCCGCTCCCCACGTGGACATGGCCGGCGGCCACCAGCACCGGCTCGACCGAGGCGCGGGCCTCGGTGGCGATGCGCCAGCGGTCACGGCCGTCGGTCGCGTCGAGGGCGTACACCGTGCCGAGGTAGTCGGCGAGGTACACCCCGCCGCCGGTCACCGCGGGCCCCGGCACGAAGGTCGGCGGGCACAGGAAGACCGCCGGGGCCTCGAAGTGCCAGCGCACCCGTCCGCTCGCCACGTCGAGGGCCATGACGCGCGTCCCGGCCGAGATGTACACGAACCCGTCGTGGGCCTGCGCCACCCGGACCGGTACTCCGGCGCAGGAGGCCGCGTCGCCGATGGGGAACGCCCAGCGCTCCTCGCCGGTGCGGGCGTCCAGGGCCCTGAGGCGGCCCTCCTGCCACACGTAGACCGTGCCCTCGTGGAGGGCGGGCCCGGCCTCGGGGGACTCGAAATCGGTCTGGCAGCCGGAGATCTCCCAGAGCTTCTGCCCGGTGGAGGCCTCCCAGGCCTGGACGCCGCCGCCGCGCGTGCCGGTGACGACCGTGCCGCGCTCGGCCTTGAGGGAGTACACCCAGGCGTCGGTGCTGATCCGCCACTGGTCGGCGCCCTCGCGGGCGTCCAGGGCGAAGAGGGTGGGGCCGTCGGAGGCGTGGATACGGCCGTCCGCGACCGCCATCGACCAGGCCACGTCCCGCGTCTTGAAGCGGCGGCGGCCGGTGCCGACGTCGAGGGCGTGCACCTCGAAGGAGGTGACGTAGACGAGGTCCCCGGCGACGGCCGGGGTGCCCCACACGTCGTTGGACATGCGGAACCGCCAGGGCCGCCAGCCGGTCGCGGTCTCCGGCGGCGCGGGCGGGGGTGCCGGTACGGCCGGGCCGACGGCGGCGTCGGTGCCGTTGACGCCGGGGCGCGGCCGGGACCAGGAGGCGACCAGGCCGGCCTCCGGCGGGGGCGCCTTCACGGCGGCGGCACGGGCGTCGGCGACGCGCGGCCCGGGCCCGATGGGCACCTGCGCGCCGGCGAGGCGCACGGGGCCGGTGTCGGGGGCGCCGACGGGGACGGGCGCGGGCTGCGGCGGGTCGTAGGGGGGCGGCGGCGGTACGGCGGGGCGGCCGCCTCCGCTGCGGGCGCCGCCGGCCTGCGTGGGCGCCGGGCGGCCGCCACGGCGCGTCTCGATCATGGTGACGGCCTTCTCGGGCAGCCACGCGGACGCCGTACCGCTGTCGTCGGAGCCGGAGCCGAAGAGGTGGGGGGCCAGCTGGGCCTGGAGGTCGGCCGGGTTGGGCCGCTGGGTGGCCTCCATCTGCATGCAGGACTCGATGAGCGGGCGCAGCTCGTCCGGGAGGCCTTCGAGGTCGGGGCCCTCGCGCAGCAGCATGAAGACCGTCTCGACCGGGTTGGCGCCGTGGAAGGGCGGGTGGCCGGTGGCGGCGAAGACCAGCATGGAGCCGAGCGAGAAGACGTCGCTGGCGCCGGTGACGCTGCGGGAGTCCTTGGCCTGCTCGGGGGACATGTAGGCGGGGGTGCCGACGGCGACGTTCGTCATCGTCAAACGGGTGTTCGAGACGCCGGACGCGATACCGAAGTCGATCACCCGGGGGCCGTCCTCGACCACCAGCACGTTGGAGGGCTTGAGGTCGCGGTGGACAAGGCCGGCGCCATGGATGGACTGCAGGGCCTCGGCGACGCCCGCCGCGAGCCAGCGCACCGCCTGGGCCGGGAGCGGCCCGCACTCGTTCACTATCTCCTCTAGGGAGGGCGCGGGAACGTACGCGGTGGCCAGCCACGGCACCGCCGCGCGGGGGTCGGCGTCGACCACGGCCGCCGTGTAGAAGCCGGAGACCGCCCGGGCCGCCTCCACCTCACGGGTGAAGCGGACCCGGAAGAGCTGGTCCTCCGCGAGCTCCGTACGCACCGTCTTGATCGCCACCCGCCGGCCCGAAGCCGAGCGCGCGAGATAGACCAGCCCCATGCCGCCGGCACCCAGCCGGCCCAGCACCTCGAACGGCCCGATCCTGCGCGGATCGTGCTGCGTCAGCTGATCCACCACTCTGCCTGCCACCTCCCCGTACAAGCCGCGCCACCCACATATGTACGCGACCCCGTGCAGCGTCTCACCACCGCACCGCCATGGCGGCACGCAACCCCGATTCTTCCTGGCCGGAGGCCTGGTGGCGAACCCGGGGTCAAATGGGGTGTCTCACATCAAAGCAGCACCTTCTACCGACCGGGCCGCTCCATGATGGCGAACGACGCCCCCTGATTGTCGGTGACGACGGCCACTTTTCCGTACGACGTCTCGAATGGCGGCGCCTGGACCCGTCCGCCGAGCCGGGCGACCGTCCCGAGCACCGCCTCGCAGTCCTCGACGGCGAAGTGCACGAGGAAGTGGGGCGGCATCTCGGCGGGGAAGACGTCGGAGACGGGGGCGCGGCCGAAGTCGGGGTGGGCCTCGGGACCGAAGAGGGCGTCGTGGAAGAGCCCGCCGTAGAAGGTGTTGGCGGCCTCGGTGTCGCGCGCGTAGAGCTCGGCCCAGGCGAAGGTGCCGGGCTCGTGCCGGGCGCCGAAGCCGGGGTGGCTGCCCGGCTCCCAGAGGGCGAAGACGGCCCCTTCCGGGTCGGTGACCAGCGCGGAGGTGCCCAGCTCGCCGACCGGCAGGGGGGCGGTGACGACCTGTCCGCCGGCCGCCCAGATGCGGTCGGCGAGGCTCTCGATGTCCGGGGTGGCGAAGTAGACCGTCCACACGGTGGGCATGCGGCCGTCCGTCTTGTGGGCGAGGGCGGCGACCGGGCGGCCCTGGTGGTGGGCCCACACCGAGCCGCCGTGGGCGTCCGGCCGGTCCTGGAAGGTCCACCCGAAGAGCTCGCCGTAGAACCGCTTCCCGGCGGCCACGTCGGGAAGCTGCGCGTCCACCCAGCAGGGGACGCCCTCGCCGTATCCCGTTCCGTCTGCGGATGCCCTGTTTTCGGCCATACCGTCAAAGTAACGGCGCCGCACGCACCCCGCAGGACCAGGCACACCCGCCTCCCGGACCCCGCGCACCCCATTTGCAGTCGGCCGAATCGCGCTCCGATCACCCCTCGGTAAGCTGACGGCATGACAGGACAAGTGCGTACCGTCGACGGCCGTGTGGCCGGCCGGCGTGGGCAGGCGACCCGGCAGAAGCTGCTCGACTGCCTCAGCGAGATGCTCAGCTCCTCCCCTTACCGGGACGTCAAAGTCATCGATGTCGCCCGGAAGGCGGGGACTTCACCCGCGACCTTCTACCAGTACTTCCCGGACGTCGAGGGCGCCGTCCTGGAGATCGCCGAGCAAATGGCCACCGAGGGCGGCCAGTTGACGGCGCTGCTGGAGGGCCGTTCGTGGGTCGGCAAGGCCGGATGGCAGACCGCGCAGGAACTCGTGGACGGTTTCCTGGAGTTCTGGCGCCGCAACGACGCGATCCTGCGCGTGGTCGACCTCGGGGCCGCCGAGGGCGACAAGCGCTTCTACAAGATCCGCATGAAGATCCTCAATTCGGTGAACAACTCCCTCGCGGACGCGGTCGCCGAGCTCCAGGCCAAGGGCCGGGTCGACAAGGACGTCAACCCGGCCGCGGTCGCGGGCTCCCTCGTCGCGATGCTCGCGGCGGTGGCCTCGCACCAGAAGGGCTTCCAGACCTGGGGCGTCAAGCAGGCCGAACTCAAGCCGAACCTGGCGCTGTTGGTGCACCTGGGCGTGACGGGCAAGAAGCCGACGAAGTAGCGTCCCTGTTTCGAGTCCTGTCAGACGGGCGGCTGTCCACACGGGTGGACGGCCGCCCGTCGTGCGTGCGGATCACCTGCGGGTGATCCTGAAGAGCCGTATCTCCCGCTCCACCCGTGCCTGGTAGGTGGCGTACGGCGGCCAGAACGCCAGCGCGGTCTTCCATACGGCCGCCCGCTCCTCCCCCGTCAGCAGCCTCGCCGTGACCGGGATGTCCTGGCCCTTCCAGCTGACCTCGGCGTCGGGGTGGGCGAGGAGGTTGGCGGTCCAGGCGGGGTGGCCGTCGCGGCCGAAGTTGGAGCCGATGAGGATCCAGGTCCTGCCCTCCTCCTCGGGCATGCAGGCCAGCGGCGTCCGGCGCGGCAGCCCGCTTCTCGCCCCCGTCGAGGTGAGCACCACCCCGGGCAGCATCTGGGCGCTGAGCAGGAACCTTCCCCGGGTGAGCCGGTGCACCGCCCGGTCCAGGGCCGGGACGACATGGGGCGCGACCTTGGCGAAGCCGCGCGTGGACGACACCTTCTGGACGATCCGCTCCCCGATCACACCGTCACCTCCGCCCGCTCGAAGAGCCGCGCGGTGTCGGCTGCGTGCGCCCGCAGCCGGTGCGCGGGCCCGAAGAGCAGGTCGTCACCGGTGGCCCGCTTGAAGTACAGCTGCGCCTGGTGTTCCCAGGTGAAGCCGATGCCCCCGTGCAGCTGGATCGCCTCGGCGGCGGCGGTCCGCAGGGCCTCAAGGGCCTGGGCGAGGGCGAGGCCGCCGACCCGTTGCCCGTCGTCGGCGGCGGCCCAGGCGGCGAAGCAGGCGGCGGAACGGGCCGCTTGGAGCTGCACATACACATCGGCGAGCCGGTGCTTGACGGCCTGGAAGGACCCGATCACCCGCCCGAACTGCTCCCGCTGCTTGACGTGCTCGACGGTCATCTCCAGTACCCGGTCGGCGGCCCCGACGGCTTCGCAGGCGAGGACGGCGGCGGCGCCGTCTCCCGTGCGGGCGAGCGCCCCGAGGACGTCGGGCCCGTCCTCGTCACCGAGCAGTTCGGCCTCCACGTCCCGGAGTTGGACGCGGGCCTGGGGGCGCGTGGCGTCGAGGGCGGTCTGCCGGGTGCGGACGAGCCCGGGGGCGTCACCGCGGACGAGGAAGAGGAGGGTTCGGGAGCGGGCAAACCCTCCGGCGTGCGCGGCGACGAGGAGGAGGCCGGCGCTGTGCCCGTCGAGGACCTGGTCGACCTGGCCGTAGAGCCGCCAGCGGCGGGCGGGCGGGGCGACCGGCCACTCCCCGGCGGTGGTCGGCTGCCCCGCCGCGACCCTCGACTCCTCGGCCGCGGCCACCCGTGCCACCGGGGCGCCCCCCGGCTCCCCGGGAACGGCACCCGACTCCCCGACGGTGCCAGCCCGCCCTCCAGGGGCGGCGCCCGCCAGGCGCTCGGGCGCCCCTCGCTCCGTCGCGGACGCGGGTGCTAGTGACCCAGGGACCGCTCCCGGCCCCCCACGAACGGCACCCGACTCCCCGAAGCCAGCAGCCGACCCTCCAGAGGCGGCACCCTCCAGGCGCGCGGGCACCCCTCGCTCCGTCGCGGACGCGGGTGCTCGTGACCCAGGGACCGCTCCCGGTGCTCCGGAGGGGGCGCCCGTCGGGCGCGGCCCGGGGACGGCCCCCGCGCCCGGCCCCGCGACAGGTCGGGCCTGCACCCCGCCCGCCCTTCCGCCTCCGGCCCAGTCGCCCCGGTTGTCACCGGTCAGGGCGAGGGCCGTGCCCGGCGGTACGGCGAGGGCCGCCGTCAAAGCGCCCGACGCGATCCGTGGCAGCAGGTCCGCACGCTGGGCAGCCGTGCCCAGGGCCAGCACCAGGGGGGCCACCAGGACCGCCGTGCCCAGCAACGGGGTGGCCGCCAGCACCCGCCCCATCTCCTCACAGGCCAGCGCGAGTTCCGTCGCCGAGCACCCCACACCGCCATACTCCTCGGGGAGCGCCAGCCCCGGCAGTCCCAGCTGTTCGGCGAGGGCCTTCCACAGCTCCGGGTCGTACCCCGCCGGGGTGTCGACCGCGCTCCTCGACTCCGCGGGCCCACACCGCCTCCGCAGCAGTTCCCGCAACGCACCCCGGATCTCGTCCTGTTCGGCGGTGAAGCGAGCGTCCATGGCTCTTCCTCTTCCCTCCCGATCTGACGGTCCGTCATATTAGGAGCGCCCGCACCAGATGCCCAGAGGCAGGAGGCCCTCATGCCGTTACTCAGCGTCTCAGCGACTCTCAGCAATCCAGACATTTCTGTCTGGAAGGTCGGTCCGGTCCCTGGCGTCGGGAGGCTCGGCGGGAATGGAACCGCAGCAGTTTGAGGGCGCCGTCCAGGTGCTTTGGGTTCGGCTCGTAGCGGATCTCGCCGGAGCTGTCGGCCAGGACCGCCAGGTGTTTCACACCCAAGTCGATCCCGACCGCACTGTCCGGCCGGTCGATGCGGGTGATCTCCCGGGTGGTCTCGACCTGGAAGGAGACGAACCAGCGCCCGCGCTCGTGCCGGACGGTTGCGGACAGGATGCGCGCCGTTCCGGCCCGGAGGCGGGCCAGGAGTTTGGCCGTGGGTTCGTGGGTTCGGATCGTGCCCAGCCGGGGCAGGGTGACATGCCGGCCGTCCGGCTCGATGCGGATCGTACCGGTGGTGAACCGGCATGCCAGGCGAGCTTTCCGCTTCGACTTCCGGCGCGGGACACCCACCCTGGCGCCCTTGCGTTTGCCCTGCTTGGACTTGGCGTAGTTGTCGAACGCGGCAGCCGCGTTCACGAGCCCGGTGTTGTAGGCCTCCTTGGAATTCTCCGCCCACCAGTCGGCGAATCTCGGGTCGGTGGTCTTGGCCCTGTTGAACTCCCTGCGCAGCGCGGGCAGCGACCACGACCGCCACGGCGTCAACTCCTCCTCACTGATGCCGTACGAGGCTTCCGCCTTGCGTTGCCACCACGAGGCGGTCACCCAGGACACGGCCCAGTTGTAGGCGGCGCGGGCGGCACCGCAATGCGAGCGCAGCGCCCCGCTCCTGCCTGGCGTTGGCGTCGAGAGCGAACTTGTAGGCCTGCACGACACGGCCTGGCTGCGGCCGGAACTTTCCGCTCACTCGGCAGCCTCACCCTCCGCTTCGAAGATCCCCTCACAGCACCCAACGAGCTCCGCTCGCAAAGGTCACGTTTTCGATGAGGGAACACCCGTTTCCGTCCGGGTAGGCAAAGACCCGGGCCCCTACCAGGCAGGACACGCCATGACGCGCAGTCCCAGTCGGGGAACTTCAGGCCATCACGACACAAGTCGAGAGGAGCTGAGACGCACTGAAGGATTGCTCAGCAGTTGTCAGCCCCCCGGGAGCCGGAAAGTCGCGATCACCGGCGTGGCCCTGGCCGACTGCGGCCGTGTGGACGGCACCACCCCCTACGCCCTGCACGCCCAGGCCGCCCGCCGCGCACTCGCCGACGCGGGCCTGGACCGCGAACTCGTCGACGGCCTGGCCTCCGCCGGCACCGGCACCCTCGCCCCCGCCGAGATCGCCGAGTACCTGGGCCTGCGCCCCACCTGGGTCGACTCGACCTCGGTGGGCGGCTCCACCTGGGAGGTCATGGCGGCCCACGCGGCCGACGCGATCGCCGCCGGACACGCGAACGCCGTCCTGCTGGTCTACGGCTCCACGGCCCGCGCCGACATCAAGGCGGGCCGCCGCACCGGCACGCTCTCCTTCGGGGCCCGTGGCCCGCTCCAGTTCGAAGTGCCCTACGGCCACACCCTGATCGCCAAGTACGCGATGGCGGCCCGCCGCCACATGATCGAACACGGCACGACCATCGAGCAGTTGACGGAGGTGGCGGTACAGGCCCGCGCGAACGCCGCCCTCAACCCCGAGGCGATGTTCCGCGACCCGATCACCGTCGACGACGTGCTCGCCGGGCCGATGATCGCCGACCCCTTCACCAAGCTGCACTGCTGCATCCGCTCCGACGGCGGCGCGGCGGTGCTGCTCGTGGCCGAGGAGTACGTACGGGACTGCCGTACCGCCCCCGTCTGGGTGCTCGGCACCGGGGAGCACGTCTCGCACGTCAGCATGTCCGAGTGGCCCGATTTCACGGTGTCCCCGGCGGCCGTGAGCGGACGGCTCGCCTTCGAGCGGGCGGGGGTGCGCCCCGAGGAGATCGAACTCGCCGAGATCTACGACGCGTTCACCTACATGACGCTGGTGACATTGGAGGACCTCGGCTTCTGCGCCAAGGGCGAGGGCGGTTCCTTCGTGGAGAAGGGGCGGCTGAAGGTCGAGGGCGGGGACCTGCCGGTGAACACGGACGGCGGCGGACTGTCCGCCCAACACCCCGGCATGCGGGGGCTGTTCCTGCTGGTGGAGGCCGTACGGCAGCTGCGCGGGGAGGCGGGCGCACGGCAGGTGCGGCGCCGGGACGGGTCGGCGCCGGGGCTGGCGGTGGCGTCCGGGACGGGGGGCTGGTTCTGCTCGTCGGGGACGGTGGTGCTGGGGCGTTAGGGCACCACCCGGACGGTCGCCCGGTCATTGGAGGGGTCCGGGTCCCGGCGGCCCATGTCCCAGGGGCCGGCCGGGTCCTTCTCCTGGAGGCTCAGGGTGCCCTCCCCGGGGGCGCCGAGTTCGGCCGTGAACTCGAAGGTGTGGGTCTCGCCCGGCCTCAGGGCGGGGACCTCGCAGGTGTAGGTGAAGCCGTTGTTGTCGCAGTACGGCTCGTAGACGCCGTCGTCGTACTCCTCGACGGGCTGCTTCACCACCATGAGCTCGAAGGGCGGCTCGAAGACCAGATCGGCCTTGGTGCCGGCGTCGGCTGGCCCGTTGTTGCGGACCTCGACGCGGAAGGTGCGCCGGGTGCCGGGGGCGCCGCGCAGTTCGACGTCGGAGACCTGGTAGTCGGCGTGGGTGTCGACGACGAGCTGGGTGGATCCGCCGCCCGGGGTGAAGGTGTGCTTGGAGTGGGTGGGCTCGGCCTCCAGGACGGGTCCGTCACCGGGGCCGCCGCCCTTCGTGTAGCTGTTGTACTGCCCCGGGCCCATGTCGAGGGCCCAGACGTCCCGGCCGTAGGAGGGATACATCCGCGTGGTGGGGACGCGCAGTCTCACGGCGGGGCGGACGACGACCGTCTCTCCCGGGTCGATCGTCACCTCCGGCAGCTCGCAGACCGCGAGGCGGCCCTTTCTCAGTTCGGGGTAACGGCAGTTGCCGTAGCGCCGCGTGAACTCCAGCCCCTCGGTGGTCATCGCGATCCCGAGCCCCTTGACCGGCACCTCGCCGGTGTTGCGCACGACGAGCGGGGAGGCCAGCACGGAGCCGGGCCGCAGGAGTTCCTTGCCGTACTCGGGCGCGACCGCCTCGACGACCGGCTCTCCGACGACGAACCGGGTCCGCGCGGTGAGCGTTCTGCCGTCCTTCGTGATGTACGTGTACCGGACGACGGCGGTGGCACCGGGCTTCGCGCGCTCGACGGCGTACGGCTGGGCGCGGGCGCTGTCCGCCCAGTTGCTGTAGTCGCCGTCGACCTCGCAGGTCAGGTGCGTGGAGTCGCCCTCGCAGGGGCCGTACTTGCGCAGCCGGACCACGTCCCGCCCGTCGGGCGCCACGTTCACGGTGAGCGTGCGGGTCCCGGGTCCGTCCCCGTCCTCGGCCACCACGTGGAAGGGCGTCTTGTCCTTGGGACCGGTCCTGTCGCCATGGGGGCGCAGGTAGTAGAGCCCGGGGACGGTGAGGGAGGAGTGCGAGGAGGAGGAGGCGGTGGAGTCGCAGGCGGCGAGGGATGCCAGAAGGAGAACGCCGGCCGCCCCAACTGCCGTACCGCACAAGCGATTCACCGCGTCCCCTTCCTTCGGCCGCCCAAGTACCCTGCACTGTATGGCCCTGACTCGCGAAGAACGTGAACAGTTCCTGGCCGAGCCGCATGTCGCCGCGCTGGCGGTGGACGCGGGAGCGGGACGCGCGCCGCTCACCGTGCCGATCTGGTACCAGTACGCACCGGGCGGCGACCTCTGGATCATGACCGGCGCAGGCTCCCGCAAGCACCGGCTGATCGAGACGGCCGGGCGCTTCTCCCTGCTGGTCGAGCGGGTGGAGCCCACCATCCGGTACGTGTCCGTCGAGGGGCCGGTCATCGACACCGCCCCGGGCACCCTCGAACTCCTCCGGGAGATCTCCGCCCGCTACCTGCCCGCCGAGAAGGTCGAGGGGTACGTCGAGTTCGCCGCCAAGAACCACGGCGAGCAGGTGATCATCCGGATGCGGCCCGAGCGGTGGGTGACGTCCGACCTCGGTACCGTCTGAGGCATGGCAACGGATCTTCACGAACTGCTCAGATCGCTGCGGGTGTGGGACCCGGAGGTCACCTCGCTGCCCTCCTTCGACCCGTCCGGCGCCCCCGGGACCCCGCTGGAGCTCTTCAGCACGTGGTTCGCGGAGGCGGTGGCCGCCGGGCAGACCGAGCCGCACACCATGTCCCTCGCGACGGCGGACGCGGAGGGCCTGCCGGACGTGCGCACCGTGATGCTGCACGGCGCCGACGAGGACGGCTGGGCCTTCGCGAGCCACGCCCACAGCCGCAAGGGCGCGCACCTGACGGCACGGCCGTACGCCGCCCTCGGCTTCTACTGGCCGGTCCTCGGCCGGCAGGTGCGGGTGCGGGGGCCGGTGACGGCCGCGCCCTCCGTGGAGGCGGCGGCGGATCTGCACGCCCGTTCCACCGGCGCGCTGGCCGCCGCGCTCACCGGACGGCAGAGCGAAGTGCTCGGCTCGCTCGCCGAGTTGGCGCGGGCGTCCGAGGAGGCCTGGGAGCGGGCGCGGCGGGAGCCCGCGGCGCCCGTCCCGTCCTGGACGCTGTACCGGCTCGTGCCCGAGGAGGTGGAGTTCTTCCAGGGGGACGAGCGCAGACGGCACGTACGGCTCATCTACCGTCGTACGGGCGGCGGTTGGGCTCAGGAACTGCTCTGGCCCTGAAAGTCGTACACCGCGAAGTCCGCGACCGGGCGGTAACCGATGCGCTGGTAGAGGCCGTTGCTGGTCGGGTTGGCCAGGTCGGTGAAGAGCAGCACCTCGCCGGCGCCCCGCTCCCGGGCGAGCCGGCTGACCTCGGCGGTGGCGGCACCGGCGTACCCGCGGCCGCGCAGCGGGGCCGGGGTGTAGACGGGCGCCACCCTGATCTGCCCGGCGACCTCCGGGGTGAGGCCGGCCATCGCGAGGGGGGTGCCGTCGGGGGCCTCCCAGAGGGTGACACCGCCGTAGGCGAGGCGGGCGTCGACCCAGGACTCGGCGGGCATGCTCGCGCTGTCGCCGACATCCCTGCTGAACTCGCCGAACCAGCGCGCCAGAAGCTCCCGGTCGCCCTCCCCCGCGATCCTCGCCCGCCCCTCCGGCACGGGCCGCGGGACGGTGAGCTCGCCGAGCCGGTACAGCCGCTGCCGCTGGTACGGCACGGGCGTGGCCCCGGTGTGCCGCTGCCACGCCTCGGCGAACGCGGCCGCGGTCGCGGCCTCGGCACCCACCCCGGGGGCGGGCCGGCCGAGGGTCGCCAGATGGGCGGCGAGGGAGTCGGCGCGGGCGGGGGTCAGGGGCGTGAGATACAGCCGGTGCGGCGGGGTCCGGAAGTAGGCCCCGGTCACGCTCCCGCCCTCCTCCAGCAGCCCGAAGCAGGGCGCTTCGTCGCCGTAGGTGTGCAGCCCCCGGGTGCGCAGTCCTTCGGTCACGGTGAGCAGGACGGTGTGCAGGTCCGGGCGGGAGCGCAGGAAGTCTCCGGCGCGGGAGAGGAACTCGTCGAGGTCGTGGGTGGTGTGCCAGTCGTCGCGGCGCATGCTCCATGATCCCGCGCGGGTGCGGTCGGCGCCTCCGAATTACTCCGGGTCCGTCGGGTCCGTCGGGTCCGTCGGGTCCGTCGGGTCTGTCAGGTCCGTCGGGTCTGTCAGGTCCGTCGGGTCCGTCGCCAGGCGGGCGTGCAGGTGCACGTCTCGGAAGGTGTCGTGGCGGCCCTCCTCGAACATCGCGCCGCGCAGGGTGCCCTCGTAGCGGAAACCGCAGCGTTCGGCGATGGCGCAGGAGGCGTCGTGGCCCAGGGCGTGGCCCAGTTCCAGGCGGTGCAGGCCGAGGTCGGTGAGCGCCCAGCGGGCGGCGAGGCCGAGGGCGCGGGTGGCGACGCCGTGGCCGCGGGCCTCGGGGAGCACCCAGTAACCGACGCGGGCGGTGCGGAAGACGTGGTCGATCATGTTGAGCCCGATGTGCCCGAGCGTCGTACCGCTCGACTCGTCCGTGATCCGGTACGACGCGCTCGTCCCCTGTGCCGCCTGGTCGGCCCTGTTGCGGATGGCGGCACGGGCCCCGTCGAGGTCGTGGATCAGGGTGAGCGGGGTGTTCCAGCGCGCGAACTCGGGGTCCAGCGTGGCGCGCAGCCAGTCCTGGGCCTGGGTGTCGGAGTCCGCGTCCCAGGCGCACAGGCGCAGGCCGTGGCCGTGCAGCGGGGGGAAGTCGCGTATGAGGTGCTGGTCATCGACGTCGGTCATCCGCCCATTCAAACCCGCCGCGGGCGCCTCGCGCGACGGGATTCGGGGCGTGTGGGGCCACCACCGTGAGGGCCGTCACGACGGCGGTCGGCCGGGTCCGACACTCGCCCCGGGGTGGTTCGCTGGGCCTGGTCTGCGGATCCGAGCGCCGTGATCGCCGTTCCGGTGGCTGGGCCCGGCCGGCCGCCCTCACAGTGCCCGCCGAAACGAGCCAGACCCCGCCCGGCGCCAGCCACCGCACCTGGCCTGCGGATCCCGGCGGTCTGATTGCCTACGGCTCCTCTCGGGATGCCGGCCTGAACTTCGGTACCCCCTCCGGGAACACCGCCTCCAGCTCCAGCCCGGCCCGCAGCTCCCCCCGCGCACAGTCCACGATCTCCGTCATCATCCGCGGCCCCTCGGCCAGGTCGACCACCGCGGCGACGTACGGTGTCCGCTCCTTGAACGGCGGCAGATCGTTGCGGTGGACCACGGACCACGTGTACAGCGTGGCCCGGCCGGTCGCCGGGGCCCAGGAGACGTCCTCGCTCCAGCAGCGCGGGCAGAACTCCCGTGGGTAGTGGTGCACTTGGGCACAGGTCCCGCAGTGCCGCAGAAGCAGCACGCCCTGCGCGGCCGCGTCCCAGTACGTCCGCGTGAACGCGTCCGCCTCCGGCAGGTCGTACCGCGCGCCCATCAGAACCAGCCCAGCGCGGCGTCGAGCGACCAGGTCTGCCAGGACATCGCGAACAGGGCCACGAGCGAGATGAGGGCCATCATCGAGTTCTGCCCCTGCTCGGCCCAGTCGTGGATCATCAGGGTGAAGTAGAGGACGTTCAGGAGCAGGCCGCCGACCAGGGCGAGCGGGGTCAGGAAGCCGAGTATCAGGCCCGCGCCCAGGGCGAGTTCGGCGTACGCGACGACGTACGCCATCGTCTTCGGGCGGGGCGCGACCATCACCTCGAAGCCGCTGCGGACCGGCGTCCAGCGGTGCTTGGCGGCGATGTCCGCGGCCCAGGTGATCCCGCCGCCCTCGAACCACGTGCTCTTGTCCTTGTGCCGCCAGCTCTCCAGCCACCACAACCCGAGCCCTATGCGCAGCACGGCCAGCCATTGCGCGCCGGTCAGCCAGATCGTGTCCATGGAATCTGACGGTACGTCAGACAACGGCTCCCGGGAAGCCTGTGCGTCAGCCGTGAAGCTGTGCATCCTCCATGAATGACCACTGATTGTTGGCAATTTTGTCCGCACCCTGGCTAGGTTCGCAGACGTCAGCAGAAACCGCCGAGGGAGCGAACCGTGAAGCACAGGGCAGTCAAGCGCAGGAGCGTCGTCATGGGGATCGGAGCGACGGCGGGTGCCGCGGCGGTCGGAGGCATCGCCCTCACCGCCCACGCGTCGACCGGCAGCACCTCGAAGTCCACGGACGCCGCCCTCGTCTTCGACCCCGCCGCCTACACCGAGCTGACGACGACGGTCACGGACACCGAGGGAACCGAGCACGCGGTCACCTACCACTTCTGGAAGGCGGTCACCTACGTCTCCAAGCCGGTCGACGCGACCTACCAGTCGCTGAACGTCAGCGTGCCGGTCGAGATCGACGGCACCGCGGTCGACGCGAGCGACGCCCCGATCCTGTTCGCGAACTCCGTCGGCGGATACATGCCCTCCTCCGTGGCGAACGCCACCGGCGTCGGCGGCGCGAGCATGGGCGGCGGGACCGGCGGCGGCGCTCCGAGCGGCAGCTCAAGCCCCACCGCAAGCCCCACCGCAAGCCCCTCCGCCTCGGCACCCGGCGCCAACGGCAACACCAACGCCACCGGCGGCGCCATGAACACCAACCAGCTCCTGGCCCTGGCAGCCGGCTACGTCGTCGTCGAACCCGGCGCGCGCGGCCGCGGCCTGAAGAACTCCGCGGGCGAGTACTACGGCAGCGCCCCCGCCGTGATCGTCGACCTCAAGGCGGCCGTCCGCTACCTGCGGTCCAACAAGGGCCGCATCCCCGGCAACGTGGACCGGATCGTGTCCGCGGGCACCAGCGCGGGCGGTGCCGTCTCCACCCTGCTCGGCGCGTCCGGCGACAGCCCCCTCTACGACAAGTACCTCAAGGAGATCGGCGCGGCCGACGCCTCCGACGCGATCTTCGCGGTGGGGGCCTGGTGCCCGATCACCGACCTGGAGCACGCCGACGGCGCCTACGAGTGGAACTGGGGCACCAACGCCCTCAGCACCGGCAAGCAGGTCGACCAGTCGGTCTCCAAGGACCTCCGGTCGCAGTTCGCCGAGTACCAGGCGAAGTTGCGGCTGCGCGGCCTCAGGGGCTCGGGCTTCGGCACCCTCACCGCCCGGAACTACGACGAGTACCTGCTCAAGCAGTACCTGGAGCCCTCGGCCACCACGTATCTCGCGGCCCTGTCGGACTCCGAGCGCGAGACCTACCTCGCCAAGAACACCTTCATCACCTGGGACGGCCGGAAGGCCACCTTCACCTGGGCCGGCTACCTCGCCCACGTGGGCGCCCGCAAGAAGTCCGTGCCGGCCTTCGACGCCTTCGACCTGTCGGCCGGCGAGAACAACGAGTTCGGCTCGGCCACGACCGCCAACCGCCACTTCACCGCGTACGGCGCCAGGAACGACACCACGGGACTGTCCACCAAGCGCGTCGAGAGCGACATCCCCGAGCTGCTGAGGCTGATGAACCCGATGTACCACCTCGTGGAGAAGGTCAACGGGAAGCGTTCCAGGCACTGGTGGATCCGCCTCGGCACCAACGACACCGACACCTCGCACGTCATCTCCGCCAACCTCGCGGCCCGCGCCGAGAACCTGGGCGACGACGTCAACCACCTCTACTACTGGGACCAGGGCCACGGCGCCAACACCGACCCCGGCGACTTCATCACCTGGATGGCCAAGGTCACGGGCTACAAGAAGACCAAGAAGACCAGGACGGCCAGGAACGCCTAGCCGGCCAGGACGGCCTAGCCAGCCAAGACGTCCAGGGCCGCCGAGAAGAAGTAGCCCCGCGGCCTTTTCCCTTCACACACAACCAGGTGACCTACGCCACAGGCCCCACCCACCACTCCTACAGGCGTGATCGATCCGCAACCAATTCCCGTCTTGACCGAGACCCATCAACGCGCTGCCTGATTACGCTCGCGCTCATGGCCGACTCCACACCCGCAGACCGCCCCGACCAGCCCGGTCAGCCCGATCGCCCCGTGTACGTCATCGGCGGCGGCCCGGCCGGGCTCTCGGTCGCGTACGCGCTGCGCGCCAGGGGCATCCGCGCGGTCGTCCTGGAGAAGTCCGAGCACGTCGGCGCGTCCTGGCGGCGCCACTACGACCGCCTCCATCTGCACACCACCCGCCGCCTCTCCGCACTCCCCGGCCTGCCGATGCCCCGCCGCTTCGGCCGCTGGGTCGCCCGCGACGACGTGGTGCGCTATCTGGAGAAGTACGCCGAGTTCCACGAGCTGGAGACCGTCACCGGCGTCGAGGTCTCGCGCGTCGAGCGCACCCCCGACGGCACCGGCTGGCTGCTGCGCGCCACCGGCGGCCGCGAACTGACCGGCGCCGCGGTGGTCGTCGCCACCGGCTGGAACCACACCCCGCGGCTGCCGGACTGGCCGGGCCGCGAGGAGTACAAGGGCGAGCTCCTGCACGCCGGCGAGTACCGCAACCCGGCGCCCTACGCCGGCCGTGACGTCCTCGTCGTCGGCGTCGGCAACACCGGCGCCGAGATCGCCGTGGACCTGGTCGAGGGCGGCGCCTCGCGGGTACGGCTGTCCGTGCGCACCGCCCCGCACATCGTCCGCCGCTCCACGGCCGGCTGGGCCGCCCAGTACACGGGCGTTCTCGTACGACGGCTGCCGGTCGGCCTGGTGGACCGGCTCGCCCGCCCCATGGCCAGGCTCAGCGTGCCCGACCTGTCCGCGCACGGACTGCCCCGCCCCGACACCGGGCTCTACAGCCGGGTCAAGCAGGGCGCCATCCCGGTCCAGGACGTCGGCCTCATCGACGCGATCCGCAAGGGCAGGGTGGAGGTCGTGGCCGCCGTGGAGGGCTTCGAGGACGGCGAGGTGCTCCTCGCCGACGGCACCCGCGTCGCGCCGGACGCGGTGATCGCGGCGACGGGGTACACACGGTCACTGGAGAACCTCGTGGGCCACCTCGACGTCCTCGCCCCCGACGGCAGACCGCTCGTCAACGGCGCCCACTGCCCCGCCGACGCCCCAGGCCTCTTCTTCAGCGGTTACGTCACTCCCATCAGCGGCACCTTCCGCGAAGTGGCGATCGACGCACAGAAGATCGCGAAGGCGGTCGAGAAGTCCGTCGAGCGCGGCGCCACGGCGCCACTTTCCCGCCTTCCGGTGACGTAGACGGCCCCACACCTATTTCTGGGCGCACCGCTCTGGCTCCGATCCGGTTCCGGGACCTCGGGCTTCTTCAAGCGGTGCCACGCGTCGCGCGCCTTCCCGGCGGAGTCGATCACGTCCGGGACCTGGTCCAGCAGGCCCTTCAGAGCGAAGAGCAGCACGGAAGCCACGCCAGCGATGGCGAGAATGATGATGATGGCGGTGCCGTCCACCGATCCTGACCTTCCCTGTCATGGGTCGGATCGGGTGCGCAGGCAGCCTCGGTCCGAACCCTACGGTTCGGACCGAGACACCCGCGCTCACGCACTACGCGCAAATGTTCTCGGCTGGGCCGCCAAGTTGGCCCAGGTCGTGCAGAAATAAGAGCAACAGCAATTAGGACGTCGGCCCCCGTCTTTGCGGCCTGGTGCGTCCAACCCCAGCAGAGGGCTAGCAAGCCAACGAGCGCGTCCCGGGTCCCGTGAGGGTCCCGAGGCCCAGACATTTCAGAGGCCATCGCGGCCCCTGAACACTTCCACTTCAGCGCAGTCCCGTAGTCAGGAGGAAGACACAACTTAGCCCCACCCCGGTCGAGTTGGGGTGGGGCTCGTTCGCCAGGCAGGTGGGCTTACAGCTCCTAACGAAAAGCCTCTTCGGCGGTTTGTGGTTCCTCGTCTCCCGGTCCGGCGGCATAGGCCAGCGGGGGTGCGATGGCTTGGGCATCGGCTCCCTCGCCGACCCATAGCCCGATGAAGAGTGCCGCGGTCGCTTCCAGGAGTCCCGCTCGTTCGAGAGAGCCGCCGGCCACGGGTTCGCAGCCGACATGCCGCACCAACTGGTGCACAAGTGCGAGAGCCGTTTCGTCGTCGCCGCAGACCGGAACAGCCAGTCGCCGCCCGTCAAAGATGGGCGGCGACATGCGCCACACGTCCTCATGGCAGAGATTGAACGCCTTGACCACATGAGATCCCGGTGCCGCCGCGGCCAGTTGCTGTGCGGCTGAGGGGCCACTCTGGGTCAGCAGCCGGAAGCCCGGACCGACCGGATTGGAACAGTCGATCAACGCTTTGCCGTCCAGGGCCGCTCGCAGTTCTCGCACCACGCTCGTCCCTGTGCCGAAGGGCAGCGCGGACAGCACTACTTGGCCGAACTCAGCCGCCGCACCCAGACTGGCGGGCTTCGCGCTGCCCCCGAGGCGCGTCGCGAGCCGCTCCGCCTTGTGCATGTCCCGTCCTCCGATAGCCACGTCGTGGCCGGACCGGACCCAGTGCGTGGCGAGCGCGTCCGCCATGTTGCCCGTGCCCAGTACGCCGATTCTCATCACGCATTCCCTCCCAGGGCCTGTTTGGATCGTCCACAAAGACGCTAGAGGGGCTGTCAGGCACCATTTGGTACGTGACGACCGACGCCTTCCTCGCCGACTGCCGCGCCCGCCTGGCCTTCGATCTCTTGTCCAACACCTGGAACGCCGTGGTGCTCTGGGCCCTGCGCGGCGGTCCCAGGCGCCCGGTCGAACTACGCGAGCAGATCGGGGGGATCAGCTCCAAGGTCCTCACCGAGACGCTGCGGCGCTTGCAGTCCAACGGACTGGTGGACCGGCGGGCACACCCCGGAGCGCCACCGCGCGTTGAGTACCAACTCACCGTCCTGGGACGGACTTTGCTGGCACCCATCGACGCTATGGGAGCGTGGGCCTTCGAGCATGGTGATGAGGTCATGGCAGCCCAGGAGGCCGAATCCACCGCCGCCCAGTGCCCTTCAGAGTGAGCGCAGACGTCTCCAGCAGATGAGTGCGCAGCCGAGGGTGAGGAAGGCTTCATGGATGTCGTCGCGGATCTCCCACCGGATGCGCAGTCGGCGGAATCAGTGCAGCAGCGCGAAGCTCTGCTCGACCACCCAGCGGTGCACGCCGAGTCCAGAGCCGTGTTCGGTGCCGCGGCGGACGCAGGCAGGGTCGGCGTCCCACTCGCGTCCGCCCGTCACCGGCCGCAGTTGAACGTACGGGCCCTCATACCCCATGACATACCCGAACTTGTTGCGCTCGGTGTCGACAACCAGGGCCCCTCGGCATTCTTTCGTAGCCATGAACCGGACGCTGCAAGCGGGCAGTTGCCCGGCGGTATGCTGTTTAGTTGGAGAACGGCAGGCAGACGGCCACCCCCGAGGACCTGAGGGCGTGGGCCGACGCGACCGAGCAGCCGGGCGCGTACGCCGAGCTGGCCGCCCGGCTGGCCGGGTTCGAGTCGCACATCCGGTCATGGCGCAGGGCGCTGGCGAACGGCTTCAAGCCCCTGCACAAGGGCCTGAGCGCCGAGATCGACCGCACTTCGGAAATGTGGGTCTGGGAAGAGTCGGTGATCGCCGGGCTGGTGCAGACGCCCGACTACGCCCGTCACGTCATCCAGCGGTACGCCGAACTGCTGGGCGGGGCCAACGATATTGGGGCCGCCGTACGCTCCCGAGTGCAGCGGCAGGAGTGGCTGTACCGGCCCGGCCGCAAACTGCACGTGCTGATGTGGGAGGCCGCGTTGCGGTCGCTGATCTGTCCGCCCTCGGTGCTGGCCGCCCAGCTCGACCGCCTCACCGGCGTGCTCGGCATGGACACCGTGGAGCTCGGCGTCATCCCATTCACCGCGTCCGTCAAGATCGTGCCCGCCAACGGCTTCTGGGTCCTTGATGACCGCCTGGTGGTCGCCGAAGACTGGCACACCGAACTGTGGCTGGACGACGCCGACAACATCATCAACTCGGCCCGCCGTGCGCTGAACCCGCGTTGATGAACAAAGGGGCACCCGTTGCGGGGTGCCCCTTCGGTGGAAAGTCGTTCACTCAGCTGCGGCCACGTGGGCCCACCCAACAATGACGCTTACGGTTGACATAACGAACTCGATAACCTTCATGCCAACCTCCACCTTACGATTTGAAATTATGCGACCAAGGCGCGTGCCCTGGATATTTCCCTTACGGAGTGTGCGAATGACCTTGGAGAACTCGTAGGAGTGCCAGAATGCCAAACCAACCGTAAGTGTGATTGCCGGAATTGAACCGGCCGCAGCGACAGCTCAGTGAACGTTTCCAAGTTCAAGTATACCCCTGCTGACGTGATTTGACCAGGCGTCATGTGGGGACTCCGGGTACTTTCCGGCCTTGCCTCCCGCGACTGCACTCAATACTTCTCATGACTGGTGTTGAGGACCGCCGAGCACGTCACGGCACTTTCTTCACGCGCAAATAGACCAAGCGAGCAGAGCGCGCGCGTAGGCTCTCGCGCGAGTTCTTCGACCTGACCCCCGGGACCAGATCATGGCGGCCCTGCCCAACCAGAGGCATTTCAAAGTCCCGGTGATCGCGTGAGTCCGCAGGTCACGGCGGTGCGAGTGGTACGGGCCGTCGCGAACGCATCGAGGCTCCGGTTGAACAGGGTGACGTTCATGCAGCGCTGTTCCGACTGATCTCACGCCTCCTACCCGCCCGGGCCGGGCCGCAGGTCTTCTCCGGAACGTGATCCCCGCCAACACCCGCCTGCGCGGCAAACAGAACCATGGTTCTGTATAGTGAGGGCCACACAAGCAGAACCCGGATTCTTTTTGTAGGAGTGGTGGTGCCTCGACTCACCGACGCACGCAAGGAACTCCGGCGCGCCCAGATCACCGAGGCCGCCGTACGCTGCTTCAGCCGCAACGGCCTGGAGCGGACCTCGATCGCCGACATCACGGCCGAGTCCGGCCTGTCGACGGGCTCGATCTACGCCCACTACCGCAACAAGGCCGAGCTGGTTCAGGCCTCCGCCCAGGCGGTGCTCGCCAAGCGCGCGGAGGCCCTCGGCGAGTACGCCGGGAGCGACACCCCGCCCGACCCCGACGAACTGCTCGCCCGTCTGATCGCCGGCATCGACCCGGTCGAAGCCCGGGTAGGCGTGCAGACCTGGGGCGAGGCGACCAACAACCCGGCCATCCACGGCATCGTCGTCGACACGATCGACCGGATGCGCGTGATGGTGCACGACAGCGTCACCGCCTGGCTGGTCAAGGTCGAACACCTCGAGTCGGCCGAGGCCCAGGAGCGCGCCACCCCGATCGCCCACCGCGTGCAGAGCCTCTACCTGGCCCAACTGCTGTATACCGCCCTGCAGTCACCGGCCGAGGAGACCGCGCCATGACCACCCTGACCGCTCCGTTCGCAGGCCACACCGTTTTCCGGGTCGGCTACGGCGCCCTGCAACTCGAACGCCTGCACCACAGCCGCGGTGAGGCCGTCGCCCTGCTGCGCCGCGCGGTCGAGCTGGGCGTCGACCACGTGGACACCGCCCAGTTCTACGGCTTCGGGTTCGCGAACCAGGTCATCCGCGAGGCGCTGCGCCCCGAGGACGGCGTCCTTGTCGTCACAAAGGTAGGGGCCGACCCCGACCCGGGCGGGCCTCTGCCACTGCGTCTCGCGCAGCGCCCCGAACAGCTGCGCGCCAGCGTCGAGGACAACCTGCGCAGCCTGGGCGTCGACCGGCTCCCGGTGGTCAACCTCCGCCGGCTCGACTCCGGCCCCGGCCTGCGCCCCGACGGCGACCAGGTGGTCGACCTCGACGACCAGCTCGAAGTGATGACCGCCCTGCGCAACGAGGGCAAGATCGGCGCGATCGGTCTGAGCTGCGTCACCCTCGACGGCCTTCGCCGCGCCCTGCCGGCGGGCATCGCCTGCGTGCAGAACGCGTACAGCCTCGTCTCGCGCGACGACGAGGACCTGCTGCGGCTGTGCGCGGCCGAGGGCATCGCCTGGGTGCCGTTCTTCCCACTCGGCGGGTCCTTCCCGGGCATGCCCAAGGCGACCGACGAGCCGACGGTGCACGCCGTGGCCGAATCCCTGGGCGTCACACCCTCCCAGATCGGCCTCGCCTGGCTACTGCACCGCGCCCCCAACGTGCTGCTCATCCCCGGCACCGCCAACCCCGCTCACCTCGAGGCCAACACGGCCGTCGGCGGGATCACTCTCGACGCCGCCACCCTGGCCACCCTTGACGCCATTGAGTCCCGCTCCGCCGAAGTCCCCATCGGCTGACCAGCCCCGACCAGGACGGAATCATGAAAGCCATCGTCTACCGCGACAACGGCGGCCCCGACGTTCTTCGGCTCGTCGACCGCGACCTGCCCGTGCCCGGCCCCGGCGAGGTCCGCGTCCGGGTAGCCGTGTCCGGGATCAACCCGACCGACTGGCAGGCCCGCTCCGGCCCCGCCCATACCAAGCAGTTCTCCGAGGTCACCCCGCACCTGGACGGCGCCGGCGTGATCGACGCCGTCGGTGCGGGGGTCGAGCGGAGCCGGGTCGGCCAGCGGGTCTGGCTGTTCATGGCTGCCGCCGGGCGGCCCACCGGCACCGCCGCCGAGTTCACTGTCGTGCCGGCCGAGCGGGCCGTGCCGCTGCCCGACGAGGCCGGCTTCGACGTCGGCGCCGCACTCGGCGTCCCCGCGCTGACCGCGCACCGCGCGCTCACCGTCGCCGAGGACGGCCCGCGCCGCCTGCGGCCGGGGGCGCTGGACGGCGCGGTCGTGCTCGCCGCAGGCGGAGCCGGGGCGGTCGGGCACGCCGTGATCCAGCTCGCCCGCTGGGCCGGAGCGACCGTGATCAGCACGGTCAGCGGACCGGAGAAGGCCCGACTGTCCACCGCCGCCGGCGCCCACCACGTGGTCAACTATCGAGAGGGCGATCCGGCCGCCGAGATCCGCAGGATTGCCCCGGACGGCGTCGACATCGTCGCCGAAGTGGCGCTCGGCGCGAACATCGCACTGGACCTCGCCGTGCTGCGGGCGCGCGGCACGATCGCGACCTACGCCAACGACGGCGGCAAGCCGGTCGAACTGGACGTGCGGCACAACATGGTGCTCAACACGCGCCTCCAGTTCCTGGTGCTCTACACGGCCGGTCCGCAGGCGCGCGCCGCGGCCGCCGAGGACATCGCCGGCGCGGTCCGCGACGGCGCCCTGCCGGTCGGCGAGGAACACGGCCTGCCACTGACCCGCTTTCCGCTCCACCGCACCGCAGACGCGCACCGCGCAGTGGAGAGCGGCACAGTCGGCAAGGTCCTGGTGGACATCACGTCCTGACGCCACAGTGCGCCCCACCTCGCCGGGACGGCAGATCCCGCCCCGGACCGGCGCTCTCAGCCGGCGGCGGTCTCGGCAGCGTGGAGTGCGTCCAGGAGCGCGGCCTGCTGCTCGGTCGGCTTCCCTTCGGCGCGGGCCTTCGCCTGCTTGCGCAGCCACGCGCCGGGCCGGAAGGACGGGTCGTCGCCCAGGCCGGTGCGGTTGACCGGGCCGGTGACCGTGCCGCCGGCGGCGGCGAGGTAGCCGAGCATCCGGCGGTAGGAGCAGTTCCAGTCGGGGTCCAGGCACCACAACGGGTCCATGGCGGTGAGCTCGGCGTCCAGGCCGCGGTCGAGCTCGTTCCTGCACTGCCAGATGCGTGCCAAAGGGTGACCAGGGCCCTCACCGTGACTGATCTCGGCCTGGACTTCCCCTACGCTGACCAGGCTGTACGCATCCTGCGCTACCGCACCGACCTCACGACCGGTACCGTCAGCCGCCAGACCGTCTACGCGATCACGGATCTGACCTCGCATCAGGCATCGCCCCAGCGCCTGGGCCGACTGGTCAGGTCGCAGTGGACCATCGAGAACCGGCTCCACTTCGTCCGTGACACCGCCTTCGCCGAGCCCTTCACTCGCCCGCTCGACCTGTTGGGCATCGCCTGACCAGCGCGACCACAAGAGCACAGGACTTTGCAACGCCCCTGCCTGCCCAACGGATCCGCGCGCGCTATGACCGGAGCTGAGACGGCATCCGGAGAGGCAAGTGCCCCAACTCGCCTCCCCAGCGCTCCTGTTACATCTGTGAGAGATGTGACGGGAGCGTTGTCGTGTGCCCTCGCGCGGGGCCAGAATGTGAACACTTCTCATGTTCTAGCTCCACACTCTCTCCACCACGGAGGACGCACGTGGCACGCGAAAGACAGCTCCCCCCGCTCCCCCCGCGCTCCCGCCTCTCCCGACGCTCCCTCCTCGGCGGTGCCGCCGCCGCGGCCGGGGCCGTCACCCTCGCCGGGACGGCCGCCGCTCCGGCCTCCGCCGCCAGCACCCGTGACGTGGACGTCGCGATCGTCGGTGCCGGTCTCGCCGGGCTCACCGCGGCCCGTGACCTGGTCGCGGGCGGAAAGACGGTGGCCGTTCTGGAGGCACGCGACCGCGTCGGCGGCCGGGTCCTCAATCTCTCCCTGGCCAACGGCGGTGTCACCGAGGGCGGCGGCGAGTTCATCGGCCCCACCCAGGACCGCATCAAGGCCCTGGCGGACTCGCTCGGCGTGCAGACCTTCGCCACCTACAACACCGGCAACAACCTCCTCTACAAGGACGGCAAGAAGACCCCCTACGCCACCGACGGCCTCCTCGGCTCGGTCCCGCCGATCGACGCGGCGGGGCTCGCCAACGCGGCCATCGTCCAGGCCTCCCTCGACGACATGGCCAAGACGATCCCCCTCGACGCGCCCTGGACCGCCGCGAAGGCCGACGAGTGGGACCGGCAGACCTTCGAGACCTGGCTGCGCGCCAACGCCGTGGTCCCGTCGGCCAAGTTCCTCCTCGACGTGGCCTGCACCTCGATCTTCTCGGCCGAACCGCGCGAACTCTCGCTGCTGTTCGTCCTCTTCTACATCGCCGCCGCCGGCAACGAGACCAACGTCGGCACCCTGGAACGCCTCACCGAGACCGCGGGCGGCGCCCAGGAACTGCGCTTCGTCGGCGGCTCCCAGCTGGTGCCGATCAAGCTCGCCGCCACGCTGGGCGACCGCGTGGTCCTGAACGCTCCGGTGCGTACGATCGCCAAGTCCGGCTCCAAGTACGTCGTCACGGCCGACGGGGTCACCGTCACCGCCCAGCGGGTCGTGGTCGCCGTACCCCCGCCGCTCGCGGCCCGCATCACCTACGACCCGCTGCTGCCCGCCGCCCGCGACCAGCTCACCCAGCGTCTCCCGATGGCCTCGGTCGGCAAGGCGATCGCTATCTACGACACCCCCTTCTGGCGGGCCGACGGCCTCAACGGCCAGGTCGTCAGCGACACCGGCGTGGTCAGCTCGACCTTCGACAACTCCCCGCCCGACGGCTCCTACGGGGCCCTGATGGGCTTCATCGAGGCCGACGAGGCCCGCAAGTTCGACGCGGCGAGCGAGGCGGAGGTCAAGGCGGCCGTCCTCAAGGACTACGTGACCTACTTCGGCTCGAAAGCGGCCTCCCCCACCTCCTTCGTCCTGCAACGCTGGAACAACGAGGCCTACACCCGCGGCGGCCCCGTCTCCATCGGCGCGCCCGGAGTGCTCACCCAGTACGGCCCCGCCCTGCGCACGCCGGTCGGCGGCATCCACTGGGCGGGGACGGAGACGTCCATCCACTGGATGGGCTTCATGGACGGGGCGGTGCGGTCGGGCGAGCGGGTGGCGAAGGAGGTGCTGGCGGTGCTGTAGGCGCCGCGGCGGCCCGGGGTCTGGTCGCGCCAACTTTGCGTGCACGCCCGTTCCTGACACTGCGTCAGTTCTGTAATCTGACACTGCGTCAGTTAATAGAGTTGTCACACAGGAGCGGGCGGACCGATGCTTGGATCAACCCACGGCACCCTCACCACCGACTCCCGCCGGGCCCGGGTCATCGCGTGCGGCGAGCAACCCGGGCCCGCTGTCCACGGCAGGCCCGCCGAGGTCGACGATCTCGACGTCGGCGGCCGGCCGCTGTACGCCGACGTCCCCGATCTGGAACGTTTCTTCCGGCCGGAGTCGGTCGCGGTGATCGGTGCCTCGGACGCCGAGGGCCGCCCGAACACTGGTGTCACCCGGCAGCTGATCGACTGGGCTGGCCGGGTGGGTGCCCGGCTGCACCCGGTGCACCCGACCCGCCCCTCCGTGTTCGGCGTCCCCTGTGTGGCATCCGTGGCCGACCTGCCCGAGCAGGTCGACCTCGCCGTCCTGCTGGTCGCCGACCCGCTCCCGCTGGTCGGGCAACTGGCCGAGGCCAAGGTGAAGTTCGCGGTGGTCTTCGCCTCCGGTTTCGCGGAGACCGGCGAGGAGGGGGCCGCGGCCCAGGAGCGTCTCGCCGCCGCCGTGGCGGAGTCCGGGATGCGGCTGCTGGGGCCCAACACCAACCTGAACGCCTTCTCGTCCGTCCGCGAGGATCTGGACGGGCCGGGCATCGCCCTCATCACCCAGTCCGGTCACCAGGGGCGCCCGGTCTTCGCCCTCCAGGAGCTCGGCATCCGCCTCACCCACTGGGCCCCGACCGGCAACGAGGCCGATCTGGAGGCCGCCGACTTCCTCTCCTGGTTCGCCGAGCGCCCCGAGGTCGGCGCCATCGCCTGCTACCTGGAGGGCCTCAAGGACGGCCGCTCCTTTCTGCTCGCCGCCGACCGGGCCGCCCGCCGCAAGGTGCCGGTCGTCGCGGTCAAGGTCGGCCGCACCGAGACCGGCGCCCGCACGGCCGCCTCCCACACCGGCAAACTCACCGGCGCCGACACGGTGGTGGACGCGGCGATGCGGCAGTACGGCGTGATCCGCGTCGACGGCCTCGACGAACTCCAGGACACCGCCGCCCTGTTGGCCCGCGCGCGGCCGCCACGTGCCGAAGGGGTCGTCGTCTACTCGATCTCGGGCGGCACCGGCGCCCACTTCGCCGACCTGGCGACCGAGGCGGGGCTGAGGCTGCCCGCGCTCTCCGAGGCCAAGCAGGCCGAACTGCACCAGTGGATACCGGAGTTCCTGAGCGTGGCCAACCCCGTCGACAACGGCGGCCATCCGGTCGGCGACTGGCGCGGCCGGAAGATCATCGACGCGATCCTCGCCGACCCGTCGGTCGGGGTGCTGATCTGCCCGGTCACCGGGCCGTTCCCGCCGCTGAGCGACCGGCTGGTCCAGGACCTGGTGGACGCGGCCGAGGAGACCGACAAGCTGGTGTGCGTGGTGTGGGGCTCGCCCGTCGGCACCGAGCCCGCCTACCGCGAGGTGCTGCTCGGCTCCTCCCGGGTGGCCACCTTCCGCACGGTCGGCAACTGCATCACCGCCGTGCGCGCCTACCTCGACCACCACCGCTTCGTCACCGGCTACCGCTCCCCCTTCGACGAGGCCCCGCGCACCCCCTCGCCCTCCTTCCGCAAGGCGCGGGCACTGATGCGTCCGGGCCAGCAGCTCAGCGAGCACGCGGCGAAGCAGCTGCTGCGGGCGTACGGGATCCGGGTGCCGCGCGAGCAGCTGGTGACCAGCGCGGCGGCGGCGGTCCGCGCGGCCGGGCTGGTCGGCTACCCGGTCGTGATGAAGGCGTCCGGCGCGAGGATCGCCCACAAGACGGAGCTCGGCCTGGTGAAGGTCGGACTGACTTCCGCGAGCCAAGTCCGCGACGCCTACCGCGAGTTGACCGACACCGCCCGCTACGAGGACGTGTCCCTGGACGGCGTCCTGGTCTGCCAGATGGTCGAGCGGGGCGTGGAGATGGTCGTCGGTGCCGCGCACGACGAGCTGTTCGGGCCGACGGTGACGGTCGGGCTCGGCGGGGTCCTGGTCGAGGTGCTGCGGGACACGGCCGTACGCGTGCCGCCCTTCGGCGAGGAGCAGGCCAGGGACATGCTGGAGGACCTGCGCGGGCGGGCTCTCCTGGACGGGGTCCGGGGGCGGCCCCCCGCGGATCTCGACGCGCTCGTGGAGGTCGTGCTCCGTGTGCAGCGCATGGTGGTGGAGCTCGGGGACGAGGTCGCGGAGCTCGACATCAACCCGCTGATGGTGCTCCCACGGGGGCAGGGCGCGGTGGCCCTGGACGCGTTGGTGGTGTGCCGGTGAGCGAGGTGCTGCACAGCGTCGACGGCCAGGTCTCGTACATCACCCTCAACAGACCCGAGGTCCTCAACGCCCTCACACCCCGCCAACGGGACCGGATCGTCGAGCTGTTGGCAAGCGCCTCGGCCGACCCGGACGTCCGGGCGGTGGTCCTCACCGGGACCGGACGCGGCTTCTGCGCGGGCGCGGACCTGCGCGGCGCGCCCGGGTCGGCGGCCCCCGGCGACGTCGCTCGTACGATCCGCCTCGGCGCCCAGCGTCTGGTCGCCGCCGTTCTCGACTGCGAGAAGCCGGTGATCGCGGCGGTGAACGGCACCGCGGCCGGTCTCGGCGCGCATCTCGCCTTCGCGTGCGACCTGGTCCTGGCCGCCGAATCGGCAAGGTTCATCGAGGTGTTCGTCCGGCGGGGCCTGGTCCCCGACGGCGGCGGCGCGTATCTCCTGCCCCGCCTTCTCGGCCCCCAGCGCGCCAAGGAGCTGATGTTCTTCGGCGACGCGCTCTCCGCCGAGGACGCCGAGCGCCTCGGCCTCGTCAACCAGGTCGTTCCGGACGGGGAGTTGGACAAGACGGCCCGCGCATGGGCGACCCGCCTCGCCACCGGCCCGACCCGCGCCCTCGCCCTGACCAAACAGCTCGTCAACGCCTCCCTGGACGCCGACCGCGCCACCGCCTTCGCCGCGGAGGCCGCCGCACAGGAGATCAACATGACAACGGCGGACGCGAAGGAGGGCGTGGCGAGCTTCGTGGAGCGCAGGACTCCGGAGTACGGGGGCCGTTGAGGGGTCGCCCCCCTTCCCATCTGACGCACCGTCAGCTTCAATGGAGGGTGTGATGGGACAAGCAGGGATGGCGGAAGCGGCCGTCCGCTACCTCAGGTCCGGCAAGGCCCTCTCCGTGGAGGCGCTGCCCCGGCCGGAGCTGCGCTGCGTGCGCGAGGACGAGCGGGCGCCGGTCGACCCGGCCGAGTTCCGTCGCGTGCTGGGGAACTTCGCGACCGGGGTCACGGTGATCACGGCCCCCGGCACACCGCCCGCCGGCTTCGCCTGCCAGTCCTTCTCCTCCCTCTCCCTCGACCCGCCGCTCGTCGCCTTCATGGTGGGCCGTACGTCGGCGACCTGGCCGCGCATCGCCCAGGCGGGCGTCTTCTGCGTGAACGTCCTGAGCGCGGACCAGGGCGAGCTGTGCAGGGCGTTCGCGGTGAGCGGCGCGGACAAGTTCGCGGGTGTCACCCATGATCCGGCCCCGGCCTCCGGCTCCCCCCGGCTGGCGGGCACCCTCGCGTGGATCGACTGCACGATCCACGCGGTGCACACCGGCGGGGACCATCTCATCGTGGTGGGGCGGGTGGACGCGCTGGGGGCGGGCGGGGGCGACGCTCCGCTGCTGTTCCACAGGGGCCGCTTCCTCTGAGCAGCCCGGCGCAGGGCATGGGGGCCGATGTCAGTGGCCTCCGTGATAATCACCTCCGTCCCGATCACCGGTACGGCCGGAGGCCCCCGTTGTCCTCGATCCATGAGTTCACCACCTGGGAACCGCTGCTGAGGCTCCTGCACGCCCAGCACACGGAGCGCCTCGCCGGGCCGGGCGGTCACGTGTCCGGCCAGATCAGCCGCGGCGGGTGGAGCGTGCCCCTGCGGCGGAAGCCGCGGACGCCCGGCCGGGCCTCCCTGATCGAGGACATGCAGGACGAGTACGACGCCGTGGAGCGGGTGCGCACCGCTCTCGCCGACTCCGGACTGACCGGCATCTCCTTCGTGACGGAGGTCTCCCCGGCCGGACGAGCCGTCCTCCACCTGCTCGAGCCCGGCCCCGCCGTGGAGCCCGGCATCGGCGGACCGCATCCCGGATCGGTCCTCCTGGTCGAGGACGCCGTGGCGGAGCCGTGGCGCCGTCTGCCCGACCCGGTGGACGGAGTCCTCCCCGACCCCGCCGCCGACCCCGCGGTGCTGGAGCGGACGCTGCGCGAGCGGCTGCCCGAGGCGATCGGCGCCACCGAGGAGGAGATCGCGGCGACGGAGGAACGCCTGGGCCTCGCGCTGCCCGAGGAGCTGAGGGCGCTGTACCGGGTGACGCGGGCGCGCTGGGAGGACTGGGACGGCGACCAGGACAGGGCCGAGCAGGTCTACGACGCGGTCGGCTGCGAGCTGCTTCCCCTGGACCGCCTCCATGTCGCCGACGCGTCCTCCCGCCCCTGCGGCTGGCGGTTCGCGGCGATGGAAGCGGTCGTCACCCCGCCCGACGCGGCGGTGCAGGGGGTGGTCGGCTCCCCCGGCTGGATCGTCTTCGGCGACAGCGGCGGCGGTGACCGCGTCGCGGTCGACCTGACGCCGGGCCCGCGCGGGCACACGGGGCAGATCATCCTGCTCAGCCACGAGGAGAACATCGGCGCGGACCTGCTCGCCGCCTCCCTCACCGACCTCGTGCTCCACGGGGAGAGCGAGGAGGAGGGCGGCCGCCGCCGACGCGAACAGCCCGCCGTGGCCCACGTCAACGCCAGCGGGGTGCGCAGTGTCGGGGCCGCCGCCCACCCCGAGCTCGAAGTCCTGTCCATCGGCGTGTGGGAGGGCGAGCCGGTCAGTCTGGCCCCCGTGGTCGGGCTGCCCCGGCTGCGGACCCTCAGCGCGTATCCCGGCACCCTCGCCGACCCGCTGGAGATCGCGAAGCTGACCGGCCTGGAGTACCTGAGGCTCGGCCCGGAGGACTGGCGTGTCCTGCTGGACGCCGGCGCGGTCCCCCGGAGCCTGCTCGCGGCCGGCATCGAGGTCCAGGGCGACCGGCACCCGCTCCCGGTCGCGGACCTCGCCGACGAACTCCTCGCGCTGCGGGACCGCCCTCGGATCACCCGGACGACCGTGGAGTGCAGCCTCTAGGCCGCGGGCACAAGGGTCACCGCGGGCCTGCGCCGGATCACCAGTGCCATCAGCGCCGCCGCCGCGCACAGCGCGCCCGACGCGTACCAGACCATGTCGTACGTCCCGAACACGTCCCGGGCGACACCGCCGAGGAAGGCGACCAGGGCCGCGCCGACCTGGTGGGAGGCGAGGACCCAGCCGAAGACGATCGCGCTGTCGTCGCCGTACTGCTCACGGCACAGGGCGACGGTGGGCGGGACGGTGGCGACCCAGTCGAGGCCGTAGAAGACGATGAAGAACAGCATCGGCGGGTGGACCGAGGGGGCCAGCAGCATGGGGAGGAAGAGCAGCGAGACGCCGCGCAGGGCGTAGTAGACGGCGAGCAGGCGGCGCGGTTCGAAGCGGTCGGTGAACCAGCCGGAGGCGACCGTGCCGACGACGTCGAAGACACCGATGACCGCGAGCAGCGAGGCGGCGGCCGTGACGGGCATGCCGTGATCATGGGCGGCGGGCACGAAGTGGGTCTGGACCAGGCCGTTGGTGGAGGCGCCGCAGATCGCGAAGGTGCCGGCGAGGAGCCAGAAGGGGCCGGTGCGGGCGGCCTTGAACAGGACCGTGACCGCGCGGCGGGCGGCGCCCCGGACCGGCTCCGGCTTCGGCACGAACTCCTGGGCGCCGTACGGCTTCAGGCCCACGTCGGCCGGGTGGTCGCGCAGCAGCAGCCAGACGAAGGGGACGACCGCGAGGGCGGCGAGCGCGACGGTGATCGCCGCCGGGCGCCAGTCGTGCTTCTCCACCATCCAGGACAGCACCGGCAGGAAGATCAGCTGTCCGGAGGCGGAGGCGGCGGTGAGGATGCCGGTGACCAGGCCGCGCCGCTCGGTGAACCACCGGTTGGTGACGGTCGCGGCGAAGGCCAGCGCCATCGAGCCGCTGCCGAGGCCGACGAGCAGGCCCCAGTAGAGCATCAGCTGCCAGGCGGCCGTCATCCACACGGTCAGGCCCGAGCCGACGGCGATCACGGTCAGCGCGACCGCGACGACCCGGCGGATGCCGAAGCGGTCCAT
Source organism: Streptomyces sp. NPDC001668 (assembly GCF_042893155.1). NCBI lineage: Bacteria > Bacillati > Actinomycetota > Actinomycetes > Kitasatosporales > Streptomycetaceae > Streptomyces > Streptomyces sp. NPDC001668. The sequence goes on from NZ_JBIAUQ010000016.1 coordinate 171,100, forward strand.
CAGCGCGGCGGCGAAGGGCGCGGTCAGACCGTACAGGGCGAGGTTGACCGAGACGGCCGCAGCGATGGTGCCGCGCGACCAGCCGAAGTCCTGGTGCAGGGGGTCGATGAGCAGGCCCGGCAGAGAACGGAAGGCGGCCGCGCCGATGATCGTCACGAAGGTGACGGCGGCGACGAACCAGGCGCGGTGGATGCGGAAGCCTCCGGGGGACCGGGATTCCTCGACGGCTGCGGCTTCGGTTGTCTGGGTCACGACATAGAGCTTGCCGTCCGCGCCTGCCCCGATCCATTGGCCCGAAGGACAGCATTCGTTAGGATCGGGCCATGAAACCGCACCGCGTGGTCGTCCTCGCCATGGACGGTGTCCTGCCCTTCGAGCTCGGCATCCCGCACCGGATCTTCGGCCGCCCCCAGGACGACCGGGGGCGTCCTCTGTACGAGGTCGTCACCTGCTCGATCCGCCCGCCGGGCCCGGTGCGGACCGACGCCGACTTCGCCGTCCAGGTCGAGCACGGCCCGGAGACCCTGGCCACCGCGGACACCGTGATCGTCCCGGCGTCGTACGAACTGGGCCCGGTCTTCGAGCGGGGCGCGCTGACCGACGAACTGGCCGCCGCCCTCACCCACATCCGCCCCGGCACCCGGCTCGCCTCCATCTGCACCGGCGTCTACGTCCTGGCCGCCGCCGGTTTCCTCGACGGCCGCCCCGCCACCACGCACTGGGCCGACTCCGACCGTCTCCAGCAGCTGTTCCCGCGGGTCAAGGTGGACGCGGACGTCCTGTTCATCGACGACGGCGATGTCCTGACCTCCGCGGGCGTCGCCGCCGGCATCGACCTGTGCCTGCACATGGTGCGCCGCGACCACGGCACGGCGGTCGCCAACGACGTGGCCCGCCGCACCGTCGTACCGCCGCACCGCGACGGCGGACAGGCGCAGTACATCCACCGGCCCGTGCCCGACCCCCAGCAGTCGACCACCACCTCCGTCCGGGCCTGGGCGCTCGGCCGCCTCCACGAGCCGATCCAGCTGCGGGACATGGCCGAGCAGGAGTCCATGTCGGTGCGCACCTTCACCCGCCGCTTCCGCGAGGAGGTCGGCGTCAGCCCCGGCCAGTGGCTCACCCAGCAACGCGTGGAACGCGCCCGCCACCTCCTGGAGTCCACCGACCTCTCCGTCGACCAGGTCGCCCACGACGCGGGCTTCGGCACCGCCCAGTCGATGCGCCAGCACCTACAGACGGCCCTCGGGGTCACCCCGACCGCGTACCGGCGCACTTTCCGGGCCGGGAGCCCGACATCCGCCGTCTAGAACGTCAGCACCCCCCGAGCCACCCGCCCCGCCTCCGCGTCCCCCACCGCCTTCTCGAAGTCCTCGATCGGATAGGTCTCGGTGACCAGTTCGTCGAGGAAGAGCCGGCCCTGGCGGTAGAGCTCCGTGTACAGCGGGATGTCCCGCTGCGGTCGTGAGGAGCCGTACCGGCAGCCGAGGATGGACTTGTCCAGGAACATCGAGGAGACGGCGAAGGACGCCTCGGCGCCCGCCGCCGGGACCCCGAGCAGGATCGCCTGGCCGTGCCGGTCCAGGAGGTCGACGGCGGTGCGTACGAGTTCGACCCGGCCGACGCACTCGAAGGCGTGGTCCACGCCGTGCGGCAGCAGGTCCCGTACGCCCTCCGCGGAGGTCAGGAAGTCCGTCGCCCCGAACTGCCGGGCCACCGCCTCCTTGGCCGGGTTGGCGTCCACCGCCACGATCCGGGCCGCCCCGGCGATCCGCGCGCCCTGGATGACGTTGAGCCCGATCCCGCCGGTCCCGATCACCAGCACGCTCTCCCCGAGGCCCACCCGGGCCCGGTTGAGCACGGCTCCCACCCCGGTCAGCACCCCGCACCCGATGAGCGCGGCGGACGGCAGCGGGATGTCCTTCGGGATCCGGACCGCCTGCACGGCCTTCACCACGGTCCGTTCCGCGAAGGCGGAGTTGCACGCGAACTGGAACACCCGCTCCCCGCCCCGGGAGAAGGGCTTCTGGGGCCGCCCGATGGCCCCGCGGCACATGGTCGGCCGCCCCCGGTCGCAGTCGGCGCAGGCACCGCAGTTGGCGAGCGTGGACAGGGCCACGTGGTCACCGGGCCCGACATGCGTGACCCCCGCCCCCACCGCCTCCACCACGCCCGCGCCCTCATGCCCGAGCACCACCGGGACCGGGAACGGAATCGTCCCGTCCACCACGGACAGATCGCTGTGGCACAGCCCGGCCGCCGCGATCGCGACCCGCACCTCGCCCGGTCCCGGATCCCGCACCTCCAGATCGTCGACGACCTGGATCTGCCTCCCGTCGAACAGCACGCCGCGCATCAGACGACCCCCTTGGGTTCCCTGGGCAGACCGAGCACGCGCTCGGCGATGATGGTGCGCTGGATCTGGTCCGAGCCGCCGTAGATCGTGTCGGCCCGCGAGAACAGGAACAGGTGCTGGAGGGCGTCGAGTTCGTACGGCGCGGAGGGCGACCAGTCCCCCGGCCCGACCGTCGCCTGCGCCCCCCGCACGAGCATCGCCAGCTCCCCGAGCCGCTGATGCCACCCCGCCCACAGCAGCTTGGCCACACTGGAGGCTCCGGTGTCCCCCGAACCCCCGAGCGTCCGCAGGGCGTTCCACCGCATGGTCCGCAACTCGGCCCACTGCCGCACCAGCAGAGCCCGTACGACCGGATCGGCGACCGCGCCGGTACGTACGGCGGTCTGCACCACCCGGCTCAACTCCTCTGCGAACCCCACCTGTTGCGCCAGCGTGGACACTCCCCGTTCGAAGCCCAGCAGGCTGATCGCCACCTGCCAGCCCCGCCCCTCACCGCCCACGACATGGTCGGCACGCACGTGTGCCCCGTCGAAGAAGACCTCGTTGAACTCGCTGGTCCCGGTCATCTGCCGGATCGGCCGCACCTCGATGCGCCCCGGCTGGTCCATCGGAACGAGCAGAAAGGTCAGCCCGTGGTGCCTGCGGGACTCCGGATCGGTGCGGGCCAGGACGAAACACCAGTCCGCCTCATGGGCGAGGGACGTCCAGATCTTCTGCCCGCTGATCCGGTACGTCCCGTCCTCGGCCCGCGTCGCCCTGGTCCGCACCCCGGCGAGGTCGGACCCCGCCCCGGGTTCGCTGTACCCCTGGCACCACAGCTCCTCCCCGGCGGCGATGGGAGGAAGGAACCGCGCCTTCTGCTCGTCGCTGCCATGCGCGAGGAGAGTCGGCGCGAGCAGCTTCTCCCCGATGTGCCCGGACCGCGCCGGCGCCCCCGACCGCGCGTACTCCTCGGCCCAGACGACCTGCTGGGTGAGCGTGGCGGTCCGGTTCCCATAGCCGGACTCCGACCAGCCGAGCCCGATCCATCCGGCCTTCCCGAGGGTCCGCTCCCAACTACGCCGGTCCTGGGCCCCCTCGGCGTGACCGGAGAGCCATTCCCGCACCTCGGAACGGAACACCTCATCCTCAGCACCAAACCCAAAGTCCACGAGGCTCCCCTCTCAACACCGGTCGAGGTGACCTACCTAGGGGCGCGGGGAACTGCGCGACCAGCCACAACGAACCCGCAGCCGCCCACACCAGGAACCCCCGACCCATTAGGCGCCCGGCCCCGAAAGCAACGGCATCGGATCCACCCCCACGCTCCCCGGCAAGAACTCCGCGATCCGATCCGGCGTCCACCCGCCGGAGGCATACGCGGCGCGCAACTCCCGAGGCTGAGCCCACACCGCGATCTTCGGCCCCGCCACCGTGTACACCTGCCCGGTGATCTCCCGGGCCCGCTCGGACAGCAGATAGACCACCATGGCGGCCACGTCCTCCGGCTCCCCGATCTCCGTCAGGTCGAAGGGAACGTTCGCCGACATCCGCGTACGGGCGACCGGCGCCACCGCGTTCGCGGTCACCCCGTACTTGTGCATCCCGAGCGCCGCACTGCGCACCAGCGAGATGATCCCGCCCTTCGCCGCGCTGTAGTTGGCCTGCGAGTACGAGCCCTGGTGGTTCCCGCTGGTGAACCCGATCAGGGTCCCCGCCCGCTGCTGCCGCATCACCGCGGAAGCCGCCCGGAAGACCGTGAACGTCCCCTTCAGATGGGTCGCGAGAACCGGGTCCCACTCCTCCTCGGACATGTTGAACAACATCCGCTCACGGAGGATCCCGGCGACGCAGACGACGCCGTCGAGCCGACCGTAGGACGACAGCGCGACATCGACGACCCGCTGCCCGCCGGCCATCGTCGAGATGTCGTCGGCCACGGCGACGGCCTCACCGCCGGCCGCCTCGATCTCCTTCACCACGCCCGAGGCGATCTCGCTCGCGGGGGACGCCCCGTCCACCGAGACGCCGTAGTCGTTGACGACGACCCGCGCCCCCTCCGCCGCGGCGGCCAGTGCGACCGCCCGCCCGATCCCCCGCCCGGCGCCCGTCACGGCGACGACCCTGCCTGCCAAGAAGTTCCCCACGCCCGGCCCCTTCCCGCGGTTTCTGACGGACCGTTAGATTCTATGACCCGTCAGATGTGCGGACACAAGCCCCGGGGAGGGCCCGATGTCACTTCCGGCCGCGTTCCACGACATCGCCAAGCGCGTGAACAACTGGGGCCGTTGGGGAGCCGACGACGAGATCGGCACCCTCAACCTGATCACCGACGAGGTCGTCCGCGAGGCCGCCGCGACCGTCCGCACGGGCCGCCGCGTTCCCCTCGCCCTGCCCCTCAGGCAGGACGGCGTGCAGACCGGGATGATGCCGGGCCGGGTCAACCCGCTGCACACGATGGTGCAGATCAACCAGGAGATCTTCGGTCCGGGGACGGTCGCGTGCAGCGACGACGCGGTGACCATGGGACTTCAGGCGGCGACCCACTGGGACGCGCTCACCCATGTCTCGCACTCGGGCATGCTCTACAACGGCCGCCCGGCCGGCACCATCACCCCGCACGGCGGTGCCGAGTTCAGCGGTATCGACAAGGCGCCGTACGTCGTCTCGCGCGGGGTGCTGCTCGACGTGGCCCGCGCGCGGGGCGTGGACCGGCTCGACGGGGCGCACGCCGTGACCCCCGAGGACCTGGAGGCCGCCGAGGAACTCGCGGGCACGCGGGTGCGTGCCGGGGACGTCGTGCTCGTACGGACCGGGCAGATCCAGGTGTATCTCGCCGGGGACCGGGAGGCGTACGCCTATCCGTCGCCGGGCCTGTCGGTCCGCACCCCGGAGTGGTTCCACGCGCGCGATGTGGCCGCGGTCGCCAACGACACGCTCACGTTCGAGATCTTCCCGCCCGAGATCGAGGACCTGTGGCTGCCGGTGCACGCGCTGGACCTGGTGGAGATGGGGATGCTGCAGGGCCAGAACTGGAACCTGGAGAAGTTGTCCACAGCCTGTGGAGAACTCGGCCGGTACGCGTTCCTGCTGTCGGCGATGCCCGAGCCGTTCGTCGGCGGCACCGGGACGCCCGTGGCGCCGGTGGCCGTGCTGTGAGGTGGGTCGGCCGGCGGCGCGCAGGCCCGCCCCGAGCACGGCATCGCGCGCCGCCGTCATCGACTTCCTTCCGCCCTGAGGAAATCGACACCGCGTCACGATCCGCACTCGTCGAGGGCTTCCGTCACCGAAACCCTCGGCGTCCCCTCGCGGCGAATCGCTGACCACCAGCGTCATCAATCGAACACGCTGCGTCAACACCCGTACGGGGATTTATTGCTTACGACCCCTTTGTCCCGACCGCGCATGGATGCATGTCCCGGCGCACCGCCCCCTCACGCGAGGACGGGATGCCGACGGCTCTGCGACCGTGCGCCGGTCACACCGCCTCGAACGCCGCCAGTTGCTCGTAGGCGGCGGCGTCGATGCCGTAGGCCTGTGCGTCCTTCCGCGGCCGCTCGCAGCGGTCGAGTTCGCACCAGATGCTCTTGCCGGCACCCTCGGGACTCCAGCCCCAGCGGTCCGCGAGGCCGTCGACGAGGGCCAGGCCGCGGCCGCCGGTCGCGTCACCGTCCACACAGCGCGGCACGGGGGCCCGGCCGCTGCGGTCGGCGACCTCCAGGCGGATGGTGGCCGACTCCACCTCGGTACCCGGCAGGCACAGCCGTAGGACGGCCGGACGCCCGGTGTGCACCACGGCGTTGGTGACCAGTTCGGACACGAGGAGGATCAGGGTCTCGGCGAGCGGTTCGTCGGCCCCTATCCCGGACACGGCGAGCCGTGAGCGGGCCCACCGCCGGGCTCGCCCCACTTCCGCGGGGTCGGGCCGGATCTCCAGCTGCACTTGAAGCACCTGCACCGCTCACACCATCCGAACCGGCGGGCACATGGCCTCGCGCCTCACGAGGGCCACGATCGTAGCCATTTTTTGCATGACCAGAACAATGACCAAAGCCGGGATCACAGAACGTGAATCCCTTACGAACCAGCATGGTTGACGTACAGTCACGCCAACAAGCGCTTCGGGCATATTCCAGCGCGAAGGAGTACCCGTGCGGGATACTGTGCGACGCTCGCCGCGGGGAGTCGAACAGGCGGTGGCCACCGGCCTTTCCGCCCTGCGAGCAGCGGCGCGCACCGCCGGGTCCGGCGCCGCCCCATCGGCAACACCGGCATGGCTCATGCTCGGAACCACTCGCATCTCACACAAGGTACCGGAGCGGGACGCCGACTCCAGGACGTGACGAGTCACACATAGGACACAACCCGATATCAACGCTCCGTGATTCCGGTATGCCACAATCCGCGACATCCGCTCCGGAGCGGCCGACCGGGTGCCCCTCAGGCCAACAGGTCGACGGCGAGCGACTCCTCGCTCTCCGCACCGCCACCGCCCCGCCGGGCCCGCACCCAGGCCCGCTTCAGATGCAGCTGCACCTCGCACTCCCAGGTGAAGCCCATCCCGCCGTGCACCTGGAGACAGTCCCGGGCGCCCCGCTCGGCCGCCTCGTCGGCCAGCAGCCGGGCCGCGGCGATGTCCACCGGGTCGGCGGTCACGGCGGCCGCGTACACCACGGCCCGGGCCGTCTCCGCCCGCACCAGCATCCGCGCGCACAGATGCTTGACCGCCTGGAAGGCCCCGATCGGCTGCCCGAACTGCTCTCGCGTCCGCGCGTGTTGCACCGCGAGCTCACACACGCGTGTGGCGGTCCCCAGCTGCTCGGCGGCGGTCAGGAGCACGGCCACGGGGTCGACGGCACGCGCGCCTGCCCCGGGCACCCGGTGCAGCGGAGTGAGCGGGTCCACCGACGTCAGGGCTACGGCCCCGGTGACGTCACCGCGTACCACGTCCGCCTCCTCCAGCCACTCCACGAGCCCGCCCGGGTCGACGTCCGCCACGACGACCTCCCCCTCGGCGGCTCCGTCCACGACCCCCGCGGCGAGGTGGGTCGCCACCAGGGGCCCCGGCAACAGGACCCGCCCGGCCTCCTCGAACACCAACACGGCTTCCGGCAGCCCGAGTCCGACCCCACCCCGCGCCTCCGGCACCCGCAGCGAGAAGAACCCGGCAGCCCCGAGCTCCCGCCACAGGGCACGGTCCAGGCCGGAAGCGTCTACAGCAGCGCGCAGCGCCTCACCGTCGAACCGACGCGCGAGCAACCCGCGCACTCCGTCCCGCAACGCCAGCTGATCATCTGTCAGTTGAAACCGCATCGCACGCCTCCTTCTCGGCGAGGGGTCGGGGCACCCCACTCAGGGGCGCGGGGAACTGCGCGACAAGCCCCCACCGGCCCGCACCCGGCGCTCCACCGCTACCGCCCCTTCGGCAACCCAAGAATCCGCTCGGCCACGACGTTCCGCTGAATCTGCGAGGTCCCGGCCGCGATGGTGTACGACAAGGAGGACAACCGGTCGATCACCCAGGGGCGTTCAAGATCCAGCGACTCGACCCCCAGCACATCGCCCGCAGCCTCGTACAACTCCTGCCGCGCATGCGAGTACCGGAGTTTGAAAACAGAACCCCCCACCCCCGGCACCCCGCCCCCACGCGCCTCCGCCTCACTCACGTTCCACTGCGTGAGCCGCCACAACGCACGGAACTCGGCGTTCAACCGCCCCAGTCGCCGCCGCAGCACCGGATCGTCCCAGCGCCCGTTTTCCCGGGCCGCGAGGGCGAGTTCACCCAGCACCCGCCGACAGGCGACCACCTCGCCCACAAAGGCGGTCCCCCGCTCGAACGACAGCGTCACCATGGTCACGCGCCAGCCGTCGTTCTCCTCCCCCACCCGGTTCGCCACCGGCACCCGCACCTCGTCGAGGAACACCTCGGCGAACTCTGCGGACCCCGCCAGCGTGCGCAGAGGCCGCACCTCGACACCGGCAGCGGACATCGGCATCGCCAGCCAGCTGATCCCGCGATGCTTCGGCGCCGCCGGATCCGTCCGCACCAACAGCTCGCACCAGTCGGCCACTTCGGCGTGCGAGGTCCAGATCTTGGACCCCGTGACCACATAGTCGTCGCCGTCCCTCCGCGCGCGCGTGCGCAAGGCCGCGAGGTCGCTCCCGGCGCCCGGTTCGCTGAACCCCTGGCACCAGACCTCCTCGCCGCGCAGGATCGGCGGCAGCCAGCGTTCCCGCTGCTCGGGGGTGCCCTCGGCGGCGATGGTCGGGCCGGCGTGGAGCAGTCCGACGAACCCGGCGCCCACGTAAGGCGCTCCGGCGGTCTCGGTCTCCTCCAGGAAGATCAGCCGTGTGGTGGGTGAGGCGTCCCAGTGCACCTGCGCGTACCCGGCGTCGTAGAGCATGCGCTGCCAGCCGAGGTCGTACGCGCGGCGTCCGGGCCAGTCCTGCGGGGACGGCTTCGGCGGCAGCGTGGGGAGCGCCTTGGCGAGCCACTCCCGCAGCCGCGCCCGGAACTCCTCCTCTTCCGGCGTGTACCCGAGGTCCATGACAGCCGCCCTATCTGATGAACCGTCAGTTCCTGGAAGGCTAAGTCCCGCACCCCTGGACCGGCAAGGCGTCCCGCCCTACGCTCTGCCCACGATCTGACTGCCCGTCAGTTCCACCAAGGGGGCCGCCGTGACCGACACCGCCCACGCGCTCAGCGCGTCCCGCACCCTGTGGGAGCTGGTCGCCCGCCGCGCCGACCTGACCCCCGAGCGCCCGGTCCTCCTCCAGGACGACCGCACGCTCACCTTCGGCGGGCTGCGCGCGCGTGCCGAGCGGGTCGCGGCCGGCCTGTACGACATGGGTGTACGCCCCGGCACGGTCGTCGCCTGGCAGCTGCCGACCCGTATCGAGACGGCCCTGCTCTCCTTCGCGCTGGCCCGCCTGGGCGCCGTGCAGTCGCCGGTCATCCCCTTCTACCGGGACCGCGAAGTCGGCTTCGCCCTCAGGGAGTCGAAGGCGGAGTTCTTCGCGGTACCGGGCGTCTGGCGCGGCTTCGACCACACCGCGATGGCCCGGCGGCTCGGCACCAAGGGCGTCTTCGAGGCCTACGACGGCCTCCCGGACGGCGACCCGGCCGTCCTGCCCGCCCCGCCCGCCGACGGCACCTCCGTACGGTGGATCTACTGGACCTCGGGCACCACCTCCGACCCCAAGGGCGTGCTGCACACGGACCGTTCGCTGATCGCGGGCGGCTCCTGCCTCGCGCACGCGCTGCGCCTCTCGGCGGACGACGTGGGGTCGATGGCCTTCCCGTACGCGCACATAGCGGGCCCGGACTACACCGTGATGCTGCTGCTGTACGGCTTCCCCGCGGTGATGTTCGAGCAGTTCGCGCTGCCGGACGCGCTGGAGGGGTATCGCAGGCACGGGGTGACGGTGGCGGGCGGCTCGACGGCGTTCTACTCGATGTTCCTCGCCGAGCAGCGCAAGCAGCCGGGAGAGAAGATCATCCCGAGCCTGCGGCTGCTCGCCGGGGGCGGGGCGCCCAAGCCGCCGGAGGTCTACCACGCCGTCGTACGGGAGCTGGGGGTTCAGCTGACGCACGGGTACGGCATGACCGAGGTGCCGATGATCACCATGGGGGCGCCGGACGACACGGTGGAGAACCTGGCCACGACCGAGGGACGGCCGCCGGAGGGGATGTCCGTGCGGATCGTGGACGGGGAGGTGCGGCTGAAGGGGGAGGCGGTGTGCCAGGGGTATCTGGATCCGGCGCAGACGGCGGAGGCCTTCGACGAGGAGGGCTATCTGCGCACCGGTGACCTCGGACATCTCACGGCCACCGGGCATCTGGTGCTCACCGGTCGCCTCAAGGACGTGATCATCCGCAAGGGCGAGAACATCTCGGCCAAGGAGATCGAGGACCTGCTGGCCGCGCATCCGGCCGTCGGGGACGTGGCGGTGATCGGGCTGCCGGACGCCGAGCGCGGGGAACGCGTGTGTGCCGTGGTGGAACAGCCCGAGGGGGCCGGGAAGCTGACGCTGGACGCCGTGACCGCGTATCTGCGCGAGGAAGGGCTGTCGACGCACAAGCTGCCGGAGCAGCTGGAGGTGGTGGACGCCCTTCCGCGCAACGAGACCCTGCGCAAGGTGCTCAAGTACAAGCTGCGCGAGCGGTATTCGGGGACGGTCGCGAGCGCTATTCGGGGACGGTGAAGTAACGGGCGAAGGCGGGCACGATCTCGGCCTCGCCGACCTTGCCGTCGCCGTCGGAGTCCAGGGTGGCCGCCGCCGCCTGCGCGAGGTCCTCGCCGACGCCCAGGATGCGCAGCACGCGCGCAGTGTCCTCGACGGTGGCGCGTCCGTCACCGTCCTGGTCGGCGACGGCGAGCGCCGCGTGCAGGAAGGGCCGGGCGATCTCGGCGAACCGGTCCGGGTTGTCGCGCAGCCGCTTGAGCGCGCCGTTCACGAACTCGTCGCGGGTGATCCGCTGGTCGCCGTCCCGGTCGGCGATCCCGGCCATGCCCTGCCAGAACGCCTCCGCGCCGATGTACAGCGCCTGCCCCTTGTCGGAGCGGGCCGCCGTACCGAACTCCGCGAGCAGTGCCTTGGCCGCCACGTTGAAGTCCTCGCGGTCGATGTAGCCGTTGCCGTCCTGGTCGAAGGTGGCGAACCGGCCGGCGATCCTGCGCTCGTACTCGCTGCTGACCATGTCTCTTCGGGCCGCCTCACATCACATCGGGTGCATCTCGCACGGAGCGTACGTCGCGAGCGGCGCCCCGGGGGCCGGAAGGCGGCGCTTGTGCCAAGACCGGGGGAATTCCGGGACAACGGTGTGGCAATCGGGGTGCCGCGGGTCACCACCGTGCACGTCACAGCCGTGCACGGTCGGGTGGGCTGTCCGGGCTCAGGCGGACAGCGGTCCCGCCTCCTCGTCGGTCGCCGAGTCCAGGTCCGGGTGGACCTCGAACAGCCGGCGGACGCCCAGGGCGCCGAGGACGCGGTTGACGTGGGAGCCGTCGGCGGCTCCCTGGGCCGGGAGGATCAGGCGCAGTTCGCCCCGGCAGGAGCGGATCAGGCGGCGGGAGGCGATGAGGACGCCGACCCCGCTGGAATCGCAGAAATACACGTCGGAAAGGTCGAGGACGAGACTGTGGCGGCCCTCGGCCACCGCGTCGTGGACCCGCTGGCGGAGCACCGGCGAGGTCACCAGATCCAGCTCGCCCGACACACTGAGCACGGCCCACTCGCCCTGCTCTTCGCCGGTCACATTGAACGCCACCACCATGCCCTTCATTCGCCGGAAAAAACGGAAGCCTTTCCTACGCTTCCTTGCAGCGCGGCTGCCCAGCGGCCGTTCCCTGAAACACAGACCAAGAAACGGGAAACGTTCGAAAGAGGCTTGTTTTTGTCGCCTTCGATCCTGTTCGATCAGGTCTGATCGATGACTGGAGGGGTAGGGGAAGGTCCACTACCACCTGAGGCCCCTCGGGGGGCGCGCATTGGAACAAAGGGGCGTGCGCTGTCGGAGGTGCCGACTACATTCGAGGAGACGGTCGGCGCAGGCTTGACCCGGACACTTCCAGGGGTGAGGGGGCCGCATGGCGAAGAAGGACGCACCGCCCCGTTGGGACCGCAAGATGCAGCAGCGGCTCGCACGCGGTGAGGCGGCCGCCCTCGGCGAGCTCTACGACCGTTTCGCTTCACTCGTGCACGGTCTCGCCCACCGCGTGCTCGGAGACGAGCGCGCCGCCGACGGCATCACCCGGGACGTCTTCGCCCATGTCTGGGAGCACCCCGAGGCCTACGACCCCAAACAGGGCCCGCTGCGCTCCTGGGTCGCGGGCCTGACCCACCGCCTGGCCGTGCAGCGGCTGCGCGCCACCGAGACCGCCGCGCTGCACCGGGCCGGCGAGGGCTCCGCCGAGGAGCTGGAGCGCAAGGTGCGCCACGCCTCGGTCGCCGCCCGCGCCGACTACATCGTCCAGTCCATGCCGACCCCGCTGCGGGCCGCCCTGGAACTGGCCTACTTCCAGCGCCGCGACTACCGCCAGGCGGCCGCCGACCTCAGCATCACCGAGGACGAGGCCCGCCGCCGCCTGCGCCTCGGCCTGCAACTCCTGTCCACGGCCCACGACACCGGAGCGCCGGGGTCTCCGCCGGGATACGGGGGCGCGGCGTGAGCGGCCGTTTCGAGGCGTACGACGAGCAGGACGGGAAGTTGGAGGGCGGCCGCGGGAACGGGGACGACGACCGGGACGGGTCGTACGGCCCCGGCCCCGACGACCCCGGGAGCGCCGACGCGAACGGCCCCGGCACGGGAGGCATGGACAGCACCGACGGCGACGGACCCGCCAACCCTGGCGCCGGTGGCCCGAGCGACCCCGGCTCCGGCTCGGGCTCCGGCTCCGGCGACACCCCTGGCCCCGACCCCGACCCCGACCGTCCGCCCCGCATACCCCTCCCCCGCGCCTCCGTCGAGGACACCGGCCGCCCCCTGCCCGAACTGGACGAGCTGCCCCCGCCCGCCCCCCTCGTCCTGGAGCACCAGGTGCTGAAGTCGCTGCTGGGGGCGTGGGCGCTGGCCGCGTGTTCCGCGGAGGAGACGGCCGCCGTCGAGGACCACCTCGGCGTCTGCGGCTCCTGCGCCGACGAGGCGCTGCGGCTGCGCGGCGCCGTGGGCCTGCTCCAGCGGCCGGAGAGCCTCGACCTGGACCCCGGCCTGCGCACCCGCGTCCTCGAGCGCTGCCTCGACCGGCGCCCGCCGCGCATCCCGATCCCCGGGTGGGCCATGCCGTACGACGCCGAGACCGCCCGTCTGGACGCCCTGCTCCAGGACTTCGGCGACGCCGAGTGGCACGCCCCGGTCAGGCTCCGCTGGTTCGACGCCGACGAGGCCACGAGCCGCCGTACGACGGTCGCCGGGGTCATGGCCCACCTGCTGTCGGTCGACGGCCTGGTCGCGGTCGCCCTGGGCCTGGACGACCCGCTGGGCGCGGCGACCGCGGACGCGCCCACACCGTCGGGCCGTACCGAGGCGTACTGGCGGGCCTCGCACTTCCCGCCGACCCGCTCCGTGCGGACCCCCTGGCGCGAGCAGAGCCACGACCTGGTCCGCACGGTGTCGTTCACCGGTGGCACCGCCGGCAAACTCGAGGTGGCCTACGGCGACTTCACGCTCCCGCTCCACGACGCGATGCTGGACCGCGCCTTCGAGTGCTGGGTCCACGCGGAGGACATCGCGGAGGCGGTCGACTACCCCTACGACCCGCCGTCCCCCCGCCACCTCAACCGCATGATCGACCTGGCGGCCCGCATGCTCCCCGCGGTCCTCGCACACCGGCGGCAGAAGGGGCTGACGGCACCGGCCCCCGGCCGCCGTCTCGTGAGCGCCGGGGGCCCCGGCCGCACTCTGCGCCTGGAGATCGAGGGCCTGGGCGGCGGCGAGTGGCTGATCCCCCTCGACTCCCCGGCGGCGGTGGGTTCCGCGGAGCACGAGGTGGCGCATGTGGCCCTGGACGGCGTGGAGTTCTGCCAACTGGCGGCCGGCCATGTGCCTCCGGCGGAGGCGGCGGCAGGGCAGGTGGGTGACCGGGACGCGATCAGGGATGTTCTGTACGCGGCGGCGAGCCTGAGCCGCATGTAGGTGGGGGGCGGATTGGGGTCCGTGGGCGGCTGCCGGCCGGTGGGGGCTGGTCGCGCAGTTCCCCGCGCCCCTTAAAGGCACGTCCACTGCACCTGCTCAAGGAGCGCGGGCGCGGGGAACTGCGCACAGACCGCCCCGAGCTCTTAGGCGAACACGACCGTCCGCCGGCCGTTCAAGAGAATCCGCCGCTCCGCGTGCCACTTCACGGCCCGCGCCAGCGCCTGGCACTCCACGTCCCGCCCGATCGCCACGAGCTGGTCCGGCGTCACGTCGTGTCCGACCCGCTCGACCTCCTGCTCGATGATCGGCCCCTCGTCGAGGTCCGCGGTCACATAGTGCGCCGTCGCCCCGATCAGCTTCACACCCCGCGCATGAGCCTGGTGATACGGCTTCGCACCCTTGAAGCTCGGCAGGAACGAGTGGTGGATGTTGATGATCTTGCCGCTGAGCTGCTTGCACAGGTCGTCGGAGAGCACCTGCATGTACCGGGCCAGCACCACCAGCTCGACGTCCTGCTCCCGCACCAGCTCGAGCAGCCGCGCCTCCGCCTCGGCCTTGTTCTCCCGCGTCACCGGAATGTGGTGGAAGGGAATGTTGTACGACCCCACGAGCTCGGCGAAGTCGGTGTGGTTGGACACCACGGCGGCGATCTCCACCGGCAGCGCACCTATGCGCGCGCGGAAGAGCAGGTCGTTCAGGCAGTGCCCGAACTTGCTGACCATCAGCACGACCCGCATCTTGTCCTCGGCCCGGTTGATCTGCCAGTCCATGTGGAAGGAGTCACCGATCGCCGCGAAGGACGCCCGCAGCTTGTCCACCGTCACCGGCGCCTCGGCCGAGAAGTGGACGCGCATGAAGAACAGACCCGTGTCGTGGTCGCCGAACTGCTGGCTGTCCTCGATGTTGCAGCCGGTCATGAAGAGGTAGCTCGACACGGCGTGCACGATGCCCTGCTTGTCGGGGCAGGACAGGGTCAGGACGTACTGCTCGGCGGGGGCGGACTGCTCGTTCATGCAGGACAGGGTCGCATATCCACCGGCGCGGGAAACATCGCGTCCGTCACGCGGACCGGGTCATGATCTGCAGCAGCTGGAGCGTGCGCGGCGGCGCGTCCGGGTCGTCCCCGTCGGCCGTCGCCATCCGCACGTGCGCGTCCCGCGCCGCCCGCACCGCGTCCGGCCACCCCGGGTTCTCCATGTACACGGAGACGGGGGCGTCCGGGCCGACCTGGTGCATGATCCTGAGCACCCGCAGCACGGCGGTGTCGACGAGGGCCGCCTCCTGGGAGTCCCGGAAGATCGTGCCGACGTACTTCTCGGCGGACCAGTTGTCCAGCCAGGTGTCCTCGACGAGGCGGTACACGGCGTCGGTGACGTCCCCGTACCCCTCGACACCGGCGAGCCAGACGTTCTGCTGGAAGGCGGGGTCGGAGAGCATGTGCAGCGCGGAGCGCACATTGCTGCGCCAGCGCCACCACGGCATGTCGTTCAGTGGCATGCCGCCCATGGTGGAGGAGCGACGGCCGCGACGGGAAGAGTTCTCCGAACCTTGCACGGTCATCGATCGTACGTTCTTCCCCCATACGTCCCGCACAGGCCCCCGCTGTTCACCTTTCCGTCACCTTTCATTGACCGAGGGTCACGCCCGAGTTGGGGATGTGACGGAAGCGTGTGTGCCCATGACCGGCAGGCGACGCATCCGCAGCACCTTCCTCCCCCAGCACCACCGGCCCGTCAGAGCCACCGTCCTCGCGGCGGGGGCACTGGTGGCGTGTGCTTCCCTCGCCGCCGGTTGCGGGGTCGTCCCCGGTACCACGGGGGATTCCGGGGGCGGCCCGATCAAGGTCATGACCTGGGCCCCGTCGGACACCAAGGCGACCAACAAGCCCGGCATGCCCGCCTTCGCCCAGGCCTACGCCCGCTGGATCAACTCCAAGGGCGGTATCAACGGCCGTAAGCTCACCGTCCTGACCTGCAACGACCACAACGACGGCGTGGCGGCGGCGAAGTGCGCCCGGCGCGCGGTCAAGGAGAACGTCGTCGCGGTCGTCGGCTCCTACAGCCAGTACGGCGACTCCTTCTTCCCACCCCTGGAGGGCGCCGGCATCCCCTACATCGGCGGCTACGGCGTCACCAACGACGAGTTCACCAGCCCGCTGTCCTACCCGGTCAACGGCGGCCAGCCCACCCTGCTGGCCGGCCTCGGCAAGGAGCTCGCGGCGGCCTGCGGCAACGTCACCCTCGTACGGCCCGACACGATCGCGGGCGACGAGCTGCCCGTGCTGCTGGACTCCGGACTGACCGCGGGCGGGCACCACGCCGCGAGTGACGTGCGGGCGGCGGACGACGCCACCGAGTACTCGGTTCAGTCGACGAAGGCGCTCGACAGCTCGGCGTCCGGCGCCCCGGCGCATGGTGCGAAGGCGGGGTGTGTGGTGCCCGCGCTCGGCGACCGCACCAGCACCTTCATGGACTCCTTCCGGCGCGCCCGCGAGGACTACCCGGCCGTGCGCACCGCCATGGCGATGGGCAGCGTCGACCAGACGGAGATCGACGCCTCCGGCGGGGCCTCGGGGCCCTACGAGGGGTCGTACATCACCGGCTGGTACCCGGTGGAGAGCGACCCCCGCTGGGACACGATGAAGAAGGTCATCAACAAGGAGGCCTTCAACGACAACCGCATCGACTCGGCGGACGCGGGGGTGCAGACCACCTGGATCGCCTACACGGTGTTCGAGAAGGCCGTCGAGTCGCTCGGCGGCGGCGAGGTGAGTGCCGACAGCGTGCGCGGCGCCCTCAACGACGGCCTCAAGATCCCGACCGGCGGTCTGACACCGACCCTCCAGTGGGCCACCCGGGACACCTGGAGCTCCGCCGACGACCTCGCCTCGGTCGGCTTCCCGCGCATGGTGAACGCCCATGTGACGCTCCAGGTGGTGCGCCAGGGACAGCTCGTGTCGGCGCGCCGGGGCTTCACCGACGTGACGAAGACACTCCAGAACGCGGACGTCGACTGATCCGCGGGGGGCGCCGAGACGTCCCCCGCGGATCTCTCACAGCTGGGTGGCCGTGCGTTCGGTCAGGCTGTACTTCCTGGCGATCGCGTTCCACAGCCGGGCCGCCTTGGCCTTCTCGGTGCTGGCGGTGCCGCTGTCCCGGTTGCCGGCCGCCGTCTGGCCCGTGGCGCGGGCCTGGCCCTTCTTGCAGCCCTTCTTGCCGGCGGCCTGGTCCGCCCAGGCCGCGTAGTGGTTGTCGGCGGACGCGGACGCCTGCCAGGCCTTGGTGAGGGCGTCGGTCAGCTCGGCGTGGCCCTGCAACTGGTCGACCGAGAGCGACTTGAGCCGGGTCACCAGGCCGGTGCGCTGGGCCGCCGCGTCCCGCAGGTCCTTGGCCGCCTGACCGAGGTTCTTGCAGGACCTCACGTTCCCCACCGCGCTGATCACCGAGGAACGGCTGTTGCCGCTGTCGGCGAGCAGCTTGTCCAGCTCGGCCGCCTGCCCCTTCGCCGGATCGGCGGCCGGCGAGGAGGAACCGGCGGTCGCGGGGGCCGTCGCCGACACGGTCTGGTTCTTGTCGCCCCCGTCGTCGCCCCCGCCCCCGGCGAGCAGCGCTCCCGCGCCGATGCCGAGCACGACGATGCCGATGCCCACGGCGGCGATGACCGGCACCCGCGAGCGCCTGCGGCCGCCTCCGTCGTCGTAGGCGTCACCACCGGGCGGCGTGTACGGCGGCTGGGCGCCGTACGCCGGCTGCGGGGCCCCGTACGACGGCTGCGGGGTCCCGTACGGCGGCTGCGGGGCCCCGTACGCGGGCGGTACGGCCTCGGGCTGGGCGAAGCGCGGCATCTGCTGGGTGGACGAGGCCCCGCCGTCACCGCCCGGTCCGCCGCGGAAGAGGTTGTCGAAGTCGGAGGGCGGCTGCCGGTCCCCGCCGTAGGGCGCGCCGGGGGCCTGCGCGGGCACCGGCGCGATGAACTGCGTGGGCTCGGCGTCGGGGCCGGTGGGCGCGCTGGGCGGGAGCGGACCGGCGCCGGGGCCGGGGCCGGAAGCAGCGTGCTGCGCGCCGTACGGGGACTGCGGGTACTGTCCCGGGAACCGCGCTGCCTCGGCGGACACCTCGGGCGGGAGCGCGCCGGGGCGCACGGGCGGGAGGTACTGGGTGGCCCCCTCGTCGGCGGGGGCGGCCGGGACCGGCGGGATGAACTGGGTGGCGCCCTCGTCGGCGGGCGGCAGCGGCGCGGAGGCGGGCGTGCCGGCGGCCGACGGGAGGGGCCGGCCCACGGGCGGCAGGTAGTAGGAGGTCGGTTCGTTGGTGTCGTAGCCCTGGGCGGGCTGCTGCTGCGCGGCGCCGGCCCCGGGAGCCTCGTAGGGCGCGACCTGGCCCTGCTGCGGGGGGAGCGGCTGGGACTGCGGCTGGGGCGCCGGTTGACCGACGGGCGGCAGGTAGTAGGACGTCGGCTCGTTGGTGTCGTACGCCGGCGCGGGCTGCGGCTGGGACGGGGCCTGCCCCTGGGACTGGGGCTGGGGCGGTATGCCGCCGGGCTGCTGGGGCGTCCCCCAGGTCTGGGCGGGCGGCTGCGACCAGTGCTGGGTCTGCGGCTCGCCGGCCTGGTCCTGCTGCTGGTCGGGGCCCCACGGGGTGCCCCATGACTGGCCGCCGGGCGGCTGGCCGTAGCCCGCGTCGGCGGCCGGGGTGGACTGGCCGGACTGCGGAGGGCCGCCGTAACCGCCCTGCTGCGGGGCGCCGTATCCGGGCTGCGGACCGCCGTGTCCGCCTGTCTGTCCCGGCAGCAGGGGTTCCCCGCCGTCGGAGGGCAGCACGATGCCTTCGCGCGCTTCGCGCGCCGAGGGCTGCTCGCCCTGTCCACTCTGCGTCACCGGGACTCCTACTTATGGGGGAACTTCGGAATCGTCGGCTCACGCTACCGGGTCCTCCGAGCCCGGTGCCACGTAGCACAGGACGTGACCTGCGCCCCTGTGACGGCAGTAACAGATCCCGGGAGATCATGTGACGTTTCCGGGCCCGTATCCGCTGTACATGTCCTCCTTTACGCGGCCGCCTGAAGGTCCAGCCGGGCCCCGAACTCCCTGACGACCGCCTCGTCCCCGAACGGTTCCAGGCGCTGCTGGAAGTCCTCGAGGTACTCCGCGCCCCGGTTGGAGCGGACGGTCTCCAGCAACTCCACCGCCTTCAGACCGGTGTTGCAGGCCTGCTCGATCTCGCGCTGCTGCACCTGCGCGGTGGCGAGCAGAACCAGCCCGATGGCCCGCCTGCGCGCCTTGTTCTCGGGGAGCCCGTCCAGCGACTCCTGCGCGCACCGCGCCGCCGCGTCGGCCTGGCCGAGGTCGCGGTGGCAGTGGGCCAACTCGTCGGCGAGGTAGGCCTCGTCGAAGTGCGCGATCCACGCCGGGTCGTCGCCGCTCGACGGGTCCGCCGCCTCCAGCGCGTGCACGGCCCGCCCGGACGCCGCCTGGGTGGCCCGCACATCGCCCATGAGGGCGTGCCCGCGGGCCTCCGCCGCGTAGAACATCGCCTCCGCGCGCGGTGTCACCCGCCCCCGCGCCCCTTCCTGCGCCGCCCGCGCCAACTGGGCGATCTCCCGCGGGTTCCCGAGCTGCGCGGCGAGGTGGCTCATGGACGCGGCGAGCACATAGCCGCCGTATCCGCGGTCGCCGGCCGCCTGCGCGAGCCGCAGCGCCTGGATGTAGTACCGCTGGGCCAGGCCCGGTTGACCGGTGTCGATGGCCATGTACCCGGCGAGCTCGGTCAACCGCGCGACCGCGGCGAACAGTTCACGTCCGGTCGCCTCCCGGTACGACCCCGCGAGCAGCCCGGAGACCACGCTGTTGAGGTAGTGCACGACGACCGGGCGCACATGCCCGCTGCCGTACTGGTGGTCGAGGTCGACCAGCGCCTGGGTCATCGCCCGTACGGCCGCCACGTCGGACTGCCCCACGCGCGGGCCCGCCTGGCGTGCCACCTGCGAGTCGGGCGAGGAGATCAGCCAGTCGCGGCTCGGCTCGACCAGCGCGGACGCGGCGACCGAGGAGCCGGACAGGAAGTCCCGGCGGCCCACGTCGCTGCGCCACAGCTCACACACCTGCTCGATGGCGCCCAGGACCGTCGGCGAGAACTGGAGCCCGACGCCGGAGGCGAGGTTCTTGCCGTTGGCCATGCCGATCTCGTCGATCGTGACCGTACGGCCGAGTTTGCGCCCGAGGGCCTCCGCGATGATCGCGGGCGCCCGGCCCCGCGGCTGCTGTCCGCGCAGCCAACGGGCCACGGACGTCTTGTCGTAGCGCAGGTCGAGGCCGTGCTCGGCACCGCACATGTTGACGCGGCGGGCGAGCCCGGCGTTCGAGCATCCCGCCTCCTGGATGAGCGCCTGCAGCCTTTCGTTCGGCTGCCGCGCGACGAGCGGCCTTGCGGCCATTGGCGTACCCCCTGTGGCTGCGGTGCCTGCCCACGCACCGAGTTGACGTGTCTTCCACCGAAAAGTTCCGGCCGTGAAGATCAATGCCCCGCCAACGTGTCGAAAATGCGAGGCATGCGAGGATTGCCGGGGTAAAAGACTCGTACCGACCCCACACGTGGTTACCCAGCTCACGCGGAGGTTCCTCCTCTGCGCCCCCGCACATGCATCCATGCGCCCCGGAGGGCGAATCGGTGCGCTTCCCCCGCGCGCGCAGGTCCTGGCCAGCCCGTAACCCGAGGTGAGTGCGGGAGTTGTGCTGAGCGTGGAAGAGACGATCGCGGGCCCCGAGGCCGCTCAGATTCCGAAGCAGCGCGGGGAATCGCTGCTGGAGACAGCCGTCCGATACGCCGAGGAGCGCCACTGGGACGTCTTTCCCGGCACCTGGCTGGAAGCCGTCGACGGGGTGCAGCGGTGCTCCTGCGAGGACAGCGCGTGCGCCGCTCCGGGGGCGCATCCCGCTCGGGAGGACTGGGCGACGCAGGCCACCGGCAGTGCGACGGTCGCGCGCCGGATGTGGCAG
Source organism: Streptomyces sp. NPDC001668 (assembly GCF_042893155.1). Lineage (NCBI taxonomy): Bacteria > Bacillati > Actinomycetota > Actinomycetes > Kitasatosporales > Streptomycetaceae > Streptomyces > Streptomyces sp. NPDC001668. The sequence goes on from NZ_JBIAUQ010000016.1 coordinate 192,064, forward strand.
AAGCAGCCGACGGCGTCGATTCTGCTGCCGACGGGACGGACCTTCGACGCCATCTCCGTCCCGGAGACGGCGGGCTTCCTGGCGCTGGCCCGTATGGAGCGCATGGAGTCGACGCTGGGGCCCGTGACACTGACACCGGATCGCCGGATGCAGTTCTTCGTGCTGCCGGGCGCTGCGGTGAAGTTGCCGGAGCTGATCCGCAAGCTTGGCTGGGCTCCCGCGTCGCTCGACCTGGTCGCGCTCGGTGAGGGGGCGTATGTCGCCGCTCCTCCCACTCGGTTCGGGTCGTCGGGGGCCGTGCAGTGGGCTTGCCGTCCGACGCCTGCGAACCGTTGGCTGCCGGATGCGGAGGAGTTGATCTCGCCGCTTGCTTATGCGTGCGGCAGGGACCGATGAGGTGCGCGGTTTCCCGCGCCCCTAAGGTTGGCGTCCATGACCTCGGCTGTGAGTGTGCGTGGGCTCTGGAAGCGTTTCGGGCAGCAGGTCGCTGTCGCGGGGATTGATCTGGAGCTTCCCGCCGGGAAGTTCATCGGCCTCGTCGGGCCCAATGGAGCCGGGAAGACGACCACCCTCTCCATGGTGACCGGGCTGCTGCGGCCCGATCAGGGAACCGTCACGGTCGTCGGGCATGACGTGTGGCAGGACCCTGTGAACGTCAAGGCCCGGATCGGCGTCCTGCCCGAAGGGCTACGGCTGTTCGAGCGGCTCTCCGGGCGGGAACTGCTCGCGTACTCGGGGCGGTTGCGGGGGCTGCCCGGTGCCGAGGTCGACCGGCGGGCCTCCCAGCTGCTCGACGTGCTCGATCTCGCGGGGGCCCAGCACAAACTGGTCGTCGACTACTCGACCGGGATGCGGAAGAAGATCGGGCTCGCGGCCGCCCTGCTGCACAATCCCGAAGTGCTTTTCCTCGACGAGCCGTTCGAGGGCGTCGACCCCGTCTCCGCGCAGACCATCCGGGGCGTCCTTGAGCGGTACACCGCCTCCGGCGCCACCGTCGTCTTCTCCTCGCACGTGATGGAGCTCGTGGAGTCCCTGTGCGACTGGGTGGCCGTCATGGCCGCCGGCCGCATCCGCGCCCACGGAACGCTCGACGAGGTGCGCGGCGCCGCGCCCTCACTGCAGCGCGCCTTCCTCGAACTCGTGGGCGCGCGGGGGCAGGACGCCGGGGCGAACCTCGACTGGCTGGGCGGGGCCCGATGACCGCGGACATCACCCCGGTCGTCGTACGGCTGAAGCTGTCGCTGCTCAGGAACGGACTGCGGCAGTCCGGCGGGCGGCGGGCCGCGTACATCGCCTCGGCCGTGGCCGTCCTGCTCTTCTCCGTCCTCCAGCTGCTCGGTCTCATCGCCCTGCGCGGCAACGAGCACGCCGTCTCCGTCGTCGTCCCGCTGGTCGCCGTGCTGGCGGCCGGCTGGGCCGTGATGCCGCTGTTCTTCCCCGGCGGCGACGAGACCCTCGACCCCACCCGGCTGGTGATGCTGCCGCTGCGGCCCCGGCCCCTGGTGCGGGCGCTGCTGGTGGCCTCGCTGGTCGGCATCGGGCCGGTGTTCACGCTCTGCCTGCTGATCGGGGCCGTGGTCTCGGTCGCGCACGGCGCGACGGCGTACGTCTTCGCCGTCCTCGGTGTCGTGCTCGCGCTGCTGGTCTGCGTGGCCCTCGCGCGGGCCGTCGCCGTCGCCAACATCCGGCTGCTGACCAGCCGCAAGGGCCGGGATCTGGCGGTGCTGAGCGGGCTGGTCATCGCGATCGGGGCGCAGGTCGTGAACTTCGGTGCGCAGCGGCTCGGTTCGGGCGGCCTGGGGCAACTGGACGGTCCCGCCGATGTGTTGGCGTGGATTCCGCCCGCCTCGGCGATCGGGGCGGTCGACTCGGCGAGCGAGGGGTCGTACGGGGTCGCCGTCCTGCAACTCGCCCTGTCCGCCGCCGCGCTGGCCGGCCTGCTCGCGCTCTGGTCCCGCCATCTGACCCGCCTGATGACCTCCCCGGACGGCTCCACGCTGCCCTCCGCCGAGGGGGCGGTCCGTGAGCGGAACTCGACGGGACTCGCCCGGCTGCTGCCCGCCGGACGCACCGGCACCGTGATGGAACGCAGCCTGCGCTATGTGTGGCGCGACCCCAAGACCAAGGCCGCCTGGGTGACCTCGCTGGCCATCGGGCTGATCGTGCCGGTGTTCAACGCGGTGCAGGGCACGGGGTCCATCTACTTCGCGTGCTTCGCCTCGGGGATGCTCGGGGTGCAGATGTACAACCAGTTCGGGCAGGACACCTCCGCGTTCTGGATGGTCGCGACGACGATCTCCTCCACGCGGGACGCCTACGTCGAACTACGCGCGCGTGCGCTGGCGTTGCTGCTGATCACCCTGCCGTACGCCACGCTCGTCACCGTGGTCACGACCGCGCTGATCGACGACTGGCCGAAGCTGCCCGAGGTGCTCGGGGTGTCCTTCGCGCTGCTCGGGGCGATGCTGGCGACCGGGGCGTGGACGTCGGCACGCTTCCCCTACTCGATCCCGCAGGAGGGCTACAAGAACGTGGCCCCGGGACAGTCCGGCCTCGCCGCCGCCGCGGTCGTCGGGGGCATGGTCTCGGCCGCCCTGCTGTGCGCCCCCGTGATCGCCCTGACCCTGTGGGCCAACCTCAGCGCGGGCGGCGACGAGTGGAGCTGGGTGCTGCTGCCGGTCGGCGCGGTGTACGGAGCCGCCATAACCCTGGCGGGACTGCACCTGGCGGCCCCACGCACGGCCCGCCGGCTGCCGGAGATCCTGACGGCGGTCAGCAAGGGCTGAGCCGGGGCGCGGGCGGGGCTCGGATCCACGAACGCCGGCCACCCGAACGCCCCAGGGGCGCGGGACTGTGCTCGATGTGCGGCTACCGCCGCGCGGGCGCGCCCAGCCCCCACCGGCCCGCAGGCAGCCACCGACGTGGACGGCGCAGGCCCTCGACAGACCCCGCAACCGGACACCAGGGCCCCGAACCCCCAGGGGCGCGGGACTGTGCTCGATGTGCGGCTACCGCCGCGCGGGCGCGCCCAGCCCCCACCGGCCCGCAGGCAGCCACCGACGTGGACGGCG